>NZ_JBICZC010000004.1:0-702842 GCF_043201715.1 Streptomyces sp. NPDC048291
CGGGCCGTGCTCGCCGCCACCCTCTCCCCGACCTGGGGCATCTACAGCGGCTACGAACTCTGCGAGAACACCCCGCTCAAGGAGGGCGGCGAGGAGTACCTCGACTCGGAGAAGTACCAGCTCAGGCCACGGGACTGGGACCTCGCCGACACCGACGGCATCGCCCCGCTCATCACCCGCCTCAACACCGCCCGGCGTGCGAACCCGGCCCTGCGGCAGCTGCGCGACCTCCACTTCCACCACGCCGACCAGGACGCGGTGATCGTCTACAGCAAGCGGAGCGGATCGAACACGGTTCTGGTGGTCGTCAACCTCGACCCCCACCACACCCAGGAGGCCACGGTCTCGTTGGACATGCCGCAACTCGGCCTGAACTGGCACGAGTCGGTGCCGGTGCGCGACGAGCTCACCGGCGAAACCTACAACTGGGGCAGGGCCAACTATGTGCGCCTGGAACCGGGGCACCGGGCCGCGCACATCCTCACCGTCCTGCGACCGTCCCCGCGGATCGGAGGGTCACCCACACAATGATCGTCAACGAACCCGTCCCGGACACCTTCGAGGACACACCTGCCAGGGACCGGGACCCGGACTGGTTCAAACGCGCCGTCTTCTACGAGGTCCTGGTCCGCTCGTTCCAGGACAGCGACGGCGACGGCATCGGCGACCTCAAGGGCCTGACCGCGAAACTCGACTACCTGCAGTGGCTCGGCGTGGACTGCCTCTGGCTGCCGCCCTTCTTCAAGTCCCCCCTGCGGGACGGCGGTTACGACGTCTCCGACTACACCGCCGTACTCCCCGAGTTCGGCGACCTCGCCGACTTCGTGGAGTTCGTCGACGCCGCCCACCAGCGCGGCATGCGCGTCATCATCGACTTCGTCATGAACCACACCAGCGACCAGCACCCGTGGTTCCAGGAGTCGAGGAGGGACCCCGAGGGCCCCTACGGCGACTACTACGTCTGGGCAGACGACGACAAGCAGTACCAGGGCGCGCGGATCATCTTCGTCGACACCGAGGTCTCCAACTGGACCTACGACCCGGTCCGCACGCAGTACTACTGGCACCGCTTCTTCTCGCACCAGCCGGACCTCAACTACGAGAACCCGGCCGTCCAGGAGGAGATCCTCTCCGCGCTGAAGTTCTGGCTGGACCTGGGCATCGACGGCTTCCGCCTGGACGCCGTGCCGTACCTCTACCAGCGCGAGGGCACCAACTGCGAGAACCTGCCCGCGACCCACGACTTCCTGAAGCGGGTGCGCAAGGAGATCGACACGCAGTATCCGGACACGGTGCTCCTCGCGGAGGCCAACCAGTGGCCGGAGGACGTGGTCGACTACTTCGGCGACTACCGCAGCGGCGGGGACGAGTGCCACATGGCGTTCCACTTCCCGGTGATGCCACGGATCTTCATGGCGGTGAGGCGGGAATCGCGGTATCCCGTCTCGGAGATCCTCGCGAAGACACCGGCCATTCCGTCCGGCTGCCAGTGGGGCATCTTCCTGCGCAACCACGACGAACTGACCCTGGAAATGGTCACCGACGAGGAACGCGACTACATGTGGGCCGAATACGCGAAGGACCCGCGTATGCGCGCCAACATCGGCATCCGCCGCCGCCTCGCCCCCCTCCTCGACAACGACCGCAACCAGATCGAGCTCTTCACCGCCCTGCTCCTCTCCCTGCCCGGCTCGCCGATCCTCTACTACGGCGACGAGATCGGCATGGGCGACAACATCTGGCTCGGCGACCGCGACGCCGTCCGCACCCCCATGCAGTGGACGCCGGACCGCAACGCGGGCTTCTCGTCGTCCGATCCGGGGCGGCTCTACCTGCCGACCATCATGGACCCGGTCTACGGCTACCAGGTCACCAACGTCGAGGCGTCCATGTCGTCGCCGTCCTCGCTGCTGCACTGGACCCGCCGCATGATCGAGATCCGCAAGCAGAATCCTGCCTTCGGACTGGGGTCCTATACCGAACTCCAGTCGTCGAACCCGGCGGTGATCGCGTTCCTGCGGGAGTACGAGGACGATCTCGTCCTCTGTGTGCACAACTTCTCCCGGTTCGCCCAGCCGACGGAGCTGGACCTCAGGCGGTTCGACGGCCGACACCCGGTGGAGCTGTTCGGCGGAGTGCGGTTCCCCGCGGTCGGCGAACTGCCGTACCTGCTCACCCTCGCCGGACACGGCTTCTACTGGTTCCGCCTGCGCGCGGAACCGGCCTAGGCAGCGTCCCCGTAAGGGGGCGCGGGGAACTGCGCGACCGGCCCCCACCGGCCGGCAGTCAAAGAAGCGCACACCCAGCGGAGCGCTTGGCACAGTCCACCCCGGGCGGCGACGGTTGGTTTCCTCCCGCCCGCCCGGGGCACGCATCACTAACGCCCCCGACGACCGGGGAAAGGACGTACCGCCATGGCGGAAACGGTCAGCCCCTCCACTCCCGCTCTCCTCGCCTCGCTCGACCCCCTGCTGCGCGAGTGGCTGCCCCGGCAGCGCTGGTTCGCCGGCAAGGGTTCACCGGTCACGGGTTTCTCCCCGGTGGCCGAGACCGAACTCCTGCCGTCGGACGGCCGGCTGGGCCTGCACCATCTGCTGGTCCGCGCCCACCAGCCGCCCGCCCCCGCCGAGGCCGGCGACTGCTACCAGCTCCTCATAGGCGTGCGCGAGGCGCTGCCGCCCCGGCTGGCGCCCGCGCTGATCGGACACCTGGCCGACGGCCCGCTGGCCGGGCACACGGTCTACGACGCCCTGTACGACCCGCGGCCCGCCGAGCTCCTCCTGGAGGCCCTGCGCACCCGGGCCCGCATCGGTGAGCTGCGCTTCGAGCGCGAGCCGGGCCGGGAGATACGCGACGGGCTGGTGGCCCGGCTGCTGACTGCCGAGCAGTCCAACTCCTCGGTCGTCTATGGAGATACGTTCATCCTGAAGCTGTTGCGCCGGGTCGTGCCCGGCGTCAACCCCGACCTGGAGATACCCCTGGCCCTGGCCCGCGAGGGCTGCGCCCGGGTGCCCGCCCCGACGGCCTGGCTGCGGGCGGAGCCGGGCGGGGAGTCCTGTGTCCTGGCCGTCCTGCAGCCCTTCGTGCGCGGCGCCACCGACGGCTGGGAGCTGGCGCTGCGCGAGCTGGCCAAGGGCGAGGACTTCACGGCCGAGGCGCGGACGCTGGGGCGGGCCACCGCCGAGGTGCACACGGCGCTGGCCCGGGCGCTGCCGACGGTCACCCTGGGCCGCGCCCAGCTGGAGCCGCTGGCCGAGGGCATGACCGACCGGCTGGCGGCGGCCGTGCGGGCGGTGCCGACGCTGCGGCCGTACGAGGACGGGCTGCGGTCCGCCTACACCGCGCTGGCCGACCTGGCCGCCGAGGGCCGCACCTGGACCGCCCAGCGCGTCCACGGCGACCTGCATCTGGGGCAGTGCCTGCGGGCGCCGTCCGGCGAGTGGTCGCTGATCGACTTCGAGGGGGAGCCGGCCCGTCCGCTGGCCGAGCGCCGGATGCCGCAGCCGCCGGTGCGGGACGTCGCCGGGATGCTGCGCTCCTTCGACTACGCCGCCCACTCGGTGACCCCGGCGGACCCGGAGTGGGCGCGGCGGTGCCGGGCTGCCTACTGTTCCGGCTACGCCGAGATCACCGGTGCCGACCCGCGCACCGATCCCGTCCTGCTGCGGGCCTTCGAGACCGACAAGGCCGTCTACGAGGTCGTCTACGAGGCGCGGCACCGCCCCGACTGGCTGCCCGTCCCGCTGTCGGCCGTTCACCGCCTGGCCACCCCAGACCCGACCTGATCATCCCCGGGAGACGCGTCCGTGACCTCCAAGAACCCCGTGTCCGTAGCCGTCGGCGACCGTGAACGGCTGCTGGGCGCCACCCACCACGACCCGCACTCGGTGCTGGGCGCGCATCCGGTCCCGGGCGGGATCGCCGTGCGTGCCTTCCGCCCGTACGCCCGCGCGGTGACGGCCGTCGCGGGCAGGGATCTGCGGGCCGAACTGCACGACGACGGCGACGGCTTCTTCTCCGCCCTGCTCCCCCTCTCCGAGGTGCCGGTCTACCGGCTGCTCGTGGAGTACGACGGGACGGCCCAGGAGACGGAGGACGCGTACCGCTTCCTGCCCACCCTCGGCGACCTGGACCTGCACCTGATCGGCGAGGGCCGGCACGAGCGGCTGTGGGAGGCGCTCGGCGCGCATCCGACGACCCACCAGGGCGTGCCGGGCACCCGGTTCGCGGTGTGGGCGCCGAACGCCCGGGGCGTGCGGGTGGCCGGCGGCTTCAACTTCTGGGACGGCACCGGGGCTCCGATGCGCTCGCTCGGCTCCTCGGGGATCTGGGAGCTGTTCCTGCCGGGCATCGGCGAGGGCGAGCTGTACAAGTTCGAGATAACCCGGCCGGACGGTTCCCGGACGCTGCGGGCGGACCCGATGGCCCGGCGTACCGAGGTGCCCCCGAGCACGTCGTCGATCGTCACCGGGTCCTGGTACGGGTGGGACGACGCGGAGTGGATGGCGCACCGCGGCGACACCCCCGTCCACGAGGCGCCGTTCTCGGTGTACGAGGTGCACCTGCCGTCCTGGCGGCCCGGCCTGACCTACCGGCAGCTGGCCGAGGAACTGCCCGCCTACGTCGGCGACCTCGGCTTCACGCACGTGGAGCTGATGCCGGTCGCCGAGCACCCCTTCGGCGGCTCCTGGGGCTACCAGGTCACCGGCTTCTACGCGCCGACCTCCCGGCTCGGCACCCCCGACGACTTCAGGTTCCTCGTCGACGCCCTGCACCGGGCGGGCATCGGGGTGATCATGGACTGGGTGCCGGCGCACTTCCCGCGGGACGACTGGGCACTGGCCGAGTTCGACGGGCGCCCGCTGTACGAGCACGAGGACCCGCTCCGTGCCGCCCACCCCGACTGGGGCACCCTGGAGTTCGACTTCGGCCGCCGCGAGGTGCGCAACTTCCTGGTCGCCAACGCGGTGTACTGGTGCGAGGAGTTCCACATCGACGGCCTGCGGGTCGACGCGGTCGCCTCCATGCTCTACCTCGACTACTCGCGCGAGCCGGGCCAGTGGACGCCGAACGAGCACGGCGGCCGGGAGAACCTGGACGCGGTGGCGTTCCTCCAGGAGATGAACGCGACCGTCTACCGCCATGCCCCCGGCGTGGTGACGATCGCCGAGGAGTCGACGGCCTGGGAGGGCGTGACCCGCCCCACCGACGGCGGCGGGCTGGGCTTCGGCCTGAAGTGGAACATGGGCTGGATGCACGACTCGCTGGAGTACATGTCCCACGAGCCGGTGCACCGCAAGTACCACCACCACGAGATGACCTTCTCGATGGTGTACGCGTACAGCGAGAACTACGTCCTGCCGATCTCCCACGACGAGGTCGTGCACGGCAAGCGCTCGCTCGTCTCCAAGATGCCCGGCGACTGGTGGCAGCAGCGCGCCAACGACCGCGCCTACCTGGCCTTCATGTGGGCGCACCCCGGCAAGCAGCTCCTCTTCATGGGGCAGGAGTTCGCGCAGGGCTCGGAGTGGTCGGAGGCGCACGGCCCGGACTGGTGGCTGCTCGACCCCCAGTACGGCGCGGCGGCCGACCACCGGGGCGTACGGGACCTGGTCCGCGACCTCAACGCGGTGTACCGGGCGACCCCGGCGCTGTGGCAGCGGGACACGGCGCCCGCCGGATTCCAGTGGATCGTGGGGAGCGCGGCGGAGGACGCGGACGACAACGTATTCGCCTTCCTCCGCCTGGACGCCGAGGGCACGCCGCTGCTCTCCGTCTCCAACCTCTCCCCCGTGGTCCGCGACTACCGCCTGGGCGTCCCGGACGAGATCCCCGCCTGGCACGAGACCCTCAACACCGACCTGGCCCGTTACGGCGGCAGCGACGTCACCAACCCCGACCCGGTCAAACCGGAGCCCCAGGGCAGCCACGGCCGCCCCGCGAGCATCCGCCTGACCCTGCCGCCGCTGGCTACGGTGTGGCTGCGGCCTGCCTGAGCCCGTCCGGCAGGCCGCCGGTGTACAGCACCCCCAGCCGCTGGGTGGCCCGGGTCAGGGCCACGTACAGGTCGCTGGTGCCGTAGCGGGCCGGTTCCACCACGAGGACGGAGTCGAATTCGAGGCCCTTGGCCTGGCGCGGGTCGAGCAGGACGACGGTCCGCGTCAGGTCGGGTTCGGCGCCGGCCGTGACGCCGTCCAGGCGGGCGGCGAGGGCGCGGTGCAGGTCGCGGGGGGCGATGACGGCCAGCCGGCCCTCGGCGGGGGCTAGTTCGGCGACCGCCTTCTGGACGGCGCCGGGCAGGTCGTCGGTCAGGCGCACCCACGGCCGTACGCCCGTCGAGCGGACCGAGCTCGGGGGCTCGAAGTCCGGGTGCTCGGCGCGGACCACGGCCGCCGCGAGGTCCATGATCTCGGCCGGGGTGCGGTAGTTGACGCCGAGGCGGGTGTGCTCCCAGCGGTCCTGCACATAGGGCTGGAGGATGTCCGCCCAGGAGCCGACGCCGGCCGCCTCCGCGGTCTGGACCGGGTCGCCGACCAGGGTCATGGAGCGGGTCGGGCTGCGCCGCATCAGCAGCCGCCAGGCCATCGGCGAGAGTTCCTGCGCCTCGTCCACGATGATGTGGCCGAACGCCCAGGTGCGGTCGCCCGCCGCCCGCTCGGCCGCGCTGCGGAAGTCCTCCTCCTCGTGGCGTTCGGCGAACCGCTCGGCGTCGATGATGTCGTGCGCGGACAGCACCTCGGAGGAGTCGGGGTCGCTGTCCTCCTTGTCGTCGAACTCGTAGGTGCGGGAGGCGTAGGAGACGTCGAGGACGCCCTGGGCGTAGGCGATCTGGGTCTCGCGCTCGCGTTCGGCGCGGGCCCGGGCGACCCGCTCGTCCACGCCGAGCAGCTCGGCCGCCTCGTCGAGGAGGGGCACGTCCGAGACCGTCCAGGTCCGGGTCACCGGGCGGCGGACCGCGGCCGCGTCGACGTCGCCCAGGTACCCCTCGGGGCCGGCCAGGAAGTCGGCGACCAGGCGCTGCGGGGTCAGCCGCGGCCAGAGCTGGTCGACGGCCGACCAGACCTCGGGGTTCTCGGCGAGTTCGTCGCGGATCTGGGTGACGTCGGAGGGGTCGAGCAGGCTGCTGCCGTCGAAGGGGTCGGTGCCCACGCGTTCGGCGTAGAGGTCGGTGAGGGTGTTGAGGATGTGGCCCTCGAAGTGCTCGCGGGCCACGTTGTGCGGGAGCCGGGCGGCGCGGGTGCGCTCGCGGGCCATGTTCACCAGGCCGTCGTCGAGCATCAGCACCTCGCGGTCGTGCTCGACGGTGATGACGGGGTCGGGCAGCGCCTGCCGGTCGCGTACGACGGCGGCCAGCACGTCGGCCATGTCGGCGCGGCCCTTCACGGCAGCCGCCTCGGGGGTGTCCGCGGCCGTCGCCTTCACGCCGGGGAACAGCTCGCCGACCGTCGCCAGCAGCACGCCCGTCTCGCCGAGCGAGGGCAGCACCTCTCCGATGTAGCCGAGGAAGGCGGGGTTCGGGCCGACGATCAGGACCGCGCGCTTGGCGAGCAGCTCCCGGTACTCGTAGAGGAGGAAGGCGGCGCGGTGCAGCGCGACCGCCGTCTTCCCGGTGCCCGGGCCGCCCTCGACCACCAGGACGCCGCGGTGGGGCGCCCGGATGATCTCGTCCTGCTCGGCCTGGATGGTCTGCACGATGTCGCTCATCCGGCCGGTGCGGGCCGAGTCGAGCGCGGCGAGCAGCACCGCGTCGCCGGACGGGTCCTCGTGGCCGGTGCGCTCGCGGTCGCCGAGGTCGAGGATCTCGTCGTGCAGGGAGGCGACCCGGCGGCCGTCGGTGGCGATGTGCCGGCGGCGGCGCAGCCCCATCGGGGTGTGGCCGGTGGCCAGGTAGAAGGGGCGGGCGACCTCGGCGCGCCAGTCGACGAGGACCGGGGTGCGCTCGGCGTCGTCCAGGCGCAGCCCGATCCGCCCGATGTGGTGCTTCGTGCCGGAGGTCAGGTCGATGCGGCCGAAGCACAGCGACCCGTCGACGGCGTTCAGCGCGGCGAGCAGCCCGGAGCGCTCCGCTACCAGGATGTCCCGCTCCAGGCGGGCCTGCATGGGCTTGTCGCCGAGGGCGAGGGCGTCCGCGACCGAGTCCTCGGTGTCGCCGCGCAGGGCGTCCACCCGTGCGTACAGTCCGTCGATGAATTCCTGCTCGTGGCGCAATTCATCGTCTGGAAATTCCATGTTTGACAATTCCGCTCCCGGCCGGATATACTGTGCCCACTGAACTTCTCCGCGACTTCACCGATTTCATCATCGAGTTGAAGTCGCGAACTCTTGAATATACGCAAAGAAATCCCCCGGACGCAATTGTCCGGGGGATTCTTCGTATTACCGGCCGGTTCAGTCCAGTACGTCGGGCAGCGCGTCGGCCAGCTCCTCGCGGAGCCGCCGCCCGGACCGGGCGCCCACCATCGAGCGCACCGGCTCACCGCCCCGGAACACCATGAACGTCGGCATCGACAGCACCCTGTACGCGTTCGTCGTCTCCGGATTGGTGTCCACGTCCAGCTGTACCACCTTCAGCCGCTCGCCCTCCTGCGCCGCGAGCGCCGTGAGCACCGGGCCCATCTGCCGGCACGGCGGACACCAGTCGGCGGTGAACTCCACCAGCACCGGCAGCTCAGCCCCGATCACCTCCGCCGCGAAGTCCGCGTCCGTCACCTCGGCCACACCCGCCGCCTTGATCATCGCCCGGTCCCTCCCAGTTCGCAGACCGGCTCCGGGCCCCCCGGAGCCAGCGCCTCGACGGCCAGCACGTCCCGGGCCCGCTCGGCCCGCTCCAGCTGGGCCCCGACCGTCGCCCGCACGGCCTGCAACTCGCCGATCAGCGAGTCCAGCTCCGCCAGCTTGCGCCGGTAGACCGCGAGCGACGCCGGGCAGGTGTCGCCTTCCGGGTGCCCGGCCCGCAGGCACTCCACGAACGGCCGGGTCTCCTCCAACTCGAACCCGACGTCCTGCAGCGTCCGGATCTGCGTGAGCAGCTTCAGATCGCTCTCGTCGTAGGTCCGGTGCCCGTTCCCGGCCCGCCGCGCGGGCAGCAGCCCGCGCGCCTCGTAGTACCGCAGGGCCCGCGTGGTGGTCCCGGCCCGTGCGGCCAGCTCGCCGATTCGCATGTCCACGACCGTAGGACCTGACGCCGACGTCAAGGCAAGCTCGGCTCGACCCCCGCGGACTCCTCGACCTCGAGGAGCGAGGCGCTCCGCCGTTCCTCGTCGAAGGCCTTGCGTCCGCCCCGCAGCCCGAACAGCCGCTTGGCCAGGGCGATGTAGAGAACGGCGAGGATGTTCAGCGCGAGGGTCGCGATCTTCAGGTAGCTGACCTTCTCGGTGAGTTCCCAGATCTCCAGCGGCAGGAAGGCTGCGGTGGCGACCACCGTCAGGTACTCCGCCCACCGCTTGGCGTACCAGAGCCCGACCGCCTCGACGAGTTCGATCAGCGCGTACGCCAGCAGCAGTCCGGCCACCAGCAGCAGCGTGGAGTGCTTGTAGCCGAAGGCCTTCTGGATGGAGCCGACGACCGGTGAGTGGTCGAGGTCGTAGTGGAAGTGCTTGAAGACCGGCCGGAACGTGTCCAGGTACTCGTTGAAGAGTCTGCGCACCGCGTCCTGGCTGTTGCTGAACTTCCACACGGCGACCGCGACCAGCACGATGAACACCCCGCGCACGGCCCGCTCGATCGCCAGGAAGCGCAGGATGAACAGGTCCCGCAGCACCTTCCCGCGCGGCACCAGCGGGGCGTCCGCGGCCGGCCCCGAGCCGTGCGGCTCGCCAAGCGCGAAGTCCCCGCAGCGCAGACACCGCCAGGCGTCCCCGACCGCGGTCTGCGCGTGCAGCCGCACCCGCAGCCGCGGATCGTCCGGGGCATAGGTCACATGCCCCTTGCGCGCGCAGTGCCGACGGTCCCAGTCGATCGCCATCCCCCGTGCCTCCACATACCGACGTGCCGTTCCCGTTGGACAGGAACGGCACGTTAGTGGATACGTCTGACAGGCGGTGCCGAGGGGGGGTGGACCGGGCGGCTGGACAACGGGGGGAGTTCCCAGCCGCCCGGAGTACGGTGACCGGACGCCCGGCCCGGGTTCAGGCCGGGCCGGACGTCCGGCGGCTTGCGTGGCGCCCCATAGGGGCGCGGGGAACTGCGCGACCAGCCACGACGGTGCCGCGGCCGCACGATCGCAGCAACCCACCTGCCGCTTAGGCCTTCGCCAGTTCCTGACGCTGCTCGGGAAGCTCCGGCGCAACCACAGTCTCCCCCTCGTCCAGCAGCGTCTTCTCGTCGAACGGCAGCTCACCCGCGAGCACCTGCTGCACCCGGTCCTTGTCGATCTCCTTGGTCCAGGTACCGATCAGGACCGTCGCGACCGCGTTGCCCGCGAAGTTGGTCAGCGCCCGGGCCTCGCTCATGAACCGGTCGATGCCGACGATCAGACCGACGCCGTCCACCAGCGCGGGCTTGTGCGACTGCAGGCCGCCGGCCAGCGTGGCGAGGCCGGCGCCGCTGACGCCCGCCGCACCCTTCGAGGCCAGCAGCAGGAACAGCAGCAGCGGGATCTGCTCGCCGACCGACATCGGCGTACCGAGCGCGTCCGCGATGTACAGCGACGCCATGGTCATGTAGATCATGGTGCCGTCGAGGTTGAAGGAGTACCCGGTCGGGACGGTGATGCCGACGACCGGCTTGCTGATGCCCAGGTGCTCCATCTTCGCGATGAGCCGCGGCAGCGCGGACTCGGAGGAGGAGGTGGAGAGGATCAGCAGGAACTCGCGGGCGAGGTACTTGAACAGCAGGAGGATGTTGAGCCCGGAGACGAGCCGCAGCACCGTGCCGAGCACCACGAAGACGAAGAGCAGGCAGGTGACGTAGAAGCCGAGCATCAGCACGGCGAGGCTCTTGAGCGCGTCGATGCCGGCGGAGCCGACGACGGCGGCGATGGCACCGAACGCACCGATCGGCGCGGCCCACATGATCATGCCGAGGATGCGGAAGACGAGCCGCTGGATGTGCTCGATGCCGCGCAGCACCGGCTGCCCGGCCGATCCCATGGCCTGCAGCGCGAACCCGGCGAGCAGCGCGATCAGCAGCGTCTGCAGCACCTGGCCCTCGGTGAAGGCGGAGACGAACGTGGTCGGGATGATCGACAGCACGAAGTCGACGCCGCCGAGCGCCTCGGAGTCCACCTGGGCGTGCCCGGTGGCCTTGAGGGCGTTGGTGATGTGCAGCCCGTCACCGGGGTGCAGGATGTTGCCGACCACCAGGCCGATGGTGAGCGCGACCAGCGACATCACCAGGAAGTAGCCGAGCGCGATGCCACCGACGGCACCGACCTTGGCGGCCTTCCGCACGGACCCGATCCCGAGCACGATCGTGCAGAAGATGATCGGCGAGATCATCATCTTGATCAGGTTGACGAAGCCGGTCCCGAGCGGCTTCAGCTCGACGCCGGCGTCGGGCCAGACGAGCCCCACGACGATGCCGAGGGCCACCGCGGCGATCACGGCGATGTACAGGTAATGGGTGCGGTCCCGCTTCACAGCGGGTGCGGCAGGTGCCGTATCGGGGGTGCTGGCTGCGGCCACGGCTGCCCTCCTTGACGTCTTCGTCGGTACCACCGGCGTGCGGCTCACGTCCGGGCGATGTGGGGGATGCCGTGACTATCTCCCGGTCTGTGAGGGCGGTCACCCTTCCGTTCATTGAGTTCATGCCCGACCCGGGAGGCACACTGCTGACATGCGTTTTCCGTCCGTCCCCCGCCCCCGCAGCCTGGCCGGCCAGCTCTTCGGCATGCAGGCCGTGCTGATAGCGGTCGTGGTCGCCGGTTACGCGCTGTTCACGTACGTCAGCGACCGCCACCAGGCGGAGGAGGCGGCGACCCGGCAGGCGACCGCGGTGGCCCGGTCGGTCGCGGACTCCCCGTCCGTCCGCGCGGCGATCCACACCACGGACCCCACGGCCGAGCTCCAGCCGTACGCCCTTCAGGTGATGCGCGACACCGAGGTCGACTTCATCACGATCATGACCCCGGACGGCATCCGCTGGACCCACCCCGACCGGACCCAGATCGGCAAGCACTACCTCGGCCATATCGAGGCGGCCCAGCAGGGCCACACCTACAGCGAGACCTACAAGGGCACCCTCGGTGCCTCCGTGCGCACGGTGACCCCGGTGGAGGAGAAGGGCCGGGTGATCGGCCTGGTGAGCGCCGGCATCAAGGTCGAGGCCATCAGCCAGCGGGTCCAGGAACAGGTGACGGCGCTGCTCGGGGTGGCGGCGAGCGCGCTGCTGCTGGGCGCGCTCGGCACGTACGTCATCAACGCGCGGCTGCGCCGCCACACCCACGGCATGAACGCCGCGGAGCTGAGCCACATGCACGACTACCACCAGGCGGCGCTGCACGCGGTGCGCGAGGGGCTGCTGATGCTGGACGGCCAGTACCGGGTGGCGTTGATCAACGACGGTGGGCGGGAGCTGCTGGGGGTGGCCGCCGAGCAGGACGTGATCGGGCGGTCGGTGGCCGAGCTGGGCCTGCCGGCGCCGCTGACCGGCGCGCTGCTGGCGTCCGAGCCCCGGGTGGACGAGGTGCACCTGACGGCGGACCGGGTCCTGGTGGTGAACACCTCGCCGGTCTCGGGCGGTGAGCGGCGCGGCACGGTGGCCACCCTCCGGGACGTCACCGAACTCCAGTCGCTGATGGGCGAGTTGGACTCGGAGCGGGGCTTCACGCAGGCGCTGCGCTCACAGGCGCACGAGGCGGCGAACCGCCTGCACACGGTGGTGTCGCTCATCGAACTGGGCCGGGCGGAGGAGGCGGTGGACTTCGCGACGGCGGAGCTGGAGCTGGCGCAGGCGCTGACCGACCAGGTGGTGGCGGCGGTCGCCGAACCGGTCCTCGCCGCCCTGCTGCTGGGCAAGACCGCGCAGGCGAACGAGCGGGGCGTGGAGCTGGTGGTCTCGGACGAGAGCCGGCTGGATGACGGTTTGCTACCGGAGAGCCTGTCGGCGCGCGATCTGGTCACCATCCTCGGCAACCTGATCGACAACGCGGTGGACGCGGCCCAGGGGACGGTCAGGGCGCGCGTGACGGTCACCGCGTACGCGGAGGACGCCGAGTTGGTGATGCGGGTGACGGACACGGGCGCGGGGGTCGACCCCGCCCACGCCGAGCTGGTCTTCCAGCGCGGCTTCTCGACGAAGCCGGCGGGACCGGGCGGGCGGGGGCTGGGCCTGGCGCTCGTCCGCCAGGCGGTGACACGGCTGGGCGGCACCCTGACCGTGGCGGAGGCGCCGGAGGGCGGAGCGGTGTTCGAGGTACGGCTGCCGTTGCGGGCGTCGGTGACGGGAGGCGGGGCGTGATGACCGGGGATCCGATCAGAGTCCTGGTGGTCGAGGACGACCCGGTGGCCGCGGACGCGCACGTCCTGTACGTCGGCCGGGTCCCGGGGTTCGTGGCGGTGGGCAAGGCGCACACGGGGGCGGAAGCCCGCCGGATCCTGGACCGCACACCCGTGGACCTGCTCCTGCTGGACCTCCACCTGCCCGACGTGCACGGCCTGCAGTTCGCTCGCTCGCTGCGGGCGGCCGGGCATCAGGCGGACGTCATAGCGGTCACGTCGGCCCGGGACCTGGCGGTGGTCCGGGAGGGCGTCTCGCTGGGCGTGGTCCAGTACGTCCTGAAGCCGTTCACCTTCGCGACCCTGCGCGACCGGCTGACCAGGTACGCCGAGTTCCGGGCGGCGGCGGGCGAGGCCAGCGGCCAGGACGAGGTGGACCGGGCCCTGGCGGCACTGCGGGCTCCGTCGCCCGCGGCCCTGCCGAAGGGGCTGAGCGCGCCGACCCTGGAGCGGGTGACGATCGCGCTGCGGGAGTCGGCGGAGGGCCTGACCGCAGCGGCGCTCGCGGAGAGCGTGGGGATCTCCCGGATCACGGCCCGGCGGTACCTGGAGCACCTGGTGGAGGCCGGACGGGCGGGCCGGAGTCCGCTGTACGGGCAGGTGGGGCGGCCGGAGCTGGTCTATCGGTGGGGGCGGCGGTGAGCCTCTCGGCCTGAGTACGGGCATGGGCACGGGCTCGGGCATCGGGCATCGGGCATCGGGCATCGGGCATCGGCAAGGTGCCCCCTGCCTCCCATGCGTGGGCATCGGCGGTACGGCGTCAGGCCGGGGTCCGTCCCGGTCCCGCCGGCCTCATGTACAGCAGCACCTGCACCCCGAGCCCCACCACCGCGAGCGCCTCCAGCACCGACAGCCCGACCAGCAGCCCGCCGCCGTCCCGACCCGCCCAGAACACCGCCAGCGCGGCCAGCGGCACCGCGCAGAACGCCGTCAGGTCGATCACGGCCTGGATCGTCTTGCGGGTCCGCCGCCGGACGTCGGTCCGGTGGTACGCCTCCCAGCCGAAGGTGGCGAACTCCGCCTCGGCCGAGGCCAGTCGGGCAAGCCGGGGCCCCAACTCGTCCCGCACGTAGAGCCCGATCGCCGAGATCTTCTCGTCGTTGACCAGGTACGTCCACCCGAGCACCACGCACACCGGCGGCAGCGCCAGCAGCATCGACGGCTGCTTCGCCTGGGCAGCCGCGGCAACGACGGCGGCGACGACCCCGAGCGTCACGTACAGCAGGTTGTCCCGGAACCCGATGCGCGCCTTCTGCTCGTCCTTGACCGTCTGGTACTCGGCGAGCAGCAACTGCCCGACGGTGACACCCTGTTCCGGCATGCGGCTCTCCCCCACCCGACGGGCCGACTCGCGCCGGACGACGATATCCCGCCCGGCCTGGGCATGGCCCATCCGCCACCGCACAGGCCGCGTCGGTGGCGGGTCCCGGCTCAGCCGGTGTGTTCCACCAGGGCGTCGATGAGCCGGGGCCACAGTTCGCGTGGGCGGTCGTGGCCCATGTCGGGGAGGAGCAGGAGCCGGGCTCCCGGCACCAGGTCCGCGGTGCGTTTCCCGCCGCTCGGGTCGATCAGCGTGTCGTCCAGGCCGTGGATCACCAGCGTCGGTGTCACGAGTGTGCGGAGTGCGTCCGCGCGTGACCCGCTGAGGATCATCGCGCCGAGCTGTCGGCCGATGCCCGCGGGGTAGTAGGCCCGGTCGAAGCTGTCGGCTGCCAGCTCGCGCAACGCCGCGGTGTCGCCGTATCGCCTGGAGGCCCACACCAGTTCGTTCTCCGCTGCCGCGATGTACCCCTCACGGTCCGCGGGCTTCGGACCGAACAGCACCGCCTGGGCCTCCGGGCTGGGCCGGCCGTACTCGCTCTCGCCGGTCGAGGACATCATCGACGTCAGGGTCAGCACCCGCTCCGGGGCGGAGATCGCCATCGTCTGGGCGATCATTCCCCCCATCGAGGCACCGACCACGTGGGCGCGTTCGACACCGAGCGCGGTGAGCAGGCCGAGGCCGTCGTCCGCCATGTCGGAGAGCCGGTAGGGGACCATCGCGAGGGCGGCCGGCAGGTCACCCGAGCTCACCGCGGCGATGAACTCGCCCATGTCGACGGGGTGGTCGTCGAACCTGGTGGACAGCCCGCAGTCACGGTTGTCGTACCGGATCACGTAAGGCCGCGGTCCGCCAGCTCCCGGCAGAAGTCCTCGTGCCAGGCGATCAGCTGCGCGCCGAACCCCATCACGAGCAGGACGGCGGGATCCCCGGGGTCGCCGAAGCTCTCGTACGCGAGGGACACCTGGGGAGACACGCCAACGACCGACATGCGGGGAGCCTGTCACGGCCGACCGGGGACCGCACCCGGAATACCGGCGCGACCTGCGCGTCCGCCCCGCATCCGCCCGTGGTCCGGCGGACGGATCCCGGCCGCTCCCCCGATCACCAATCCCCTGCACGCGCATTGACCTGACTAGACCACTCCACTTACCTTCACCGGGCAGACAGACGAACCCCCAGGCCACAGCGGAGTGGCCGCCGAGGAGGTCGTGCCCGTGCGCCCCACCGCCGTCAGCATCGTTGCCCTCGCCCTCGTCACCGCCGCCGCCTCGCTCACCGCGTGCGGCGGCGGATCCGGCAGCAGTCCCGACACCGTGAAGGTCTCCTTCAAGCAGTCGATGGACAACTCCGTCAAGGTGACGGACACCTATCTCGCGGACATCAAGAGGCAGTTCGAGAAGGAGTACCCGGGGAAGAAGGTCGAGCTCGTCCCCATCAAGGCCTCGGACGCGGACTACTACACCAAGCTCCAGCAGATGCTGAGGTCCCCGCGGACCGCTCCCGACCTCGTCTACGAGGACACCTTCCTCATCAACTCGGACATCACCAGCGGGTATCTGAAGCCCCTCGACTCCTACCTCGCCAAGTGGCAGGACTGGGGGCAGTTCATCGACACCGCGAAGTCGGCGGCCAGGGGCGAGGACGGGAAGACGTACGGCGTCCCGGACGGCACCGACACCCGCGGACTCTGGTTCGACAAGCGGGTGTTCGCGAAGGCCGGGCTGCCCACCGACTGGCAGCCGAAGAACTGGGACGACGTGCTGGCCGCCGCCCGGACGATCAAGAAGAAGGTCCCCGGCGTCACGCCCCTCAACGTCTACACCGGCAAGGCCGCCGGTGAGACCGCCAGCATGCAGGGGTTCGAGATGCTGCTGTACGGCACCAACGACGGGACCGACGACCCGCTCTACGACAAGGCGAGCAAGAAGTGGATCGCCGGGGGCCAGGGGTTCAAGGACGCGCTGTCGTTCGTCGAGACCGTGTACAAGGACAAGCTCGGGCCGGACGTCTCCGACGCGCTCGACCCCAACTACCGGAACACCGTCTGGGGCGAGCTGATGCCCCAGGGCAAGCTGGGCATCAACCTCGACGGGTCCTGGCTGCCGCAGTCGTGGGGCAAGGGCAGCGGGCACGAGTGGCCCGACTGGTCCACACAGCTCGGTCTCGCCTACATGCCGACCCAGCACGGCCAGGCCCCCGGCAAGGTGAGCATGTCCGGCGGCTGGACCTGGGCCGTCCCCGCCAAGGCCGGCAACCCCGACCTCGCCTTCGACTTCATCAAGACCATGCAGACCAAGGCGAACGCCGAGAAGTGGTACATCGCCAACTCGGGTATCGCGGTGCGCAAGGACGTCGCGAGCGACCCGTCGTACACGTCCGCCCAGCCCGGCATCAGGTTCTTCACCGGTCTCGTCGCCAGTACGCACTACCGGCCCGCCTACACGGCCTACCCGAAGGTCTCCACCGCCATCCAGGAGGCCATGGAGAGCGTGACCACCGGGGACGCGTCGGTCGACAAGGCGGCGAGCCAGTACGACTCGAACCTCAAGGACGTCACCGACGGCCAAGTGGTCACCCGGTGATCACCCGTCGTATCGCCCGCACCCTCCCGCTCACCCCCGCCCTGGTCCTGCTCCTCCTCTTCCTGGGCGGGCCGATCGTCTACTGCGCCTGGATCGCCTTCACCGACCTCCAGCTCACCGGGCAGGCGCACTCGTCCTTCGTCGGTTTCGCCAACTTCCGCAGGGCGTTCCGCGACGACGCCTTCCTGAACGCCGTCTGGCTGACCCTGGTCTTCACCGTGCTGTCCTCGCTCGTCGGGCAGAACACGCTGGGGCTCGCGCTCGCCGCGCTGATGCGGCGGGCGTCGAAGCCGGTGCGGACCGTCACCGGGGGGATCGTCGTGACGGCGTGGGTGCTGCCGGAGGTCGTCGCCGGGTTTCTTCTCTACGCCTTCTTCCGCAAGGAGGGCACGCTCAACGCCATCCTCGACCTCCTCCATCTGCCCTCGCAGAACTGGCTGTTCACGCTGCCGATCCTGGCCGTGTCGTTCGCCAACGTGTGGCGGGGCACGGCCTTCTCGATGCTGGTCTACTCCGCCGCCCTCGACGAGATACCCGACGAGATCGAGGAGTCGGCGGAGGTGGACGGCGCCGGCGGCTGGCGGCGGATGTGGCACATCACGCTCCCCATGATCCGGCGGTCCATCGGGACGAACCTGATGCTCAACACCCTCCAGACCCTCTCCGTCTTCGGGCTGATCTGGGTGATGACCCGGGGCGGCCCCGGCGACAAGAGCCAGACGCTTCCCCTCTTCATGTACGAACAGGCCTTCCAGAACAGCATGATCGGGTACGGAACCGCGGTCGCTCTGCTCCTTCTCCTGGTCGGTTCGCTCTTCTCCGTCGTCTACATGCGACTCCTGCGCACGGAGGTGTGACCCGGACATGTCCCGCCGCCAACGCCGTTCGCACCGGCTCGCCGCCGACCTCGGGCTGTTGATCGTGGCCGCCGCCTTCGTGCTGCCGCTCGCCTGGGTGGTCCTGTCCGCCGTCGATCCGCGCGCCGGTCTGCGGGTCAGGATTCCGGACGGGTTCACCTTCGGGAACTTCGACGCGATCCTCACCCCGGACATCACCTACACCCCGCTGCTCAACAGCCTGATCCTGTGCGGCGGCGCCACCGCGCTCACCGTCGCCTGCGCCGCCCTCGCCGCCTACCCGCTCTCCCGCTACCGCTCCCGGTTCAACCGGCCGTTCCTGCTGTCCATCCTCTTCGCCACGAGTCTGCCCATCACCGCGATCATGGTGCCGGTGTACGCGCTGTTCGTCCGGATCAACCTCATCGACACCATGCAGGGCACCATCCTGTTCTTCGCCGCCTCCCAACTCCCCTTCGCCATCTGGCTGATGAAAAACTTCATGGACGGCGTCCCGAAGGAACTGGAGGAGGCCGCCTGGACGGACGGCGCCAACCCGCTCCAGTCACTGGTCCGCATCGTGCTGCCGCTCATGGGACCCGGCCTCGCCGTCGTCACCGTCTTCGCCTTCGTGATGATGTGGGGCAACTTCTTCGTCCCCTTCATGCTGCTGCTCTCGCCGGACCAGATGCCCGCCTCGGTCAGCATCAACGACTTCTTCGGCAACCGGGGCATGGTGGCCTACGGCCAGCTCGCCGCCTTCTCCGTCATCTACTCGACGCCGGTGATCCTGCTGTACGTGCTGGTCGCGCGCCGGCTGGGAGGTGGGTTCGCCCTGGGCGGAGCCGTCAAGGGATGAACAGGTAAGGACCGCTTGTGAATCCGTACGTTCCCACAATCCGTGTTCCTGGCCGAGCGGACCGTAGTCAATGCCCCCACGCACCCCTACCTTGTCGGCTGTGCGCCGACCCCCAGCTCTGTCGAACCAGCCAGGTCCCCCCTTCAACGCCCCCGCCGCCCGCAGACTCCGGGCCGCGCTCGGTATGGGACCCGAGCACGTGGCGTACGACCTGCAAGCCTCGTACGGCATGCCGTACGCCACCCCGGATCTCGTACTCGCCTGGGAGGGCGGGGAGCTGGTCCCCACCAGTCCCGAACTGACCGCTCTTGCGGGAGTGTTGTGGTGCACCCCGGGCGAACTGATCGGCCGCCCGCGGACCTTGCGCGAACACCGGATCGCCCGCGGCCTGGCCCCGGAGGACGTGGCGGCGGCCCTCGGTCTCGGTCTCCTCCCGTACCTGCAGCTGGAGGAGGACAAGGAGTGGCGGGGCACCGACCGGCTGACCGCCGCCCTGGCCGGTTTCCTCCACCTCTCCCTGCCGGACGTCATCACGCTCACGGGGAGGGAGGAGCAGCTGGCGGAACTGCTGCGCAGCGCGGTCACCACCACCCGGCGGCAGCCCTACGTCCGCCAGGTCTGCAAGCTGATCCCTCTGGACAAGCGACTCATCGAACAGACACTCGGCGAGCTGCACGAGGCGTACCAGGCGCAACTGGCGACAACGCTGTCATGGGGCGACTTCACCACGACGAACCGGATACAGAAGCTGGGCGAGGACTTCCTGGCCCAGATCGTCGCCCACTTCTGGAACGCAGCGGAAAAGGGAACTTCTTGACCGCCCCTGACTGAAAGCGCCCCGCCAGGGGCGCGGGGCTGTGTTCGACATGCGGCTCCGCCGCGTGGGCGCGACCAGCCCCCACCCGCCCGCGGCCCGAGACCGAACCCAAGCCCTAGAAGACGGACTCGGCTTCGTCCATCCGATCCTTCGGCACCGTCTTCAGCTCGGTCACCGCCTCCGCGAGCGGCACCATCGCGATGTCCGTCCCCCGCAGCGCGGTCATCCTCCCGAAGTCGCCCCGGTGCGCCGCCTCCACCGCATGCCACCCGAACCGCGTCGCGAGGACGCGGTCGTAGGCCGTCGGCGTGCCGCCCCGCTGGACGTGGCCGAGGATGACCGGCTTGGCCTCCTTGCCGAGCCGCCGCTCCAGCTCGTAGGCCAGGGCCGTGCCGATGCCCTGGAAGCGCTCGTGGCCGTACTGGTCGATCTCGCCCTTGCCGTAGTCCATCGTGCCCTCGGCGGGATGGGCACCCTCCGCCACGCACACCACGGCGAACTTCTTGCCGCGGGCGAAGCGCTCCTCGACCATCTTGACCAGGTCGGCCGGGTCGAAGGGCCGCTCGGGCAGGCAGATGCCGTGGGCGCCGGCCGACATCCCGGACTCCAGGGCGATCCAGCCGGCGTGCCGGCCCATCACCTCGACGACCATCACCCGCTGGTGCGACTCGGCGGTCGTCTTCAGCCGGTCCATCGCCTCCGTGGCGACGCCCACCGCGGTGTCGAAGCCGAAGGTGCGGTCGGTGGAGGAGATGTCGTTGTCGATGGTCTTCGGGACGCCGACGACCGGCAGGCCCGCGTCGGACAGCATGCGCGCCGCGGTCAGCGTGCCCTCGCCGCCGATCGGGATCAGCGCGTCGATGCCGAACTCCTCGACCATGTCGGTGGCCCGGTCGCACGCCTCGCGCAGCCGGTCCCGCTCCAGCCGGGACGAGCCCAGGATGGTGCCGCCGAGGGCGAGAATGCCGCTCACCGCGTCCAGGTCGAGCGTGCGGTAGTGGCCGTCGAGCAGACCCCGGAAGCCGTCCTCGAAGCCGATGACCTCGTCGCCGTACTGGGCGACAGCCCGATGCACCACCGATCGGATGACGGCGTTCAGGCCGGGGCAGTCGCCGCCTGCGGTGAGAACTCCGATGCGCATGGTGGTGTGTCTCCTGCTCGCTGTCGTTACCGGTGAGCCGATCCGATTGTTTCATGCCGCGCGGGCGGGTGAAGTCCTGACGGGCGCCTTATCCGGCGCCGGGGGTACTGTCAAGAGGGTTCCGCTCACCCCGGTGGGCGATTTTTGTGCGGCTGCAGAATCGGCTGCCGCGGAGACGGCTGCTACAGAGACGGCTAGAGAGACGGAGTGCGCACGTGACGCGGAGCGTGTACGTGACCGGGATCGACCGCGGCGACGGCCGCCAGGTGGTCGAGCTGGGCGTGATGGAACTGCTGACCCGGCAGGTCGACCGGGTCGGTGTCTTCCGCCCCCTCGTCCACGACGGTCCCGACCGCCTGTTCGAGCTGCTGCGTGCGCGGTACCGCCTCTCCCAGGACCCGGCGACCGTCTACGGCATGGACTACCACGAGGCCTCCGCCCTCCAGGCCGAGCGCGGCGCCGACGAACTGGTCTCCACCCTCGTCGACCGCTTCCACCTGGTCGCCCGTGACTACGACGTCGTCCTCGTCCTCGGCACCGACTACGCCGACACCCAGTTCCCGGACGAGCTGTCCCTCAACGCCCGGCTCGCCAACGAGTTCGGCGCCTCGGTGATCCCGGTGGTCGGCGGCCGTGACCAGAACGCGGAGTCGGTGCTGGCGGAGACCCGCAACGCGTTCCGGGCGTACGACGGTCTCGGCTGCGACGTGCTGGCGATGATCGCCAACCGGGTGGTCCGCGAGGACCGGGACGAGATAGCCCGGCGGATCGACGGACGGCTGCCGGTGCCGGTGTACGTGCTGCCGGACGAGCCCGCGCTGTCCGCGCCGACGGTCGCCCAGATCGCCCACGCGCTCGACGCGAAGGTGCTGCTCGGCGACGACTCGGGGCTGGCCAGGGACGCCCTGGACTTCGTCTTCGGCGGGGCGATGCTGCCCAGCTTCCTGCCCGCCCTGACGCCTGGCTGCCTGGTGGTGACCCCGGGCGACCGCGCCGACCTGGTCGTCGGCTCGCTGGCCGCGCACAGCGCCGGCACCCCGCCGATAGCAGGCGTGCTGCTCACCCTCGGCGAGCGGCCCGCCGACGGGATCCTCACCCTCGCCGCCCGGCTCGCCCCGGGCACGCCGGTCATCTCGGTGCCCGGCAACAGCTTCCCGACCGCCGCCCAGCTGTTCTCCCTGGAGGGCAAGCTGAACGCGGCCACCCCGCGCAAGGCGGAGACCGCGCTCGGCCTGTTCGAGCGGTACGTCGACACCGCGGGCCTCAACAAGCGGGTCTCGGCGCCGAGTACCGGCCGGCTCACCCCGATGATGTTCGAGCACAAGCTGCTTGAGCAGGCGCGTTCCGACAAGCGGCGGGTGGTGCTGCCGGAGGGGACCGAGGCGCGGGTGCTGCACGCGGCGGAGGTGCTGCTGCGCCGGGGGGTATGTGACATCACACTGCTCGGGCCCGTCGACCAGATCCGCAAGAAGGCCGCCGACCTCGGCATCGACCTCGCCGACGCCCAGCTGATCGACCCGGCCACCTCCGAACTGCGCGACGCCTTCGCCGAGCAGTACGCGCTGCTCCGCGCCCACCGGGGCGTGACGGTGGAGCTGGCGTACGACGTGGTCGCCGACGTCAACTACTTCGGCACCCTGATGGTGCAGGAGGGCCTCGCGGACGGCATGGTCTCCGGGTCCGTGCACTCCACGGCGGCGACCATCCGCCCGGCCTTCGAGATCATCAAGACCAAGCCGGGTTCGTCGATCGTCTCGTCCGTCTTCTTCATGTGCCTCACCGACAAGGTGCTGGTCTACGGCGACTGCGCGGTGAACCCCGACCCGGACGCGGAGCAACTGGCCGACATCGCCGTCCAGTCGGCGGGTACGGCAGCCCAGTTCGGCGTGGAGCCGCGGATCGCGATGCTGTCGTACTCGACGGGCACGTCGGGTTCGGGGGCGGACGTGGACAAGGTGCGGGAGGCGACCGAGCTGGCGCGCTCGCGCAGGCCCGACCTGAAGATCGAGGGGCCGATCCAGTACGACGCGGCCGTGGAGCCGTCGGTCGCCGCCACCAAGCTGCCGGGCTCCGAGGTCGCCGGGCAGGCCAGCGTGCTGATCTTCCCGGACCTCAACACCGGCAACAACACCTACAAGGCCGTGCAGCGGTCGGCCGGCGCGATCGCCGTCGGGCCGGTGCTCCAGGGGCTGCGCAAGCCCGTCAACGACCTGTCCCGGGGCGCCCTCGTCCAGGACATCGTCAACACCGTCGCCATCACGGCGATCCAGGCCCAGACCCCGGCCCAGAATCCGGCCGCCGGCTTCCCGGCCGCGTCCCCGAGCGAGAAGGCAACCGCCCAGTGAGCGCCAGTCCGACCCGTGTCCTCGTCCTCAACTCCGGCTCCTCGTCGGTGAAGTACCAGTTGCTCGACATGCGGGACAGCAGCCGTCTTGCGGTCGGTCTCGTCGAGCGGATCGGCGAGCAGACCTCCCGGCTCAGGCACACCTGCCCGGACAGCGGTGACACCCGCGAGGCCGTCGCGCCGATCGCCGACCACGAGGCCGCCCTGAAGGCCGTGGCGGAGGAGCTGACGAGGGACGGGTTCGGGCTCGACTCGCCGGAACTGGCCGCGATCGGGCACCGGGTGGTGCACGGCGGGATGTTCTTCACCGAGCCGACGGTGATCGACGACGCGGTGCTCGCCGAGATCGAGCGACTGATCCCGGTCGCCCCGCTGCACAACCCGGCCAACCTGACCGGCATCCGCACCGCGCGGGCGCTGCGCCCGGACCTGCCGCAGGTCGCCGTCTTCGACACCGCGTTCCACACGACGATGCCGGAGTCCGCGGCGCGGTACGCGATCGACCCGAACCTCGCCGACCGGTACCGGATCCGCCGTTACGGCTTCCACGGCACCTCGCACGCGTACGTGTCCCGGGCGACCGCGCGGCTGCTCGGAAAGACCCCGGAAGAGGTGAACGTCATCGTGCTGCACCTCGGCAACGGGGCGTCCGCGTCGGCCGTCCGGGGCGGCCGGTGCGTGGACACCTCGATGGGCCTGACGCCCTTGGAGGGACTGGTGATGGGAACCCGTTCCGGCGATCTGGATCCGGCCGTCATTTTCCATTTGGCGCGAGTTGGCGGAATGTCCATGGACGAGATCGACACTCTTCTCAACAAGAGGAGTGGTTTGTTCGGTCTGTGCGGTGACAACGACATGCGGGAGATCCGGCGCCGGATCGACGAGGGCGACGCAGCGGCACAGCTCGCCTTCGACATCTACATTCACCGCCTGAAGAAGTACATCGGCGCGTACTGCGCCGTCCTCGGCCGGGTCGACGCGGTGGCCTTCACCGCGGGCGTCGGCGAGAACGCGGCCCCGGTGCGGGAGGCGGCCATGGCGGGCCTGGAGGGGCTGGGGCTCGCGGTCGACCCGGAGCTGAACGGCACCCGGGCGGACGAGCCGCGGCTGATATCGCCGGCGGCCGCGCGGGTCGCGGTCGCCGTGGTGCCGACCGACGAGGAGCTGGAGATCGCCACCCAGACGTACGCGCTGGTACACGCCGGCGGGCACCTGGTCGACGCCGGTCGGAAATAACAGCTGAGCACATTAGCGCCCATTTGTATCTTCCACCAGACGGAATATTCCGTAGCGAAACAAACCGATAGGATCGCCCCCATGCGCCGTTCGAAAATCGTCTGTACTCTCGGCCCCGCGGTCGACACCCACGAGAAGCTCGTCGCCATGATCGAGGCGGGCATGAACGTGGCCCGGTTCAATTTCAGCCACGGCTCCCACGCCGAGCACCAGGGGCGGTACGACCGCGTCCGGGCCGCCGCCAAGGAGACCGGCCGTGCCATCGGCGTCCTCGCCGACCTGCAGGGCCCGAAGATCCGCCTGGAGACCTTCGCCGAGGGACCGGTGGAGCTGGAGCGCGGTGACGAGTTCGTCATCACGACCGAGGACGTCCCGGGCGACAAGACCATCTGCGGTACGACCTACAAGGGCCTGCCGGGCGACGTCTCGCGCGGCGACCAGATCCTCATCAACGACGGCAACGTCGAGCTGAAGGTCCTGGACGTCGAGGGCCCGCGGGTGCGGACGATCGTCATCGAGGGCGGTGTCGTCTCCGACCACAAGGGCATCAACCTGCCCGGCGCGGCCGTCAACGTGCCGGCGCTCTCCGAGAAGGACGTCGAGGACCTCCGGTTCGCGCTGCGCATGGGCTGCGACATGGTCGCGCTGTCCTTCGTGCGGGACGCCAAGGACGTCGACGACGTCCACAAGGTGATGGACGAGGAGGGCCGCCGGGTCCCCGTCATCGCCAAGGTGGAGAAGCCGCAGGCGGTGGAGAACATGGAGGGCGTCGTGATGGCGTTCGACGCCGTCATGGTGGCCCGCGGCGACCTGGCCGTCGAGTACCCGCTCGAGAAGGTCCCCATGGTGCAGAAGCGCCTGATCGAGCTGTGCCGGCGCAACGCCAAGCCGGTGATCGTGGCGACCCAGATGATGGAGTCGATGATCACCAACTCCCGCCCGACCCGCGCCGAGGCCTCCGACGTCGCCAACGCGATCCTGGACGGCGCGGACGCGGTGATGCTCTCCGCGGAGTCCTCCGTCGGCGCGTACCCGGTCGAGACCGTGAAGACGATGTCGAAGATCGTCAAGGCGGCCGAGCAGGAGCTGCTCAGCAAGGGCCTGCAGCCGCTGGTGCCGGGCAAGAAGCCGCGCACGCAGGGTGGTTCGGTGGCCCGTGCGGCCTGCGAGATCGCCGACTTCCTCGGTGGCCGCGGTCTGGTCGCCTTCACCCAGTCCGGCGACACCGCCCGCCGCCTCTCGCGCTACCGCGCGCAGCAGCCGATCATCGCCTTCACCACCGACGAGAGCACCCGCAACCAGCTCACCCTCAGCTGGGGCGTGGAGTCGCACGTGGTGCCCCTGGTGAACAGCACGGACGCCATGGTGGACATGGTGGACATGGAGCTCGCCAAGATCAACCGCTTCAACGCGGGCGACACCGTCATCATCACGGCCGGTTCGCCCCCCGGCGTCTCCGGCACCACCAACATGCTCCGGGTCCACCACATCGGCGGCATCAACAAGTGACGTCCGCCTAGCGGGCCGCGTACGGCCTGGTACGACACCGAGGGCGCTCCCTGTGACAGGGGGCGCCCTCGGTGCGTCGAGGTCGTCGGCCGACCCCGACGCAACGGCCTCACACGGCCGGCGGTGCTCCGACCGTCTCCCGCAGCCAGGCGTTGCCGCCCAGTTCCGGATGGGCGGCGGTGATCAGCCGTACGGCCTCGGCCTTCGCCCGCTCGGCGAGCCCGCGCAGTTCCTCCCAGCTCAGCTCCGCCGTGGCCGGCGGCCAGTCCGTCGTGAGGGTGACGGCCGTCCCCTCCCGGTGGAAGGAGTAGACGTGCTGGGTGAGGGAGGCCTCGACCGCGACGTCGGCACCGGTCTCCAGCTCTCGCACCGCGTGATCCAGCAGCAGGGCGATGTCGACCACGGGCTCACCCCGCAGTCGCACGCCGAGATCCACGCCGTGGACAACGAGCCGCAGGTCGGCCTTGAAGTACCGCAGACTGAAATCCGAGGCGCTCAGGTCGGCGACCGGTGGCCGCCACTCCGGTGACCAGGAGTCGTCGTCGGCGCGCGGCTCGAAGGCGAAGTCAATCATGTGTCTTCCTTACCCCTCACCAGACGTTCTTGGGCATCGCGGTAACCAGGTTGCCGAACTCGTCGACGACGAGTCGGATGCCGTTCTGGCCGTTCGCCCCGGTCGTCACATTGTCGAAGGCGTAGTCGACGTAGTTGCCTCCCCGGGTGTCGGCCTTCGCCCGGGGCACCTCGTGCCCGAACTGCGCCGCCTCCTCGATCAGTTTCTTGAGCTTGCCGGCATCCATTCCCTGGGCGAAGACGTTCCCCATGTCGCCCGCGAGGTGGTAACTGCCACCCCACAAATGCTCGTTGCCGATGTGCTGCAGCGCCCCACTGGTGATCGTGCGGCAGCTGATGTTGTGGACCAGCACCGGGCTGTCCCCGGCCATCACGAAGTAGGAGTGGACGCCCTCGACCGTGAGGTCATAGGTGACCTGCGGTCTGGTGTACGAGGTGACGTCGACGACCTTGGCCATGCCGTGGTCCAGGGTCTGCAGCCGGTGACCCGCCGTGAGTCGCCCCGCGTCCGTCCAGGACCCCGTGGTGAGGTCGTAGAACGGGTGGTCGGACGTACCGGTGATGGTGCGCCGACCGCTCGGCGTGGCGACGGTCAGATCGGTGAACCGGCTGTCGGTGGTGGTGCGGTGCGCCATTACGACGTCGTGCCGCTCGGCGACCGTGCCACCCGGCCGCGCGTTGAGGACCCGGTCCCCCGCGGTGACCTTCTCGATGGCCCGGACACTGCCATCGGCCATCTTGACCTGTGTGCCTGCCACGAAGCTGTGCTTCACGCAGAACGACACGCCCTTGGCGAGCCGCGCGTCGATGATTACCTTCAGCGCCTTCATCGTCTTGCGTGCCTTGGTCGCCCCCTCGAAGAACTTCGCGATCCCGGTGCTGACCCGCACGATGGCCGTGGCCACGGCCGGTGCCTTGCCGATCAAGACGACCACACTGATGGCGTTGACGAGCGTCCAGAGGCAACTCTCCACATCGGGGTCGGAGAAGCACTTCTTCGCGTCCGTGACCCCGAGCAGGTCGAGCAGGATCGCGCCGCCGTTCGCCTTCACCCAGTCGAGGACGTCCTGGTTCGCCGCCGCCATGGCCTCGCGGTACTGATCGACGCAGGTCTGGCCGCACTCCGCGAGCAGGGCGGCCTCCTCGTCCTTGGTCAGGACGTACTCCGCGGTCGAACCGCCGGAGTTGACGACCTCCGCCCGCTCCTGCCTGGCCCGCTCCCGTTCCTCGGCCTCCGCCCGCGTGGCCGCCTTGTCCGCCTGGTCGGCGTAGGTACTGGCCTTGCCCGCCGCGCCCTCCGCGGCGGTGGCGTCGCTCTCCGCCTTGGTGGCGGTCCGGTCGGCCGCCGACGCGTCCTGTTCGGCGCTGTCGGCAGCGGAACGGGCGCTGGTGGCGTCCTTCTCGGCCTCTGTGGCATCACGGTCGGCCTGGGCGGCCGCCGATTCGGCCTCGGTCGCGGCGAAGTTGGCGTAGAAGGCGTCAGTGCCCGCCTGCTGGTCGTACTTCTGGGCGTTCGCGTCCGCCTTCTTCGCGGCTGCGGCGTCGACCGCCGCTGCGGCCGCCGAAGCGTTCGCCGCCGCAGCCGAGTTGACCGCCTGCACGGCGTAGTCCGCTGCGTCGGCCGCGGCCTGGAGGGCGGTCTTCGCGTCGCCGGCGGCCTTGTCGGCGAGCGCCTTGGCCTGGGCCGCAGCCTTCTTCGCCTCGTCCGACTTGGCCTTCGCCGCCGTCGCCTGCTGCTCGGCAAGCGTCCTCGCGGTCTGCCCGACCAGCACCGCGTACGCCGCCGAGGCGTCAGTCTCCTGGTAGGGAGTGCCAAGGCTGATCGCTTCGTCGGCCGCCTTGGTCGTCGCGGTCGCGGCGTCCCGAGCGGCCTGCGCGTACTGTGCCGTGGCGGTGGCGTATCCGGCGGTCTTCGCCGCCCACGCGGCCGTCTTCGCGGCCTCGGCCACCGCCGCAGTAGCCTCCTTGCGCGCGGTGGCAGCCGCGGTCTGGGCCTTCTTCGCCTCGGCATCGGCCTGCTTGGCCTTCTCCTTCGCCGATGCCGCCGCGTCGATCGCCTCGGCCGCCGCAGCATGCGCGGTGGCCGCCGCGGCCCGCGTCTTCGCGTATGCCGACTGGGCGGCGTCGGCGGCGGACCGGGAACGTTTTGCCGCGCCTTCCGCACGCGTTGCCGCCGCTCGTGCGTTCACTGCGGCGGTGGTCGCGTCGTCGGCCGCCGCCCGGGCCCGGGTCGCCGCGCCCGCTGCCGCGTTGGCCGCGGTACGTGCCTCCGTGGCCGCCTGCCGCGTCTCAGCCGCAGCCGAGGTGCCGTCGGCCGCGGCGGCCGCCGACTCCAGCGCGGCCGCCCGCGAGGCGGTGGCATCCTTCTCGTGCTCGGCCTTGGCCGCGGTGTTACGGGTCTGGTAAGCGCGCAGTTCGGCGTCCTCGGCTGCCGCCAGCTTCTCCGCCGCCGTGGCACCCGCCGACTCCGCGTCCGTACGGGCTTGACGGGCGTTGTCCTGCTCGCCCCGTGCCCGTTCCTCGGCCGCGTCGGCCTTCGCCCGCTCACTCGCCGCGTTGTCGCGCTCCCGCTCGGCGGTGGCCTTCTCAGCCTCCGCGACACCGCGCTGCCGCTTCGCCTCGGCCGCCTGGTCCCGGGCGGTCTGCTCCGCCTTCTCAGCCGTCGCCCGGGCGTTCTTCGCCGTGGTCGCGTCGGCCGCGGCCCCGGCCGCCAGCTTGGCGGCGGAGTCGGCGGCGGCCTTCGCCTGGGCCTTGGCCTCCAGTGCCGCCGCCTTGCGGAACTCGGTGTTCAGCGCGTGCGTCTGGGTCTTGGCCAGTGCCAGCAGCGTCTGGGAGTCGGCCACGGTGGCCTTCGCCGCGTTCGACGCGGTCAGCGTGGCTTTCGCGGCGGCCTGGGCGGCGGCGTACGAGGCCTTGGTGACCTGCACCGACTGCTGGGCGTACAGCAGGCCCCGGCCGCGGGGCTGCTGCGCCGCGTCGGCGATCTGCCAGGCCTTCTGCTGCTGGGAGGTCACGGTGTCGGCGGCCGTCCTGGCCCGTCCGACGGCCGCGTCCGCCACGGTCACCTGCTTGGCCGCCGCGGCCTTCGCCGCGTTCAGGTCGGCCGTCGCCTTCGTGAAGTCGGCAGCCTTCGGGTAGTTGATGGAGTCCTTGTGCGCGGCCCAGTACTTCTGCCAGTACAGGATCTGGTCCGCCAGCCACGCCTGCCGGACCGCCTCGGTCATCGCCTCCGTGGCGGCCCGCGTCTCCTTGGCCGCGGCGGCCTCGGCGGCGACGATCTGCTTGCGCGGGTCGGCCTGGCCGGCGTACTCCGTCTCCCACTCCGTGTAGGCCGCGGTGACGGCCCCGGTCAGCACCCGGTAGTGGTCGATGGGGTTGTCGCTGTCACAGGCCGCCCATGCCTGCTTCAGTGCCTCGACCTCCGTGCGGAACTCCAGCGAATCCGGCTCGGGGGCCTTGGTGGCGAAGCCGCCGAAGCGCAGGAAGGTGGCGAGGTCGTTGGCCGAGGAGTAGCCGAGGTTGCTCGTGTCCAGCAGTTCCCTGCCGGCGACGTCCTTGTAGGCGGACGCCCAGGCGTCGCCCCCGGTGTCGAACGTGTCGAGCACCTTCTTGGCCTGGTCCAGGGAGGCCTGACCGGGGTGCGGGGTGGGGTTTTCGACCGCCTTGTCGTACAGCTTCTGCTGCGTGCCGAGGGTGAAGGTGACGATGTCCGCGCCGAACTCGGGGGCCCAGAAGTCCCGCCCGTTCGAGGAGTTCACCGCGCGGTACGGCTTGTTGGTGTCGTCCAGTTTCGTCTGGCGGTCCCGGAACGCGTTCAGCGCGGCGACGCCCGCGTCCCGGTCACGGACGGCGGCCTGGCCCCACTCGCCGCCCAACGCGTCCGGTGTCACGAACGCGCGTAGGCCCGCGTCCGTACCGGTGAGCTTCGTCGCCGCGGCCGCCTTGAGGTCGGGGCCGCCGAAGTGCACGGCCTGGCCCGCCTGGCAGCGGTCCGCGCGGGCCTGGGCACCCAGGCTGATGCGCAGGGTGCGCTGGTAGGGGTTGGCCGGGTTGTCGCCCGGTTCGTCCGCGGCGGCCGGAACCGCGTACACGAGTCCGCCGAGCACCGCCGCGGCGGTGGCGAGCGCCGTGCCGGCAACGCCCCGCCGGAGCGTCCTTCCCCCGACGCGTCTGTGTTTCCGCACTGTTCGCACGTGCATGCCTTCCTCTGGATGGTCAGTCCGTCAGTCGGTCCGCGCGGGAAGCGGGCAGCGCAAAGCACGGCTCGTGGAGTGAGCCGAAATCCCCCTACGGGCGTGCGGTCGACACGCCCCTCCCCCCGGACTTGATCATCCTGTCAGGCAACTGGACTTTACGAAAGCCATATCAGCGCTTTAGTTCCTCATTGGATCCGGTGCGGATGACCGGCTCCGGGCAGAGCTGTGCCCCGCCGAGTCGGTACTCGGCGGGGCACAGTTTCTCTGCGGCTCCCGGAAGGGTCTGTGTCGACGGTCAGCTGGTGCCGTCGGTCGTGTACACGTGCATCCCGGGCACGTGCAGGGTGCCGCCGAACTGGCCCGCCTGGACGACCTTCACGTTGGTGAAGTAGATCAGCGGGATGTTCAACGGCGGCGGGTTGTCCGGGTCGAACGTGATCGGGATCAGGCCGAAGAGGTTGCCGGAGATCGACTCTGTGTACATCGTGGTGGCGCCGCCGGTGATCGTGGACTTCGAGCCGGACGCGGCCTGCACGTGGTACGTCTTGTCGATCTTGGTGTCCTTGACCGTCTGGTGCAGGTCACCGATGTCGGTGCCGCCCGAGATGACGTACTTCAGCACCTTCTTCGTCTTGCCGCTCGCCGTCTTCACCTCGACGATGCCCTGGTAGTCGGCGCTCTTCAGCGTCAGCGAGCTGGCGCTCAGGTACCAGGGGTCGTCCGCGACCAGGACCTTGTTGTCGACACCGCTCACGTCGTCGGTGGCGGCGTCGCAGCCGTCGGCCGACGTGGTGGAGCTCGCGGACGGGCTCGACGAGGCGCTGGCGGTGGCGTCCTCGGCCGCCTTGGTGGCGTCCTTGGTGACGTCGCCGGCCGCCTTGGTCGCCGTGTCGGTCGTGTCCTTGACGGTGTCCGTGACCTTCTTGACGGTCTTGGACACGGCGTCGGAGCCGCTGTCGTCGCCCGACGAGGACGAGGACGACGAGTCGGACGAGGCCGAGGCGGACGGCGACGGCGTGGCGCTCGCGGTGGAGTCCGACGAGGACGAGCTCGTCGTGCTGCCGCCGCTGAGGATGCTGCCGATCGCGTCCCCGATCGAGTCCAGCAGGCCACCGCCGCTGCTCGCGGAGGCGGACGGCGACGGGGTCGCCGTGCTGCCGGAGTCCGACGAACCCGACGAGTCCGAGGAACCCGAATCACCCGAGGACGAGGACGACTTGGAGGCGGACGGCGTCGGCGTGGCCGTGCCGTCGGAACCTGAATCCGACGAGGACGACTTGTCCGACGACGACGTCGAGTCCTTGGTGTCGTCCGACGCCGTGGCCGACGGCGTGGCCGAGTCCGTGGCCTTGTCGCTCGCGCTCGCCGAGGCGGAGGGCGACGCGGAGTCCAGGGCGGACACGCAGTCCTTGTAGTCCTCGGCAAGGCTCTTCGACGACGCCGACGACGTGCTGTTGGTGTCGGCGATCGCGAGCGAGGACGTGAACCCGAAGCCCATGAGCACGGCCGTCGGCATCGCCACGGAGGCTATCGCCTTGCCCGCCGGCATGTGGAACCTGGTGAACAGCGGCTTCTTGGGCGCCGCATGCCGCGGCCCGGTTCTCACACGGGACTCGTCCACATCAGTCCCGTGGGTCACCTCGTCAGCCGGCACTGTGCCTCCCGTTCGCCCCGTTCACCGGGCTCGTTCCTGACAGGTCGTTCTCCCCCAGTGCCTCGGGGGCCTGGAAGGTGCCCTCGTCGCCCACGCCGTCCGGACCCGGGTAGTAGGCGGCCTTCTCCGGGGCGTCGTCCCCGGCCGGCGGTACGTCGCCCTCCGGCTGCGGCTGCTTGGGCGCACCCGGCCCCCAGGCCACGGCCATCGCTCCGCCGATCAGGGCGAACAGGAAGCCCAGGATGAAGCCACCGAAGTTGGACACGGGGAGGGACACCAGCGCCAGCAGGATCGCGGCGACTCCCGCGAACGTGCGGATGTGCTTCTGGAACCAGAGGCTGATGCCCAGGACCACGAGCAGCACACCGATGATCAGGGATCCGGCGCCCGCGGTGGTCGACATCGCCACCGTCAGGCTGCCGAGCTGGAGATGCGCGTACGGGAAGTACATGATCGGAAAGCCGGCGAGCAGGATGTACAGACCGGCCCAGAACGGCCGCGTGCCCCGCCAGGCGCGGAACTGCAGCCTCCGGCGGGTGAACTGGCCGGGTGCGGCGGCAGGGGTCTCGGCGCTCATGGAAAACAGCTCCCTGGTGCGGCGTTGCTTAGGTGGTGTTGCTGTGGTGGTGCAGTGGCGGTGCGGTGCACCACGCGTGAAGACCGCGGGTTGAAGGTGAACGGGCGGGGGTGCCGTCGGCTCCCCCGCCCGTCATGGAGTGCTTAGTAGCACTCCGCGCCCGAAGTCGAGACCGACATGTGCAGGTTGCTCAGCTTGAAGGTTCCGGCAGTGGTGGCCCACGCCGTCTGCTTCACGCCGGTCAGCGAGGCGTGGTCCGCCTCCTGCCCGAACCCGTTCGGGTTGGCGAGCCCCTTGTTGACCTCGTCCTGCTTGATGCCAGGACCCTTGGTCATGCTTCCGGCGGCGACACCAATGTTGATGTTGGTGAACGTCGCGTCGGCAGTCAGGTCGTCGAGGTCGATGTACAGCTTGCTGGCCACGACAGGCTTCTGCGAGTCGGTGCCTGCGTGCAGGATCAGGCTGACGTTCCCGAAGAACGGCACGTTCGGCGTGACCACGGACTGACACAGGTTGGTGATGGTCGCGGTGTTGAACGCCGAGACCGCCACCGGGTGAGTGTTCGCCTTGGTGACGCTGCTGCCCATGTCGACAGCACCGTACTGTTCGAAGCCGTCACCCTCGAGCGAGTCGGCCGAGACCTTGAACTGCTGGCCCGACACGCTGAACGACGCGGCGAGAGCGCCCTGCGCGAGGGCGACACCTATACACGCCGTGGCGGCGACGCTGGGCACCATGACCACAGCGAACCGCTTCCATCTGGTCCCGCCACGCACCTGGGACTCCATATTTCCTCCTTCTCGGACGTACATCTCCTGGCCCGGATCGCCCCCAACGGCGGCTCGGCCGGGCAGGGATGGGAGAAGTGCTACGTCCTCGGAAGGGGAGCGCCCGTCCTCGGAGGTACGAACGCACCTCGATCACCGGCGATCACCCCCGAGCGACAACCACTGGTCGCGCCTGACACGCATCACGCACAACCTTGCTGGACAGGCTTCGCGGTGAGGCGAAGACCCCCCTGCCCAAGAGCCGGCGTCACTGCCGCCGACTCTGCTCGGTGGGGACCCACATGAACCCGCGGCCCGACCGGCTGTCGGGGTACGGGAATGGACCGAGCGTCGCCGATCGTGGTGCATTCTCGGCGCCCGCACAAGGGGCTTCGTTACTCGGTAGTAACGGGCGGATAACCGAAGGACGACCCACCGGTCTCGGAGAGCGACTCTGGGTGGCATCGAGGGGCAGAGCAAAGCAGTTGATCAGCGGACGAAACCAGACAGACCAACTGCCCTGATTTACTCCGAGTAACAGCGGCCGCGATTACCAAGATTTGGTAAAGAGCGACCGCCGTGGCCCCGCCTCGGCAAATCTTTCACTCCGGCATCACAGGACGTGACGTTTAGCGACTGGTCAGACCCGTGTTCAGATCGTTGCCTAGAACAGCGCGCGTGCCAGCGCCCTGCGCGCACCGACGACCCGCGGGTCGTCGGTGCCCACGACCTCGAAGAGCTCAAGAAGCCGCCGCCGTACGGCATCCCGGTCGTCCCCGGCCGTCCGCTGCACGGTCTCGATCAGCCGCCCGAAGGCGTCCTCGACATGCCCGCCCACCAGGTCCAGGTCGGCGGCCGCGATCTGCGCCCCGGCGTCGGCCGGCTTCTCGGCCGCGTCCGTGCGCACCTGCTGGGGGTCCATCCCCTGCACCCGCTGGAGCAACTCGGCCTGCGCGAGCCCCAGCTTGGCCTCGCTGTTGGCGGGGTCGTCGCTCAGTACGTTCTTGTAGGCCTGGACCGCACCGCCGAAGTCACCCGCGTCCAGCGCCTGGACGGCGGCCTCCAGGAGTGCGTCGTACGGGCCCGCGGGCACCGCCGCGGGCCCGGTCTGGGCACCCGGCTCGGCGTCGGGGTCGACGACGAGGCCGGTCAGCCCGAACCGCTCCTCGGCGACCTGGACCAGCTGATCCAGCGTCCCGCGGATCTGCTCCTCGCCTGCCGCGCCCTGGAAGAGGGGCAGCGCCTGCCCGGCGACGACGGCGAAGACCGCCGGGATCCCCTGGACCCCGAACTGCTGCATCAGCATCTGGTTGGCGTCGACGTCGATCTTCGCCAGCAGGAAGCGGCCGTTGTACTCGACGGCGAGGCGCTCAAGGACCGGGCTCAGCTGCTTGCAGGGCTGACACCACTCGGCCCAGAAGTCGATGACGACGGGGACTTCGGCGGACCGCTGGAGGACATCGCGCTCGAAGCCGGCTTCGTCGACGTCGATGACCAGGTCGGCCGGGGACACGGCACCGGCACCACCCTGCCGGGCCGCTTCGGCGCGCGTCTGCTCGGCCTTGGTCTTGGCCTCCTGGGCCGCCTTGACCGCGGCGAGGTCGACGACGCCGCTCATGGACATGTTCCGTGGCTGCATGCGTCTATCCTCCCCCGTTCCCGCGCGTGTGTGAAAAGCGTTGTGAAAGCCGGGCCGAACCTGTGCTCTTCAACGGCGCCGGGTCCCCACCCCACGCCATGGTCGTCGCCCGTGCGGTCAGCCACGAGCTTTCGCTACGACCCGTAGCGTAATGCCATCGGGGACCCGTGCGACACCACTTTCCGGTGATCTCCCTCACGGCATCACATGAACCGCCGGTTATGGTCGTGGGATGCAGAGCCGCACCCCCGCCGGACGTACCGGCCGCCCGCGCAGCGCCGCCGCCGACGCGGCGATCCTGGAGGCGACGCGGCAGGCACTGGTCGAACTGGGCTGGTCCAAGCTCACCCTGGGAGACGTCGCCACGCGGGCCGGGGTTGCAAAGACGACCCTCTACCGCCGCTGGGCGGGCAAGAACGAGCTCGTCGTCGACGCGGTCGCGGAGCTGTTCGACGAACTCGAACTCCCCGACCGCGGCAGCCTGGCGGACGACATCGAGGGCGTCGTGCTCCAGTTCGCGGCGATCCTCGACCGCCCGGAGGCCCGCAGCGGCCTGATGGCGGCGGTCGCCGAGTCGACCCGCGACGACGCGCTGCGGGAACGTATCCGCGCGTCCATCGTGGACCGGCAGAAACGGTTGGTCCTGGAGGGCCGGGAGCGCGCCCAGTGCCGGGGCGAACTCCCCTCCGAGCCGGACCCGGAGGAGGCCGCCCGCACGGTGGACCTGATCTTCGACATGGTGGCGGGCGCGGTGGTCCACCGCACCCTGATGAGCGGCAAGCCGGCGGACGAGGACTGGGTACGCGACTTCACCCGCGTCCTGCTGCTGGGCCTCGCCGCCCCCTCGACCGAGACGCCCTAGCCACGCCGGCCAGGGCGGCCACCTCTCGGCCGGCCGAGTCGGGTGGTGGCTGGACGCGGGCTCCGGGGGTCCAGGGGGCGGAGCCCCTGGTGCGTGACTAGAACCCCGCCGGCTCCGTGTACACCCCCCACTCGTCCCGCAGCACCCCGCAGATCTCGCCCAGGGTCGCCTCGGCCCGTACGGCGTCCAGCATCGGCTCGATCATGTTGGCGCCGGACCGCGCGGCGCCCAGCATCGCGTCCAGAGCCGCACGCACCGCGCCCTCGTCCCGCGCCGCCCGCCGTGCGCCCAGCACCCGCACCTGCTCCCGCTCGACCTCGTGCGAGACGCGGAGGATCTCCAGGTCCCCGGTGACGGACCCGGTGTGCACGTTGACGCCGACGACCCGCTTGTCGCCCTTCTCCAGCGACCGCTGGTACTGGAAGGCGGACTCGGCGATCTCGCCGGTGAACCAGCCGTCCTCGATCCCGCGCAGGATGCCCGAGGTGACCGGCCCGATCGGGTGCCGCCCGTCCGGATGGGCGCGCAGCCCCCGCTCCTTGATCTGGTCGAAGATCTTCTCGGCGTCGGCCTCGATCCGGTCGGTGAGCTGCTCGACGTACCAGGAACCGCCCAGCGGGTCCGCCACGTTGGCGACGCCGGTCTCCTCCATGAGCACCTGCTGCGTGCGCAGCGCGATCTCGGCGGCCTGCTCGCTCGGCAGGGCGAGGGTCTCGTCGAGGGCGTTGGTGTGCAGCGAGTTGGTCCCGCCGAGCACGGCCGCCAGCGCCTCCACCGCCGTACGCACCACGTTGTTGTACGGCTGCTGGGCGGTCAGCGAGACGCCGGCGGTCTGGGTGTGGAAGCGCAGCCACTGCGCCTTGTCGGACCGGGAGCCGTACACGTCCCGCATCCACCGCGCCCAGATCCGGCGCGCGGCACGGAACTTGGCGATCTCCTCGAAGAAATCGACGTGCGCGTCGAAGAAGAAGGAGAGGCCGGGCGCGAAGACGTCCACGTCGAGGCCGCGGGAGAGCCCCAGTTCGACGTAGCCGAAGCCGTCCGCGAGCGTGTAGGCCAGCTCCTGCGCGGCCGTCGAGCCCGCCTCGCGGATGTGGTAGCCGGAGACGGAGAGCGGCTTGTACGCGGGGATGCCGGCGGCGCAGTACTCCATCAGGTCGCCGATCAGCCGCAGATGGGGTTCGGGCTGGAACAGCCACTCCTTCTGGGCGATGTACTCCTTGAAGATGTCGGTCTGCAGCGTGCCGTTGAGGATCGACGGGTCGACGCCCTGCCGTTCGGCGGCGACGAGGTACATGCAGAAGACCGGCACGGCGGGCCCGCTGATGGTCATGGACGTCGTGACGTCGCCCAGCGGGATGTCCTTGAACAGGACCTCCATGTCGGCGGCGGAGTCGATGGCGACCCCGCAGTGCCCGACCTCGCCGAGCGAGCGGCCGTCGTCCGAGTCCCGCCCCATGAGCGTCGGCATGTCGAAGGCCACCGAGAGGCCGCCGCCGCCGTTGGCGAGGATCATCTTGTAGCGCTCGTTGGTCTGCTCGGCGTTGCCGAACCCGGCGAACTGGCGGATGGTCCAGGTCCGCCCCCGGTAGCCGGTCGGATACAGCCCGCGCGTGAAGGGGTACTCCCCCGGCCAGCCGATCCGCTCGAATCCCTCGTAGGTGTCCCCCGGTCGGGGCCCGTACACCGGCTCCACGGGGTCCCCGGAGAGCGTGGTGAAGTCTGCGTCCCGCTTGCGGGCCGCGTCGTAACGGGCCTGCCAGCGTCGGCGGCCCTCCTCGATGGCGTCAGCGTCCATGCTTCGAATTTACTAGGACGTCCTACTAAATGTCGATGGGAAACCGCCGCACGGGTGTCCGTACGGCGGTACGCCCCGAGGGCTCCCCGGGGGCTACGGCCTAGGCCTGGACCTTCGCGGCCACCGGAGAACCCTCGGTGACCTTGGCGTCCAGCTCGCGGGTGACCTTGCGCTCCACGAAGAACGCGGCGGTCGGGACAGTGCCCGCCAGCAGCACCCACAGCTGCTTGCCGACCGGCCACTTCGCCTTGGAGCCCAGGTCGAAGGCGAAGACCAGGTAGACGACGTAGAGCCAGCCGTGCGCGATGGCGACGACGCGCGTGACGTCGGCCGCACCGTCGATGTCCAGCCCGTACTTGGCGATCATGCTCAGGCACAGCAGCACCAGCAGCACACCGGTGACGTAGGCCAGGACGCGGTAGCGGGTCAGCACGCTCTTTTTCATGGGGACGAGCGTAACCACCCGTTCCGGGAGATCTTGTCCCGGGTCACTCCTGCGCAGGAGGCGCGTTCAGTCCTCGTCGAAGTCGTTCGCGTCGACCCGCAGCGGCCGCAGCATCGCGAAGATCTCCGCGCACTCCTCGGCGTCGTACACCCCGAGCCCGAAGTCCATCGCCATCAGGTCGCGGGTGGCCGCCTCGACGACCTGGCGGCCCTTCTCGGTGATGGTGGCGAGCGTGCCGCGCCCGTCGTTGGGGTTGGGCCGCTTGTCGACCAGACCGGACCTCACCAGCCGGTCGACGGTGTTCGTCACCGAGGTCGGGTGCACCATCAGCCGCTCGCCGATCTTCGACATCGGCAGCTCGCCGGCCTTGGAGAAGGTGAGCAGCACCAGCGCCTCGTAGCGCGCGAACGTCAGCCCGTACGGCTTGACCACCGCGTCGACCTCGGCCAGCAGGATCTGCTGGGCCCGCATGATCGACGTGATCGCGGCCATCGACGGGACGTTTCCCCAGCGCTGCTTCCAGAGGTCGTCGGCTCGGGCGATGGGGTCGAAGGGGAGACTGAGAGGCTTGGGCACGTCACCGACCCTACCGGCCGGTCATATAGGGGTCAGCCGTGTCTCGGCTTTCGGTCACCCACGCCGCGGCAGCGGCTGCGGCACCGGCACCGCACCCGTCCGGAGGGCCGCTACGGCACCGGCACCTCGCCCGTCCCGGACGGCCGCAACGGCACCGGCACCTCGCCCGTCCCGGACGGCCGCAACGGCACCGGCACCTCGCCCGTCCCGGACGGCCGCTACGGCACGACCGGCCGGGACGGCCGCCGGGCCGCCGCCGCCAGGCCGCAGCAGCAGACCGCCCCCACCACCCCCGCGCCGGCCACGGTCGCCCGCACGCCCACGGCCTCCGCCGCCAGCCCCGCCAGCGTCATGCCGACGCCCTGGAGGGTCATGAGCCCGGCACTGAGCACGGTCATGGCCCGGCCGCGCAGCTCCTCGGGCACGGCCCGCACGAACCACTGGTCCAGGCCCAGCGTGTACGCCGACCCGGCCCCCGCCGCCAGCAGGAGGAGCAGCGAGAGCGCGAGGGACGGGTGGAAGGCGTAGCCCAGGTACGGCAGCAGGGTGAGGCAGATGAGCGGGAGGGCGATCCGCTCCCGGGCGGCGGGGCCGAGCCGGGCGCCCGCGTACAGCTCACCGGCGACCGTGCCGACCGGCAGCGCGCACATCAGCAGGCCGAGCCCGGGGGACCCGGTGCCGAGCGCGTCGGCGTAGGGGGCCGCGAGGGCCTCGGGGACGACGGCGAACATCGCCGGGACCCAGAAGAGGAGGAGCAGGAGGCGGATACGGCGGTCGGCGAGCAGCTGCCGGGTGCCGCCGTGCTCCCGGTCCAGGGCCCGCGCGCGGGCGGGGCGGCGCCGGGTGCCGCGGCGGAGCAGCGCGGCGGAGGCGAGGAAGGTGGCGACGGTGATCAGCAGCGCGTGCCGTGGGGTGAGGACGGCGAGGAGCAGTCCGCCGAGGCCGTAGCCGACCAGCAGGGCGCTCTGCGCGACGATCCGCAGCAGGGAACGGCCGAGCACGAACAGGTCGCCGCCGCCGAGGATGTCGGAGAGGGTCGCCATCCGGGTGCCGGCGAACACCGGCGAGACGACGGCGAGGGCGCAGCGCAGCGCGAGCAGCACGCCGATGCCGGTGCCGGGGACCGCCATCACGGCGACGCAGCCCGCGCACACCAGGTCGCACACCACCAGCACCCGGCGGGCCGGAAACCGGTCGGCGACCGGGGCCAGGAGCGTGCCGCCGACCAGGTAGGGCAGGAACCCCAGCGCGAAGGTCAGGGCGCTGAGCAGCGGCGATCCCGTGAGGTCGTAGACCAGCACGGACAGCGCGATCTCACTGACGATCACGCCGAGCATGGACAGGACATGGGCGGCGAAGACGGCCCGGAACTCGGGCACGGCGAGGACCCGGCCGTAGCCGGCGGGTCGCTGGAGGGCAGGCGCGGACATGAACGGCAGCGTGCCCGCACCGCACCGCACGGCTTAGAGTTTCGGCACCAGCCGAATCTTCTGTCCAGGATCCGTGATGCCCTCCCACCTCCACTTCGACGAGGACGACTTCCTCCGGTGCCGGTTCGCCGTGTCACCGCTGTGGGAGACGCAGGAGGCGGTGCGCACCCTGCGGCGGCCGGACCGGCACGGCTATCACGCGCCCTGGCTGCGGCGGATCCGGGCGGTGGCCGCCGGTCTCGACCTGACCCCGCTGTGGCTGCTGATGCCCTGGCGCGGACACACCCCCGACTGGCTGATGCCGCCGCCGACCGGCCCGGCGGCCTCCGTCGAGGAGGAACTGGCGGCGCTGCGGGCGGTGGACCCGGAGACGGCCCGCGCCGACACCGCCCGCTCGCTCGCGGACACCCCGGGCGCGCCGAAGTCGGCGACGGCCCGCGCCTGGCTGGACGATCCGCCGCGCATGGTGCGGGAGTTGACGGACGCGCTGGAGGAGGCCTGGGAGGTCCTGGTGGCCCCGGACTGGCCCCGGCTGCGCGCCCTGCTGGAGGCGGACATCGCCTTCCACTCCCGGCGGCTCGCGGAGGTCGGCCTGGGCGGGCTGCTGCCGGAGCTGCACCCGCGGCTGGGCTGGCGGGCCGGGACGCTGACCGTGGAGTCGGCCGGTGTGTACGAGCGGCGGCTCGGCGGGCAGGGCCTGGTCCTGATGCCCAGCGTGTTCACCTGGCCGGACGTGATCAGCACCTTCGACCCGCCGGCGCGCCCGGCCCTGGTCTACCCGGCCCGGGGCATCGGCGGCCTGTGGACCGACCCGGCGGACAGCACGCCCGACGCCCTGGTACGGCTGCTGGGCCGGGGCCGCGCCGCGGTCCTGGCCGCCCTCGCCGAACCGGCCGCCACCACCGCCCTCGCCCACCGGCTGCGCCTCGCGCCCTCCTCGGTCTCCGCGCACCTGGCGGCCCTGCGCGACGCGGGCCTGCTCACCTCACGCCGCTACGGCCACCAGGTGCTGTACGAGCGGACCCCGCTGGGCATCGCGCTGGCGTCCGGAACCTCGGACGGCCGGCCCGTGCCACGATGAGGCCCATGTCCGAAGCACCCGACGCGGCCACCGCCTGGCAGTGGCTGCTCGAACGACGCCCGCACACCCGGAGCTGGACACACGACGAACTGGTGCCGGTCGCCCGGGCGGCCCACGCCGAGCCGCGGCTGCGGGAGCTGTACCCGTTCCCGAGCCACGGCGCCCTGCACTTCCTGCGCACCGGGCCCGGGGAGACACGGCCCGCCGGGAACCTGCCGTACGTCCTCTACGGCCCGCCGCCGTACAAGGTCTACGGCGCCGACCACGCCGAGCTGGGCGCGCCCGGCACGGCGGAGGAGGCCGTCGCGCTCGTGGTCCGGCATCTGCCGCCGGAGCCGGGGCAGCCCTGACCACGACCACGTCCTGACGGCCAGGCCCCTAGGGCCGGTTCGTGCGGCGCAGGTGGTGGCGGACCGCGCGCTGGGCGACCGGGCCGAGCTCGTCCAGCGCGGCGACCAGGGCGCCGAGTTGCTCCAGGGCGTCCAGGGCCGTGTGGGCGCCGGCCGGGTCGACGCCCTCGTACAGCTCGATGCCGACGAAGGACGCGGCGACCGCGCGGGCGAGCCCGGCCGGGTCGGCGAACTCCCCGAAGGGCGTGGCGGAGAGGACCCGGACCAGCACCGTCTGGATCTCGGCGATCCACAGGTCGAGCCCGGCGGCCGTGGCGGGCCCGAGCGACTCATGGGTCTGCGCGCCGGCCAGCAGCTGCCCGAGCAGGGCGACATGGCCGCCCGTGCGCGCCTCCTCGTGGATCTGTCGTCCCACAGTGAGCAGTTCGGAGAGCGATCCGACGGCGGCGAGCCGGGGACGGAAGCGGTCGACGGCCTGTTCGGCGCCGTACCGGCAGGCGGCGGCGAGGAGTTCGTCCACGGATCCGAAGTGGTAGAAGACGAGCGCCTGGTTGACCCCGGCGGCCGCCGCCACCGTACGGGCCGAGGTCTTGGCGATGCCCTGCTCGGTGAGCGTCCGCAGCGCGCCCTCCAGCAGCTTGTGCTTCGTCTCCAGGGACTTGGCGGTCTCCGGGCTCACGCGCGCGACTCCTCGCGGACGGGCCGCAGTCCGGGTCGCACCCCGCGGCCGCGGAGGTCGGTGTACGACGCCTCGAAGGAGCCCTGGTAGCCGAAGAGCGGCCCGAAGTACCGGTTCACGACCCGCACCCGGATGCGGAAACGGCCGGCCCGGTCGTCGTAGGACTCGCGCACCTCGGCGGTGGCGCCCACGAGTTCGGGGACGCGGACGTCCACCGGGCCCTCCCTGAACCGGTGTTCGCCGGAGCGGATCAGCAGGGAGCCGTCGGACTCGGCGTGCAGGTGCAGTTCGCTGGCGAGGTGCTGGTGGGTGCCGAGGTAGTCGAGGATGCGGTCGCCCTTGGGGCTGAGCACCATCTGGGCGTCGAAGCGGCGGGAGCGGCCGGGGAGGTCGAAGGTGCGCACGAAGCTCACCGTCTCACGGCCGTAGGTGTCGGCGTAGGGCACATTCTCGATCTTGAAGGGCACGTTCCGGGCGGCCTTCGGGACCAGGATGTTGCGGGTGGTGCCCAGCGCCAGGAACGGCTTCACGAAGGCCCCGCCGTGCCAGATCCGGTCCATCACGCCGTGGCCGGTGCAGGCCTCGCCGCTCGCCAGGCCGACCGAGAAACGGCGCTGGAGCTGGGGGTGCAGCCGGTCGAAGTCGGGGCCCATCACGGTGCGGAACATCGAGGTCACGGCTGCTTCTCCAGGGTGCGCAGGATGTGCGGGGCGGTCACTCGGACGGGTGGGGTGCGCAGGCAGCGGCGGGCGGCCGGGGTGGTGGCGAGGGGCGCTGTGCAGAGGGCCAGGAAGAGGGCGACGACGAGGAGGAGCGGGACCAGGAAGGCGACGGTGGGCGAGAGGACGGCGGGGACCGGGCCCCGGATCAGGGCGGTGCCGCAGCCGGCGACCGCCAGCGCCCGGGCCGCCATCTCGGCCAGCCAGTTCCACCGGGCCCGCTCCGGGGTGATCCCGCGTTCCAGCCACAGCCGCAGCCGGTCGAAGGACCAGGCGGTCGCCCAGCCCATCAGCGGGCGCAGGACCAGACGGTCGGCGAGCGCACCGAGGGCGCCCCAGCGGGGCCGGTAGTCGTAGCCGGTGAGGAAGCGGACGCCGTCGGCGACCGGGACGTACCGCCAGTAGCCGCTGCCCTCGGCGAGCAGCGAGAGCGGGTGCGGGGAGGCGAAGCGCAGGGCGGAGGTGCGGGTGCCGTCGGGACGCTCCTTCTCCCCCGCCGAGACACCGGTGCCGGCGATCGTCAGGAAGGGCAGCACCCGCGTGGCGTAACGGAAGCGCTGCGGCTCGCCTTCCTCCCGTGGGAGGTAGCCGATCTCGGTGAACCTCAGGTCCCAGCGCTGGTGCCGCCCCGGGTCCTGGGTGCGTGCCCAGAGTTCGTCGAGGTCGGCGTGGATGTGCGCCTCTATGTAGAGCCCCATGGTGTCGTACCCCCGTCACCTGGTCTTCCGAGCTCGTTTTGAGCGGTCGCTCAAATCCCTGGACATGACGGTACCCGCTTTTGAGCGTTCGCTCAATCACGGAGGAAAGGAAAACCCCGGCCCGCGCGGGCCGGGGTTTTCGGGAGGGCCGAGGGAGCACCCAGGGAAGGCCGGCTACTCGGCGAGGTGCCGCTCGACCGTCGCCACCTTGCTGGTGAGTCCGTCGGTGACGCCCGGCCGGATGTCCGCCTTGAGGACCAGGGAGACACGCGGGGCGCGCTCCTCGACGGCGGCGACGGCGCGCCTGACGACGTCCATCACCTCGTCCCAGTCGCCTTCGATCGAGGTGAACATGGCGTCGGTGCGGTTGGGCAGCCCGGACTCGCGGACCACCCGGACGGCGTCGGCGACGTACTCCCCGACGTCGTCGCCGACGCCCAGCGGCGTCACGGAGAAGGCGACGATCATGCGTTCACGACCCCTTCCTTGCGGGCGCGGGCGGCGATGACCTCGTCCTCGGCGGCGCGCTTGAGCCTGCGCTCGGCGAAGAAGCCGCCGGTCGGCAGGACGGAGAGGACGAAGTAGAAGAGGCCGGTCTTCAGGGACCACTTGGTGCGGTTCCAGGCGTCGGCCCAGAAGATCACGTAGAGGATGAACAGGACACCGTGGACCGCGCCCATCACGGGCACCGCGTTGAAGTCCGTGGTCCGCTTGAGCACCGAGCAGACGAGGAGGATCAGGAAGGAAACGGCCTCCGGGGCGGAGACCAGGCGGAGGCGGCGGATGGCGGTGGCGGTCTTGATGTCCACGAGTCACCTTCGGTGGGAGGACGTCCACTCTTTGTGAACGCGAGCACAAACGTTCAACCATTGTGGCAAAGGGGCGGTGCGGCCCCGGCGCGGGGGTGGCAGGGTGGGCCGGGCGACGAAGAGGGCGCGGGTATGCCGTTCGTGTTCTTCATGACCCTGCCGGGGCTGGTGCTGCTGCTCACCGTGCTGGCCTTCGTGGACCAGCTGCTGCTGCGGGCCGGCCGGGCCGGGGTGCTGCCGTGGCGGAACGCCGCCCGGCAGGGCCAGGTCTCCGCGACCGGCTTCGAGCAGCTGCACGCGGCGCTCTCCCCCGGCAAGCAGAACGAACTCAAGGAGCGGCAGAGCGCGCTGGTGCTGCGCGACGACGAGGAGGACGGCGCGCCGCCGAGGTCCGCGGTCGACCTGGCGGCCGGTACGGCGGTGATCCGCCTCCCCGGCGAGCGGGAGCACCCCTGACGGCCGCACCCCTGACCGCCGCACCCCTGAGGGACGGTTCGGGGGTGATGTCCACCCACGGGACCTGTCGCCGCCGTCTGCCTGCGGCTACCTTCGCAGCGTGGCGATGTTCCGACTTCAGGGAAGCAAGGTGCTCGCCGTCGAGATGACCGGGGACGCCGTGAAGGCGAAGAACGGCTCGATGGTCGCGTACGACGGGCAGATGGCGTTCAAGAAGCTGAGCGGCGGTGGCGAGGGGCTGCGCGGGATGGTGACCCGGCGGCTCACCGGCGAGCAGATGACGGTGATGGAGGTGAAGGGGCACGGGACGTGCTGGTTCGCGGACCGGGCGTCGGAGATCAACCTGGTCGGCCTCCGGGGCGACAAGCTGTACGTCGAGTCCAGCAACCTGCTCGCGACCGACGCGGGCCTGCGCACCGGCACGACGTTCACCGGCCTGCGCGGCGCCTCCCAGGGCAACGGCCTGTTCACCACCACGGTCGAGGGCCACGGCCAGGCGGCGATCATGTCGGACGGCCCGGCGGTGGTACTCAGGGTCAGTTCGCAGTACCCGCTGACCGTCGACCCGGGCGCCTACATCGCCCACCAGGGCAACCTCCGGCAGTCCTTCCAGTCGGGTGTGACCTTCCGCACGTTCTTCGGGGAGGGCGGCGGGGAGGCCTTCCAGATCCGGTTCGAGGGGGACGGCCTGGTGTACGTACAGCCGAGCGAGCGCAACACGATCGCGGGGGACGTCTGACATGGCCCTGCGCGAGGTGAACTCCAAGATGGTCGAGGCGACCGTCGTGCCCGGGCAGCGGCTGTTCAGCCAGCGCGGCGCGATGCTCGCCTACAAGGGCGAGGTGTCCTTCACGCCCAACATCCAGGGCGGCCAGGGCGGGCTGATGTCGATGCTCGGCCGCCGGGTCGCCGGCGAGGCGACCCCCCTCATGAGCGTCGAGGGCAGCGGCACGGTCTTCTTCGGGCACGGCGGCCACCACGTCCACGTCATCACCCTCACCGGCGACACCCTCTACGTCGAGGCGGACCGGCTGCTCGCCTTCGAGGGCACGCTGCAGCAGGGCACGATGTTCATGGGCTCCCAGGGCGGCGTGATGGGCATGGTGCGCGGCCAGGTCACCGGCCAGGGCCTGTTCACCACCACTCTCAAGGGCCACGGCGCGGTCGCCGTGATGGCCCACGGCGGGGTCTTCGAGATCCCGGTCACCCCGCAGCGCCCGGTCCATGTCGACCCGCAGGCCTACGTCGCCCACCACGGCGACGTCCGCAACAAGCTGTCGTCGGCGCTCGGCTGGCGGGAGATGGTGGGCCGCGGCTCCGGCGAGGCCTTCCAGCTGGAGCTCAGCGGCAACGGCACGGTGTACGTGCAGGCCTCGGAGGAGAAGCTGTGAGCGCATACGGAGCCGCCGGGCCGGCCGGGCCGGCCGTGTACGACCCGATGACCCTGCCCGTCGACGACAACGTCAACAAGTACACCTTCTGCGTGGAGCTCAAGAGCAGCCAGTGGTTCCTGCAGAAGGGGAAGATGATCGCCTACTACGGCTCGATCGACTTCAACGGCATCGGACACGGCCGTTTGGACCGACTTGTCCGGACGTCCTTCCATTCGCCTCTGCACGCGAGCGACTGGGTGGTGGCGGAGGGCTCGGGCCGGATGCTCCTCGCCGACCGGGCGTTCGATGTGAACTCGTACGACCTCGACGACGGCAACCTGACCATTCGCTCCGGCAACCTGCTCGCTTTTCAGCCAAGTCTCGCGCTGAAGCAATCCATCGTTCCCGGTTTTCTGACCCTTATCGGAACCGGAAAGTTTGTGGCCGCGTCCAACGGTCCGGTGGTGTTCATGGAACCCCCCATCCGGGTGGACCCGCAGGCACTGGTGGGATGGGCCGACTGCCCCTCCCCGTGCCACCACTACGACCATGGGTACATGACCGGCGTGATGGGCGGTCTACGTGCACTGACGGGCCTCGGCGGGGCCTCCGGAGAGGAGCATCAGTTCGAGTTCGTAGGGGCCGGCACGGTCCTGCTGCAGTCCACCGAGACCCTGATGGCCGAGCAGGCCGCGGGAGCGGTTCCGCACGAGCCCGGAGTGCCCGGTGGAGGCGCCCCCTCCACAGGACATTCACAGCAGGCGGGCGCACCGCGTCTTCCCGGACAGCTGGGGGACCTCCAGCGTCGCTTCGGGCTGTGAGCGGTAGTCTGCGGAGTGTGACATCGAACGCGTGCGCACAGTCACACCACCCTCACTAGTTCGCCTTTCAACATTTTAGGTAGACTTCATTCATGGAGACCGAGACGGCCACGCGCTGGCTGACCGATGCGGAGCAGTGCGCCTGGCGCACCCACCTGGAGGTCAACAGGCTGTTGACGTACCAGCTCGAAAAGGATCTGCAGCCGTTCGGCCTGACAATGAACGACTACGAGATCCTGGTGAACCTGTCCGAGTCGGACGACTACCGGATGCGGATGAGCGACCTCGCCTCCGCCACCCTCCAGTCCAAGAGCCGGCTTTCCCACCAGATCACCCGCATGGAGAACGCGAACCTGGTCCGCCGCGAGAACTGCGAGTCCGACCGCCGCGGGCTGTTCGCCGTCCTCACCGAGCACGGCATGGAGACGATGAAGAAGGTGGCGCCACATCATGTCGCCTCCGTGCGACGGCACTTCATCGACCTGCTGTCGCCGGAGGCACTCATGGAGCTGGACAAGGGCCTGAAGCCCATCGCCGAACACCTGCGGGGGCAGCGCGGGCGCCCGTGACCCCGAGCGGCACCGACGAGCGGCGGACGGGGGTTCAGGTCCCGTCCGCCGCTCCGCTGTGTGCGGCTCCGCCACCCGCCCGACCGGCTAGCCGTCGAGCATGTCACCGGTGTTGTACTGGTCGTGCCTGATCCGGAAGGCCTCCAGTTCCTCGCGGCTGCGCTCCGCGTACTCGCCGAGCTTCTCGAAGTACTCCTCCCTGGGCGCTCCCGGTGTGAAGAGCAGCAGAAACGACACCGGGTCGTCGCTGTCGTTCCGGAAGGCGTGCAGCCCGCCGGGCGGTACGTGGAGGAAGTCTCCCCGGCCTCCGGTGACCCAGCGTTCGCCGTCGTAGAGCCGGACCTCGCCGGACAGGACGTAGAACGACTCGGAGATCGTACGGTGGAAGTGCTCGGCGGCGCCCATGGCCTTCGGTCCCAGGTCGACCCGGTACAGGCCGAACTCCCCATGTGTGGTCTCCTGCCGGGCCACGTAGGTGATGGCGGTGGCGCCGGAGCCCGTGTCGGGCCGGGGCGAGGCGGGCCGGAACACCGCACTGGCCCGGCCCCTTTCGCCGGTGTAGCGGGGCTCTGGGTAGGACATTTCGGCTACCTGCGTTCCTGAGGGGGCGAGGTGGCCCGCACCGCTTCTCCACGACCGGACCGTCACTGAATCTGTCCGCGGTACGGGCCCCACGACGGACCGGCCGCCGAAATTCGACCGTCCGGGCTAGAGCGGCGGCCGGGAGACGGCCCGCACCGCCACGGCGGAGACCAGGGCGACGCCGCCGGCCAGGGCGAAGCAGGCTCCCACCGGCAACCGTCCGACCAGCAGACCGGCCACCATGGACCCTCCCGCGGTGCCGGCGTTCACCGCCGCGTTCACCCACGCCCCGGCCCGCGTCCGCTCCGCCGCCGCCGCCGTCTCGTCGGCCAGCAGATACGCCGTCGTCAGGGTCGGCGCCACGAACACCCCGGTCGCCGCCATGGCCGCGGCCAGCGTCCACATCCCCGGCGCGAACCCGGCGGCCACCAGGACCGTCCCCAGCCCCACCGACAGCCACGCCAGCCGCTCCCCCGCCGGACGGCGCCACTCCACCGCCCCGTTCAGCAGCCCGCCCACCGCGCTGCCCGCCGAGAGCGCGGCGAGCACCCAGGGGACGGCTCCTTCGCCGTACGACCGCTGCTGCGCGAACGCCATCACCAGCAGGTCCGCCGCGCTCAGCGCCAGACCGAGGCCGGCCGCCGCGAGGACCGGCGCCGCCGGGAAGCGTCCGGGCGTGCGGCCCCTCTCCCGCCTCGGCGGGACCGCTCCCCGCACCGCGGGCGACAGCACGAACGCACAGGTGCCGGCCAGCATCAGCACCGCGCTCAGCAGCAGCCCCGCCGGCGGCGGACCGAACCGCAGCAGCAGGCCCACCAGCGCGGGGCCCGACACGAACAGCAGCTCCTCGGCGACCCCGTCCAGGCTGTACGCCCGCCGCAACAGGGCGGGGTCGTCGACCAGGCGGCCCCACACCGCCCGCATCGTGGGGCCGAGCGGCGGCGCGAAGCAGCCGGTGAGCGCGGCGGCCGCGGCGAGGGCCGCCGGCGGCGCGCCCGGCCGCCAGGTCAGGGCGGCCAGCAGGCAGAGCAGAGCGCTGTAGAGGGCCGCCAGCGGAGGCAGGGCGCGCCGGGGGCCGTACCGGTCCACCAGACCCGCCCGGACGGGCAGCAGGACGACCACCGTGCCGCCGAAGAGCGCCATCACCAGACCGGAGACGGCATAGGAACCGGACGCCCTGGTCACGGAGAGCAGCACGGACAGCGAGACCGTGCCGTAGGAGAGACGGGCCGCGAGGGCGGCCAGAAAGGTGCGGCGCGCGTGCGGGACGCGCAGGACGGCGGCATAGGAAGGCCGCCGGACATGCGAAGGGCGCGACGAAGTCGACGCGGGCATGAGTGAGTTCCTCGGTCGGAGGCGGAAGAGGGGACACCTGGGCGCGCCACGGCACGGGGTACTCACGTGCCGGCGGCGACACCGGGTGCGGCTCTTACGCCAAGGAGAGGAACATGCCGGTCAAGGTAGCAGCACCGGTTGCCGCACGGGGGTGGGGACGCTTACCGGCGCCGGCCGGGTGCCGCCGCGCCCACCCGTGCCGCCCCAGCGGCACGACTGCCCGCAGCTGAGTCGTGCCCCGCAAGGGGCGCTGGGGGTCCCCCCGGCCGAAGGCTGGGGGAGGAACTGCGCGAGCAACCCCCGCCGGCCCGTGGGCGGGCGACGGCCCACGCCCCTACGGCGACTAGCCCTCCGTCAGGCCCGAGACCAGCTCGTCCGCCGCGCGGTAGGGATCCAGCTCGCCGGCCACGACGCGGTCCGCGAGCGCGTCGAGATCCCGGTCTCCGTGCAGGTCGGCGATCCGTGCCCGCAGGGCCGTGACCGCGATCGTCTCGACCTCGCGGGACGCGCGGGCGAGGCGGCGTTCCGCCAGGACGCCCCGTTCCTCCATCCAGGCGCGGTGCTTCTCCAGCGCTTCGACCAGTTCGTCGATGCCCTCCGACCGCGCGGCGACCGTCTTGACGATCGGGGGCCGCCAGTCGCCCGGGCCGCGGGACTCGCCGAGGCCCAGCATGTGGTTCAGCTCGCGGGCCGTGGCGTCGGCGCCGTCCCGGTCCGCCTTGTTGACGACGTAGACGTCGCCGATCTCCAGGATGCCGGCCTTGGCGGCCTGGATGCCGTCGCCCATCCCCGGGGCCAGCAGCACCACGCTGGTGTCCGCCTGGGAGGCGATCTCCACCTCCGACTGGCCCACCCCGACCGTCTCCACCAGGATCACCTCGCAGCCCGCCGCGTCCAGGACGCGGATGGCCTGGGGCGCCGACCAGGCGAGGCCGCCCAGGTGGCCCCGCGTCGCCATCGAGCGGATGTAGACGCCGGGGTCGGACGCGTGGTCGGACATCCGGACGCGGTCGCCGAGCAGGGCGCCCCCCGAGAAGGGGGACGACGGGTCGACGGCCAGCACACCGACCCGTTTGCCCTGTTTGCGATAGGCGGTCACAAGCGCCGACGTCGAGGTCGACTTGCCGACTCCCGGGGAGCCGGTCAGGCCCACGACGTAGGCGTTGCCCGTCAGCGGCGCGAGTGCCGCCATGACCTCCCTGAGCTGCGGGGACGCCCCCTCCACCAGGGAGATCAGGCGGGCCACCGCACGCGGTCGGCCCTCCCTGGCCTGGGCCACCAGCGAGGAGACGTCCTGCATCACAGCTCCGTTCGCTTTCGTTCGCTCGAAGAAACCGGCTCAGGCCTTCGGTACCCGCACGATCAGCGCGTCACCCTGGCCGCCGCCACCGCACAGCGCGGCCGCGCCGACCCCGCCGCCCCGGCGCTTGAGCTCCAGGGCCAGGTGCAGGACGAGCCGGGCGCCGGACATGCCGATGGGGTGGCCGAGGGCGATGGCTCCGCCGTTCACGTTCACCTTTTCGGTGGTCACCCCGAGGTCCTTCATTGACTGGACGGCGACGGCGGCGAAGGCCTCGTTGATCTCGATGAGGTCCAGGTCTCCGGCGTCCAGGCCCTCCTTCTTCAGGGCGTGGTTGATGGCGTTGGACGGCTGGGACTGGAGCGAGTTGTCCGGTCCGGCCACGTTGCCGTGGGCGCCGATCTCGGCGAGCCACTGAAGGCCCAGCTCCTCGGCCTTGGCCTTGCTCATCACGACCACGGCCGCGGCGCCGTCGGAGATCTGCGAGGAGGTGCCGGCGGTGATCGTGCCGTCCTTCGTGAACGCCGGGCGGAGCCTGCCCAGCGACTCCACCGTGGTGTCGCCGCGGATGCCCTCGTCCTTGCTGAAGACGACCGGCTCGCCCTTGCGCTGCGGGATCTCGACCGGGGTGATCTCGGCCTCGAAGACGCCGTTCTTCTGCGCGGCGGCGGCCCGCTGGTGGGACAGGGCGGCCACCGCGTCCTGCTCCTCGCGGCCGAGGCCGAGGCGGGTGTTGTGCTTCTCGGTCGACTCGCCCATCGGGATGTTCTCCCAGGCGTCGGTCAGGCCGTCGTAGGCCATCGCGTCGAGCATCTCGACGGCGCCGTACTTGAAGCCCTCGCGGGACTTCGGGAGCAGGTGCGGGGCGTTGGTCATGGACTCCTGGCCGCCCGCGACCACGATGTCGAACTCGCCGGCGCGGATCAGCTGGTCCGCGAGGGCGATGGCGTCGAGGCCGGAGAGGCAGACCTTGTTGATCGTGAGCGCCGGGACGCTCATCGGGATGCCTGCCTTGACGGCGGCCTGGCGGGCCGGGATCTGCCCGGCGCCGGCCTGGAGCACCTGCCCCATGATCACGTACTGCACCTGGTCGCCCCCGATCCCCGCACGGTCGAGGGCGGCCTTGATCGCGAAGCCGCCGAGGTCGGCTCCCGAGAAGGACTTCAGCGAGCCCAGCAGTCGTCCCATGGGCGTACGCGCGCCCGCGACGATCACCGAGGTGGTTCCAGAGGTTCCAGAAGTCATGAGCTGCGAATCCCCTTACCGGCTGCACTGCCGAGGAGTGAACGAGGGTTTACTTCGAATGTATTGCGTGGCACTCCGTGCCGTCATCGGGCCGTCAGTGTGATCGCTGGCACGTTGCGTAACCATCGCGGTGGCGCTGCACTGAATCCATGCTGACGCGAATCGACCACATCGGGATCGCCTGCCACGACCTCGACACGACCGTCGAGTTCTACCGGGCCACGTACGGCTTCGAGGTGTTCCACACCGAGGTCAACGAGGAACAGGGCGTGCGCGAGGCCATGCTCAAGATCAACGGGACGTCCGACGGCGGCGCCTCCTACCTGCAGCTTCTCGAACCGACCCGGGAGGACTCGGCGGTCGGCAAGTGGCTCGCGAAGAACGGCGAGGGGGTCCACCACATCGCCTTCGGTACGGCCGATGTCGACGGTGACGCCGCGGACATCCGTGACAAGGGCGTACGCGTTCTGTACGACGAGCCACGGATCGGCTCCATGGGGTCGCGGATCACCTTCCTGCACCCGAAGGATTGCCACGGCGTACTGACAGAACTGGTCACTTCGGCGGCTGTTGAGTCACCTGAGCACTGACCCTCGTACATATGGGCCGGTAGGGTTGGGGGCGGTCGTCCCTTCGCACGTTCGCAGGGCCGGGGCGGCCGCATGCCGGGGTCCGGGTTTCGGGGGACGAGCGTCGGGGCAGCAGCCCGTGCTCCGCCGTTGATCTGACACCATTCCCCGGGGGCCCCGTTCGGCGGATGGACGGAGCTCGTTCGGAGAAGGTTGCGACCAGGGGACGGATGGGACCGCGCAGTGCGGGGCTACGAGAGCCAGGAGCGGGAGCCGGCGGCTGACGTCGACCACCTCACTCGTTTCGAAGCCGAGATGAAACGGCTGAAGACCGAGCGGGAAAAGGCGATCCAGCATGCCGAGGACCTCGGCTACCAGGTCGAGGTGCTGCGCGCCAAGTTGCACGAGGCGCGCCGCACCATCATGTCCCGGCCCGCGTTCGACGGCGGTGACATCGGGTACCACGCCGAGCAGCTGCTTCGGAACGCCCAGGTGCAGGCCGACCAGATCCGCCAGGAGGCGGAGCGGGTGGCCGCGGAGGCGCGGGCGCAGACCCAGCGCATCCTCCAGGAGCACGCCGAGCAGGCGGCGCGGCTCCAGGCCGAGCTGCACCAGGAGGCGGTGACCCGCCGCCAGCAGCTGGACCAGGAGCTGGCCGAGCGCCGGCAGACCGTCGAGTCGCACGTCAACGAGAACGTGTCGTGGGCCGAGCAGCTGCGCGCCCGCACCGAGTCGCAGGCCCGGCGGCTGCTCGACGAGTCGCGGGCCGAGGCCGAGCAGGCCATGACCGCCGCCCGGGCCGAGGCCGAGCGGATCGCCACCGAGGCCCGCCAGCGGGTGACCAGCGACGCCGAGGCGGCCCGCGCAGAGGCCGAGCAGCTGCTGCTGCGCGCCCGCCGGGACGCCGAGCGGCTGCTGAACGCCGCGTCGACGCAGGCCCAGGAGGCCACCGACCACGCGGAGCAGCTGCGCAACTCCACCGCGACGGAGTCGGACAGCGCCCGTCGGCAGGCCGGTGAGCTGAGCCGGGCCGCCGAGCAGCGGATGACCGAGGCCGAGGAGGCGCTGCGCAAGGCGCAGTCCGAGGCCGAGAAACTGGTCACCGAGGCCGAGGCGAACGCCACCAAGGCCCTCTCCAGCGCCGAGGCCACCAACCAGCAGCGCACCCAGACGGCCAAGGAGCAGGTAGCCCGGCTGGTCAGCGAGGCCACCAAGGAGGCCGAGGCCACCAAGGCGAGCGCCGAGCAGGTCGTCGCGGACGCGCGCGCCGAGGCCGAGAAGATCATCGCGGAGGCCTCCGAGAAGGCCCGCACCCTGACCGCCGAGGAGAGCGCCTCCCAGCTTTCCAAGGCCGCCAAGACCGCCGAGGACGTCCTGAACCGGGCGTCCGAGGAGGCCAAGGGCACCACCAAGGCCGCCGCCGAGGAGGCCGAGCGGATCCGCACCGAGGCGGAGACCGAGGCGGACCGGCTGCGCGCCGAGGCGCACGACATCGCCGAGCAGCTGAAGGGCACGGCGAAGGACGACACCAAGGAGTACCGCGCCAAGACGGTCGAGCTGCAGGAGGAGGCCCGCCGGCTGCGCGGCGAGGCCGAGCAGCTGCGGTCCGACGCGGTCGCCGAGGGCGAGTCGATCCGCGCCGAGGCCCGGCGCGAGGCCGTGCAGCAGATCGAGGAGGGGGCCAGGTCCGCCGAGGAGCTGCTCGCCAAGGCCAAGGCCGACGCCGACGAGCTGCGGCAGACCGCGACCACGGACAGCGAGAAGGTCCGCACCGAGGCCATCGAGCGCGCCACCACGCTGCGCCGGCAGGCCGAGGAGACCCTGGAGCGCACCCGCCAGGAGGCCGAACGGCTCCGTGCGGAGGCCCAGGAGCAGTCCGAGACGATGCAGGCCGACGCCGAGCGGGCCGCGGCCGACATGCGCGCGGAGACCGAGCGGGGCGTCGAGGCCCGGCGCGCGGAGGCCGCCGACGAGCTGACCCGCCTGCACACCGAGGCCGAGGACCGGCTCACCGGCGCCGACCGGGCGCTGACCGAGGCGCGCGAGGAGTCCGGCCGGATCCGCCGGGAGGCCGCCGAGGAGACCGACCGGCTGCGCGGCGAGGCCGCCGAGCGGATCCGTACGCTCCAGCAGCAGGCCGAGACCGAGGCCGAGCGGCTGCGCGACGAGGCCGCCGCCGACGCCTCCGCGTCCCGCGCGGAGGGCGAGACCATCGCCGTGCGGCTGCGGTCCGAGGCCGCGGCCGAGGCGGAGCGGCTCAAGCAGGAGGCCCAGGACACCGCCGACCGGGTCCGTGCCGAGGCGCAGGCGGCGGCCGAGCGGCTGTCCACCGAGGCGTCCGAGACGCTGGCCGCCGCCCAGGAGGAGGCCGCCCGGCGGCGCCGGGAGGCCGAGGAGCTCCTCGGTTCCGCCCGCCAGGAGGCCGACCAGGAGCGCGAGCGGGCCCGCGAGCAGAGCGAGGACCTGCTGGCCCAGGCCCGCAACCGGGTCGAGGAGGCGCAGGCCGAGGCGGTACGGCTGGTCGAGGAGGCGGACCGGCGGGCCACCGAGATGGTGTCGGCCGCCGAACTCCACGCCCAGCAGGTGCGGGACTCGGTCTCCGGGCTGCACGAGCAGGCGCAGGAGGAGATCACCGGGCTGCGCTCGGCCGCCGAGCACGCCGCGGACCGCACCCGGCGGGAGGCCGAGGAGGAGTCCGACCGGGTCCGCGCCGACGCCTACTCCGAGCGGGAGCGGGCCAGCGAGGACGCGACCCGGATCCGGCGGGAGGCGGCCGAGGCCTCCGAGGCGGCGAAGTCGCTCGCCGAGCGGACCGTCGCCGACGCGATGACCGAGTCGGAGCGGCTGCGGTCCGAGGCGGCGGCGCACGCCCAGCGGGTGCGCACCGAGGCCTCCGACGCCGTCGCCCAGGCGGACCAGGACGCCACGCGCACGCGTGCCGAGGCGCGTGAGGACGCCAACCGGATGCGTTCGGACGCGGCGACCCAGGCCGACACCCTCATCACCGAGGCGCGCAACGAGGCCGAGCGGCTCCAGAACGAGACCATCACCGAGGCCGACCGGGTCCGCGCCGATGCCATCGCGAAGGCGGAGAAGCTGATCGCGGACGCCACCGGCGACGCGGAGCGGCTGCGGGCCGAGGCCGCCGAGACGGTCGGCTCCGCCCAGCTGCACGCCGACCGGACCCGCGCCGACGCCGAGCGGCTCAAGGGGGACGCGGAGGCGACGGTCGAGCGCCTGCTGAACTCCGCGCGCGAGGAGGCCGAGCGGACCCTCGACGAGTCCCGCAAGGACGCCAACAAGCGCCGCCAGGACGTGGCCGAGCAGGTCGACACGCTCATCAACGAGACGGCCGCGGAGGCCGACAAGCTGCTCACCGAGGCGCAGCAGCAGGCGATGAAGACCACCGCGGACGCCGAGTCGCAGGCCGACACCATGGTGGGCGCGGCCCGCAAGGAGGCCGACCGGCTGGTGTCCGAGGCCACGGTCGAGGGCAACGCGCGGGTGGAGAAGTCCCGTACGGACGCGGACGAGCTGCTCGTCGGTGCCCGCCGGGACGCCACCGCCATAAGGGAGCGGGCGGAGGAGCTGCACGAGCGCATCACCACCGAGATCGAGGAGTTGCACGAGCGGGCCCGCCGCGAGGCCGCCGAGACCATGAAGTCCACCGGCGACCGCTGTGACGCGCTCATCAAGGCAGCCGAGGAGCAGCTCGCCAAGGCCCAGGCCAAGGCGAAGGACCTGGTCTCGGAGGCCAACTCCGAGGCGGGCAAGGTCCGCATCGCCGCCGTCAAGAAGGCGGAGGGGCTGCTCAAGGAGGCCGAGCTGAAGAAGGCCACGCTGGTCCGGGAGGCCGAGGAGCTCAAGGCCGAGGCGATCCGCGAGGCCCGCCGCACGGTCGAGGAGGGAAAGCGCGAACTGGAGATCCTGGAGCGCCGGCGGGAGAACATCAACGGCGAGATCTCCCGTGTCCAGGACGTCCTGGAGGCGTTGGAATCCTTCGAGGCCCCGTCGGCCGGCAAGGACGGCGGGGTCAAGGCGGGCAGTACGGTGGGTGCGCCACGATCAGGTGGCAAGCCCTCAGAAGGCTAGAAGCCGGGGTCGGTTCTGTAGTGTTCTGAGGCTTTTGATTAAATCTGTGGCAGAGGCTTTGGCAAGCGATCTCACAGCTAGCCACTCAAAAGGGGTGTCATTCTCCAGATCAAACACGTATCCGCTCGATGACACACCGCTTCGGCCCCTAGGATTCCCCCTATCACCTCACCGGTCTCTTTCGACAGGAACCCCATGAGCGACACTTCCCCCTACGGCTTCGAGCTAGTGCGGCGTGGGTACGACCGCGCTCAGGTGGACGAACGGATCTCCAAGCTCGTCTCCGACCGTGACAGCGCTCTCGCCCGCATCACCGCTCTGGAAAAGCGCATCGAGGAGCTCCACCTCGAGACGCAGAACGCCCAGGCTCAGGTAACCGACGCGGAGCCGTCGTACGCCGGCCTCGGCGCGCGTGTCGAGAAGATCCTCCGCCTCGCCGAGGAGGAGGCGAAGGACCTGCGCGAGGAGGCCCGGCGCGCGGCCGAGCAGCACCGCGAGCTCGCCGAGTCGGCGGCCCAGCAGGTGCGCAACGACGCAGAATCGTTCGCTGCGGAGCGCAAGGCCAAGGCCGAGGACGAGGGCGTCCGGATCGTCGAGAAGGCCAAGAGCGACGCGTCGCAGCTGCGCTCCGAGGCTCAGAAGGACGCGCAGTCCAAGCGCGAGGAGGCGGACGCCCTCTTCGAGGAGACCCGTGCGAAGGCCGCGCAGGCCGCCGCCGACTTCGAGACGAACCTCGCCAAGCGCCGCGAGCAGTCCGAGCGTGACCTGGCGTCCCGCCAGCAGAAGGCGGAGAAGCGCCTCGCGGAGATCGAGCACCGCGCGGAGCAGCTGCGTCTCGAGGCCGAGAAGCTGCGCACCGACGCCGAGCGCCGCGCCCGCCAGACGGTCGAGACGGCTCAGCGCCAGGCCGAGGACATCGTCGCGGACGCGAACGCCAAGGCCGACCGGATCCGCTCGGAATCCGAGCGTGAGCTGGCCGCGCTGACCAACCGCCGCGACAGCATCAACGCCCAGCTGACCAACGTCCGCGAGATGCTGGCCACGCTGACAGGTGCGGCGGTGGCCGCCGCCAGCTCGCCGACCGAGGACGAGCCGATCTCCCGTGGGGTTCCGGCGCAGCAGTCCCGGTAAGCCGTAGCGACATCGCAGGGCCCGCACTCCCTTTTTCCGGGGGTGCGGGCCTTCGTCGTTCGGCCGCGGGCCGGTGGGGGTTGCTCGCGCAGTTCCCCGCGCCCCCAAAAGAAAAGGGGCGCGGGGAACTGCGCGACCCGCCCCCACCGGCCCGCACCCGGCCGACTGCCTCAGGTGGCACCCCCGGTGAGCCCGTCCTAGCGTGGCCGCATGATCGAGCTGGCGGGCCTGACCAAGCGCTACGGCGACAAGACGGCGGTCGACGACCTCACGTTCACCGTCAGACCCGGCATCGTCACCGGGTTCCTCGGGCCCAACGGTGCCGGGAAGTCCACGACCATGCGGATGATCCTCGGGCTCGACCACCCCACGGCGGGCCGCGTGCGGATCGACGGCAAGCGGTACGAGCAGCTCAAGGACCCGCTGACGTACATCGGGGCACTGCTCGACGCGAAGGCCGTGCACGGCGGGCGCAGCGCCTTCAACCACCTGCTCTGCCTCGCGCAGAGCAACGGGATCCCGCGGGCGCGGGTGGCCGAGGTGCTCGACACCGTCGGACTGACGGCCGTGGCACGGAAGAAGGCCAAGGGGTTCTCGCTCGGCATGGGGCAGCGGCTCGGGATCGCGGGCGCGCTGCTCGGCGATCCGCGGATCCTGATGTTCGACGAACCGGTCAACGGGCTCGACCCCGAGGGCATCCACTGGATCCGGACCCTGATGAAGACCCTGGCCGCGCAGGGCCGGACCGTGTTCGTCTCCTCGCACCTCATGAGCGAGATGGCGCTCACCGCCGAGCACCTGGTCGTCATCGGACAGGGCCGGCTGCTCGCCGACACCTCCATGGCGGACTTCATCCGGACGAACTCGCGGTCCTACGTCCGGGTCCGCTCCCCGCAGCGCGAGCGGCTGCTCGACGTGCTGCACGCGGCCGGGATCACCGTGGTCGAGACCGGCACCGGCACTCTTGAGGTGGAGGGCGGGAAGGCCGAGCCGATCGGGGAACTGGCCGCGCAGAACGGGATCGTGCTGCACGAGCTGAGCATCCAGCAGGCCTCGCTGGAGGAGGCCTTCATGCAACTGACGGCGGAGTCCGTGGAGTACCACGCACACGCCGACTCGCCCCCGGTGCCACAGGCCTGGGGCTCCGGCTGGGACAAGGGAGCGTGACATGGCCGTCGTCACCCAGGTCGTACGGTCCGAGTGGACCAAGATCCGGTCCGTCGCCTCGACGGTGTGGACGCTGTCTCTGGCCGTGGTGGTCACCGTGGCCCTCGGGACGCTGCTCTCCGCACTGGCGAACAGCCAGTTCTCCAACATGCCGGCCCGCGAGCGGCTCTCCTTCGACCCGACGAACATCAGCTTCGCCGGGATGACCCTCGGACAGCTGGCGATGATCGTGTTCGGGGTGCTCGTCGTCTCCAACGAGTACAGCACCGGGATGATCAGGGTCTCGCTGGCCGCCGTGCCTCAGCGGGCCACCTTCCTGTTCAGCAAGATCGCGGTGGCGGCCGGCCTGGTGCTGGTGGTCGGCATGGTGACCAGCTTCGCCGCCTTCTTCCTCGGCCAGGCCATGCTCGGCTCGCACCGGGCCCACCTCGGCGATCCCGGGGTGCTGCGCGCGGTCGTCGGCGGCGGGCTCTACATGACGCTCATCGCGATGTTCTCCATGGGCGTGGCCGCGATGCTGCGCTCGCCGATGCTGTCGCTGGGCATCCTGATGCCGTTCTTCTTCCTGATCTCCAACATCCTCGGCAACGTCGACGCGACCAAGAAGATCGGCCGGTTCCTGCCGGACCAGGCGGGCAGCCACATCATGCAGGTGGTGCCGAGGGTCGGCGACGACGTCCCCTACGGCCCCTGGGGCGGGCTCGGGATCATGGGCCTGTGGGTGATCGCCGCGCTGGCCGGCGGGTACGTCCTGCTGAAGCGGCGCGACGCCCAGTGACCGGCCCCGCGGGGCCGAGACTTTGCTTGCTCTTGGCCGGAACCGTCAGCTCCCCGATATCCTCCTAACCCTTACGGGGGGCGTCTGCCCCGCTGTCCTGATCCTTTCGATGGGTGCGGAGCATGATCGAGGCTGTCGGCCTGACCAAGCGCTACGGCGACAAGACCGCCGTCTACAACCTTTCCTTCCAGGTACGACCCGGAGCCGTGACCGGCTTCCTCGGGCCGAACGGCTCGGGCAAGTCGACGACCATGCGGATGATCCTGGGCCTGGACAACCCGACCGCCGGCTCGGTGACGATCGGCGGCTTCCCCTACCGCAAGCTCCCGAACGCCGCCCGCCAGGTCGGCGCGCTGCTCGACGCCAAGGCGGTGCACGGCGGCCGGTCCGCCCGCAACCACCTGCTGTCGCTGGCCCAGCTGTCCGCCATCCCGGCCCGCCGGGTCGACGAGGTGCTCGGCGTGGTGGGCCTCCAGGACGTGGCAGGAAAGCGCTCCAAGGGCTTCTCGCTCGGCATGGGCCAGCGCCTCGGCATCGCCGCCGCGCTGCTCGGCGACCCCCAGGTGCTGCTCTTCGACGAGCCGGTCAACGGCCTCGACCCCGAGGGCATCCTCTGGGTGCGCAACCTGATGAAGTCCCTCGCCGCGGAGGGCCGTACGGTCTTCGTCTCGTCCCACCTGATGAGCGAGATGGCGCTGACCGCCGACCACCTCATCGTCATCGGCCGGGGCCAGCTGCTCTCCGACATGAGCGTGACCGACTTCATTTCGGCCAACTCCGCGGACTTCGCGCGCGTGCGCACCCCGGACACCGAGCCGCAGCTGCGCGAGAAGCTCAGCTCGGCGCTGACCGAGGCCGGCGGCCATGTCCTGCCGGAGCAGGACGGGGCGCTCCGGGTGACCGGGCTGCCGCTGCCCCGGATCAGCGACCTCGCGCACGAGGCGGACGTACGGCTGTGGGAGCTGTCCCCGCACCAGGCCTCGCTGGAGGAGGCGTACATGCGGATGACGCAGGGCGCCGTCGACTACCGGTCCTCCATCGACCAGAGAGCCGGCCTCCAGCAGCCGCTGCCGCCGGGCGCCCAGCCGCCGATGCCGGTGCCCGGGCAGGGCCAGCCGGGCTGGTATGCCCCGCCGCCGCCCCAGCAGGGCGGCCAGCCGTTCACGGGACCGTACGGCGGCCCGCAGGGCCCGTACGGGGCGCCTCAGGCCGCTCCGAACCCCTATGCGCAGCCGATGTCCGCCCCGGCCGCCGCGCCCGCCGCAGCCGCACCCGCCGACCTGACCAAGCCCGAGGACGCCCGATGAGCACCCACCAGCCTCCGCTGCCGCAGGCCGCCCCGTCCGCACCCGAGTGGCAGGCGGCGCCCGGCGGTGCGTACCCCGGTTACGTCTCGCCGATCCCGGTGGTGCGCACCCACCTCGGGCACGCGATCGCCTCCGAGTGGACGAAGATCAGGTCGGTGCGTTCGACGATCTGGACGCTCGGCGTCTTCGTCCTGCTGGTGGTCGGCATCGGCCTGCTGGCCGGCGCGGTGGTCAGCGACTCCTCCTCGTCCGACGACCTGTCCAGCGAGAGCGCGCTCTCGCTCGGCTTCTTCGGACTGCTGCTCGGCAGCATGTGCATCATCACGCTCGGCGTGCTGACGACCGCCTCGGAGTACGGCACGGGCATGATCCGCACCACGACGGTGGCCTGTCCCTCCCGCGCGCGTGTGCTCGCGGCGAAGGCCATCGTCTTCTTCGCGGTCGCTTTCGTGTTCACCCTCGCGACCAGCGCGTTCGTGGCCATGACCCAGGTCTCGATGCTGGACGGCATCGCCCGGACGCCGACCGGCGGGGAATGGCTGAAGGGAACCGTCGGCGTCAGCCTCTACATCGCGCTGCTCGGACTGCTCTCGCTGATCATCGGCTCGATCATCCGGCACTCGGCGGGCGCCATCACCATCATGATCGGCGCGGTGCTCGCCCCGCTGGTGATCGCGCTGTTCATGTTCTCCCAGTCGCTGGAGAAGGTGCGCACGGCCCTGTTCGAGTACTCCATCCCGAACCAGTTGAGCATCTTCTACTCCAACTCCCTGAGCGACTCCGGCCCTTCGGGGTGGGACCCGCTGTGGATCATCCTGGGCGCGACGGCCGTCGCGTTCGCGGGCGCCTACGTGCTCCTGGAGAAGCGGGACGTCTGACGACGCTCGGAACTCCGGCTCTAGAACTTCGGCGCGTTACGGGACCGCTGCACCCGCGTGGTGCGGCGGTCCTTCGCGTTCCAGCAGGCCTTGTGCCAGTGCCGGCGCTCGTCCACGCCCGAGTGCTCGGGCCAGGCCACGACGTGCGGGACGCCGGAGGCGATCACCTGGTCGCAGCCCGGGCAGCGGTACGTCTTGCCGACCGAGCTGGCACCGGCCACGTGCCGGACGCTCCACTCCTCGCCCTGCCAGTTCTCCGTGGACTGCCAGCCGCCGTAGCGGTCCGCGCGGTCGTCCTCGGCGCTCCGGCCGGACGAGGCCGCTTCGTTCGGGCCCTTGGGTCGGTTGCGACGCGGGGACACGGGACACCTCTCGGGGCTATACAGGAAGCATGGGCTGTGTCCAGCCTACGACGCGCGCACGGGGGTACGCGTAGGGCACGAACCCGCACAAGTCCCCCTCCAGGGCGACCCATTCTCCAGACAATCCGCAAATCTCTCCGCCAGGCCGTGTCCTCGGCACGTGTCAGACGGTTATGCCCGGTGGGGGAGCTCCGGGTCGGAGCCAGGAAAGCAGGAAGAAACGATGCGCGTAGGTAGTTTTGTGCTGGCCGCCCAGTTCCCGGGCCAGGGCCAGGGGGAAGCCCTGCACCGGGCGGTACGCACGGCGGAGGTGGCCGAGGAGGCCGGTCTGGACGCGGTCTGGCTGGCCGAGCACCACTTCGTGCCGTACGGCACCTGCCCGTCGGCGGTCACCCTGGCGGCTCTGCTGCTGGGCCGTACCCGGCGGCTGCGGGTCGGTACGGCGGTGAGCGTGCTGCCCACCGTCCACCCGGTCGCCCTCGGCGAGCAGGCCGCGCTGCTGCACGTGACGAGCGGCGGCCGGTTCACGCTGGGCGTGGGGCGGGGCGGGCCCTGGGTGGACCTGGAGGTCTTCGGATCGGGCCTGGAGGCGTACGAACAGGGCTTCCCGGAATCACTCGATCTGCTGATGCGCTGGCTGCGCGAACCGGCCGTGTCGGCCTCCGGGCCGCGCTTCTCGTTCCGTGAAGTCCCCGTCGTACCACGCCCGTCGGAGGCGCTGACGGAGGCGCCGGGGCCGGAGGTGGTGGTCGCCTGCACCTCCGCGGCGAGCATCCGGCTGGCCGCGGAGCAGGGGCTGCCGATGCTGCTCGGGATGCACGTCGGCGACGAGGAGAAGGCCGAGATGGTCGCGTTGTGGCGGCAGCACGCGCGGGCGGCCGGGCGGCCGGGCGACGAGATCGCCGCGGCGGCCCATGTCTCGGCCGGCGTCTGCCAGATCGCGGACAGCCGCACCGACGCGGCCGAGACCCTGACCAAGGCGATGCCGGGCTGGCTGAAACAGGGCCTGGAGGCGCATGTGACGGTGGACGGCCGGTTCCGCTCCATGCGGGACCCGCTCGCGTACACCGAACTGCTCTGCGGACTCCACCCGGTGGGTACCCCGCGGCTGTGCGCCGACCGGCTCGCGGCGACCTCCGAGCGGACCGGCATCTCCCGTTTCGCCCTGCTGACCGAGGGCTCGGGGGATCTGGCGGCCACGGAGGAGAACGTACGACGGCTGGGTGCCGAGGTACTGCCGCACCTCCGGTGACCTCGCCGCCGCGGGGAGCTTGCCGCCCCAGTGACTGATGCACCTCCCGCGTGTGGAGCGGCAAGCAAGCGGCTCACTGCGTCAGCAGTAGCTGAGCACGGCGTCAGCAGTCCCGCAGTTCCGGGGACTGGTTCAGCAGTTGGTTGCGCACTGAGGTGAAGCGGGCCAGCGTCTCGTCGACCGAGGCGTCCAGCGGGAACACCGCCACACGGTGGCAGTTCTGGAAGGCCAGCCGCACACCGAAGTGCCGCTGCAGGGCGCCGCGTATGGCGTCACTCGCGAGCGCACGCAGCAGCTGGCCGCGTGCCTGCTCGTCCGGCGGAGGCGTCTGGTTGTCGGCGAACTCTCCGCCGTCCACCTTCAGCTGGGCCACCAGGGAGCTGATCATCTCCCACGCGTAGGGCAGGGAGGTCCGGACGCAGTCGACGAAATCTGCTTCGTCGACCTCGCCTCGCTCGGCCTGTTCGAGTAGGGCCGGTGAGACGTCGAGCGACATGGGTACTCCTCTCGCACCCCCGAACAGCAGGGGTTGGCGGACAGGTAAGGGAGTTCGCGATACCGAACACGCTGAGTACACACTTCGCGACCTCCCGTTTACTACGGTAGGCAACGCGCGGGGCCCCCACCAGGAGATTGCGTATATGCGACGGTCCCTTTAGGCACACAATCGGCCAGGTTTGAACAGGCGTGTGCAGGCGACCCTCCAGGACCGGTCGCGAGGGCGGCCCGGCGGCCGGTCGGACACCGCTGGGATGCCGCCCGGACACCGCTCGGATGCCGCTCGTATCCTGGCGAATCGCGTGGAGGGCGGCGCGTCGAGTAGCGTTGCCGACCATGCGTCTCGTCATCGCCCGGTGCTCCGTCGACTACGCCGGCCGGCTCACCGCCCACCTTCCCTCCGCTCCCCGCCTGATCCTCGTCAAGGCGGACGGCAGTGTCTCGATCCATGCGGACGACCGGGCCTACAAGCCCCTCAACTGGATGTCGCCGCCGTGCACCCTCAAGGAAGGGACGGGTGACGAGGCCGGCGTCTGGACCGTCATCAACAAGGCGGGCGAGAAGCTCATCATCACCATGGAGGAGGTCCTGCACGACTCCTCGCACGAGCTGGGCGTCGACCCTGGCCTCATCAAGGACGGCGTGGAAGCGCACCTGCAGGAGCTGCTGGCCGACCGGATCGAGACGCTCGGCGACGGCTACACGCTCATCCGGCGCGAGTACATGACGGCGATCGGCCCGGTGGACATCCTCTGCCGCGACGCCGAGGGCCAGACCGTGGCCATCGAGATCAAGCGCCGCGGCGAGATCGACGGCGTCGAACAGCTCACCCGCTACCTGGAACTCCTCAACCGCGACCCCCACCTCGCCCCCGTCCGGGGCATCTTCGCGGCCCAGGAGATCAAGCCCCAGGCAAAGGTCCTCGCCACCGACCGCGGCATCGGCTGCACCATCCTCGACTACAACGCCCTCCGCGGCATCGAGGACGACAAGCTGCGCCTCTTCTGACACCGGCTTCCGCCGCATTCGCCATCGCGGCGGGCGCCGGCGCAAGAACCAGGAGTGCGGCGGACAAGGCCTGATGCGAGCCTCGCGGAGCGAGACCGGCCTCGGCCTCGTCAGGTCCACGCCCGACAAGTGGCACCGCCCACCCCCGAACCCGCCGCAACGGCGCTCAGCCCATTCGACGGTGACCGGCGGTGCCGAGCCCGCCTCTGGCAAGTTCGGCACCACCGGTCCACGCCGTCGTGGCCGAGCGCCATCGCGGCGGGTTCAAGGTGAGCCGCGGCGCAAGGAGCAGGAGAGCGGCGGACGAGGCCTACGGTGCGAGACCCGCGGGGCGAGACCCGCGGGGCGAGACCGGCCTCAGGCGAGTTCGGCCCACGCCTGACAAGTGGCGCCGCGCACCACTGAACCCGCCGCAACGGCGCTCAACCCGTTCGGCGCTCACCGGCGGTGCCGGGCCGGTCTGAGGCGGGCTCGGCGCCGCCTGCTCGCGTCGTCGGGGTCGTGCGCCGTCGGGGTGGGTGCGGGGTGGGTGCGGGCGGGCGTCCCGCGCGTGGCGCGGGGGACGCCCGGCGACTCAGATCACGGTTCCGGTCGACGTACCCGTGCCGCTGCCCTCCGACGCCACCGAACTGGTCGACGCCGCCGGGGCACTGGACGCCGGTCCGCTCGCGCTGTCGGCGGTGGACGGCGTGTCGGACGGGGCCGACGACGAGACCGACGGCGACGCACTCGCCGACGGCGACTCCGACGACTTCGACGGGCTCGGGGATACCGACTTCGACGGTGACGCCGACTTCGAGGGCGACGCCGACGGTGAGTGGGTCGTGCCGCCCCCCGAGGACCCCTTCGTCCCCGTGGCCGAAGCCGAAGGCGTCTCCGTGTCGGACGGGGGTGTCGGGTCGTCCGAGGTGCCGAGGGTGCCGTCGGGGCCCGGGTCCGTCGGCTTGGTGGTGGCCGTGCCGGTGTCGCCCGCACCGGAGGTCTGGCCGGGGTCGGCGCCCAGGCCCCCGTCGCTCGTGTCCTCGCTCGCCGAGGGGTTGACGCTCACGTTGTTGGACGGGTTGTCGGCGTTGTTGTTGGAGGTCATGCCGAGGGTGACCACGGTGCCGAGGACGGCCGTCAGGAGCACGCCCGCGCCCACCGCCACCAGGTTGCGGCGGGCCATGCGGACCAGGCCGCCCCCGCCGTCCTGGGACGCCGTCGGCTGTCCCGGGACCCTGTGGGTCACCACCGTGTCCGAGACCGGCGAGTGGACCGCGGGGAAGGGCGTGGTGATCCCGCCGGCCGGGGATATGGACTCCTCGTGGCGGGCGTCGGGAATCTCGTCGCCCGCCATCGCGGCGACGGCCGGGATGACCTCGCCCGAGAGGTCGGCCACCAGGGCGAGGGCCCGTCGGCCGGCCGTCGTGCCCCGCTTGTCGGAGAGCGCCCCGCGCAGCCCGATCGAGGCCTCCAGCTCGGCCCGTGCCCGGTCCAGCCAGCCGCCGCAGAGCGCGAACACGCCGAGTTCGTGGTGGAAGTAGGCCTGCTCGCCGACCTCACCGGCGAGCCGGGAGGCCTCGGCGCCGGCCCGCAGGGCGCGTTCCCAGGCGCTCCAGTGCAGCCCCGCCGCGAACGCGGGCGCGGCCGTGCGGGCCAGTCGTACCGGCGTGCTCTCCTCGTCCTCGGCCGGCGGCACCGTCTCGGGGACGACCACCGTCAGGGCGGCGAGGATCGCGTCGGACTCGGCGCAGACCCGCTCCGGGGTGACCGAGGGGTGCCCGGCCCACCAGCCGTAGTGCTGGGCGGCGGTGAGGGCCTGGGCCGCCGCGTCGTCGGCGTATCCGGCGGCCTCCAGCTGCTGCAGGACGCCCGCGGCGAGCCGGTAGCGGGAGCCCACCGGGGAGACCAGTCCGCAGCCCGCCAGTTCGCCGAGGGCGGCGTCCGCGTGGGTGTCGCCCACGAGGGCCGGCAGATGCGCCTGGTGCGGCACCTCGCCGCCGAGGGCGACCGCGAAGCGCAGGGTGGCCCGGGCGGAGGCGCTGAGCCGGGAGGCGAGCAGTGGGGCGGGCGCGGCGGCCTCGCCGAGGGACGGGAGCGGGATCTCGTCGCCCGCCTCGTCGTCGAGGGCCGCCTCGACCGGCAGGTCGGAGATCCCCGGCAGGTCGGACAGGTCGGGCATGCCGGAGGCGAAGACGCCGAACTCGTCCACGGCGCCCGCGCTGGCCCGCAACTGGTCGCGCTGGCGCAGCAGCGCACCGGCCTGGACGAACCGCAGCGGCAGGCCCTCGGACTCGAACCAGAGGTCGCCGGCCCAGTTGGCCTCCTCCTCGGTGAGCACCCGGCCGACCGTGCGTTCCAGGATGTCGACGCCGCCGGCCCGGTCGAGGCCGTCGAGGAAGACCTCCTCGACGGCGGAGTCGGCGGAGGGCGCCGGCACGTCCGGGGTGGCGCCGATCAGGAAGGCGCACTCGGGGGTGGCGTCGATCAGCTCGTCGAGCCCGGTGCCGCCGAACTCGACGTCGTCGAGGACGACGACCGCGCCGATCTCCCGGACCAGTTCGAGGAGCTGCTCGTGGTCCGGGCGGTACGCGGGCATCTTGTAGACGGCGTGGAAGAGGTCGTGGAGCAGGTCCTCGTGCGTGCGGTGGAAGCCGTTGAGGCGGACCACGCCGTCCGGGGCGAGGTCGGAGCAGTCGTCGGCGACCAGGTCGAGGAGCGCGGTGCGGCCGGAGCCCGAGGGGCCGGTGAGGCGCACCGAGCGGCCGCGGGCGAGGAGCCGGACGAGCCGCTCGCGGTCGTCCTGGCGCTCCAGGAGCGGCAGCTCCGGCCGGGCGGGGCCGGGCGGCACCGGCGGCCGGGCGGCGCGCTCGTACTCGGCGCGCTCGGCGGCGCTGCGCTTCTCCGGCCCGGTGGGGCGTTCGGTCGGCGGGCAGGGTTCTATCTCACTGCCGTCGACGGGATTGACGGTCAGCAGGAAGTCGCCGGCGACCAGCCGCGTGGTGCGGGCCGTCGCCGGCGTGCTCTGACCGAAGTCGGTGGTGAGGGATTCCCTGGGCGGGCGCTGGCGCGACGTGCTGCCGTCGCCGTCCTGGCCGTACCCCTCGGGTCCCGGGCTGATCGGGTCCATAGGTTCCTAGCCCCCCAAAAGCGTCGTGTGCCGTGAAAACCGGCCCCTCCCGGCCTGTTGCACACCGCGCTGTCGCTTCTGGTCCGGGCCCGCGCTCGAAGGGTGGCAAGGGCGGCGGGCGACCGAACCTTAAACCTTCGCACAGTATCTACGACAGTCCGGGGTACCGCGCCGTCCGAGACATCACGGTCTCGTGAGGATTGCGTCTGACGTGCGCATGCGCGCCGTCCGACCGGGTCACCCCCGTCGCCCGGTTCACACCGGATCGTTGCGCCCCGACAGTTCGCCGCCGCACAGCCGGTCACCGCGGCAGAGCCCACGGCCGGCCACCGGTCCCGGCGTCAGACCCGGGGCAGTGACTCCACCCCGATACCCCCCTCGATCGCCAGGATCCGGTGCAGCCTGGTGGCCACCAGCAGGCGCTGCATCTGCGGCGGTACGCCGCGCAGCACCAGACGGCGGCCGCAGCGGCCGGCCCGCCGGTGGGCCCCCATGATCACCCCGAGTCCGGTGGCGTCCCAGGAGTCCAGCTCGGACAGGTCCAGCACCAGATCGCCGACTCCGTCGTCGACGGCCGAGTGCAGGACCGTACGGGCGTCCGCCGCGCTGCGTACGTCGAGGCGGCCCCCGACGACCAGCTCGGCGTGGTCGCCCCTGATGTGCATATGCGCTCCCCGAGAGTGCGTGTCCTACTCCGTGAAAGTGTTGTCCGGTATTGCAACGTCTGACTGCGTTCGCCGGTCAGAGGTTGCCATCTGTAAGCGAACCGATACCGAATTCACCCCAGAGGGTGAAACCTCTGCGGTTTGTGCGTTTTGACAGGCGATCAGAGGGTCTACGTACTGATGTTTCAGTACGTGTAGAAGCCCTGCCCGCTCTTGCGCCCGATGTCACCGGCGTCAACCATCCGGCGCATCAGCTCCGGCGGGGCGAACTTCTCGTCCTGCGACTCGGTGTAGATGTTGCCGGTGGCGTGCAGCAGGATGTCGACGCCGGTGAGGTCGGCCGTGGCCAGCGGGCCCATGGCGTGACCGAAGCCCAGCTTGCAGGCGAGGTCGATGTCCTCGGCGGTGGCGACGCCCGACTCGTACAGCTTGGTGGCCTCGACGACGAGCGCCGAGATCAGCCGGGTCGTCACGAAGCCGGCGACGTCCCGGTTGACGACGATGCAGGTCTTGCCGGTGGACTCCGCGAACTCCCGCGCGGTGGCGAGGGTTTCGTCGCTGGTCTTGTAGCCGCGGACCAGCTCGACGAGCTGCATCATCGGCACCGGCGAGAAGAAGTGGACGCCGACGACCCGTTCCGGGTGCTCGGTGGCGGCCGCGATCTTGGTGATCGGGATCGCGGAGGTGTTGGAGGCGAGCACGGCGTCCGGGCGCACGATCTTGTCGAGCGCGCGGAAGATCTCGTGCTTGACCTCCAGCTTCTCGAAGACGGCCTCGACCACGATGTCCGCGTCGGCGACCGCTTCGAGGTCGGTGGTCGTGGTGATGCGGGCCAGGGCGGCGTCGGCGTCGTGCGCCTCCAGCTTCCCCTTGCTCACGAACTTGCCGTACGAGGCCTGGATCCCGCCCACGGCACGGTCCAGTGCCTCGTCGGTGACGTCACGCAGGACCACGTCCCAGCCGGCCTGCGCGGCGACCTGGGCGATGCCGGACCCCATCAGGCCGGCCCCGATGACGGCAAGCTTCCGTGCCACTCCGCTCCCCTTACACGCTGTTGAGGTATGCCTCTTGGGCGGGACCCTAGCGCTCGTCGGGGGCCGGGCAACCCGGTAAGTAATGCGTGTCACGGTCTCAGGACGTGAGACAACCGTCACGTCCCGTCAGGCGGCCGCGGCGGCATCGCCCGTTTCCGGCCGGGTACGGCACGGTCCGCCGTCACCGGGGACACCCTTACGCTGGCCGCATGGTCAATCTGACGCGCATCTACACCAGGACCGGCGACCAGGGCACCACCGCCCTCGGGGACATGAGCCGGGTCGCCAAGACCGATCTGCGAATCTCGGCGTACGCCGACGCCAACGAGGCGAACGCGGTGATCGGGACGGCGATCGCGCTGGGCGGGCTGGAGGCGGAGGTCGTCGCGGTGCTCACCCGGGTGCAGAACGACCTGTTCGACGTGGGCGCCGACCTGTCGACGCCCGTGGTGGAGAAGCCGGAGTTCCCGCCGCTGCGGGTCGAGCAGTTCTACGTCGACAAGCTGGAGGCGGACTGCGACCGCTTCAACGAGCGGCTGGAGAAGCTCCGTTCCTTCATCCTCCCGGGCGGCACCCCGGGCGCGGCCCTGCTCCACCAGGCCTGCACGGTCGTGCGGCGGGCCGAGCGGTCTACGTGGGCCGCGCTCGAGGCGCACGGAGAGGTGATGAACCCGCTGACCGCGACCTACCTCAACCGCTTGTCGGACCTGTTGTTCATCCTGGCGAGGACGGCGAACAAGGACGTCGGGGATATCCTGTGGGTGCCAGGCGGCGAACGCTAGCGGCCGTGCCGCCCCGGCCGGGGGTCCGGGGGTTGTCCCCCAGGAGATGCAGCATCCTGGCCCGTACGGCCGACAAGGACGTCGGGGACGTGCTCTGGGACCCCGCCGGGGAGCGCCGACGCGGGCCGCTTCTTCGGCCACACGACGTAGGTCAGCGCGATCAGGCCGTGGATGCCGGCGGCCCTGAGCGCCACCCACTGGAAGGCCCGCAGCGACGAGGTGTCGCCGTCGCCGACGTACTGGATCGCGCCCTGGAGCAGGGCGCAGGCGACCGCCGCCATGAGGACGGTGCGCAGCCACAGGCGGCCCTCGTGGCGGGCGCGGGCCATGCCGTAGCGGGGCGGCTTCGGGGGGCGCGGGGCACCGGCCAGGCGGTGTGCGGCGTGACCGTCGAGCCAGTGGATCGTGGAGTGGCCGTAGGCGACGGTGAAGCCGATGTAGAGGGCCGCCAGGCCGTGCTCCCAGCCGGGGTGGGCGCCGTTCCTGAGGTCCACCGCCGTGACCGCGAACAGCACCAGTTCGAGGACGGGCTCGCACAGCAGCAGGACGACGCTCGTCCGGCGCCGCTTCAGCAGGTAGCGGGTGGCCAGGCCGAGGGCGAGCAGCACCCAGAAGCCCACTTCACAGGCGATGATCAACGCGACGACCACGGTTCGCTCCTCGGCGGGGGTCCTGGGACTCGGTCACCCCTCAAGGCTCCCGGCGGGCCCCGCCCGGTACGTCGTCGTCGGTGACGAACCCGCGGTACATCGAAGGATGCAGTGCCGGACCCTTCCGCGGGACCACGCGACGAGCACGTCCGCCCTGTTGGATGGAGACATGGCCGCCCCCGCACTCCCCCGCCCGCACCGAGACGACCTGCGCATCGCCCTCGCGGGGCTGCTCGGCGGACTGCTCGTGTGGGGCGTGGGGCTCGGGGTGCGGGGGCCGCACGACCCCCTCGTCCTCTGGCACGGACGCCCGCCGGTGCTGGCGCCGCTGGCCGTGATGGCGTGCTGCGAACTGCTGCGCCGCACCCGCCCGCGCACCGGCCTGGTGATCGGCGTCGCCGCGCTCACCGCCGACACCGTCACCCAGGGCAACCTGGCCACGATCGTGATGTTCACGGACCTGGTGTACGCGGCCGTCCTGTACACCCCGCCGGCGCCCGCCCGCCGGGTGCTGTGGATCTCCGGGCTGATGACGGTGGTCTGGACAGTCGTCCCGCTCGCCCTGCTACGCAGGCCGGAGGCGTTGCTGATCGGGGCGGCCGTCGGCCTGGTGGCGTTCACGCCGGCGGCCACCGGCTGGATCGTGCGCAACCACCGCGACGCCGCCGAGGCCGCCCGGCTGCGCGCCGAACAGACCGCGCTGCTCGCCGAGACCGACCGCGCCCAGGCCGTCACCGCCGAGCGCGCCCGGATGGCCCGCGAGCTGCACGACCTGGTGGCGGGCCGCCTCTCCGCGATCGCCATCCACGCCACGGCCGCGCTCTCCCTCGACTCGCCCGCGACCGGCCGGGACGCCCTCGCGGTGATCCGCGAGAACAGCGTCCAGGGGCTGGCGGAGATGCGCCGGCTGATCGGCATCCTGCGCGCCGACCACGAGGAGCCGAGCGCGACCCCGACCCTCGACGGCATCGGCACCCTGGTCGCCGGCGCCCGTGCCAACGGGCTCGACGTCACCCTCGACAGCGACCACGCCGAGCGGCTGCCCGCGCCGGTGGAGCTGGCCGCGTACCGGATCGTCCAGGAGTCCCTGACCAACGCCCTCAAGCACGCGGGGCGGGGACGCGTCGCGGTCGCGGTGGCGGAGCGGGACGGCTCCCTGGCCGTCACCGTGACCAGCCGGTACGACGCGGGCGACGGCCCCCGTGCGCCCGGCTCCGGCGCCGGTCTGGTCGGCATGCGGGAGCGGGCCGCGCTGCTCGGCGGCAGCTTCGAGGCCGGTCCCGAGGGCGCGCTCTGGGTCGTGCGTGCCGCCTTCCCGCTCGTCGAAGGAGTCGCCGCGTGATCCGTGTCCTGGTCGCCGAGGACCAGTCCGCCGTCCGGGCGGGGCTGGTCCTGATCCTGCGCAGCGCGCCCGACGTGGAGGTGGTCGGGGAGGCGGCGGACGGGGAGCGGGCGGTGGCGCTCGCCCGGGAGCTCCGGCCCGACCTGGTGCTGATGGACGTTCAGATGCCGCGGCTTGACGGGGTGTCGGCGACCCGGCAGGTGGTCGGGGAGGGGCTCGCGGACGTCCTGGTGCTGACCACCTTCGACCTCGACGAGTACGTGTTCGGGGCGTTGCGCGCGGGCGCGGCCGGTTTCCTGCTGAAGAACACCGAGGCCCGCGACCTGATCGCCGCGGTGCGCACGGTCGCGGGCGGCGAGGGGCTGATCGCGCCCGCCGTCACCCGGCGGCTGATCGCCGAGTTCGCGGCGAAGCCGGTGCGGGAGCCGAGGGCCGATCCGGCGGCGCTGGAGAGTCTGACCCGGCGCGAGCGCGAGGTGCTGTCCTGTCTCGGCGAGGGGATGTCCAACGCCGAGATCGCGGGCCGCCTGGACATGGCCGAGGCCACGGCGAAAACCCACGTCAGCCGGTTGCTGGCGAAGCTGGAGCTGCGCAGCCGGGTGCAAGCGGCGGTGCTGGCACAGGAGTTGGGGATCTGAGGGACCGTATACAAGAGTGGTCCAGACCTATTGACCGGTGGTCCAGACCTTTCTATTCTCGCGGCACCATGGGCATGAAGGCTCAGTCATGCCCACGTCACCCCCGATCGAGAGGGAGGCGCAGCATGCGCTTCAGACACAGAGTCGCGGCAGGGCTCGCGACGCTGGTGCTCCCCCTGGCCGGCCTGGTGGGCCTCGCGGGCCCCGCCCAGGCCGCGACGTCCGCCACGGCGACCTACACCAAGACCCAGGACTGGGGTACCGGCTTCGGCGGCCAGTGGACCGTCAAGAACACCGGCACCACGTCGATCAGCTCGTGGACCGTCGAGTGGGACTACCCCTCCGGAACCTCGGTCACCTCCGCGTGGGACGCGGACGTCACCTCCTCCGGCACCCACTGGACCGCCAAGAACAAGTCCTACAACGGCTCCATCGCCCCCGGCGCCTCCGTCTCCTTCGGCTTCAACGGCGCCGGTTCGGGATCGCCGAGCAACTGTCTGCTCAACGGGGCGAGTTGTGACGGCGGTACCACCACCCCCGGCGACTCGGCGCCCTCCGCGCCCGGCACCCCGGCCGCGTCGGGCATCACCGACACCTCGGTGAAGCTGACCTGGTCCGCCGCCACCGACGACAACGGCGTCAAGAACTACGACGTCCTGCGCGACGGCAAGGTGGTCTCCACGGTGACCACCACCTCGTACACCGACTCGGGTCTCACGGCCGGCACCAACTACTCGTACACGGTCCAGGCCCGCGACACCGCGAACCAGACGGGCCCGGTCAGCGGCGCGGTCGCCGTCCACACCACCGGCGGTACGACCACTCCCCCGACCACCGGCTCCAAGGTCAAGCTCGGCTACTTCACCGAGTGGGGCATCTACGGCCGCAACTACCAGGTCAAGAACCTGGTGACGTCCGGCTCCGCGGCGAAGATCACGCACATCAACTACGCCTTCGGCAACGTGACGAACGGCCAGTGCGCGATCGGCGACGCCTACGCCGACTACCAGAAGACGTTCACCGCCGACCAGTCGGTCAGCGGCGTCGCCGACACCTGGGACCAGCCGCTGGCCGGCAACTTCAACCAGCTGCGCGAGCTGAAGGCCAAGTACCCGAACATCAAGATCCTGTGGTCCTTCGGCGGCTGGACCTGGTCCGGCGGCTTCGCGCAGGCGGCGGCCAACCCGACCGCGTTCGCGAACTCCTGCTACAACCTGGTCGAGGACCCGCGCTGGGCCGATGTCTTCGACGGCATCGACATCGACTGGGAGTACCCGAACGCCTGCGGGCTGAGCTGCGACACCAGCGGCTCGGCGGCCTTCAAGAACCTGATGTCCGCGCTGCGCGCCAAGTTCGGCTCGAACAACCTGGTCACCGCGGCCACCACGGCCGACGGCTCGGCCGGCGGCAAGATCGACGCCACCGACTACGCGGGCGCCTCCCAGTACGTCGACTGGTACAACGTGATGTCGTACGACTTCTTCGGCGCCTGGGCCACCACCGGCCCGACCGCCCCGCACTCCCCGCTCACCTCGTACACGGGCATCCCGACCGCCGGCTTCGACACGGCCGACGCGATGGCCAAGTTCAAGGCGCAGGGCGTACCGGCGAGCAAGCTGCTGATCGGCATCGGCTTCTACGGCAGAGGCTGGACCGGCGTCACCCAGGACGCCCCGGGCGGCACGGCCACGGGCGCGGCGACCGGGACCTACGAGGCGGGCATCGAGGACTACAAGGTCCTCAAGACGTCCTGCCCGGTCACCGGCACCGTCGCGGGTACGGCGTACGCGCACTGCGGCACCAACTGGTGGTCCTACGACACCCCGTCGACGATCGCCGGGAAGATGAGCTGGGCCAAGACGCAGGGTCTCGGCGGCGCCTTCTTCTGGGAGTTCAGCGGCGACACCAGCAACGGCGAGCTGGTGAGCGCCATCAGCTCCGGGCTGTCGTAGCCCCCCTGAGAACCAGATGTCCTAGGCGACATTGACGCGCTGACCGGGCGGGGCTGCTTCCAGCCACGCGAGGAAACCGGTCAGCGCGTCTTCGCTCATCGCGAGTTCGAGGCGGGTGCCGCGGTGGGTGCAGGCGAGGATGACGGCGTCGGAGAGCAGGGCCAGTTCCTCCTCGCCCTCGGGGAGGCGGCGGCCGGCCACCTCGATCCGGTCGCGTTCCAGGACCCGGCGGGGCCGGTAGGCGTAGGAGAAGACGCGGTACCACTCGACGCTGTCGCCGTTGTAGCGGGCGACGCCGTAGCTCCAGCCCTTGCCGCTGGTGTCGGTCTTCTCGGGGACGTCCCAGCGCAGGGAACAGTCGAAGGTGCCGCCGGAGCGCTGGATCAGTCTGCGGCGCAGACCGAACAGGAAGAGTCCCACCACCACCAGCACGACCACGATTCCGGCCACAGTCAGAGCGAGGACCATCGGCACCGACCTCCCCGTCTCCTAGGTAATGGAACGTAAAAAGACCCAGATCTACCTCAGCCGCGGCTGGGTCCGGAATGGCTCCGGTCCCAGCCGCGGCTGAGTTGCGTCAACGCATACGTGCAGTGTGTCAGCGCGCGGTCGCCGCCCGCAGACGGACGTCGGCGCGTCGCTCGGCAGTGGCGTCGCCCGCCGCCTTCGCGCGCTCCAGCTCGCGCTCCTCGCGCTGGACGTCGATCTCGTCCGACAGCTCGGCGGTCTCGGCCAGCAGCGAGAGCTTGTTGTCCGCGAACGAGATGAAACCGCCGTGCACCGCGGCGACGACCGTTCCACCATCACTCGTACGGATGGTCACCGGGCCCGACTCCAGCACACCGAGCAGCGGCTGGTGACCGGGCATGACGCCGATGTCGCCGGACGTGGTACGCGCGACGACCAGGGTGGCCTCGCCGGACCAGACCTGGCGGTCCGCGGCGACGAGCTCGACGTGCAGCTCAGCAGCCAAGGGTGGCTCCTCGGGTCACCACCCGGCAGGGGTGCCGGGTGTTGGGGTCAATTCTAGTAGGCGTGCGTGAGGGGGCGGGACGCGCCCGCCCCCTCACACGAAGAACACAAGGAGTTCCGGGGAACTCGGGGTGTTCAGGAGACGCCCAGCTCCTTGGCGTTGGCCTTCAGGTCCTCGATGCCACCGCACAGGAAGAACGCCTGCTCCGGGAAGTGGTCGTACTCACCGTCGATGATCGCGTTGAAGGCCGCGATCGACTCGTCCAGCGGGACGTCCGACCCGTCGACGCCGGTGAACTGCTTGGCGACGTGGGTGTTCTGGGACAGGAAGCGCTCCACGCGACGGGCACGGTGGACGGTGAGCTTGTCCTCCTCGCCCAGCTCGTCGATACCGAGGATCGCGATGATGTCCTGGAGGTCCTTGTACTTCTGGAGGACCGTCTTCACGCGCATCGCGGTGTTGTAGTGGTCCGCCGCGATGTAGCGCGGGTCCAGGATCCGGGACGTGGAGTCCAGCGGGTCCACGGCCGGGTAGATGCCCTTCTCCGAGATCGGACGGGAGAGCACCGTCGTCGCGTCGAGGTGGGCGAAGGTGGTGGCCGGGGCCGGGTCGGTCAGGTCGTCCGCGGGGACGTAGATCGCCTGCATCGAGGTGATCGAGTGACCACGGGTCGAGGTGATGCGCTCCTGGAGGAGACCCATCTCGTCGGCCAGGTTCGGCTGGTAGCCCACCGCGGAGGGCATCCGGCCGAGCAGCGTGGAGACCTCGGAACCGGCCTGCGTGAAGCGGAAGATGTTGTCGATGAAGAACAGCACGTCCTGCTTCTGCACATCGCGGAAGTACTCCGCCATGGTCAGACCCGCGAGGGCCACGCGCAGACGGGTGCCCGGGGGCTCGTCCATCTGGCCGAAGACCAGGGCGGTCTTGTCGATGACGCCCGAGTCGGCCATCTCCTCGATGAGGTCGTTGCCCTCACGGGTGCGCTCACCGACACCGGCGAACACGGAGACACCGTCGTGGTTGTTGGCGACGCGGTAGATCATCTCCTGGATGAGCACCGTCTTGCCGACACCGGCACCGCCGAACAGACCGATCTTGCCACCCTTGACGTACGGGGTGAGCAGGTCGATGACCTTGACGCCGGTCTCGAACATCTCGGTCTTCGACTCGAGCTCGTCGAAGTTCGGGGCCTTGCGGTGGATGGACCAGCGCTCGCCCTCGTACTGCTCGTCGACGTTCAGCACCTCACCGAGGGTGTTGAACACCTTGCCCTTGGTGAAGTCGCCGACCGGGACGGTGATGCCGTCGCCGGTGTCGGTGACCGGGGCCTGGCGGACCAGACCGTCGGTGGGCTGCATGGAGATGGTGCGGACCAGGCCGTCACCCAGGTGCTGGGCGACCTCCAGGGTCAGCGTCTTCTTCTCGCCGGCGTTGGCCGGGTCGGCCACCTCGACGTGAAGGGCGTTGTAGATGTCCGGCATCGCGTCGACGGGGAACTCCACGTCGACGACCGGGCCGATGACCCGGGCGACGCGGCCCGTGGCCGTCGCGGTCTCAACAGTGGTGGTCATTAGCGGTCACTCCCCGCGGTCGCGTCGGCCAGGGCGCTGGCGCCACCGACGATCTCGCTGATTTCCTGGGTGATTTCGGCCTGGCGGGCCGCGTTGGCAAGACGGGAGAGCGTGTTGATCAGCTCGCCCGCGTTGTCGGTGGCCGACTTCATCGCGCGCCGCGTGGCAGCGTGCTTCGAAGCCGCCGACTGGAGCAGCGCGTTGTAGATGCGGCTCTCCACGTAGCGCGGCAGCAGGGCGTCGAGGACGTCCTCCGCCGAGGGCTCGAAGTCGTACAGCGGGAGGATCTCGTCGCCCTTGGCGGCGCCCTCCTCCGCGACCTCGTCGAGGCTGAGCGGCAGCAGCCGGTCGCCGAGCGCCGTCTGCGTCATCATCGACACGAACTCGGTGTAGACGATGTGGAGTTCGTCCACCCCGCCGTCCGCCGTCTCCGTCTCGATGGCCTCGATCAGCGGCGCCGCGACCTTCTTGGCGTCCGCGTACGAGGGCTCGTCGGTGAAGCCCGTCCACGACTCCACGACCTTGCGCTCGCGGAAGTGGTAGTGGGCCAGACCGCGGCGGCCGACGATGTAGGTGTCGACCTCCTTGCCCTCCGCCTCAAGGCGCGCCGTCAGCAGCTCGGCGGCCTTGATGGCGTTGGAGTTGAAGGCGCCGGCCAGACCGCGGTCGCTCGTGAGGAGCAGCACCGCGGAACGCGTCGGCGTCTCCGCCTCGGTGGTCAGCGGGTGCTTGGTGTTGGAGCCGGTACCGACCGCCGTGACCGCGCGGGTGAGCTCGGTCGCGTACGGCGCGGAGGCCCGCACCTTGCGCTGCGCCTTGACGACACGCGAGGCGGCGATCATCTCCATCGCCTTGGTGATCTTCTTGGTCGCGGTGACGGATCGGATGCGACGCTTGTAGACCCGGAGCTGGGCTCCCATGAGTCAGGTCCCTTCCTTACGTCACTTGGCCGCGGCCGGGACGTCCTCGCCGAGAAGCTTGCCGTCCGAGGTCTCGAACTGCTTCTTGAAGTCGGCGATGGCGTCGGCAACAGCGGTGAGGGTGTCGTCCGACATCTTGCCGCCCTCCTTGATGGAGGTCATGAGGCCCTGCTCCTTGCGGTGCAGGTACTCCAGGAGCTCCTTCTCGAAGCGGCGGATGTCGGTGACCGGGACGTCGTCCATCTTGCCGGTGGTACCGGCCCACACGGAGACGACCTGGTCCTCGGTGGACATCGGCTGGTACTGAGCCTGCTTGAGCAGCTCGACCAGTCGCTGGCCACGCTCCAGCTGCGACTTCGACGCGGCGTCCAGGTCGGAACCGAAGGCGGCGAACGCCTCCAGCTCGCGGTACTGGGCGAGGTCCAGACGCAGTCGGCCGGAGACCTGCTTCATCGCCTTGTGCTGCGCGGAACCGCCGACCCGGGAGACGGAGATACCGACGTTCAGCGCGGGGCGCTGACCGGCGTTGAACAGGTCCGACTCCAGGAAGCACTGGCCGTCGGTGATGGAGATGACGTTGGTCGGGATGAACGCCGAGACGTCGTTGGCCTTGGTCTCGACGATCGGCAGACCGGTCATCGAGCCGGCACCCATCTCGTCGGAGAGCTTGGCGCAGCGCTCCAGCAGGCGGGAGTGCAGGTAGAAGACGTCACCCGGGTAGGCCTCACGGCCCGGCGGGCGGCGCAGCAGCAGCGACACGGCGCGGTAGGCGTCGGCCTGCTTCGAGAGGTCGTCGAAGATGATGAGGACGTGCTTGCCGTCGTACATCCAGTGCTGGCCGATGGCCGAGCCGGTGTACGGCGCCAGGTACTTGAAGCCGGCCGGGTCGGACGCCGGGGCGGCGACGATGGTCGTGTACTCCAGCGCGCCGGCCTCTTCCAGGGCGCCACGCACGGAGGCGATGGTCGAGCCCTTCTGGCCGATGGCGACGTAGACGCAGCGGACCTGCTTCTTCGGGTCGCCCGAGCGCCAGTTGTCGCGCTGGTTGATGATCGTGTCGACGGCCAGGGCGGTCTTGCCGGTCTGGCGGTCGCCGATGATCAGCTGACGCTGGCCGCGGCCGACCGGGGTCATCGCGTCGACGGCCTTGTAGCCGGTCTCCATCGGCTCGTGGACCGACTTACGGGCCATGACGCCGGGAGCCTGCAGCTCCAGGGCGCGGCGGCCGGACGTCTCGATCTCGCCGAGGCCGTCGATCGGGTTGCCGAGCGGGTCGACGACGCGGCCGAGGTAGCCCTCGCCGACCGCGACGGAGAGGACCTCACCGGTGCGCTGCACCGGCTGACCCTCCTCGATGCCGCTGAACTCACCGAGGACGATGGCGCCGATCTCGCGCTCTTCCAGGTTCAGCGCGAGGCCGAGGGTGCCGTCCTCGAACTTCAGCAGTTCGTTGGCCATGGCCGAGGGAAGACCCTCGACCTTCGCGATGCCGTCGCCGGCAAGGGTGACCGTACCGACCTCCTCGCGCGAGGCCGCGTCCGGCTTGTACGACTGGACGAAGTTCTCCAGCGCGTCCCGGATCTCCTCCGGCCGGATCGTGAGCTCCGCCATCTGGGTTCCCTGCTCTCCTTGTTGGGCCCGAAGTTTCACTTGGGGGGTCTGGGGGCGACCCCCAGGATTCTTCTTGTACGGCCCAACCGGGCCGTCGTAAGTACGTACTGCTCTTCTCGTGTACCGGGGTGCTAGCTCGCCATGCGGCGGGCCGCGTCCTCCAGCCGGTCCGCGATGGAACCGTTGATGACCTCGTCACCGACCTGCACCCGGATCCCGCCGACGACCGCGGGGTCGACGTCGAGGTTGAGGTGCATCGTGCGGCCGTAGAGCTTCGCGAGGGCGGCGCCCAGGCGCTGCTTCTGCGGCTCGCTCAGCGGCACCGCCGAGGTGACGACGGCGACGACGCGGCTGCGGCGCTCCGCGGCGAGCTTGGACAGGGCCTCCAGGCCCGCTTCCAGGCTACGTCCCCGCGGCGCGGTCACAAGGCGCGTGACCAGACGCTCGGTGACCGGCTTGGCGCGACCGCCGAGCAGGCGGTGCAGCAGCTCCACCTTGGCGGCGGCGGTGGCCTTGCGGTCGGTGAGCGCGGCGCGCAGTCCGGTGCTGGAGGAGACGATCCGGCCGAACCGGAACAGCTCGTCCTCCACGTCGTCCAGCGTGTCCGACGTCTGTGCGGCGGTGAGGTCGGCGACGTCCGCCAGCTCCTCCAGCGCGTCCACCAGGTCGCGGGGCTGCGACCAGCGGGACCGGACCAGGCCGGTCACCACGTCGGCGGTGGTCTCGGTGACCTGGCCGCCGATCAGGCGCCGGACCAGCTCGGCCTTCGCCTCGCCGGACTGCGCCGGGTCGGTGAGGACCCGACGCAGGCCGCCCTCGCGGTCGAGCAGCGCGGTGACGGCCGCCAGCTCGTCGGCGAGCCGCGTCGCGTCGACGGACGTCGAGTCCGTCAGCGCGTCGAGACGCTCACGTGCGGCTGCCAGGGCCTCGCGGCTCGCTCCGTTCATCGAGCCGCCTCGGCCTTCTCCTCGAGCTCGTCGAGGAAGCGGTCGATCACGCGGCTCTGCCGGGCGTGGTCCTCCAGGGACTCACCGACGAGCTTGCCGGCCAGGTCGGTGGCCAGGTGGCCGACGTCCTGACGGAGCGCCTGCGCAGCGGACTTGCGGTCGGCGTCGATCTGCGCGTGACCGGCGGCGACGATCTCCTCACGCTGCCGCTGGCCCTCGGCGCGCATCTCGGCGATGAGCGCGGCGCCCTGCTCCTGAGCCTCCTGGCGCAGGCGCGCGGCCTCGTGCCGGGCCTCGGCCAGCTGCGCCTTGTACTGCTCAAGGACGCTCTGGGCCTCGGTCTGCGCGGCCTCGGCCTTCTCGATACCGCCCTCGATCGCCTCGCGGCGCTGCTCCAGAACCTTGTTGATGTTCGGAAGGAGCTTCTTGGCGAGGAAGCCGAAGACGATGACGAAGGCGATGAGGCCGATGACGAGCTCTGGGATCGGCGGGATGAGGGGGTTTTCGGCCTCCTCCGCCGCCAGCTGAACCAGGGGGCTCATATCAGTGCCTTTCGTCTAATGGTGCGCGACGGTCGGGTCAGGAGGCCGGGTAGACGAACGGCATGACCAGACCGATCAGGGCGAGCGCCTCACAGAAGGCGAAGCCGAGGATCTGGTTGGCACGGATCAGGCCGGCCGCCTCGGGCTGGCGGGCGAGGGCCTGCGTGCCGTTACCGAAGATGATGCCGACGCCGACGCCCGGGCCGATCGCGGCGAGGCCGTAACCGATGGAGCCGAGGTTGCCCTTGATCTGGACAGCGGCCAGGGTCTCGTGCAGAACGGACATGCCGGTTCTTCCTTCTCTTTCAATGACCGGTGGGGGTTGGCCACCGGATGCCATGGGTGGTGGGGCGGGCTGGCGCTCAGTGGGACTCGGCGAGCGCGCCCTGGATGAAGCTGCAGGTCAGCAGTACGAAGACGTAGGCCTGAACAGCCTGGATGAAGAGTTCGAAGGCGGTCATCACGATGACCATCACGAACGACACGGCGGAGTAGGCGATACCGATGCCGTTGAGCATGTACCAGCTGGCGATCGTGAAGAGCAGCAGCAGGGTGTGGCCGGCGAACATGTTCGCGAAGAGTCGGACGGCGTGGGTGAAGGGCCGCACGAGCAGGTTCGAGAAGAGCTCGATCGTCATCGACAGCGGGAGGACCGCGCCGAGCGACTTGTCGTAGCCGGTGAAGTTCTTGAAGGCACCGACGAAGCCGTGCCGCTTGAACGTCAGCGAGACCCAGGTGATGTAGACCAGGCCGGCCAGGACCGCGGGGTACGAGATGATCGCGGTGACCGGGAACTGGGCGAGCGGGATGATCGACCAGAGGTTCATCATCCAGACGAAGAAGAACAGCGAGACGACGAACGGAACGTACTTCTCGCCCTCCTTCTTGCCGATGGTCTCGTAGACCACGCCGCGCCGGACGAAGTCGTAGCCGGACTCGGCGATCATCTGGAGCTTGCCCGGGACGACCTTCGGGCGGGCGAACGCGGCCCAGAAGAAGCCCACGATGATGATCGACCCGAGCAGCGCCAGCAGCATCGTCTTGTTGAAGTACAGGTTGCTGTCCGCGTCGCCGAAGAGCGGCTTGAACAGGAACGAGTGCAGGCCCGGAGCCGGGAAGCCACACCCGTCGAACAGGTGACAGCTCGTGTCGAAAGCGAGCGTCTGCGTCGGGTCAGCACTCACCGCGGGCTCCTTCATCGTGGCGCATGGATACGGCAACCTCGTTGTGTCGGCGCGGCGCAGGGCCGCGGTTCGGCACGGGACTGGTGTTACGGATGTGGGGGCGGCTGAGGGGCATCTCGCCTCGCGATTGAGCAGGCGTCAGCTCAGATGCCCGCGCCCGCGATGCCGCAGTTGGCACCGGACGATAGCAGCATCTCTCGTGCGCCTTTATCCCGGCCCTACCTCTCACGAGGAATGCCCGGTCTTCTCGGCCTTGTCGGCCTTGTCGGGTTCGACGTAGAGGATCTTGGCCTTCATGTGGGCGCGGGTCTGGGCCGCGATCCACGTGAGTGTGGCGACCACGAGCGTGATGGCGAAGGCCCGGGGGTTGAACAGCGTCGTGTTCTTGAACGCGGCCATGAAGATGAACAGCAGCAGAAGCTGGGCCGCGTAGAGCATCAGGCCCATCATCTGGAACAGCTGGGGGAAAGACCTCGCGGTGCGCTGCAGGACGTAGAGACCGATCCCCATGAAGAGGATCACGATCACCGTCGCGACGAGCGCCCCGATCGCCCCCTTGCCACCCGAGACCACGCCGCTGACGACGGCGGCGAGCACGCCGGCGGCAGCCGTGGGTACGGCGGCCTGGGCCAGGTTCCGGGCGTCATTGGACGGCATGGCGGCAACTCCGCTTTCACAGGGGGGCAGGTGTCGTCATGGACGAGCGTAGTCCCGGTCGGAGGGTCGAAGACCTCACGCTGACGGACCGTCGCAGTCGGGTCCTTCGACTCTGTCCGGGGTTCTCGTGAACCGTATCACAAACTATTTGATGAGGTCTTTACCTGGTAGGTGTGCTCGCTGTCACACATGAGAGTGAACCTGCGCGCCTGAGCGAAAACCGGCCCGTTGTGTCTGGTATTGGGGGGCTTTACTCCCCCACGACTTGGCAATGCTCTAGTCAGATTCTTACCTTGGCGGGGTCAGCGGGAGGTCTCGGAAGCGCGCCGATCCAGGAACCGGGAACGGGGACCGACGGCTGTCGCGCCGTTGACCGGAGCCGCTCCGGCGGTCACCGGAGAGCGGTGCTCGTCGCTCGGCTTCTCCGGTTCTTCCGCTTCCTCCGGTTCGACGGACGCCGCGACCGGGACGGTTGCCGCCGCCGGCTCCTCGGCCGGCAGGACGGTCCCGCGGCGCCGGTAGCGGGGCGGCACGAAGGCCTGCGCCCACAGCGGGGCGCGCGGGGTGAACCGCGGCAGCAGGAGCAGCCCCAGGCCGACCGCGCTGAGGAACACCACACCGAGCACGATCCACATGGACGCGGAGTTCACCGAGTAGGCCAGCGCCCCGAAGGCGATCAGGGCCGCCCAGAAGTACATGATCAGCACGGCCCTGCTGTGCGAGTGGCCGACTTCCAGCAGGCGGTGGTGCAGGTGCCCCCGGTCCGCCGCGAACGGCGACTGGCCGCGCCAGGTGCGTCGCACGATCGCCAGCACCAGGTCGGCGGCCGGCACCGCGATGATGGTCAGCGGCAGCAGCAGCGGGATGTAGACCGGCACCATCTGGTGCACGGCGCTGCGCTCGGAACCGGCGTACAGGTTCATCGCGTCCGGGTCGACCTGGCCGGTGACCGAGATCGCGCCCGCGGCCAGCACCAGGCCGATCAGCATCGAGCCCGAGTCGCCCATGAAGATCCGCGCCGGGTGCATGTTGTGCGGCAGGAAGCCCAGGCACATGCCCATCAGGATCGCCGAGAACAGGGTGGCCGGGGCGGCGGCCTCGATGCCGTACGAGTACCAGATCCGGTAGGCGTACATGAAGAACGCCGCGGCGGCGATGCAGACCATGCCGGAGGCCAGGCCGTCCAGGCCGTCGACGAAGTTCACCGCGTTGATGGTGATGACCACCAGGGCCACCGTGAGCAGGGTGCCCTGCCACGGGGTCAGCGCCACCGTGCCGACGGTCGGGATGGGCAGCCAGAGGATCGTCAGACCCTGCATGACCATGACGCCCGCGGCGATCATCTGACCGCCCAGCTTGATCAGCGCGTCGATCTCGAACTTGTCGTCGAGGACGCCGATCAGCCAGATCAGGGCCGCGCCGGAGAGCAGCGCCCGCGGCTCGTTGGACTTCTCGAAGACCTCGCTGAGGTTGGACATGTGGTCGGCGACGAGCAGACCCGCGCACAGGCCGAAGAACATCGCGATCCCGCCGAGCCGCGGAGTGGGCTCCCGGTGCACGTCACGTGCCCGGATCTCCGGCATGGCCCCCGCCACGATCGCGAACTTCCGCACCGGCCCTGTCAGCAGGTACGTCACCGCGGCCGTGATGCAGAGCGTCAGCAGGTATTCACGCACAGGCTTCCCCACATGTCTCGCTGGCCATCACAGCCCCACACCCTAGCGAGGGACGCATATGTATGGGGACTTCCGGGTAGCGACGATGGTTGCACGCAAGGCTGTGAGCCGGGCGTACGACCGGGTGCACGACGCTGCGCCTACCCCGTCTCACCCGGGATACGGCGGAAATCTACCGGTGAGCTCACGCACCTCGTCACGCGCCCTCCCCGCGTCCGTGACACCGGTCACCACACCCGCCAGCAGCGCCGCGATCCGGGTCATCTCCGTCTCCCCCATGCCCTGCGTGGTGACGGCGGCGGTGCCGAGACGCAGCCCCCGCGCGTCGCCGTGCGGCAGGGCACAGCAGTCCAGCACGATCCCGGCGGCCGCGAGCCGCCCCCTGGCGGCCTTCCCCTCGACGCCGAGCGGTGCGGGGTCGACGGTGATCAGGTGCGTGTCCGTGCCCCCGGTGGTGACGGCCAGCCCCGCCTGCGCCAGCCCGGCCGCGAGCACCCTCGCGTTGGCGACCACCTGATGGGCGTACGCGGTGAACGCGGGTGTTGCGGCCTCGCCGAACGCGACCGCCTTCGCGGCGATGGCGTTCATCTGCGCGCCGCCCTGGGTGAACGGGAACACGGCCCGGTCGAGCCGCTCGGCCAGCTCCGGCGCACCGCACAGCAGCATCCCGCCGCGCGGCCCGCGCAGCACCTTGTGCGTGGTCGCGCACACGACGTCCGCGTACGGCACCGGGTTCGGCGCCGCTCCCCCGGCGACGAGCCCGATGGGGTGCGCGGCGTCGGCGATCAGATAGGCACCCACCTCGTCGGCGACCTCGCGGAAGAAGGCGTAGTCGATGTGCCGGGGGTAGGAGATGGACCCGCACACGATCGCCTTGGGCCGGTGGCCGCGGGCCAGCGTCCGCACCTGGTCGTGGTCGATGAGCCCGCTCTCGGCGTCCACGCCGTAGCCGACGAAGTCGAACCAGCGGCCGGAGAAGTTCGCCGGCGAGCCGTGCGTGAGGTGACCGCCGTCGGGCAGTCCGAGGGCCAGCACGGTGTCCCCGGGCCGGAGCAGGGCCGCGTACGCGGCGAGTACGGCCGACGAGCCCGAATGGGACTGCACGTTCGCGTGCGCGGCGCCGAACAGCGCCTTCGCCCGGTCGACGGCGAGCCGCTCGGCCACGTCCACGATCTCGCAGCCGCCGTGGTACCGGGTGCCCGGATACCCCTCGGCGTACTTGTTGGCGAGCGGCGACCCCAGCGCGGCCAACACGGCCGGCGAGGTGAAGTTCTCGGCGGCGATCAGCTGCAACGACGTCGACTGCCGGGCCAGCTCCCCCAGCAGGATCTCGGCCAGCTCCGGATCCTGCCGCCGCAACAGATCGCCCTCGACGAGGGCAGGGGTGACCGACATGAGGGGCTCCGGGCGGTCGGGGGTGAGGTATGTCCAATGTAGGCCCGGTGTGGTGCGGATGCGCGGTTTGTGCGTCCAGATGCGGTGCCGGGGTTGTCGCTCCCGGACGGGTGCTTGCGGGCGGTCGCGCGACCGCGGGTGCGCGGGAGCTGCCCGCGCAGTTCCCCGCGCCCCTGACGGGGCGCTTCGCCCCCGCCCCGCCATCGCCGCCACCGCCGTGGGCAGGCGTTCCGCAGGGCGATGGGGGTCCCCCCGCGCGAGCGAAGCCGAGCGTGGGGGAGGGTGGGCACGGCCGGCAGCGCCGGGTGCCTGGGTCAGGAACGTGGGCTACATCCGCGCCGGGACACCGGTGAGCGCCGTGACCACCGGGTCCAGGGCCTCGTGTATCTCGTCGCCGATGGACTGGAAGAACGGCAGCGGGGCGCCGTAGGGGTCGTAGACCTCGTCCGCCTCGGCCGTGGGTGCCAGGAGCCAGCCGCGGAGGGCCGCGGCCGCGCGGACCAGCGCGCGGGCGCGCACGACCACGCCTTCCGACGTCGGCGGCAGCGTCGCCGGATCGATCGCGCGGACCAGCCGGGTGAACTCCTTCAGCGTGAAGGTGCGCAGGCCCGCGGAGTGGCCCATGGAGATGACCTGCTGGCGGTGGTCGCGGGTCGCGGTCAGGACCAGGTCGGCCCGGATCACGTGCTCGTCGAGCAGCTCGCGGCCCACGAACCCGGAGGCGTCCGCCCCGTAGTCGGCGAGGACGGCCTCCGCGTTGGCCTCCATGGGCGCGCCCTCATGGCCCCAGGTACCCGCGCTCTCCACGACCAGCCCGCCGCCGAGGAAGGCGCCGAGCCGGTCCGTCACGAGATGACGGGTCAGCCGCTCGGTGATCGGCGAGCGGCACACGTTGCCGGTGCTGACGTGGAGGATGCGGAAGCTGTCGCGTGGCAGCCCCACGAACGTCGTCGTGATCTCCGCCGCGCTTTCCCCGTTGCCTATGCCACGCCCCGCGTCAGGGGCTGTCAATTCGCCACCTCAAGGTCGGGTACGACCTTCCGCAGCTCCTCCGCCGAGATCGCGCCCGCGCGCAGCAGCAACGGAACTTCGCGGGTGACGTCGACGATCGACGAGGGGACGTTGCCGGGGGTCGGACCGCCGTCGAGGTACACGGAGACGGAGTCGCCGAGCATCTCCTGGGCGGCGTCACAGGTCTCCGGGGACGGGTGTCCTGTGAGGTTGGCGGAGGAGACGGCCATCGGGCCGACCTCGGTGAGCAGCTCGATGGCGACCGGGTGCAGGGGCATCCGGACGGCCACCGTGCCCCTGGTGTCCCCCAGGTCCCACTGGAGGGACGGCTGGTGCCTGGCGACCAGGGTGAGCGCGCCCGGCCAGAACGCGTCGACCAGCTCCCAGGCCAGCTCGGAGAAGTCGGTGACGAGGCCGTGGAGCGTGTTCGGGGAGCCGATCAGCACGGGGGTGGGCATGTTGCGGCCCCGGCCCTTGGCGTCGAGGAGGTCGGCGACCGCCTCCGAGGTGAACGCGTCGGCGCCGATGCCGTAGACCGTGTCCGTCGGCAGCACCACCAGTTCGCCCCGGCGGACGGCGGACGCGGCCTCGCGCAGACCCGTCACGCGGTCGGTCGCGTCGTTGGTGTCGTATCGCCGTGCCATGTCTAGCGGGCCTCCTCGTACACGTACATCTGGACTTCGGAAAACACTGCCTGCGGGGTGCTCACGGCAGCGCCTTGCGGGCGGTCGCGAAGCGGGGGCGCCTGTTGAGGTCCGGGTGGTCGGCCGCGTCGGCCCAGCCCCGCTCCTCGGTGAAGATCCACGGCACCTGGCCGCCCTGGGTGTCGGCGTGCTCGATGACGACAACACCGCCGGGGCGCAGCAGCCGGTGCGCGGTGCGTTCGATGCCCCGGATCAGGTCCAGGCCGTCCTCGCCGGAGAACAGGGCCAGCTCCGGGTCGTAGTCGCGGGCCTCGGGGGCGACGTACTCCCACTCGGTGAGCGGGATGTACGGAGGGTTCGAGATGACCAGGTCGACATGGCCGTCGAGGTCGTGGAAGGCGTCCAGGGCGTCGCCCTGGCGCAGGTCGACCCTGGAGTCCGCCATGTTCTTGCGGGTCCACTGGAGCGCCTCCTCGGACAGCTCCACGGCGTGCACGCGCGAGCGCGGGACCTCCTGGGCGAGGGCGAGCGCGATGGCGCCGGAACCGGTGCACAGGTCGACGATGCGCGGCTCGACCACGTCCATCGCGCGCACCGCGTCTATGGCCCAGCCGACCACCGACTCGGTCTCGGGCCTCGGCACGAACACGCCCGGCCCCACCTGGAGTTCGAGGTACCGGAAGTACGCCCGCCCGGTGATGTGCTGGAGCGGCTCGCGCTGCTCCCGGCGGGCGATGACCTCCCAGTAGCGGGCGTCGAAGTCGGAGTCCTTGACGGAGTGCAGCGCGCCCCGCTTCACGCCGTGCACGAACGCGGCGAGCTCCTCCGCGTCGTTGCGCGGCGAGGGCACGCCGGCGTCGGCCAGCCGCTGGGTGGCCTGGGCCACCTCCGCGAGCAGCAGGTTCACGCTGGTCCTCCGTGTTGTAACTCGTACGTGCGTACGGTCTTACGCGGCCGCGAGCCTGGCGGCCGAGTCCGCGTCGACGCAGGCCTGGATCACCGCGTCGAGGTCGCCGTCCAGGACCTGGTCCAGGTTGTACGACTTGAAGCCCACGCGGTGGTCCGAGATGCGGTTCTCCGGGAAGTTGTACGTGCGGATCTTCTCGGAGCGGTCGACGGTGCGAACCTGGCTGCGACGGGCGTCGGCGGCCTCCTTCTCCGCCTCCTCCTGCGCCGCGGCGAGCAGCCTGGAGCGCAGGATACGCAAGGCCTGCTCCTTGTTCTGCAGCTGGCTCTTCTCGTTCTGGCAGGAGGCGACGACTCCGGTGGGGATGTGCGTGATGCGCACGGCGGAGTCGGTGGTGTTGACGGACTGCCCGCCGGGCCCGGAGGACCGGTAGACGTCGATGCGGAGGTCGTTCGGGTTGATCTCGACGTCGACCTCCTCGGCCTCCGGCGTGACGAGCACACCGGCGGCGGAGGTGTGGATCCGGCCCTGCGACTCGGTGGCCGGCACGCGCTGCACGCGGTGCACGCCGCCCTCGTACTTCAGCCGCGCCCAGACACCCTGGCCGGGCTCGGTGGCGCCCTGGCCGCCCTTGGTCTTCACGGCGACCTGGACGTCCTTGTAGCCGCCGAGCTCGGACTCGGTGGAGTCGATGATCTCGGTCTTCCAGCCGACGCGCTCCGCGTACCGCAGGTACATGCGCAGCAGGTCACCGGCGAACAGCGCCGACTCGTCACCACCCGCACCGGCCTTGATCTCCAGGATCACGTCCTTGTCGTCGGACGGGTCCCGGGGCACGAGGAGCAGGCGCAGCTTCTCGGTGAGCTCGTCGCGCTGCTTGTCCAGCTCCTTGACCTCGGCGGCGAAGTCGGGGTCGTCGGCGGCCAGTTCACGCGCGGTCTCGATGTCGTCGCCGGTCTGCTTCCAGGAGCGGAACGTGGCGACGATCGGGGTGAGCTCGGCGTAGCGCTTGTTCAGCTTGCGCGCGTTGGCCTGGTCGGCGTGGACCGACGGGTCGGCGAGCTTCTTCTCCAGGTCTGCGTGCTCGACGACGAGTTCCTCGACGGCCTCGAACATTTTTGGCTCCTGATACTGCTACGGCGTGGGAAGGGAAGGCGGGCGACCAAAAACGCCGGTCCCGGGCACGCCCTCGCAGGGGCGTGGCCGTGGACCGGCGAAAGAGGGCTCGCTACTTCTTGGAGCCGGCGGCAGCCTTGCCGAAGCGGGCCTCGAAGCGGGCCACGCGGCCACCGGTGTCGAGGATCTTCTGCTTGCCCGTGTAGAACGGGTGGCACTCGGAGCAGACCTCGGCACGGATGGTGCCGCTGGTGATGGTGCTACGAGTCGTGAACGACGCGCCACAGGTGCAGCTGACCTGCGTCTCGACGTACTCGGGGTGGATGTCGCGCTTCAAGGGATTCTCCTAGATTTCGGGAGGGCACCGGGTCGCCTTCGCGGGTTTGCGGGGCGTGAACCGGGACCGACGTACCAGTCTGCCAGGGCTGGGCGCATTGCCCAAAACCGGGGGCTCCGGTGATCTATTCCCCGCGGCCGCGTGGGGGCTGTTCGCGCAGTTCCCCGCGCCCCTGAGCAAGCCGTGCTGGTCCCACCTGAAGGGGCGCGGGGAACTGCGCGACAAGCCCCCACCGGCCCTCACCCGGACTACGACGTCACGACGCCCTTGGCCTGCCCGGTCGCCGTCCCCTTCGTGGCCGACGCCGGAATCGGCTTGTCGCTCTCCAGCGCCTTCCAGACCAGCTTGGCCTTCGCCTCGGCCACGATCACCCTGTTCGGGTTCGCCGGGTCGTACTCGACCGGCATCGTCACCATGCGCATGTTCTTCGCGCTGACGGACTTCAGCCCGTTCGCGAAGTCGATCAGGGAGTTCACCGAGCCGAGGTCGGAGTCGGTGGTGACCGTCTTCGTCGCGGTGTCGGCCAGGTCGTACAGCTTCGTGGGGCTGGTGAGGACGCCCACCTGCTTGATCTGGTTGACGAGGGCCTTGATGAACGCCTGCTGGAGCTGGATGCGGCCCAGGTCGGAGCCGTCGCCGACGCCGTGCCGGGTGCGGACGAGGCCCAGGGCCTGCTTGCCGTCGAGCGTGTGGGTGCCGGCCTTGAGGTCGAGGTGGCTCTCCGGGTCGTCGATGGCCTTCGTCGTGGTGACCTGGACGCCGCCGAGCTCGTCGATGAGCTTCTGGAAGCCGGAGAAGTCGACCTCCAGGTAGTGGTCCATCCGGATGCCGGTCATCGACTCGACGGTCTTGACCGCACAGGCCGCGCCGCCCGTGGAGTACGCGGAGTTGAACATCACGCCGGTCGCGGCGGCGTGGCTGGTGCCCTGCGCTTCGGTGCAGGCGGGGCGGTCGATCAGGGTGTCCCGGGGGACGGAGACCACGGCGGCCTTCCTGTGGCCCTTGTAGACGTGGACGATCATCGCCGTGTCGGAGCGGGCGCTGCCGTCGTCCGCGCCGCCGCCGAGCTTCCTGTTGGCGCCGGACCGCGTGTCGGAGCCGAGGACCAGGATGTTCTCGGAGCCGTTGTCGACCTTGGTGGGCCGGTCGCCGCCGAGCATCTGGTTGATGTCGACGGTCTTGAGGTTGCCGTTGAGCTTGAAGTACAGGTAGCCGACGCCGGCGCCGCCGAGGACGAGGATGCCGGCCGCCGTCCAGGCCGTGACGAGCAGCGCCCTGCGGCCCGCGCCGCGGCGCCTGCGGTGGCTGCCGGCCTTCGTACCGGGACCGGATATGTCGGGACCTGGCGTGCTCTCGGCGGACATGGGCTCCTCTGTTCTCGTACGACTGCTCGGTTACCCCCTGCTTTCAGGGTCAGGCCCGGCGTACCAGGACCATCGGCACGTATCCGGACCATCGTCGCTCCGCCTGGTCAGACGGCGAAACTCGGGAAAGGGTTGCACAACGCAGTGTGCCCACCGCGTGGAGCGATGGGCACACCGGGTGATCGGAAGTCACGGGGCAAGTGGGGCGAACCCCCGCCCACCAGCCATGTCAGCCGAAGATGTCGTACTGCTGGAAACCGGTACCGAGAGACTTCCTTGTGCCGAAGATCTCAGTGGTCGCCTTGCCGGTACCCGGGTACAGGTACAGCGTGCCGCCGGTGGTCCGGGCCAGGAAGTCGGCCTTGCCGTCGCCGGTCAGGTCGCCGACCGCGGCGAGGGTGTTGAAGCCGGTCCAGCCGGTGCGGACCTTCACGCGGGCCGAGAAGAGGCCGGTGCCGGACTTGCCGGTGCCCTTGTACAGGTACAGGTCGCCGCCGCTGCTCTTGCGGGCCAGCAGGTCGGCCTTGCCGTCGCCGTTGAAGTCGCCGACGCCGCGCAGCTGGTTGTACTGGCTCCAGCCGCCGCCGATCTTGACGCGGGCGGCGAAGGTGCCGTTGCCCTTGCCCGGGTACAGCCACAGCACGCCGCTGGAGTCCTCCGAGAGGACGTCCGGCAGGTAGTCGCCGGTGAGGTCACCGGGGATCACGACGGCCTTGCGGGTCTTCCAGTTGGTGAAGATCTTCTTCGTGGCCCAGGAACCGCTGGTCTGGTCGCTGTTCAGCACGAAGTGGTCCCAGTAGATGTCACCCGTGGAGGCCACCCGGTAGACGAGGTCCTGGAAGCCGTCCCGGTCGAGGTCGGCCTGGAGGATGACGTTGACGCCGCTCCAGTCGCCCCAGGAGAGCCGGGAGGCGAGCGAGGTGCCCTTGGAGTCCAGCTCGTAGCCGACCTTGCTCGACGACTTGCGGGCGAAGAGATCGGCCTTGCCGTCGGTGTAGCTCAGGTTCGTGTCGGCGATCTGCGCGTAGACGGCACCGACGTAGGTGCTGACCTTCGTGAAGACGCTGTAGGAGCCCTGCACGACACACTCGACGCCGTCCTGCGTGACGCCCCAGGAGACCACGCCGACGATCCGGCCGCCGACGACCAGCGGGCCGCCGGAGTCACCGTTGCAGGTGGCCGTGGAGCCGGTGTCGGAGCCGGTGGCGGGCTTGCCCGCGCAGACCATGTGGCCCTTGACGAACAGGCTGCCGAAGTAGCCCGAGCAGGTGCTGTCGGACTGCATCGGCAGGGTGGCCGTCTTCAGGGTCTCGGAGATGTCGTCCGAGGTGGAGCTGGTACGGCCCCAGCCGTAGACCTTGGCGCTGGTGCCGGCCTTGTAGGAGGTCGTGTCGGTGCTGGTCGTCAGCTTGATCGGCGTGGCCTTGACCGGCGCGGCCAGGGTCAGCACGGCGACGTCGTTGTTGATGGTCGACGGGCTGTACGACGGGTTGTTCCACTGGCGCAGGACGCCGCTGACGGTGCCGCCGTGCAGGTCGACGTCGGTGCCGTCGCTGTTGCTGGTGGGCAGCGAGGCGGTGCCGGTGACGACGACGCCGTAGGCCTTCCAGTTGTAGGCCTTGCCGTTCTCGTCCTTGACGCAGTGCGCGGCGGTGAGGATCTTCGTCGGCGAGACGACCGAACCGCCGCAGAAGAAGTTGATGTCGTCGGCCGTGTCCTGGTACCAGAGCTGGGCCATCCAGGGCGCCGTGGAGATGGTGGTCGTGCCACCACCGATGATCTTCGGCGAGACGGCGGTGCCGCTGGAGCCCGTCTTGGACGTCGTCTTCGGCGTCGCCCAGCTGCTGTCGGCGGCCACGGCACCGGCGAGGCGCTTGTTCAGCGTGGCCTGCGACGGCGCGCTGACGGACGGCTTGACCGTGGGCGTCGGCTGGGTGGCCGCGCTGGCGGAGGTCGAGATCAGTGCGGCGGCGACGGCCGCGGCGACACCGGCCGCCGCGACGGGCAGCGCGAGACGTATCCGACGTCTGTGACGACCGCTCCCGGACATGGGTGTACCCACCTAAGTCCCCCCTCGGGATCAGGAGTTCATGATTCGGTCAATTGACCGAAGGGCGCGATCGTACACCGGGGAGGAAAACGCAAGGAACCGCCCCCTGCGCATTGCAGGAGGCGGTTCCTGGACACGCCCCGAAGGGGCGCGGGGAACTGCGCGACCGGCCACGAACCACCCGCGGCCGAAGGACGACCGTCAGTCGCCGTTACCGGGCGTCGGCGTCGTCTTCTGAATCTGCATCAGGAACTCGACGTTCGACTTCGTCTGCTTCATCTTGTCGAGCAGCAGCTCGATCGCCTGCTGCTGGTCCAGCGCGTGCAGCACGCGCCGCAGCTTCCAGACGACCGCCAGCTCCTCGTTGCCGAGCAGGATCTCTTCCTTACGGGTGCCGGACGCGTCCACGTCCACCGCCGGGAAGATCCGCTTGTCGGCGAGCTTCCGGTCGAGCTTCAGCTCGGCGTTGCCGGTGCCCTTGAACTCCTCGAAGATGACCTCGTCCATGCGGGACCCGGTGTCCACCAGGGCGGTGGCGAGGATGGTCAGCGAGCCGCCGTCCTCGATGTTGCGGGCCGCACCGAAGAAGCGCTTCGGCGGGTACAGGGCGGTCGAGTCGACACCACCGGACAGGATGCGGCCGGAGGCCGGCGCCGCGAGGTTGTACGCACGGCCCAGACGCGTGATCGAGTCGAGCAGCACGACGACGTCGTGGCCCAGCTCCACCAGGCGCTTGGCACGCTCGATCGCCAGTTCGGCGACCGTGGTGTGGTCCTCGGCCGGGCGGTCGAAGGTCGAGGAGATGACCTCGCCCTTGACCGACCGCTGCATGTCGGTGACCTCTTCCGGACGCTCGTCGACCAGGACGACCATCAGGTGGCACTCGGGGTTGTTGTGCGTGATCGCGTTGGCGATCGCCTGCATGATCATGGTCTTGCCGGTCTTCGGCGGGGCCACGATCAGACCGCGCTGGCCCTTACCGATCGGCGCGACGAGGTCGATGATGCGGGTGGTGAGGATGCCCGGGTCCGTCTCCAGGCGGAGCCGGTCCTGCGGGTAGAGCGGGGTCAGCTTGTTGAACTCCGGGCGGCCACGGCCGTGTTCGGGTGCCATGCCGTTGACGGAGTCGAGGCGGACCAGCGCGTTGAACTTCTCGCGCCGCTCGCCCTCCTTGGGCTGGCGGACCGCGCCGGTGAGGTGGTCGCCCTTGCGCAGGCCGTTCTTGCGGACCTGGGCGAGGGAGACGTACACGTCGTTCGGACCGGGCAGGTAGCCGGAGGTCCGGATGAACGCGTAGTTGTCGAGGATGTCGAGGATGCCCGCGACGGGGATCAGGACGTCGTCGTCGGCGACCTGCGGCTCGGCGCCGCCGATCTCGTCACGCCCGCGGCGGCCACGGCGGTCGCGGTAGCGGCCACGACGGCCACGGCGTCCGTCACCGAACTCGTCGTCGTCCTGCGGGCCGATGTTGCGGTCCTGACGGCCGCCGCCCTGCTGCTGGGGCTGCTGCTGACGGTCCTGCCGGTCCTGCTGACGGTCCTGGCGGTCCTGCTGACGGTCCTGGCGGTCCTGGCGTCCGCCCTGGCCGCCGCCCTGCTGCTCGTCGCCCTTGTTGCGGCGGTCGCGGTCCCGGCCGCGGTCACGGCGGTCGCGGCGGCCACGGCCGTCGTCACCGGCGTCGGACCGGGCGTCGCCCTGCTGCTGCGCGGGCGTCTCGGCCTTCGGCTCGGTCCGCGCCTCGGCGGCGATGGTCTCGGCGCCGGTGGCGGTGGGGGTGCCGGCCTCGGCGGTGGCCCGGCGGCGGCGGCGCTCGGCCGGGGCGTCGTCCCCGTCGCGCTCGGCCTCGCCCGCGCGGCCGGCCGGCTGGCCGGGGATCTCGATCTGCTGCTGGGCCACGGCCTTCTCGGCGGGGGCCTCGGCGGCCTGCTCCGCCTTCTTCTCGGCGGCCTCGTCACCCGTACGGGCCTTGGAGGTGGCCCGGCGCTTCGGCTTGGTCTCGGTGGCGGTCTCGGCCTTGGCGGGGGCTCCGCCTCCGGCCTGCGCCTCCTTGATGACCTCGATCAGCTGGCTCTTGCGCATCCGCGCGGTGCCCCTGATGCCGAGGCCGGATGCGACCTGCTGAAGCTCGGCCAGCACCATGCCCTCGAGGCCGGTACCGCGGCGCCGCCGGGAGCCGGCACCGGAGGCAGGCGCGGAGGCGTCCGTGGCGGGCGCGGCAGCGGTCTCCTCGACACGTGCGCCCATCAGATCGGTGGTGTCGCTCACGAAGGGTCCTTCCCTGGAGCGGACGTCGGCCTGTCTGGCTCGGCGACCGGTTGTGCTGTCCGGCTTTCGGTCCTTGCTTGTGTGGACCGTGCCGGGGCGGTGGTCCGCCAATACGGCGGAAGAAATATCTGGTGACGGCGCTTCCGACGAGCCGTGGCACCCGGTGTCACGTGGCGTGGTAGCACCTGTTCCGGAGCGTGCCCAGCGGCCCTCTCAGTGCCCGGGTACGGCGTACTGCCCAGGTACGTCATACAGAACGCTGAATGGCTTGGGAGACTCCCGGAAGAATGTCTGTCCCGGACGGGGACACGAAGCACCTCGCCATGGTGGGGTCGGGTGCAGACTTGAGGTTAACACTACCGGATCCAACAAACATTCCCCCTCTCCAAATCCGGCAATCGTGCGCGTCACATGTCATTGGAGGGCGCGAGCGGCAGCACGCTCGCTCCCTGAAGGTCCAGGTCGAGCCGGTTGGCGGCCCAGTCCCTACCGGCCAGGGCCTGCACCTTTTCGGCGCTGCCGGCGTCGGCGAGCGCCATCACGGTGGGTCCGGCGCCGGAGATCACGGCCGGGATGCCGTCGGCGCGCAGCCGCTCCACCAGTGCCGCGCTCTCCGGCATCGCGGGGGCGCGGTACTCCTGGTGCAGACGGTCCTCGGTGGCCGGCAGCAGCAGCTCGGGGCGCCGGGTGAGGGCCTCGACGAGCAGCGCGGCACGGCCCGCGTTGGTGGCGGCGTCGACGTGCGGCACGGTGCGCGGGAGCAGTCCGCGCGCGGTCTCGGTCAGGACCGGCTTCCCGGGCACGAAAACCACCGGAACGATGGAATCACCGGGCTCCATCCTGATCGCCCGGGCGGCGCCGGACTCCATCCAGGAGAGCGTGAAGCCGCCGAGCAGGCAGGCCGCGACGTTGTCGGGGTGGCCCTCGATCTCGGTCGCGAGCTCGAGCAGCGCCGCGTCGTCGAGTCTGGCCTCGCCGCCTATGGTCACGGCACGCGCGGCGACGATGCCGGCGCAGATGGCGGCGGAGGAGGAGCCGAGGCCGCGGCCGTGCGGGATGCGGTTGGCGCACACGATCTCCAGGCCGCGGGGCTGTCCGCCCAGCAGGTCGAAGGCGGTGCGCAGGGAGCGTACGAGGAGATGACTCTCGTCACGCGGCAGCGTCTCGCTGCCCTCTCCCGCGATGTCGATGTGCAGCCCGGAGTCGGCCACCCGGACGACGACGTCGTCGTAGAGCCCCAGCGCGAGGCCCAGGGCGTCGAAGCCCGGGCCGATGTTGGCGCTGGTGGCGGGGACGCGCACCCTGACGGCGGCGGCGCGGAACGCTGGACCGGCCATCGCTCGATGACTCTCCTTGAGCTGCGTGATGGTCGAATGACATTCGATAGGTAATTGGGGGACCCTCGGGCCGTGGAGACGGCGCGGCACCGCGCCATATGCGGAGGCATATGCAGCGGGCGGGTTCGGTACAGCCTATCGAAGGAAGGTTCTGTGGCGACATAGGGCGCACAGGAGGCGCACGATGCGTGTCGTAAGCCCCCTGTGCCCCCTCGGTAGGGAGTTCCCTGCCCGGGACGCCCTCGGTGGTGCCCTGTTGTTCTCTGCTGCTGTTCTCTGCTGGTCTTCTAGGCGAGGCCGAGCCGCTCGGCCGCGGCGGCCGCGTCGACCGGCACGGTGACCGGCTGCGGGGCGCCGGCGACGGCCCAGTCGGGGTCCTTCAGGCCGTTTCCGGTGACCGTGCAGACGATGCGCTGGCCCGGATCGACCTTGCCCTGCTCGGCGGCCTTCAGCAGACCGGCGACCGAAGCAGCCGAGGCGGGCTCCACGAAGACACCCTCCTGCGCGGCCAACAGCCGGTAGGCGCGCAGGATCTCACGGTCCGTCACCTCGTCGATGAAGCCACCCGACTCGTCCCGGGCCGCGAGCGCGAACTGCCACGAGGCGGGGTTGCCGATGCGGATCGCGGTGGCGATGGTCGAGGGGTCCTTGACGATCTCGCCGCGCACGATCGGGGCGCTGCCGGAGGCCTGGAAACCCCACATGCGGGGCGTCCCGGTGGAGATGCCGTCGGCGGCGTACTCCTTGTACCCCTTCCAGTACGCGGTGATGTTGCCCGCGTTGCCGACCGGCAGGACGTGGATGTCGGGCGCGTCGCCGAGCATGTCCACGATCTCGAAGGAGGCCGTCTTCTGGCCCTCGATGCGCACCGGGTTGACCGAATTGACCAGCGCCACCGGATAGTTCTCGCTCAGCTTGCGGGCGAGGGTGAGGCAGTCGTCGAAGTTGCCGTCGACCTGGAGGATCTTCGCGCCGTGCACGAGGGCCTGGCCCATCTTGCCGAGCGCGATCTTGCCGCGGGGCACCAGCACGGCGGAGACCATCCCGGCGCGCACGGCGTAGGCGGCTGCGGAGGCGGACGTGTTGCCCGTGGAGGCGCAGATGACGGCCTGCGCGCCCTCCTCCTTGGCCTTGCTGATGGCCATGGTCATGCCGCGGTCCTTGAAGGACCCGGTCGGGTTCGCGCCCTCCACCTTCAGGTGGACCTCGCAGCCCGTGCGCTCGGAGAGCACCTGCGCGGGCACGAGGGGCGTGCCGCCCTCGCGGAGCGTCACGACCGGCGTGGTGTCGGAGACGGGCAGCCGGTCCCGGTACTCCTCGATGATTCCGCGCCACTGGTGGGTCATTGCTGGTTACTCTCCTTCAACCCGCATGATGCTGGCGACACCCCGCACGGTGTCGAGCTTGCGCAGCGCCTCGACGGTCCCGGAGAGGGAGGCGTCGGAGGCCCGGTGGGTGACGACGACGAGGGAGGCCTCGCCGTCCTTGCCGGTCTGCCGAACCGTATCGATGGAAACCCCGTGCTCCGCGAACACGGTGGCGACCTGGGCGAGAACACCCGGTTTGTCGGCGACGTCGAGGCTGATGTGGTAGCGCGTGACGACGTCGCCCATGGGCGACACGGGCAGACCGGCGTACGCCGACTCGCCGGGCCCCGTTGCCCCGCTGAGCCGGTTGCGGCAGACGGCGACGAGGTCACCGAGGACCGCGGAGGCGGTCGGGGCGCCGCCGGCGCCGGGACCGTAGAACATGAGCTGTCCGCTCGCGTCGGACTCCACGAACACGGCGTTGTACGCGCCGCGCACGGAGGCGAGCGGGTGGGTCAGCGGAATCATGGCGGGGTGCACGCGGGCCGTCACCGAGCCGCCGTCCTCGGCGCGCTCGCAGATGGCGAGCAGCTTGATGGTGCAGCCCATGTTCTTGGCGGAGGCGAAGTCGGCGGCGGTGACCTCGGTCATGCCCTCGCGGTAGACGTCGTCGAGCCGCACCCGGGAGTGGAAGGCGATGCCGGCGAGGATCGCGGCCTTGGCGGCGGCGTCGAAGCCCTCGACGTCGGCGGTCGGGTCGGCCTCCGCGTACCCGAGCGCGGTGGCCTCGTCGAGGGCCTCCTGGTACCCGGCGCCCGTGCTGTCCATCTTGTCGAGGATGAAGTTGGTGGTGCCGTTGACGATGCCGAGCACCCGGTTGACCTTGTCGCCGGCCAGGGACTCGCGCAGCGGCCGGATCAGCGGGATGGCACCGGCGACGGCGGCCTCGTAGTAGAGGTCCTTGCCGTGCTGCTCGGCGACCGCGTGCAGGGCGGCGCCGTCCTGGGCGAGCAGGGCCTTGTTGGCCGACACGACGGAGGCGCCGTGCTCGAAGGCGGTGGTGATGAGGGTGCGGGCGGGTTCGATCCCGCCGATGACCTCCACCACGACGTCGATGTCGTCGCGCTTGACGAGCGCGGTGGCGTCGGTGGTGACCAGCTCCGGGTCGATGCCCTCACGGACCTTGGAGGGCCGCCGTACGGCGACACCGGCCAGCTCGACCGGGGCGCCGATCCGCTGGGCGAGGTCGTCGGCGTGCGTCGTCATGATGCGTGCCACCTCTGAGCCGACGACCCCACAGCCCAGCAGCGCCACCTTCAGCGGACGCGTACGCATCATCCGACCTCGTTTCCTCATACCGTCTACGGTTGGACCAGTCTCACTCACCGGACGGGAGTTTCTACCCTTCGTCCGGATCGTGAGACATCTATTTCATTGTGTGGTGATCGCAGACAGGAGATCTTCCGCCTGCCCGATCTTCCTGCGCGATCCCCTGCTCGATGGCGCTGCCCGATGGCGCCGTCATCCGACGTCGAGCCGGAGCAGGTCCTCCTCGGTCTCCCGCCGGACGATCACCCGGGCCGCGCCGTCCCGCACCGCGACGACGGGCGGCCGGAGCACGTGGTTGTAGTTGCTGGCCATGGAGCGGCAGTAGGCGCCGGTGGCCGGTACGGCGATCAGGTCACCGGGTGCCAGGTCGCCCGGCAGGAACGCGTCCTTCACCACGATGTCCCCGCTCTCGCAGTGCTTGCCGACGACGCGGGCGAGCATCGGCTCGGCGTCGCTCGTCCGGGACACCAGGGCGACGCTGTACTCGGCGTCGTACAGCGCGGTGCGGATGTTGTCCGACATGCCGCCGTCGACCGAGACGTAGGTGCGGAGGTTGTCGAGCGGCTTGATGGTGCCGACCTCGTAGAGGGTGAAGGCGGTGGGGCCGACGATGGCCCGCCCCGGCTCCACGGAGATCCGCGGCGTCCGCAGCCTGGCGGCCTCGCACTCCCGGGTCACGATCTCGGTGAGCGCCTTGGCGATCTCGTGCGGCTCGCGCGGGTCGTCGTCGCTCGTGTACGCGATCCCGAGCCCGCCGCCGAGGTCGATCTCGGGCAGCTCCACGCCGTGCTCGTCGCGTACGTCCTTGAGCAGCCCCACCACGCGGTGCGCGGCGACCTCGAACCCCGACATGTCGAAGATCTGCGACCCGATGTGCGAGTGGATCCCGACGAGTTCGAGCCCGTCGAGCTGCAGCGCCCGCCGCACGGCCTCCGCGGCCTGTCCCCCGGCCAGCGGAATCCCGAACTTCTGGTCCTCGTGCGCCGTCGCGATGAACTCGTGCGTGTGGGCCTCGACGCCCACGGTGATACGGATCTGCACGCGCTGCCGCGTGCCGAGCTCCCGCGCGATGTGGGCGACCCGCACGATCTCCTGGAAGGAGTCGAGCACGATCCGCCCGACCCCGGCCTTGACGGCCCGGCGGATCTCCGCCACGGACTTGTTGTTGCCGTGGAAGGCGATCCGCTCGGCGGGCATGCCCGCCGACAGCGCGGTGGCCAGTTCCCCGCCGGAACACACGTCCAGGTTGAGCCCTTCCTCGTGCAGCCAGCGCACGACGGCCCGGGACAGGAACGCCTTGCCGGCGTAGAACACGTCGGCGTCCGGTCCGAACGCGGTGCGCCAGGCGCGGGCCCGGGCCCGGAAGTCGTCCTCGTCCAGGACGTAGGCGGGGGTGCCGAACTCCTCGGCGAGGGTCTTCACGTCGACGCCGCCGACGGTGACGGCCCCGTCGGCGTCGCGGCTGACGGTCTGCGCCCAGACCTTGGCGTCGAGGGCGTTGAGATCGGTGGGCGGGGCGGCGTAGTGCCCCTCGGGCAGGACATCGGCGTGCCGGGGCCCGGCGGGGTGCGCGGAACGGCTCATTGCTCTTCGGGCTCTCTCAGAGGTGATCGGGTGCGTCGATACCGAGCAGGGACAGGCCGCCGGCCAGCACCGTCCCGGCGGCTTCGGCGAGGGCGAGCCGGGCGCGGTGGGCGGCCGAGGGTTTCTCGTCGCCACGGGGCAGCACGGTCGGCAGGAACGGCAGCGCGGCATCGGCGACGGTGACGAGGTGCCTGGCGAGCCGGTCGGGGGCACGGTGGATGGCCGCGCCGGTGAGGATGCGGGGGTAGTCGGCGAGGGCGGTGACAAGAGCGTCCGGGGCGTCGGGAACGTCGCCGGGCACGGCATCGAACCCGAGCCGCCCCGCGCCCCGCCCGACGGCCCGCACCCGGGCGTGCGCGTACCGCACCCGGAACAGCGGATTGCTCTCCCGCTGCACCAGGTGGTCGGCGGTGATCCGGGGCCGGTCGTGGGCAGCGGGATGCAGCAGCGCCCACTGGGCGGCGTCGGGTCCGAGCGGCGCCGGGTCCTCCGGCGCCGGAACGGGCCGGAGACTGGCGGGCTCCCCGTGCTCGACCTCACCACGCCCGCCCTGACAGGCGACGATCCTGACCACCGCGTCGGCGACGACCTCGGCCCGCACGTCGTACGGCACCCGCAGCTCGACCACCTGTCCGGCGAGAGCGTCGCCGTGGCCGTAGGCGGCACCGAGACCGCGGATCTCCCCGACCAGGGTCGCCGTCGGCGAGGTACCGGAGGCGAGGGAGATGTTGAGGAACCCGGGCCCGGTGACGACGACGTCCTCGACGCCGGCGCACTCAGCGAGCCGGGGCACCAGGATCTCGGCGACCCGCAGCGGCGACTGCCCGGCCGGGCGGGCGAGCTGGAGCGCGACATTGGTGGCGTAGTCCCCGCACCCGCCCGGCCCCGGCGGCGTCACGACGACCCGCTCGGGCACGGTCACACTGAGCTCGCCCTCGTCCACGGCACGGCGTACCGCGCGCAGCACGGTACGGGAGAGCTCGACGGGGGTCACGGGACAAGCGTAGGGGAGGGAGGGGGTGGGTAGGCGAGCCGGTTTGGCCGGGGTTCCGCTATGTGGACGCCGCCCGGCGGTGATCCCTGTACGCCTCCCGGCCGGCCGGGGTCACGGACAGACGGGGTTACCCCCGGCCCGCTCCCCCCGAGAACTGGACTTCGTCGCCCACACCGCCGCTCTCCCCGTCCTCCCTGTCGCCCGCGCCTCGCCGCCGCTCGATCAGATCCCGCACCAGCTGGACGAGTTCGGCGGGCTCGAAGGGCTTGGCGAGGAACGCGTCGACGCCGACGTCGAGCCCGGTCTCGACCTCGTACTGCGTGCACGCGCTGACGATGGCGAGCGGAAGATCGTGGGTCCGGGGGTCGGCACGCAGCTGAGCGGCGGTCCGCAGCCCGTCGAGCCGCGGCATCACGACGTCCAGAGTGATCACGTCGGGACGCACCCGATGAACGACATCCAGACACTCGGCACCGTCGGCCGCGGTCACGACCTCGATACCCTCCAGTTCGAGATTGACCCTGATCAGCTGCCGGATGACCTTGTTGTCGTCCACAACAAGCACCCGGCCCGACGCCCCTGGCACAACTCGAGAGTAGGTCCGGACCGGCCACCGCGTCCGGGTTTTCCCGACTTCCGCCCCCTGCGGGCGAGCACCCCCGCGAAACCCGTTCCTGATCACCCCGACCAAGCTGGTAGTGTTCTACCCGTCGCCGCGAGCAACAGCTCAACGCCAGACGCCCCCGTAGCTCAGGGGATAGAGCAACGGCCTCCGGAGCCGTGTGCGCAGGTTCGAATCCTGCCGGGGGCACTCGCCGGTCAGAGACCCAAAACCACGGTCTGACCAGGGCGGATGCCGACAGAAAAGGGCGGGAGTCAGTCTCACTGACTCCCGCCCTTTCTCACTCTCTCTCACGGTTCGCGTGTGAGGAGCGTGTGGGCCGCCTCGGCATCTCGGTACACCCCCGCACCAACTGTCAGCAAGTGGCCCACTTACCGGCCTGCCGGCGTCCTACACTCCCGAGAGTCTTCAACGTGGGAGGGGCACGTGGCGGGTCGGGTCAGGTTTCAGAAGATCGAGCAGATGCCTGGCGGAGGGTATGGGGCCGTCTGGCGAGCTATCAACCTCGCGACTGATGATGAAGTCGTCATGAAGTTCCCGCTCGAAACTCTTGATATGACCCCCGGATCCGAGGATCGCAGGCGCTTCGAGCGAGAAGCTCGCTACCAATCCTCACTGAAGCACCCCGGCATTATGCCCATCATCGCTATGAACTTGAAGCGTGAGCTACCTTTCTTCGCTATGCCCCTAGCCGAGGGCGGCTCACTTCAGGATCGTCTGGACTGGGGTCCAATCCCCGAGGATGAAGCCATAAGCATCATCACAGACGTACTGTACGCCCTTGAGTACGCGCACGAGCAGGGTGTTCTGCACCGGGACTTGAAGCCAGCTAACCTGCTCCTTCTAGACGGACGCTGGGTAATTTCAGATTTCGGCTTGTGTCGAATTGTAAACTCTGAGAGCACGACCATTACTCAGGCGAAAATTGCTAGAGGCTCGGTCGCATACATGGCACCGGAACAGTACGATGACGCTCACGAGGTGACAGAAACTGCCGACATCTACTCGATGGGGCAGATTCTGTACCACTGCCTCACAGGTGAAATCCCCTTTCCACGGGCACGGATCGGCAAGCTCGACGTAAAGTTCCGCTACATAGTAAGCCGGTGCGTGGCCGAAGAGCCAGAGCAGCGATACCAGTCGGTAGCTGAGTTCCGACGCGAACTGGAACTCATCACGGCTCCACAAGCCGAGGTCGCTTCTCCTACTGTGCGAGCGAATGAACTGAAAGCGAGTGCGCTCGACGGTGACTCAGAGTCCGCCGGAGCTCTCCTCAGGCTGCTGCTCGATTCAGAGGATGACGAAATTTTCATCAAGGAATTCACGCCCTCCCTGCCCCAAGAGCTTCTCACGCACATGGCAGCGGAGCACCCCCTTGACTTCGAGCGCATGGTGCGCACCTTCGATGAATACTCGGAGGGGGGTCACCCGTTTTCCTACACCGACGACATTGCCGACTTCTTCGCACACGTCCTAAGGGCAGCCAAACACAGCCGACCAGTTCGACACCTTAGCTTGAATCGCATAATGATCGTCGGCGTCAGCCACAACCGATACTACGTGGCAGAGGTTTTTTCTCGCGAAGTCTCTCGCCTCACTGCGCCTGAAGATATCTCTTACGTGGCGGAGATGCTCCGCGATGACCCGGCATGTGCCAACTTCATGGCTCCATATCTGCGGAAATATTCATTGCCTCGATCGATTCTTCGGACATTGCCCTAAACCGTCGGGCTCAGGCACGGCCGGAGCCCGACGGCATGTACTGCGGGCTCAGGTACTTGCCCCGCTCCACCCCATGGTCTTTTCGATCTTCCTGTTGTTCTCTTCCTCGGTTTCGTCGATGACACCTGCGTAGCGGCGGTGGATGACCTCCGGGGAGTTGCCGGCGCGCCGGGCCACCTCAGCTACGGGAAGGCCAGCTCGGAGCCAGTTCGTTATGCACGTGGCCCGCAGGTCGTAAGGCTTCCGCGCCAGGGGGGAGAGCACCTTGTCCGGCGGGAGCGCTAGCGGTCTGGCTTCCTGCCACACCCTCCAGTAACTGGATGTGCCGAGAAGATCCCCCCGCTCGTTTGGGAAGAGCCGCCCGTCTTTGGCGGTACCGAACTCCTTCAGGTGTGCTCGGAGCATCGCCACCAGCACGGGCGGAATCGGCACCGGCCGGTCTGTGCCAGGCTCCCGTGACTTCAGCCCTCGCTTATCATGCCGCTCTCCCGAGTCGGTCCATTTCTTGCCGGAGATCGGGCGGGTCTCCCAGAGAGTGAGAGTCCCCCATCCCTTTTCCGGGAGATGGCAGTCAGAGAGCCTGAGCCCTACTACTTCCGCCGGGCGCATCGCTGCGTAGAGGATGCAGCCGAAGAACGCGACAAGTCGTCGCCCCCGGTTCCGATGCACCGAGCCGACATAAGAGACGGCCGTGAGGAGTTGCCTACCCTGCGACTCATTGACGAGCACACGCGGATCCACGGCATCGTTCCCGTTGGAGCTAGTCCGCTTGACTCCAGCCAGCGGATTCCGCTCTAGGTATCCCTCCTGAATGGCGTACTCCATGGCCGTGTTGAACCCGCGACGGCGCCGCTTGTAGGTGTCAGCTGCCGCCGGCTTGCCGTCCAGCTTGAATGACAGCCGGTAGTGGACGTCCCGCACGGCCTTGGAGTCATTCAGCGCCGACAGGGGCAGAGAGTGGCTCTCCAGCCATGCACATGCTTTCTCCAGTTCCGGCGGGGGCTCGTCGCCCTTGTGAGCCGGTACGACGGCCCACCGCACGGCGCGCCGCACATCTTCTGGATCCGGCGCACCGGGGCTTTCCTCCATCATGCCGAGTGCTGCCGTAGCAAGACTGTCCGCCAACCCTTCACGTGTCTTCGCTGCGGCAGTTCGCCAACGCATTGCCATGTACTCGCGTGAGAAGTCCCACCATGACGGGTCCGGCTTGGCACTCGCCCTTTCTGCGGCTGCCCGAAGCTCGGATTCGGGCAGCCCGGTTTCCATGTCGAAGGCTTCGCCCTTGCGCATGGCTCGCCACAGTTCCGAGCGGCGACTCTCGGCAAGCGCCGACGTCGTGAAAGTCGCGTGACGGACTTTCCCAGCAACCACCCAACGAAGCTGGTATGGCGCCGTCTTGCTGGAAATCTTGCTGACTTTCCAGACACGGACGTCAGTGGAAAGCGCGGATTCTTCAGATCCGGCCGGGCGCTCGCTCTCACGAGCGCCCGGAGTCACGCTGGCCTTGCGATCGTTCACGCGGCTTCCTCCAGAGCTGAAATCCAGCGGTCCAACTCGGAACGGCGAATGCGCACGGCACCGTTCGGGAGTTTGATTGCCTTCGGGCCTTTCCTCAGTTGTCGCCAGCGGTAGAAGGTCGAGAGAGGCACGCCGATTTCCTTGACAACTTCAGAGATCGTGAGCATTTCGTCACGCGCCACGATCGGCCTCCCCCGGGGTCTCGTTTGCGGGTTGGGAGTCGGACAGGTGGGACAGCTCCGATTGAGGCTGTCCCACCTGTTTGCGCAGGTCAGGTGACGGACTGGGACAGTCGGACACCTGGGACACCCCCGGCGTGCCCTCTGTCCGGGTTTCGGTGTCCGGGTAGTAGCGGCCGGTGCCGTCCTTGGTCAGCTGTCCGTCCGCGGCCATGCGCGAGCAGGTACGGCGGACGTTCTCGGCATCGAGCTGCGGCAGCGCGGCCACGATGTCCCGGGGGCGCGCGCCGGGGTTCTCCCGGACGTGCCTGAGGATTGCGGCGCGGGTGTCACCGATGGTGTGGTCGGTGACCGGTCCATCGAGCATCTGCCAGGCGCCGGAGGCGGCTTGGAACTGAAGCGCGTATTCGGCTTCGTCGACGTCGCGTCCGGTGACGTGCAGGATGCCGTCTGCCTGCCCGCGTGCCCGCTTGAGCACGAGGGTGGCGTCTGCAGCTCCGGCGATGCCGTTGGTGCCGGAGACCTCGGTCAGGAAGTCGTCGGAGCCTGCTTTGCGGACGTGGTGGACGAGCACCACGGCGATGCCGTAGTGGTCGGCGATCCGCTTGGCGTAGCCGACGGCCACGTAGTCCGCGTCGTAGGCGGACACGCCCTGTGGGGCAGGGCCGCGCATCTTGGCGAAGACGTCGATGACGACCATGCGGGCGTCCGGGTTGCGGTCCAGCCAGTTGGCGATGGCGTCGCTGCCGCCCTGGGGGAACGGCGGGCATTCGGTGACCAGGGTCAGGCCGGCCGGGGCCGGTTGCCCTCCGAGCATCTTGCCCATGCGGGTCTGGAGGCGGCGCGGGGTGTCCTCCAGGGCGAGGTAGAGCACCGGGCCGCCGTCGACAGGCAGGGAGTCGAACGCGTGGCCCCCGGCCGCGACGGCAAGGGCCAGCCCGAGGGACAGCCAGGACTTGCCTACCTTGGGCGGACCGGCGAGCAGGTTCACGCCCTCGGCGAGGATGCCGGGCACGGCCCACTTCGGCTCCGGGAAGTCTGCGGCCATGAGCTGATCCGCAGTCCACGCCGTGCGGGGGCGTTCCCGTTTCGGCGGCGCCTCACGCGCCGTCTGAGGGTCGGTGGGCACGGAGTAGAGGTGCAGCGGGGGGATGGGGTCGCGGCCCTTGTCGTGCTCGTCTGGGGGCGAGGGAACGGGGTTGCTGTTCATGCCGCGACCGTCCGGGGGCGATGGGCTCCGGCCCTCAGACCGGACGCGATGGTGCGCCGTGCCTCGCGCTCGCCCTGGCCGACGCTCAGCGCCGCCTCGGCAAGCTTCTCGGTCACCTCGTACGCCTCCAGCTCTCCCCCGGCGACCAACTGACCGAGGGCGACGGATGCGATGTAGAGCGCGGTGTTGTGCTGGTGCTCGCCGGAGCCCGTGACCCGCGCCAACTCGCCGTTGAGTGCGGCGTTCAGGAACTTGCCGCGCCGGTCGCGGGCCGTGAGCGGGACGGTGACCGGACGCTGCGGGGGTAGCGGCGCCGGACGCAGAAGAGCTGTCAGCCAGTCCGGCAGCGGGGCAACGGGCGCCTCGCTGACCGTGGTGTAGGGGCGCCGTTCCACGACGCTTCCCGCGCCGACGACGTAGCCCCCGCCCGCGCGGGTGTCGACCTTCCAGCCGAGCCCGCGGGCGCTGTCGCCGGCGGTGTTGCGCAGTTCCTCGCCGTCCGGCGCGGCGAAGTAGAGGTGCTGGCCGGCGCGGCCGGTACGGACCGTGTGGGTGTCGCGGGGGTAGGGCTGGCCGTGGCGCTCGCAGAGCACGCTGAGGACGTCGCTCCCGTCGGTGACGCCGGGCATGGCCCATGCGGGCGGCGGGGTGTCCTCGGGGGTCTTGGGGGTGTCCAGGTCGACGACGACCAGGCCGGAGGGGCCGGTGGCGATGCCGACGTTGTAGGGCGCGTGCGTCCAGCACCGGGTGATGCGTGCGCGGTCGGTGGTGGCGCGGGTCTCCCAGTCGCGGACGGCGGGGCGCTTGTTGCCGGGGATGAGGGGGAAGACGTGCCAGCCGCGCGACGCTGCGTCAAGGGCAGCGGTGAGCTGGGCAGAGTCGTCCAGTTGAGGCATGCTGGGGGTTCTCCTGGTTCCTTGGAGGGACAGGGAGGGACCGGGGTGGGTGCAGGCTTTGGCGAGACGGCACCCACCCCGGGCGTATCTAGAACGGGGGTTCGTCGCCGGTCGGCGCCGTGCCCCATCCGGCCGGGGCCGGGGTGCCGGCGGGGGTACCCCACCCGCCGTTGGACGGCCCGGAGCCGTTGCTGTTGCGCTGGACGCGGGTGACGTCGGCGGTGGCGAAGCGCAGCGAGGGGCCGATGTCGTCGACCTCCAGGGCGAGCATCGAGCGGTTCTCGCTCTCCGGGGTCTGCCAGTTGTGCTGACGCAGGCGGCCGGTGACGACGACGCGGGTGCCCTTGGCGAGGCTGTCGGCGATGTGCTGGGCGAGGTCGCGCCATGCGGTGCAGCGGATGAACATGGCCGTGCCGTCCTGCCACTGGCCGGAGGTCTTGTCGTAGCTGCGCGGGGTGGAGGCGACGGAGAACTTCGCCATGGCCGCGCCGCTGGGGGTGAAGCGGAGTTCGGGGTCGTCGGTGAGGTTGCCGACGAGGGTGAGCGGGGTTTCTCCCACGGACATGTGGATCACTCGCTTTCGGTGTGGGTGGGGGTGGTGCTGGAGTCGCGGTGGTCGGCGGTGAAGTACAGCCGCGTGCGCTTGCCGTCGCGGGTGGGGTACTGGCGTGCCGGGCCGGTGTTGAACGCGGCCGTCAGAGCGGCGCCGATCCGGTCGGCGTCGTCCGGTGGGCAGATGACGCGGATCTCGAACACGGCTCAGTCCGTCTGGGCGGCCATGTCGTCGATCTGCATGAGCAGGTCTCCGAGGTGGCGGCGGGTGATGTCGCGGCGGTAGGTCGTGGGCAACCCGTCGTTGTCCCAGTGCAGTTCGACGGTGACGATCTCGTCGGGGTCGATGTCCACGTCAGTGGTCCTTGCTCATGTCGAGGGCGGGTAGTTCGGGCAGTCCCGCACGTTCCAGGGCGGTGGGGTCGAAGCCGGGCAGTGCGGCGCGGGTGACGAGTGCCTGCGCGAGCTGTTCGGCGTAGGCGGCGCCGGTACGGGCCACCTCGATCTGTGCCGTGCCGCGGATGGTCTCGACACGCTCGATGTGGGCGCGTTCCTCGCGCCGGTCGCTCATGTGCCGCTCGTAGGCGACGCGCTCGCGCCGGTCGGTGCGCCAGTAGCGCGCGGCGAGCCCGTAGGCGACGGCGGTGGCCAGCGCCCACAGCAGCAGCGGCAGCGACCACCCGTCGGCGTATCCGGCGACCCCGGCGAGGGCGAGCCCGCCGGAGGCGGCGAACGCGGTCCCGGCGATGGTGCTGTCTCCGGCGCGGCCGATGCTCGCGCACGCCCCGGCCGCAGCAGCGCCGATAGACAGGGCGGTCATGAGCGCGGCGTTACCGACGGAGTGTTCGGCGCCGTTGGCGTTCCAGATCCTGGCCAGTGCGAGCACGGTCGTGGTGGCGATGGCGGGCGCGGCCTTGGGGGCGGCGAGGACGAGCCAGTGCCGGGCGACGATGGGTTCGTTCACGGCCGTTCTCCTCACAGGTTGGGGAGCGCGTTGACGACGGCGCTCATGAGCTGGTTGATCGTGTCGGCGGCTCCGGTGGAGGCGAGGTAGAAGCCGAACATCACGGCCACGAACGCGCTGCCGGGGCCGAGGGTCTTGGAGCGCAGCAGCATGAAGAGCACGAAGCCGAAGAGCAGGGCGAGGGAGATGGTCACGGCCACGCCGCAACCTCCTTTCCATGGGCCGGGGTTGGGGTCAGCGGGTGCCTTGGCGGTAGGTGTGGGCGGCGCGGTTGTAGAGCCAGCGGCCGGCGCGTATCCGCTTGCCGTGGCCCTTGCAGCGGCGGCAGGTCTTGCCGCGCTTGGGCCGTCCCTTGCGGTCGGTGGTCATGGCGAAGCCGAAGCCGTTGCACTTGCGGCAGGTGCCGAACGGGCTCGCCGCACACACAGAGGCGTAACTGAATGTGACGAACAGCAGGAGTGCGATAGCGAGCAGGATCGGGGTCACGAGAGCCCTCCCGGGGCGGTTTTCGGGGGTTTCCGCAGGTGGGGCCCTATCGCCTAGCGTGCTGATCAGGGCCCGTATGGGGTGCTAGCGGGACCTCTAGCGCTAGAGGGTTGGCCCCCTAGCGCTAGAGGTCCCTCGGTGTCAGCCCGCGTCCCGGTTTCGGTCACGCTCCGCAATTGCGGTGACGATGTGGGCGCGCTCGAAGCCGGTCCGGTTGACGGTCTTGCCGTTGATCCGCCGGGCCACCTGCCCGGTGCTCACGCCGTACGGCTTGAGCGCGGTGGTGAGCTGTCGCGCCTTGTCGGCCGGGGCCATCTCGGCCCACGGCCCGTACTTCTCCGGCCGCAGTTCGGCGAGCCGGTCGACGGTGACGTCGTTCCACGGTTTGGCCTCATCCGCCGCAACGACGGCGAGGATGTCCTCCAGCAGCGGATCGGCCGCCTCGCGCCGCTCCGGCGTCTGGCCGGCGGCGATGCCGCGCAGCGTGCCCGCATCCGCGCGGGCCTTGCGGGCGCGCTCGCAGATGGCTTCGGCTTCCTCGTTGTCCATGTAGTAGCCGCGGGTGATCTGCGGTTCGTCGGCGGCGCCGACCAGGTAGCCGATGCCCTTGTCGGAGCGGGTGAAGCTGGTGGCGCGGATGCCGTTCTTGTACATCGACGTGCCCAGGATCATGTCGTTCTCCAGCTGGCCCATGACCCGCAGGCAGAAGCGGGTGCCCACGTTCGCGCTGATGGCGGTGGGCAGCGACTCCTTGTCCGGGCGCTGGGTGGCCAGCAGGAGGATGACACCCAGGGCCCGGCCGCGCTTGATGATCCCGGTGCACAGCGTCCCGGCTTCCTTGCCGTACTTCTCGTGGCTGAACAGCTCCTGGCACTCGTCGATGGCGAGGACCAGCGGGTGCAGCCCGAGGGAGCGGTTCGCTGCCAGTTCCGGGGTGACCTTGTTCTCCGGGCACTTGTCCTTGGGCAGCGAGGCGATGACCTTGGCCCGGCGCTCCAGGTCCTTGTAGACGTAGCGGATGCACTCCAGCGTGGCCGCCGCGGTCTCGTCGTCGGCGCCGGAGCCGTAGTCGACGGCGACCCGCTTGAGCGGGTCCAGGTCGCCGGTGCCCTTCAGCTCCCACACCAGCAGCTCGCACAGCACGTCCAGGGCGGCGGCCAGCAGGGCGGTACGCAGCGAGAACGTCTTGCCCATGCCCGGCATGGCGCCGATCAGCAGGTTGTCGTACATCAGGTTGATGTCGACGTTGCGGCCGCGCTGGTCGGTGCCGAACGGCAGCGGCTTGAACAGCGACGCCGTGCCAGTCTTGGCCAGCGGCCAAGCGGGCTTGGGCACCTTGTTCAGCGGCCGGTCGCCCACCCACAGCAGCATCCGGCCGGCGTGCTCGTCGGCGACCGGCTCCGGCCACACGCACCCCAGCGGGCGGCGCAGGCCGGACGCGAGCTTCTCGCGCCGGTCCAGGATGTCCGGCACGGTCACGCCGTAGGGAAGGTCGACGTCGGCGCGCCAGCCGGGGCCGTCGCGGGTGATCGGGGCGGGGAACTTGATGCCCTCCCCACCCTTGGCGAGCGCCTTGTTGATCTCGGCTATGCCGAGTGCCCCCAGGGCGCGTTCGACGATGCCGGAGGTGAGGCGTTCCACCTCGGTCGTGACGACCGCGCGGGAGATGACCGGCTTGTCAGACGGCGCACCGAGGAACCCGAACCCGGCCGTCAGCAGGGCCAGCGCCAGCACTTCCAGCCAGGCGGGGGCGAGCACGAACAGCACCAGGGCGAGCGGCAGACCGACGACCAGGGCGAGCAGCATGAGGATGCTGCGCAGCTTGACCCGGTTGTCACGCTGCCGCGACAGCTTCAGGTACTCCTCGACGTTCTCGCGCCGCGCGGCCACCTGCCGCAGCGGCTCGCCCTCGGTGTCGGCGACCCAGCGCATCGCGCCACCGACGAACTTCGCGACCCCGGACGGGGCCTGGAAGGCCAGCCGGAGCGAGTACCAGGGCAAGCGCACCGCGTGGAAGGCGGCGGTGTGCCCGGCGTAGCCCCCGAGCCAGCCCAGCGCGGTGACGAACTCCGGCTTGGACTTCGCCCACCCGGGGATCACCTCGCGCCGCTGGCCCGACCGGAGTCGGTCCATCAGGCCCGGACCGGCCGGGGCCGGACCGTCGACCATCACGGTCGACCGGTCGTCGGTGTCGTCGTCGACCGAGTCGGCGCTCAGGTCGGCGCTCAGGTCGGCCGACTCGGTCGGCCGGGAGTCGGCAGCCGGGTCGGGGGCGGGGTCGGCCGACTCCCCGCGCGCCGATCGAGCCTTGTTCAGGTCGACTACCTCGGCCCCGGAGTCGGCAGCCATCTCAGCTTCGAGCCGGTTGAAGAGTTCGTTGTCGTCGGGGTGATTCACTGAGACTTCCTTCTCTAGTGGGAGGGATACCGGGCCCGGCCGCGTGCTGTGGAAGGTGGGCGGCCAGGCCCGGGAGGGGTGGTGCTCAGGTCATGCACCAGCCGGAGTCACAGCCGGTGTCGGTGTCGTCGAACGGCAACGTGTCGACCCCGTCCGGGATCGCCTCGGCCAGCGGCCTCAGCAGGCGGGTGAGGTACACGTGGTCCTTGCCGAGCGCGTCCCGGCGCCGGTTGAGCAGCGCTTCGAGGTCGCACGCCTTGGCGAACAGCTCCGGCTCGTCGCGGCGCATGTCGTGCCAGTTCTCCGGCCGGTGGAACGGGCAGAACCAGCACGCCGACTTGGGCGGTACCGGAAGGCCGACGCTGCGGATGATGCGCGGGCAGTCCGCCCGGCGCAGGCCGAGATCGAGCAGCGGGTATTCGATGCGCTCGTGCGGCTCGCAGCGCCGGGTATTGGCTCGGCTGATCTCGTCCAGGCTGATGCCGATGCCGACGGTGGCCGGGTTGTCGCGGGACGCGCCGCGCCGCTTCAGCTCCTTGCCGATGACCTTGATCTTGAAGTCACCGGTACAGGCGCGGGTGCCCGGCGCTCCGCTCGGGGACAGCCGCACCGGGATGGGCAGGGAGCGCGAGCCCTCCCGGGTGATCCGCCCGTACAGGGTCTCGCTGGTGCCGTCGCGGCGGACCCGACCGACCGTGACCAGCTCCAGACCGTGGGCCTCGGCGAACGGGCGCGCATACTGCTCGACATAGCGCAGGGTGGCGGGCTTCTCGGAGTCGTCACCGACGTTGGCGAAGATGAACGTCCGGTAGTCCAGCTCTCCGCGCGCGGCCAGCGCCAGGGCGGTTGTCGACTGCACCCCGCCGCCGAAGCTGAACGCCTTCACCGGCTCGGTTGTGGCCGTCATGCGTGGTCCTCTCCGGCGCTCAGGTCGAACAGCGCGCACTGATCCGCCAGGGCGGCGGGGAGTTGCTTCCTGGCCCGGCGGGCGGCGGCTTCGTGGCAGTCGGGGCACCATGCGCGCAGCTCGCTCGCCGGGAGACGGGCCGCGGCAACACCTGAGGCGAGCGGGTCGCCGGGGGCGGCCATCAGCCGCACCCGGCGCCCGTGCTTGCTGGTGTAGTGGTCGTGCTCGTGCAGGCACCGGCCGTCACCCTTGGCGTGCGGGTTGCCGCACTCGCCGCTGCACTGGCAGCGGAACCCGGCCGCCTCCATCACCGCGGTGAACACCGCGGCGCCGACGATGGGTTGTGACTTCATGCCGCCACCCCCACGACCGGTGCATCGGTGCGGGCGCCCGTCCGGCCGGCGCGGCGACCGGTGACGGTGGCGAACAGCCAGCCCAGACCCGCCCGCCGGGTTCCGGCGCGAGCTTGCTTGGCCGCATACATCGCCTCATCCGCCCGCCGCAGCAGCCCGGACAGGTCGTCGGCGGGGAAGTCCGCGGCGCTTACCCACCCGAGCGAGACCGTGGTGCGCACGTCGGGGTCCTGGCCGTCGACCGGCCGGGCGAGCACGCCGTGCAGCACGGCGAGCAGGTCCCCGGCCGTGCCCTGGTCGTCGATGAGGACGGCGGCGAACTCATCGCCCCCGAGCCGCCCGGCAACGCCGGAGCGGCCGACGTGGTGAGCGAGCCGGTCCGCGGTCGCCTTCAACAGCGCGTCGCCAGCCGCGTGCCCGTGGGTATCGTTGATCAGCTTGAACTTGTCGACGTCGGCGAGGACGACGACCGCCCGCGGGTCCTTGAGCAGGGCGGTAGCGCGGCGGGTGAAGCCGTCGCGGGTGCGTAACCCGGTAAGCGGGTCACGCCGGGCGGTGTTCAGGCAGCCATGCAGCCAGTGCACATGCGCTGCCCACCCGGCCGCCAACGGCAGCACGGACAGCAGGAGGGTGGCCAGGGTGTTCACGCGGCCACCCCCTCAGCGACGTCGCCGGAGCCGTCCACGGGGTGCAGGGCGCGGCCGTCGGCCCGCTCGGCGAGCAGAGCGTCACGCACCTGCCGTGCCGGGCCGGAGCCGCACCGCAGCGCCTTACGCAGCGACTCGGCGTTGACCGCGGCATCCGTCCACCCGGCGGTGACCGTGCGGGCCTCGGCGAGCAGGTCCGGAAGGGAGCGCGGTGGTGTCTTCGCCGCGGGCTTGGCCGGCCGCTTGCGCGGCGACTTGGGCGCCTCCGGCTTTGCTTCGTCCGGGGCCTGCTGCGGCTCCGGTGTCGGGTCCTCGGCGACGGTTGCGGCGGCTGGGGCGAGTTCTCCCAGGCGCAGCAGGACGCGTTCGCGGCGCGGGGTCTTGTGCCGCCAGCCGCGGCCGTACTGCTCGCGCAAGTCCGCGCGGGCGAGCAGCCGTTCACGCTCCAGCGCGAGCGCGTCCGTGTAGGAGGTGACCTCCCACAGCGTCATCCGCCGCCACAGCGCGAACGTCGACACGGGGGCGAGGAACCAGCGTGAGAACCGGATCTTCTCCATCCGGCGGCCGGTGACCGCTCCGATCCGCACGGCGTAGACGTGGGCGCCGATCTCGGAGAACACCACCCACAGCAGCGGCATCGTGCCGTGCGCCACCTTCGCAGACAGGACGTGCCCGGCCGCGACGTTGAGCCAGCACGTGACCAGGGTGAGCAGCCAGGGCACGAACCGGACCCACCCAAGTGCCATGTCCAGCCGGATCAGCATCAGGTTGGCCAGCGTGAACACCGGGATGGCCACGTCGATGGCGATGGGGAGGGTGTGCGGGTTGCTGAACCCCCAGCGCGCTGCGGCCAGCGACACCGCATCGAAAGAGGAGTACAACCCCAGCGCACCGACCGCAGCAGCGGCGAGCGCCCCGAGACCGGCAAGCCCCATCTCCGGGCGAGTCAGCGGCGGCACGGCCGGACGCTCGACGGTCTGTGTCGTCATGCCGCACCCCCGAGCATGGCGGGCACGTCGGCGTAGCCGTACAGGTGCACCTCCGCACCCGCGTAGTCGGTCGCCGCCTTCAGCACGCGCGTCGTGCCGTCACCCTGCACCCCGTGCGTCACCGTCTCCGGCGGAACGGCCAGGGCCTCCCGCCATGCCTCGAACGCGTGCAGACCCGCGTGAAAGCGCAGGGTCAGCCGGTCGGGGTAGATACGGGTCAAGTCGACGTCCGGGGCGGGCAGATGCCCGAAGTCAGCGGCCAGCAGCCGCAGCACACGCAGCGGCACGGCCAGCCCGTCCAGCGTCAGCAGCTCGCTCATGCCGCTGCCCCCTTCCGGGAGGCCCGACGGCGCCCAGTCGCCGGCCGGGCGAGCGGGACGACGTTGAACAGCTGCGGGACGTGCGCCTCGATCACCTCGGCGACCACGCGGGTCACGTCGTCCGGCAAGCCGGGGTTGTCGGCGAGGATGTCGCGGGCCGCGTCCAGCCGGGCCGCCCGCTCCACCTCGCTCTCGCCGTCCACCCCGAGCCACAGTTCAGCCGGGGTGCCCAGCGCCAGTTCGATGAAGTCGTTCACGGAAACGGCCTGATGAGGGCCAACGTAGGCGTGCATGAGGGGGCTCCTGAATCGGAGGGACAGGAAGCCGGAGCGGTCGCAGGCCTTTTGGCGAGACGGCGACCGCTCCGGGACCCCGGCCGCGAGTGCGGCGGGGGTGAGTGCCCCGGGCCGGATTCGATCCGGCACCCTCGCGGCAAGATGCCGGGGCGGTGGTGCGAGGGGTCAGACAGTGGCAATGATCAGCGCGGCGACCAGCAACCACAGATGGTGGAAGGACTGGTCAAGCGCGTAGGCGCCGGTACCGATGTGCGGGTTGTCGTCACGGCCGGGACGCGGGGCACCGAGCCGGTAGTACTCGCCCTTGCCGATCAGCGAGGCAAGCCGCGCGAGCGTGGTACGCCGGTCCGCCCACCAGTGCGAGACCGCATCCACCGCGAGACCGGCGACGGTGCCGGGCACCGACAGATGCAGTCCCAGCAGCGCGGTGGCCGGGATGAGCACGGCGAGCTTGGTGAGCGTCAGGGTGGCGACGTGCCGGGTGTCCGCGAGACGGCCGACCCAGCCGGGAAGGGCCTTGAGCGCGGATTGCCGGTGGGTCTGGACCCATTGGTCGCCCACACTGTGAGCGACGTACAGGGCGACGAACACGGCGGCGAACGTGGCAGCGACCATCGGCCAACTCCAGTTGGGATCGGAGGGACAGAGAAGCCGGAGCGGTCGCAGGCCTTGGCGAGACGGCGACCGCTCCGGGACCGGCCGCGAGAAACGCGGCGGGCGGTGGGTTCAGGGGCTGGTCACACCGCGTGCGGATGCGGGCGCGGCGGACGGACGGGAAGCGGTGGCTTCGTCCTCTCGTGCTCAGCGCCGGCCATCACCGGCCGCCGCGAGCACGGGCGTTGTCCTTGCTCTGCTTGTTCGCCTCGGCGTTCTTGCGCGACAACTCCTCGCGCTCCTCGGCTGTCAGACTGATGAACACAGGTGCCTCCAGACAGGTCCCTGTACGCGGCTCCCGGGTTGCCCCCCGGGAGCCGCACATGCTTGACGATGAACGGGCGGAGAGTCAGCGCCGGAAGGCCCAGCTGGTAAGCGCGCTGAGCTGGTCGGTCACGTCGGTGACGTTGCCGGACTCCAGTTCGTCCGCGCGGTCTTCCATGCGCTTGGCCTTGGCCTTGTTGCCGCGTGCACGCACCACGGCGGCAGCCTCGCGGTGGTCGGCAGCAGCCTTCTTCAGGCGGTCCATGAACAGTTCCTCTCAGCTGTGGTGAAGCCCTTCGCGGCTCCCTGCAACCCCGTCCGTACGGCCGCGCACCAAGTACGGGACCGGACGGACGGGAGAGGCAACCGGCCGCAGCGCGAGCGCTGCGAGACGGGTTTGGTTGCGCTGTTCTTCACACGGGCCAGGGCCCGTCTGGCCGCCTACTTGGCCGAGGAGAGGCGGCGTGATCCCCATTCAGTTGTCAAGGAACAGCGGCTTCCTTTGAGCCCGTTTCACAGGGCCCTCCGGGCCGTTCGAGAGGAACATGTATTACGTGTTCCTCATCTTGCAGAGGGGAGTTCAGTCCGTCAAGCCCTTCGGCTGTTTGGGTTCGCGAGCCCCTCGCGCTCGATGTACCTACAGATTGCTGCCGAGGCGGACGACGCTCGACTTCGCACCTGTACGGCTCAGGTCGTTCTTCGCTAGCGTGAAGTCCGACCAAGTCGTCCCAGGAAGCCGGAGGTTGGCGTGGCCAACGAACGACTGCGAGGCGCCATAGTGGACTTGGGCCTGACGCTCGACGAGGTTGCGCAGCGGCTCGGAGTCGCGGCCAAGACGGTCGAACGCTGGATCAACGAACCCGACCGCAAGCCGTACCGACGTTTCCAGTACGCGACAGCCTCGCTGTTGAAGTGCGAAGTGTCGTACCTGTGGCCCGACGAACGGACGTCGGCCGAGGTCACAGCCTCCGGCAACGCGGAGTTGGTGAGGCTCTATCCGCACCGCTCGGTGGTGATGCAGACCCTCTGGACGGACCTCTACTCCAAGGCGAGGCGCCAGTTCGATGTGCTGGTGTACTCCGGCTTCTGGCTGACCGAAGACGCGACGTTCCATCGCATTGTGAAAGAGAAGTCAGCCGAAGGGGTGTCCATCCGCTTCCTCATGGGGGAGCCAGCGTCGCAGGCCGTGGCCGTACGCGGGGACGACGAGGGAATCGGTCCGGCGATGGCAGCGAAGATCCGGAACGCCCTGGTCAACTACGGTCCGCTCTTCGGCCTTCCCGGTGTTGAGTTCCGGCTGCACAACACCACGCTCTACAACTCGATCTACCGAGCTGATGACGAGATGCTGGCCAACGGCCACATCTACGGTGTCGGCGCCTACATGGCCCCCGTGCTGCACCTTCGACGCGTTCCCGGTGGCGAACTGTTCGACGCCTACGCTGAGAGCGTGGAACGGGTCTGGGAATCGGCCCGCCCCATCTCCTCGCCGGCCAACTGGGAAGGCATGAACTGATGAGCCGTATTGACTACTTCCGCGACCCGAACGCCCCGAAGGCCAACTCAGTGGTGCCCTCGGTCACGGCGATCGTTCGGGACGATGCCGGACGACTTCTGCTCATCCACAAGACCGACAACGATCTGTGGGCACTGCCGGGTGGCGGCCACGACATCGGCGAGCGCATCGCCGACACAGTCGTCCGTGAGGTCTTGGAGGAGACCGGCATTGAGGTCGAGGTAGACAACATCGTGGGGCTCTACACCGACCCGGATCACGTGCTCGCGTACGACGACGGAGAGGTCCGTCAACAGTTTTCCATCTGCTTCCGAGCCCACCCTGTCGGCGGCTCCCTCCGAACTAGCAACGAATCGAAAGAGGTCCGTTGGGTTGCCCCAACGGACCTCGATGGACTGGAGATCCACCCGTCGATGATGCTGCGGATTAGGCACGGCCTCAACGAGTCGCAACGTGAGCCCTACATCGGCTGATCACCAACCGAGGCTTGCGCCAAGCGCCCTTCAACACGATCCGCAGCTGCGTGGATGTCCGGGGCCGCACGCTGAATGAACCGCCCGACGATCGTGTCCGGGCCGTATCGCCGCACGATTTCATCCAGCCGTTCTGCTGGCGTGGTCTGCGTCCCGTCCGGCGTGGTCGTCATGTCACAGAAGAGCAGAGCGTCAACGAGGTCCGGCCTCTCCAGCTCGAACTCGCTCTGTAGCTCTTGCCTCAGTCCACGTTCCTCGGCTTCCAGGAGCGCGCATGAGTGGTGGGCTACCAGACGAACGACCCGCTCGTCCGCGCCCTCCTGATCCCGGAGGAACCGCGCGCCGTCCAGCGGGTGAAAGCCCGTGACGGCGATAGCCGGCGAGTACCCGATGTCGTGCAACACGGCGGCGGCTTCCAAGAGTTCAGCGTCTTCGCCCAGGATCGGGCTCAGGGAGCGGGCACGCTTGGCGACCCCCAGGGAGTGCACCCACCGACGCGGGAGCGGATCGGACAGCAGCGATTCGGAGAGCGCGTACGCCCACTCAGTGAGTCCCATGGCGGACAAGACTACGGCCGGGTAGCGGGAGCCGGGAGAGCGCGCACCGTACGCCCCTTGCCGTGGACGGTGGCCAACAGACCGTTCCCCTCCATCTGCGCCAGGACGCGACGTACGGCCGTGCGGGAGGCGCCGAAGCGACTGCAGAGCTGCGACTCGGACGGGTACGGGTCGCCCACCAACAACGAGTCCTCGGCGATCAGGGCTGACATCCGATCCGCGAGGGGACGACGATCGCCATCCCGCACGATGCGCCACCCAATCCCGGGAGCGGACTCCAGGATGCCCTCAGCTTCGAGAACCTTGAGAGCCCGCCGGACCGTGTTCCGACCGACACCGTACTCACGCATCAGGTCAGCCTCTGACGGGAGCACTTCGGCGCTCTCGTCTGCCCCGATGCGCTCACGCAGCTTCTCCGAAATGACCAGGTAGGTTCCGCGCGGACTGGCCTCCGACACTCCGACTCCTCTCGCTGCCTCCATTGCCCGCTGCCAAGAGTGCCACGAGGTGCGCATGGCAGCGCCGGACAGATGGTGTCCCAACTGTCCGACTGTCCGGTTAGCGCACTGACCTGCACAAATAGATGGGACAGCGGGAAGCGCCCGTGTCCCACCTGTCCGACCTTGGTGAGGGGCTGCAACACCCCGGGGTGTTGCAGCCCCTCACCTACGACCGCCACCGTTGAGCTCAGCACCCCAAGTCGGCCGACAACACCGACGTCACTTAGATCAGAAGTTCGAATAGAGAGGGAAAGCGGATGTCGTCAGACATCTAGGACGACAGGGCAAGATATGCAAACATGTGCCCCCTGCACGCATGGGCGGAACCTTTGACTCTGGGGGTAGGTCATGGCTCGTCAGCAGGCACCGGCCAAGAAGGCGACGGTTTATCGACTTTCCCGCCCCGGCGATGAACCCATCGTTCTCTGCATACAGCAGAAGTATGCAGAGAACGAGGACGATTTCCAGATGCGCGAGGTCCCCATCAGCGGCACCCAATCACTCCTCATTACGGGAAAGATAAGCACAGATGAACCTCGATGGATGCCTCACCTCGTCTCACTGGTTGGCCACAATCCACAACTCAAGAACCTAACTTCAGCAGCAGCGCTGATAGTCCCACAAAGCGGATATGACTATGCACTAACATGGGGTTTCGGGCACATACTCCTAAATCCCATATTCCTTGACCCCGGCTTCGGTCTTCGCTTTGCCATACGCAAAGCGAGCGCAGACCAGGTGCGATCTCTTACGAGTCACACAATGGATACGCTGGCCAGAACCGCGCGCACTAGCGTTCCATCCGGTGCGCCATTGGACGCCTTCGGTGTTGAAGAAATCGGCGAGGTCATTAGCCGACTGGTCGGACGAATATCCATCTCCGGACTGACGGCGGCTGCCGGTAAGGCAGACAGCTACGCGACGGTCAGAGGAGCGGATGGGCTAAGCCTGCCGCTTGCCAAGAGTCCGCAGGACTTGCTCGCCGACCTGAACTACCTGCATGAAACCGTTGAGAATGAGCCGCCCGTTAAGGGACTCGAACACTTCGAGCACACGCGCCCGCTGCGCCCTGGGGCGCCCGAGACCACTGAGCTTCAGAGGTTGCTGTCCCAAGCTCTGGAGCCCGGGTCGCCACTCATCGCTCTTACGTGGCCGGCCGAGTGGCAGGAGAGCGACCACGGAGAAGCCGACAGCTACAAGATCCGTGGAGCTGGCGCAGGTCGAGAGGAACAACCCGAGGAGTTGGAGCTGTACCACCTCCTGCAACCACTGGCTCGCCGCGAGGCCTCGACTCGCTTTGACGCCCTGAAGCGAATCACCATACAGGGACTTAACAGTGATGGATTCCCCATCTCCAGAGCCATTCACGGGGATAAGTGGATCACGTTTCAAACCGATCACGAGGGAAAGAGGTATGTATTCCATCAAGGACGCTGGTTCGACATTGGTGGCGCATACCTAGACTTGCTGCGACAGCGAGTCGCTAAAATCTTGAGCAAGAGAAGCACACTTTCGGTCTCCGACTGGCCGCAAGAGGTAAAGAAAAACGGAAATATTGCAGCCGCCGTCGAGGGGAGATACAACCTCCTGGTCCAGCACGACGACTCGCGTTTCCTGCGCCTGGATACGAAGTTGCTGTACACCAGACAGCACCCTAAGGGTTTCGAGGTCTGCGATCTCCTAGGCCCAGATGATGAACTTATCCACGTAAAGCGCATGGGTGGCTCCGTTTCAGCGAGCCATCTTTTTAACCAAGCCCTCGTAGCCGCCGAAGCGCTACGTCGCCAGCCGGACACGGTGCCGAAGATGCAGGAAGTCGTCAGGCGAGAAAGTAAGGGGAAGCGTCAGATTCCCGACGACTTCCAACCATCAAAGATCGTTCTCGCCTTTGGAGGGCGCGCCGCCACGCCGGAAGCGCTCTTCACATTCTCTCAAGTGAGCCTCGCCCGATGCGCCCAGAGACTCGCCGAACTAGAGGTCGAGCTAGAGGTTCTGGAGATCAAGGACACCCCAAAGATCCTCAAGGATGACTACTCTCTGGAGTAGTCCAGGCTCCTTGACGCTGGCCGACGTGTGGGGAGCGTGTGAGTTCGCGGACAACAGGCGCGCCCCGGCGTCGCCACGCAGGTCAGAGCCACAATCCAGCATGTCAGGAGCGCGCTCTCCGGAGCCGTGTGCGCAGGTTCGAATCCTGCCGGGGGCACTCGCCAATCAGGTGGGTAAATTTACCCACTGACCAGGGCGGATGCCGACAGAAGAGGGCGGGAGTCAGTCTCACTGACTGCCGCCCTCTCTCGTTGTCTCTCAGTGGTTGCGACACACCTCCGACACACTCATTACTCAAAGCAGCACGGCACCGGAGCGCGCCGTTCATGCCTGACCGGCGCGCCTGCGTCGCACGTACGAAGTCGGTCAGGAAGCGTGATGATCTCCCTGACCTTCTACCCCCGTCAGGTTGCGCTTGTCTCGATCTTGTCGAGTAGCCGCATAAGCAGGTCGGCAAGAAGGACGACCTCAGCCGCCTCGGTGGGATCGCTGTAGTCGACTCTTCGATGGCTCGCCGGATTCTTGAAGAGACCAATAGCTCCCTTGAAGAGCTCCATGATGGCGACCGCCTCACCACCTTCAGCATCCTGATCAGAAAGCGGACCCCCCTCTTGGTCGCCTTTCCCAGGCCTGAAGGCGGCCTGCATCAGCGCGGTACCCACGAGACCGGCCGGGAGCTCCGACATCGCTCGGACGCGAACCTCGATCTCTTTCATCGCCATCAGGGCTGCGGCTTCGAAGTCACCGCGCAGATACTGCGGACGTGCCGCGCCTTCAAGAACAGGCACCATCTGGATGTCGAGCCTCTGGACAGCACGGATCCACGGAAGCCCTCGGGTCAGAGCTTCGTGTCCTTGTCGACTGATGAAGAAGGCCTCATTAGCGCTCTGATCAACGTCAGGTGCGACTAGCCCACGGTTGATGAGCCAGCCCCATGCTTCGCTGAGTGCCTGCACAGCATCCTGGCGACCGCGGTAACCATGCTGCTTAGCGCTGAGCAACCAATTTCGATAGTTCCACTCGTTGTTCTGTCGGGCGTCTCGCAGTACCCGAAGAGCAAGATCGTCGATGGGAAGGGCCACGACGTCGTCGGCCGTAAGTGTCCAGTCAGCGGTGGGCATGTTCCTCCAGTCGCACGCTTGTGAGCGGCAGAATAGGTGCTGCCGTACACGTGCATCACTCACAGAAAGAAACGGAGGGCGCCCCTGTCCCGGGCGGCCTCCATGCCTGCACGGTTTCGCCAAGCTACATCGCCGTCCTCCTCCAGGCTTTTCGCGATCTTCGCGTTGGCGGCTTCCTCGTGACCATCGAAACAGCCGTGATATCGGCGGTGGATCGCCTCCGGCGAGTCAAGGCACCTCAAGCCGGCCTCGTCCTGCGCATACGACTGTTCCCGTCCCACTAGGGGTGGGCCGAACCAGCTCGCCTCGGCAAAGCCTCACGGCACTGTGACCCGCCGGGGCCTTCTCGATGGAATGCGGAGGAAGCCCGCCAGAACGCGTCAGCCACCTCACTGAAATCGGGTGAGTCGGGCGGTAGTTGTGTGACATGGTCAGGTACTTGAAGAGGATCACGAAAGCGTCGCTCGTCACCCTCTCGGCCGCCATCGTGGCCTTGGGGCAGACGGGAGCCGCACACGCCGATGCCCCCCATTGGAACAAAACCAAGAAGTGCCACCAGAAGGACCTGGACGGGCGGAACATACCCACCCGTATCGGCAACAGCGAACTGGGCTGGGCGCACTTCTCCGGCAACCACAACATCCGCACCTGCCGCATCGTCAACGCCCCTCTGAACGGCAAGGCGGACAAGAACGACGGCAAGGGGGGCCTGGAATACTGGGGCTACGCCTTCGACGGCACGCACCCCCAGGTGAAGATCATCGTCAAGGCGCAGGTCACCCGCCGTACGCAGGACGATCGGTACGACGCCGGAAGCGGGCAGATGATCGGCGTCATCACCGCCTACTGCAAGGGCATGAGGAAGTGCCCCAACTGGATGAACCGGTCCGCCGCCTAGTTCAAGCGCTGAACAGGGAGACACCCGCAATGACGCCGTGGGAAGTGGCCGTGGCACAAGCCGACGTGACCGGTCACCTGATCCTCTACACGCAGGCACCGATCGTGAAGAAGATGCGCGTCCGCGGCGTCCTCCCGAGCCCCGGCGGGACGCCGGCCGTGCGGATCGCGCTCGGCCGGCGGAAGGCGACCGTCACCGATCTCCTCACCGTCTACGAGATCCCGCTCTTCCGGCAGGACGAGGTACTGCTCCCGTGGGAAGCGGTCAGCCGCGTACGCCACGAGGCGGGCGAGGTGCGCTTCTACTCCGGCGGTCAGGTGGACCACGTCTTCGACGCGCCGCTGATCAAGCTCGCGGAGGAGGTGCCCGCCGAGGAGCTGCCGGAGGACCGGGCACACACGCTGCTGACCGCGCTGAACTGCCCGGTTCCGGGCTATGAGGAGCGGGAGAAGGCCGAGTCACTGCTGGTCGGCTTCCTGTACCGGAGCGAGGGCCGGATGCGGCTGTACGTACGCCATCAGGGGGACTCCGGCGTCGTGGCCTGCGACGTCCGGCTCGCGGAGGCAGGGCCGGCCGTGATCGCGGAGGTGTTCTCCCGCTCGCAGGAGCGGGAGCTCTTCGAGGAGCCGGAGGACGATCCGCACTGCACGGCCGTGCTGGACCTGACGCACTGAGCAGATCAACATCGCGTGGGGATCAACGGGAATCCACCGGCCGAAGACCAAGCCGGTGGATTCCCGCGTGGCCCCAATCAATGCCAATTGAAGGCGGTTCGCAGCTCGGCACCGACACAAGAGAAACCGCATCGACCGAACTCTCCGTGGCGAGGATCATGGCGGGATGGCTGCGTACCTCTACGACCGGCTGGTGACCGAGGACGAATACCGCCAGCGCGTCCGGCGGCACCGTTCCAGCGCGCTGCTGCCCCTGATCGCCGCAGCGGCGGCCCGCTACGGCGCACCCGAGCGGCCGCAGCCCTGGCTGAAGAGCCCGTCTACGAACGCCAAGGCGTGCCCGTCCTGGCCGATCGCGCCTACATCGGCGCCGGCCCCTGGGTGACAACGCCGCTCCGCCGCCCACCGGGCCAGGCCCTCACGCCCACCCAGCAGGCCGTCAACCGCGCGCTGTCCGCCGCACGAGCGCCAGCCGAACGCGGCGTCGCGCGGCTGAAGTCCTGGCGGATCTTTCGCCATGCCCGTTGCAGCCCGAACCGCCTGACGTCAATCGACAAGGCCGTACTCACCCTCGCGCGCCATCGCTGAAGAGGCTCAATGAACCATCAGGGCCCAGTGTGTAGGCGCGGCGGGGCCATGGCTTCCGCGGCTCTGCGCAACTCCGCTTCCTGTTATGCGAGATCGGGCCCAAGGGGGTCCCGTGTATGGAATCCGTGCAGCTCGATGGCGTCTGCGTCGACGTCATCGGTCTCGGGGCGCCCCTCCAGGATGAAGCCGCAAAGTGCCCTCAACGCGTCCTCGCCCAGCTCCAAGGGGTGGAAAGGCAGGGGGTACGGCCGTTCGTCTTCGTCTGGCCAGGGCACGATGCCGGCCGGACGGTTCCCGGCCCAGTAGGGCAGTTCGAAGGGGAGCGGTTCGCCGATGTTCTCGACGACGCCGCTGTCCGGGGACAAGCTGAGCGAGCGGACCAGGCGCCCGTTTTCCCATACGGCGAACGCGAGCCAGTCGACGACGCTGTGCATGGCGTGCAGGACGAGCCGTCGGCCGGCGCTTGCCGCCACCAGGTGCTCCGGGAGCCGGGAGGGGAGTTCGATCATCACCCTCTGGTCACCGATGACCTCCACCCCGGGCCAGCTGGCCGCGTACGCCGTTCCCTTCGGGGGGTACACGCCGTCCCAGAGGGTCGAGCCTTCGCACTCCTCGATCTCCCGACCCGGATACAGCCGCCGCATCATGGCGGCCGTCCGGTCACGGTCCGCCGGCCCCACTCGTCGCAGCAGCCCCGGTATGTCGCCGTCGGCGTACACCAGCAGTCCCGTCTTGGCTCCCACAGCCCCTCCCAGAGCAACACCCATCCTGGCTGACGCAACATAGCCGCACGCACTGACAACAGGGCTGCCACAGCCCCGTGCCTGGCCGAGCCGTCCCCGGCCCCTCCCACGCCTCCCAACGACGACCAGACGCCTGGCCCGCGCGCCCGTGACCGCACCACATCCGCACCAGATCGAGCGGGGAATCACGGGGAGTGTTATCGAAGCCCGCTGGGATCCATCCGGCCCGTCCGTACAGGTCAGTGCACGGACTGGTGACGGACTGGTGGTGGCGATTCTCGGCGGGGACTCATGTCAGCCTGCCGGGACAGTGCTTGGCAGCCTCGTCAGCGGCGGCGCAGAGTTCGCCGAGACGATCGCGGAACTCGGATCTGCCGGCCACGGCGACGAGCCAGGCTGCCGTCTTACGCTCGCGCCACCCTCCGTCAAGCAGCGTGTCCAGTTCACGAGGACTGATCTCACCGGCAGCCTGGCCCAGCTTCCGGAGGAAGTTGGTTCGGTTGCGACCGCTCATCCCGAGAAGGGCGCCGCCAAGTTCGAGGTACCGCCGGTCGGGCGTGACGTAGCGGCGGATCAGCTTGATCGGCTCTTCCTCGTTGTCTGCGTGGTGCATGGCAGCATCGTCGTATGGACGAAGCTGCCAGACCAGCAAATTGGCCGGCCTGGCCCTTCAACCCTGCGTGGCCGTCCGTCTCGGCTTCCGTCTTGTTCAGCCCTGTTCACGATCGTGCGGACGAGACCGAAGGCAGAAGCCGCTCCTGGAAAAGCGGCGCCGGCCGCTTTCCTCCCGAAGGAGCGGAGGATGAGGGGGGTGGGGATCCACGGCCTGCAACATAGTCCCGAGGTGGCTCCCGGGGACCTTTGTGCCCACCCCCCTTGACCGCGGACCTCGAAGGTTCTCTGACCGGTCTCACTCCACTGGGCAAACTAGCAAGCAGCACTGACAACGACCGGCGCCAGGAGGACCGACCTACGAGGTCCCCATCAAGTAGTAGTGCACCTCAGCTCCCCAGGTTCGGCCATCCGTCCCTGTTGGAGTAGCTCTCGAAGCAGTACCGGGTCGAGTGGCCCCACACCTTCCCGGTAGCGAGTGCGTATGCCCGATCCGGCACATACAGCAGCCACTCCCCGTCGCACTCGGTGGAGGTGTACGGAGCGAACTTGTCGACGTCGAAGAAGACGCCTTCCCATACGGCCTGTCCTGCGGCGACGACAGCACAACGGGCGTACAGGAACCCATCGGCAGACTGCGGGAAAGGCCTGCCGTCCCGGCCCGTCATGTCGGCGACGGGAAGCCTCCCGAACTTCTCCTGGTCCAGCCGGTACAGGGCCTCGGCATGTCGTTCCGCGAAGCCGATGATGTCGGGGACGGAACGGCGGCTCAACTCGTCGGCCAGGCGCTGGCAACTCGCTTCCGTGGCTCTGCCGTTCAGGGTGGCTATCAGCGCCCAGAAGGCGGACCATGTCATTCTCACCGGCGCAGGATGCCAGAGCCGTCCGACAACCACCGCCGGGCCGGCCGTCGACGGCCCCCAGGGGCGAATGCAGATCGAACTCCTAAAGCAGTGGTCGCGTCAGGAGCGCCCTTTCTATCCTGTCGGCAAGTGCCGATACGCGACCCCACAAGCCGCGCTTTGTGGGTCTGGCCTGCCGGTCGTCGTTCAAGCACAGCTCACAGCCGCCACGAGCATCCGTGCCCGCGCTGTCACAACCCGATGATCAACGCGAGGTATGACCCCTGGGAACACCAGAGGGCCATCGGGTCGGGCAGGGACGACCCGCTGGTGGAGGCAGCACACACCGTGTCCGGAACAGGGGTGGAGATCGTGAGCAGGAGACGCTACGTCGCCCGAGGCGTCCCGGGTGGGTATCGGGTCTGGGACAACCGAGGACGTCGATGGTGGGGTGATCTCTACGAGTTGTGTCCCGACGATCTCGTGGCCGAACTCAACGGCCAGGCAGACCACGCGCGGATCACTGTGCTGATGAGGCGCTACAGGGCACAGAAGCGGTAAATGGCACCGGATAGTTGCTGATGAATGCGCACGCAGCACAGCCGCACCAGAACAAGGGGGAAACAGGGGAAGCCCGGGGAGTAAGTCACTGCATGCCAAGACTCCCCTGTCGACCATGCAGCGCCGGTCCCGACCGAACGGCAGACCGACAGCCGAGAGGCAGAGCACGTAGTGAGTGGCCCCGCACGTCCTCCGTCGGGGGAGACGGCGACGTAGGGGGCTATTCAGCCGGTCGCAGCTCGGCTCACGACCGGCAGCCTCTCCGTCGCAGGTCAGGGCATGGCACAAGTGCCCTCTCAGCCCCGTCTGGCCTCCGGAGCAGGTCCGCCCCCGTTGTCCCGTCTCGCCGGGGCAGGACACCCCGTAGACGGCCAGGGGAGACAGGACCGGTGAAAACTTCCGGCTTCCTCCCGTCCGCATGGCTGCGTGGTACGAGCTCCCCAGCGGGCCCGGACCCGCTCCCCCTGCTTGCGCCGGAAATCGGGGAATCGACTCCGCCAATACAGGGCATTTGTGGCAAAATGTGATATGTGGTTTGGGCGCTGAAGACAGGCGAGAGGAGTGCATCATGATCGCCAAATTGCTCGGCAAGCTGTCCTTCACCCGCCACTACGGTGCGTACGGGGCCCACGAGTGGAATGCGTACGCAGGCGACGACCAGGACTGACCGCAGTGTCGGCGGGCGCCCTCGGGTGCCCGCCGGTTTTCGTCCACGCCGCCGACGACGACGTCGGCCTGGACAGGTACGGGAGCCAGGGGCGATCTCATGGGCCGAAAGGACGAGCCGCCGCGGTTGGCCGGTGGAGGCTTCGCGGCCTGGAGCCGCGACCGGCTGGCGTTGGCGCGCCGAGGGGCCGAGGAGTGCGGGGACGTCTGGCAGCTGGAACCCGGTGTCTACGTGGCAGCCGCGGCCGGGCCGTGTGAATCCGTGCTGCGCCGTGCCCAGGATTTCCCGAAGGCGTCGTCACCCCTCTTCCCGCCGTTGAAGCGGGCGAGCGGGACACCGACGTCCGAGGAGCGTGCGTACGCTCACGCCGCGCGCATGCGCGGACTCCGTGCGCAGGCGGTGGCAGCCCGGATCGGCGAGATCGCGCCCCAGACCGCTCGATTCGCCGACCAGTGGCCCACGGACCGGGACGTCGAGGTGCTGCCCCCGGTTCGGCACACGCTGGCGGAGATCGGCGTGAGCTACCTCTTCTCCGAAGACGCTCCCACCCTGCTGGCCCCTGCCTCACAGCTCTTCCTGGCCCGGGAGGTGCTCGTACGCCCCTCGCGCTGGGTATGGCCGCGCTGGGTTCCCACACCGGCACGGCGGTTCCGCACACGGCAGCAAGTCGCCTTCACCGACGCGCTGCGGCCCATCGTCCGCCGACGCCGTTCATCGGGCCGGCTCGGCGAGGACATGCTGGGACAGATGCTCCGGCCCTCCCCCCACTACGGCCTGCTGCCGGAAGAGGCCGTCGTCGACACTCTCCCCGGAATCACCGTCGCCACCTTCGAGACGCCTTCCCGGGCAGCCGGATGGATCCTGCTCCACCTGGCCCGGCACCCCCGGGCAGCGAGCCGCGTCGCGGCCGAAGCCGCCGCGCTGCCCGCGGACCCTGCCGCGACGACGAGCGCCCATCTCGGCAACCTGCGATACACCCAGGCACTGGTGAGCGAGGTGCTCCGGCTGTATCCCCCGAGCTGGCTACTGACCCGGCAGGCTCCCCGACAGACCCAGCTCGCCGGCTACACCATCGACGCCGGGTCCACCGTGCTCGTCTGCCCCTACACCGCCCAGCGCGACGCACGCGAACACGCCGAGCCGGACCGGTTCCGGCCCGAGCGCTGGCTCGACGACGCGGGCTCGCCGGCGAAACCCGGGGCCTTCCTCGCGTTCGGTACCGGGCCGCACGGCTGCGAGGGAGCCGCTCTGGCCATGGCGATGCTGACGCTCCTGACCGCGCAGACCGCCCGCCGCTACCACCTGAGCGAGCCGACCGGGCCGGAACCCGGGTACCAGGTCACCACCCTCGAAGGTCTCGCACCTGTCGGCCTGCGCCTGCGCGCCACCTTGCGCGACTGACGGCAACACGGCAGTTCGGCAATCCGGCAGTTCGGCAGAACAGGTCATGCCTCGCCCGCTTCGCTCGTCGTGTGCCGCTGGTCGAACTCCTCGGCGAGCATGCCCATCATGACGAGGTCGTGGTGTCGGCCGGCGAAGAACACATGTTCCCGCAACCGCCCCTCCTCGGTGAAGCCGAGCCGACGGAACAGTGCCAACGACGCCTCGTTGTGCGCGAAGACCGCCGCCAGGCACTTGTGGTAGCGCCGCTCGGCGAACATGAAGCGAAGCAGGAGCATGACGGCTTCCGTCGCGTAACCCCTGCCCCGGTGGTCGGCGCCGATCATGACATCGCACTCGAACCAGCCCGAACGAGGGCCGGTGCGATGCGAGCCGACCGTGCCGACCAGTTCTCCCGTGGCCGTCGATTCGACCGCCAGTTGGAAGCGGTCGTCATCAGACGCGGCTACGGACTGCTCCTGCGTCCACGCACGGCAGCTCTCGGCGGATCGCGGCAGATCCAGCCGACTCCCTCCCCGCCCGTCGTCGGCGGCGACGGCGAAGCGCATGAACGCCGTCCAGTCCTCGGGTTCGACGGCGCGTAGGCGGACCCGGTGACCGGTCCAGGACGATGCCATGCCCCATTTGAGCACGTTGCTGTGCGCACGAGGCCGCGAGGCGCACCGAGGCGGGCGTGGCTCCTTCGGGCGAGGCCGGGCTGAACCTCCGGAGCGGGCGTTGCGTATGAGTCCGCAGGGACAGCTCTGGCTCTGTGCCACGGGACGGAAGGAGAGCACCGTGCCCACACCGGACGACCGCACCCCGCTGGAGCCCATCCGCGTGCAGCGCATGCGCAACACCGACGCGTTGGCCCAGTTGCTTGACGACATACGCGAGGACAAGGACTACCGCGGCCACGCGACCGTGACCGCAGCCGTCCCCCACGCCCCGGCCGACGGTGAGACCGAGCAGCTGCCGCCTGTCCCCGACGGCGGCGGGACGGAACAACTCCCCGGGCTCCCCGGGCGCCCTGTACTCGACGGCGACACCCGGCCGCCGCGCCTGGGGCCAGTTCAGCGCCGGGCGGCCGTGGTGATCGCGGTCGCCGCGGCGGCCGTCGTCGGCTTCGGCTGCTCTCTCCTGATCCCCGGAAGTACGAAGGCCACCCGGCCCGTTCCCGCGACGGGCGCGGCGAGCACGGCAAGCACGCAGCCGTCGACCGCTCCGACATCGACCGCCCCGGGCACGAGCGGGGTCTCCGACGTCCTGGCCAACCCCGGCTTCGAGTCGGGCGGTCTCTCGCCGTGGAACTGCGCCGGAAACCCGGGCTCGATCGTCTCCTCCCCCGTGCACGCGGGCTCGAAGGCCCTCCAGGGGAAGGTGAGTTCGCGCGACACCGGGCAGTGCGACCAGACCGTCGCGGTGCGGCCGGACACGGCCTACTCGCTCAGCGGCTGGGTCCGCGGCTCCAATGTCTACCTGGGCGTGAACGGCGGCGCCTCCACCTGGACCACCTCACCCTCCGGCTACAGCCGACTGACCGTCTCCTTCACCACGGGCAGCTCCCAGACCAGCGCGACGATCTACGTGCACGGCTGGTACGCGCAGGGCGACTACTACGCCGACGACATCGCCCTGAACGGGCCCGCCGGGGGCGGACACGCCTAGACGTTTCATCGGATCCCGACGGCCAGGGATTCACCGGGATACACCGGGATACACGAGGATTTACGCGGGCGGAGCGTACGGGTTCCCCTGGGACGCCGGTGGGCCGCCCCACCACACCCCTGGTGGCGGAACGGGAACCCAGTCCGGGCCGCGGTGGTCCAGCCACCACCTGCCGATGGTGTGGAACTTCCCCTCGAAGTCGCGGTCCCAGGTGAGGAACCCGGTCGTCGGCGCCCGCAGGCGGGTTTGACGGCCGCCCGCTTCGTAGATCACGACGGTCCGGCTGCCGAGGAGCGACTCGATCTGGATGGCCTGGACGTTCGCCCACGGGATGGTCCGGCGGCGGAAGTTGTGCACGACGGCCGCCGACGGCGTGAGGGTGACCCCGAACCCCCGCGTGGCGATCTGCACCAGAGGCAGCAGGACACCCCATACGAACAGCCCCGGGACGATCACGGGGTCGAACGATCCCCCCTCGAACCAGAACAGGCCCTGGGAAAGCATGACGACACCGAGTCCGGGCAGCATGGGCAGCAGTCGCTGACGGATCGTCAACCGGTAGCGGATGTTCTGTTGTTCCGACGACACAGCCGCGACCTGCGATTGCTCCACCAGTCCCCCGCCCCTCGCACCCTGCGGTCTGCGGCCGCCAGTCGGTGCCAGGACAGCATGGCTGATCAGGAACTGTGGACGCCAGGGGAATCATGGGCATGATGAGGCAATGACTTCCTGGCTGAGCAACCGGAGCACGTGGCTGCGCGTACTGCTCGTGTGGGCGATCACGCTGACCGCCGGCCTGCTCGGGACTGCCTTCGCCCGGACCTTCCTTGAGCACCCCCCTCTCCCGCCCTTCTCCTCCCACCTCCCGATGACGGTGGGCGGCTCCTTCCTCATCGCCGTCTCCAGCGCGAGGGGGTTGGGTCGGAGCCGACGCCGACGGGACCGGCGAGATGAAGCCGGTCGCCGGACAGCCGCACAGTAGAGCGATTCGAGCAGTGGAGCGATTCGGTACGACGACCCGGATACGCACTGCTCGGACGAGGGTGCCGTAGCGGGCGTGACAGGCGTCAGGCCGAGGTCGGGGCCTGTGCGGTGGGGGGCTTGCGGGCGGACCGTTGCCGGGTGCGGAGTGCCACCAGCGTGGCGCCGAGCAGCAGTTCCAGCGCGGCCGGGTCGGGAACATGCGGCTGAGCACCGTGCCGGCCCTCCCAGCCGCGAGCCAGGGCTGTCCCCGGCCAGCGTACGACCGCCGCCACGGTCGCCCCGGCCGGTCACTTGCCGGGCGAGTCCGCGCGGGGCGCGACGATGTCCAGGACGGCCATCATGCCCATGTCCTCGTGGTTGAGGATGTGGCAGTGGACCACGGTCCGCCCGGTGAAGTCGGTGTAGTGGATGCGGAGGACCGCCTTGCCGCGGACGGGCACGTCGATGGTGTCGTACCAGGCGTGGGACGGGTCGTGGGCCTTTCCGTCGATGCTCATGAGCTGGAAGTCGTTGGTGTGGATGTGGAAGGAGTGGGTCTCGTCCGTGTCGTTGCGGACGGTCCACTCCTCGACGGTGTCGAGGGTGCCCGTGAAGTCGGTCCGGTGCGGGTCGTACATCCGGCCGTTGATGTAGAAATTCGTGCCCGCCTTGTTCTCCGTGAGGACGACGGTCCTGCGGGCCGCGATCTTCGCGTGGCTCAGGTCCTCGTGCGGGGCGATGTCGGTCGGCAGGGCGGCCCGTTGCACGGGTGCGCCGCCGGTGACGACGGTGGCGAGGTCGGCCCGGGGGAACTTGTTCCCGGCCGGACCGGTGTCGTACGGCAGGGTCTCCAGCCGCGTGACGCCGGGCGGGCCGCCCTGGACCAGGACGTCGAAGCGCGCTCCGGCCGCGATCACGATCGTGTCCTGGTCGTACGCCTTGCGGACGGGGACGCCGTCCTGGGCGATCACGCGGAAGCGGGAGCCCTGGAGGTGGAGCTTGTAGTAGATGTTGGCCCCGATGTTGGCGAGCCGCCAGAGCTGGGTCTCCCCCGGCCGGATCCTGATCACCGGGTTCTGCTGGCCGTTGACCGTACGGTTCGTCGGCGACCCGATCTTGAGCGGGTGCGTCCTGATCGAGTCGCCCTCGACCTGGAAGTCCTTGAACGCGATCGTGTGCTCGGTGATGCCGCGCAGGGCCGGGGGCAGGTGCTGCTGGAGGCCGTCGACGATGACGACGCCCGACTCGCCGCCCGCGACCTGCGGGGCGGACGTCATGTCAGCGTGCGAGTGGTACCAGAACGTGCCGGTCGGGTGGGTGAACGGCAGCTGGTACCGGTAGTGGTACGACTGGTTGTACTTGATGGCGACGAAGACGTCGTCGGAGGGGCTGTGCGGCGAGACGTGCAGGCCGTGCGTGTGCAGGTTGGTGTCGGCGTCGACGCGGTTGGTCATGGTGAGGTCGATGCGGTCACCGGGCCGTACCCGCAGGGTGGGTGGCATGTACGCCCCGTTGTAGGTGGTGGCGTACAGCCGGCGGTCGCCGACCCGCACCTTCCGGCGTTCCACCACGATGGCCGCCTTCAGGAGGCCGTTGCGGCTGACCAGCTCCGGCGGGTCCTGCAGCCGCGGTCCGGCCGGGAGGTCGTGGCCGGCCTCGGGCGCGGGCTGCCGGGTGCCGGCGGGGTCTCCGGCCGGTGTCAGGTCCCCGCAGCCGGTCAGCCAGCCGGTGGCGAGGAGCAGGCCGGCGGCCGGCAGGGCCAGCGCGGAACGGATACGGGACCGGGTCACGTCTCTCCCAGGGATGCCGAGCTCAGCCGGAATGTAGGAGGAATGTAGGAGGGGTGACTCGGCCGCTCGGGGTGCCACGCGCACGGAGCCGCGACAAGGTCACTCCGGGCCGCGGGGCTTCCACACGGATGGCGGCAGCGGCCCCGCCGCCCGGACGCGGAGGCCGGCGAGTGCCGAGGTATGTCGACGGATGCCGACGGATGTCAGATGCTCAGCGCGATTGCGGCACCGATGCCGCCCAGACCGAGCGCGACGGCCGCCGGGAGCCAGCCGCCCGAGCGCCAGGGGAAGAACCGGTCGAGGGAGAGCCGGCCCGGGCCGATGGCGGTGAGGGCGAGGGCGACGATGCAGATGGCGACGCTGTACTCGACTCCGCCGTTCTGGATCCACAGGCCGTGGGCACCGCTCACGGTCGCCATCGCGTTGATCATCACGCCGATGACGGCGGCGGCTGCCAGCGGGGTGAGCAGGCCTACCGCGAGACCGAGGCCCCCGCAGATTTCGGAGAGGCTGCCGATCACGGCGAAGACCTTGCCCGGGTGGTAGCCGAGGGCGTCGAAGCTTCTGCCGGTGGCCGCCAGGCCCGGCCCTCCGAAGAGGCCGAAGAGCTTCTGCGCGCCGTGGCCCGCCAGCAGCAGTCCGAAGGTCAGCCTGATCAGCAGCAGTCCGCACTCCGCGGCGGACAGCCCCGGCAGCGCACCGGCGGCCCGCGTGTCGCCCGGCGGGCCCGAGGTGGTCCTTGCCGCCGTATCGGCGGGCCGGCCGGCCTCCGCCGCGGGGGTGCGTACCTGAGTGAGGGACAGGGCGCGGGTTCGGCCGAGGGGGTGGAAATGCAGTGCACGCATGACAATGCCTTCACGAACGGGGACAACCTGTCTGCCCGCCGTGCAGCGGGCCTCCCCCCTCATCCAGCATTGCGCGACGCATGCGGCATATCTACGGAATTGCCAGAATATGCACTATCGCGGATGGCGATAACCGGCCGGGCGACGGCCCGCGGCCGCACACCCTGCGGGTCTGGCACGCATCGGCGACCGCCGCGGGCCGGTGTGGGCCGGTCGCGCAGTTCCCCGCGCCCCTGAAGGGGCGCTTCGGACGGCGCTTCTTCGCAGGCGGCACCCCGCAAGCGCCGCAAGGACAGGCGGACGGGATCCGAACGGCACCGTGGAGACGCGCGGTGACGGCCCCTCAGGGGAGTCGAGGCGCTGAACGGACGCGACGCGGGCCCTTGGCACGCGCCGGCGCACTTTCATGCGGAGCGTCTGGGAGACGAAGCCGTCTTCTTGGCAGCAGCCTTCTTCGCCGGCGCCTTCCCGGCCACGGACTTGGCGGCCGTGGACTTCGCGGCCGCCGCCTTCTCCGCCCCCGCCCTGCCCTCCGCCGCCTTCTTCGTCACCGTCTTCTTCGGCGCGGGCTGCTTCGCCGCGGACTCCTTCGCCGCCGCCTGCTTCGCGGTCGTCCTCTTCGCCCCCGACGCGGACTTCTTGCCCGGCAGTGGCGTGACCTCCGCCTCCTCGGCCCCGGCCCCGGCCGCCTCCCCTCTCGACTCCTTCGCCGCCCGCACGCTCTTCTCCAGGGCCGCCATCAGGTCGAGGACCTTGCCGCCCTGCGCCGGTTCGGGGGTCTCCGGCGGGCTCTCGCCGGAGGCCTTCGCGGCGATGACCTCCTCCAGCGCCTCCCGGTACTCGTCGTGCAGGTCCTCCAGATCGACCTCGCCGAGGGTGTCCATCAGGGCGTCCGCGAGGTCGAGTTCCTTGTCGCGGACGGTGACGTCGACGTCGGGGGCGACGCCCTCGGGGGCGCGGACCTCGTCCGGCCAGAGCAGGCCGTGCATGGCGATGGCGTCGCCGACCACCCGGAGCATGCCGAGGCGCTCACGGCCGCGCAGCGCGTACTTCGCGATGGCCACCTTGTGGCTGCGCTTCAGGGCCTCGCGGAGGAGGGTGTACGGCTTCGCGGCCGGGGCACCGGAGGCCGCGAGGTAGTACGCCGCGTCCATCTGGAGCGGGTCGATCCGGTCGGCCGGGACGAACGCGACGATCTCGATCGTGCGGGCGGTGGGGATGGGCAGGTGGGACAGGTCCTCGTCGGTGATCGGGACGATCGTGCCGTCGGCGTCCTCGTACCCCTTGCCGATCTCCGACTGGGTGACCTCACGGTCCTCCAGCTCGCAGAACTTGCGGTACCGGATGCGGCCGTTGTCCTCGGTGTGGACCTGGCGGAAGGAGATCGAGTGGCTCTCCGTGGCGTTCACCAGCTTGATCGGGATGCTGACGAGCCCGAAGGAGATCGCGCCGTTCCAGATGGATCGCACGTGCGGTTTCCCTCCGTCCGAATACCAGGATTTGTATGAGATTGTCATCGTATGACGCCGATCACAGAGGTGGACGGGCGAAGGGTCGCGCTCAGCAATCTGGAGAAGGTGCTGTACCCGGCGACCGGGTTCACCAAGGGCGAGCTGCTGCACTACTACGCGACGACGTCCGGGGTCCTGCTGCCCCATCTGCGGGACCGTCCGGTGTCCTTCCTGCGCTATCCGGACGGCCCCGACGGCCAGGTGTTCTTCACCAAGAACGTGCCGCCGGGTACGCCCGAGTGGGTCACGACCGCCGAGGTGCGCCGGTCGGAGGGGGCGGCGCGGATGGTGCTGGTGCAGGACCTCGCGAGTCTGATGTGGGCGGCGAACCTGGTCGCCGAGTTCCACACGCACCAGTGGCCGGTGGGGACGCCGGACGAGGCCGACCGGATCGTCTTCGACCTGGACCCGGGCGCGCCGGCGACGGTGGTCCAGTGCTGTGCGGTGGCGCTGTGGCTGCGGGAGCGGCTGGCGGCGGACGGGATCGAGGCGTACGTCAAGACGGCCGGGTCGAAGGGGCTGCATCTGCTGGCGGCGGTGCGGGGCGCGTCCAGCGAGCGGGTGAGCGAGTACGCGAAGGGGCTGGCGGTGGAGGCGGAGCGGGCGCTGCCGCGGCTGGTGGTGCACCGGATGACGCGGAGTCTGCGGCCCGGGAAGGTGTTCGTGGACTGGAGCCAGAACGCGGGGCGGAAGACGACGGCCGCGCCGTACACGGTGCGGGCGCGGCGGGAGCCGACGGTGTCGGCGCCGGTCACCTGGGAGGAGGTCGCGCAGTGCCGGGCGGCGGGCCAGCTGGTGTTCCGGGCGGGGGACATCGCGCCGCGCGTCCAGGACCACGGGGACCTGCTGGCCCCGCTGCTGGACGCGGGGCGCGCCGCGGAACTGCCCTGAGCGGCCCTGCTCCGAGCCGGCCTGCTCCGAGCGGGCCTGCTCCGAGCGGGCCTGCCCTGAGAAGCCCCGCCCCCGGGAAGCCCCGCCCCGGGAAGCCCTGCCCCGGGAAGCTCTGCCCCGGGAAGCTCTAGACCCTCACCCACGTGTTCCGGTCCCGTGCCATCGCGTGCAGGGCCTCCACGTCCGCCGGCTTGAGGACGCCGCCCAGGCGGGACAGGGTGTCCAGGTCCCGGTCGCGGAGGATGTGGACCTCGCGCGGCGGGGCGGTCAGCATGACGTCCGCCGGTTCGGTCAGGGCCAGCACCGGACGGACCTCGGCGGTGAGGGCGTACGAGGCCCGGTCGGCGTCCGCCCGCAGGCGGCGCAGCAGCGGCCGGGGGTCACGGCGGCCCAGGGTGACCATCGGATCGGCGACCTGGACCTTCTGCTTGCGGGCGTAGAGGGAGTACACGCAGAACAGGCCGCCCGGCCCGATCAGCAGGTGGTGCAGGCGGTCGCCGCCGGGCAGCGGGACGGAGTGCAGGGCGTGCCAGCCGGCGCCGTCCAGGCGGTCCAGGGCGTCGCCGACGGCCTGTTCCGCGGCCAGGGCGCGGCGGCGCGGGTCGGGGCGCAGCCGGTGGGCCGGACCGGGGTCCCGGTCGAGGGCGACCAGCAGCGCCTCGCCGGGGCGGTTGGGTGCCAGGTCGTCGTCGGGATGCAGGCTCAGCCGGGCCAGTTCGGCGGGGGTGGGCACGGGTGGCGGGCCGATCGTGACCGGGCCGGTCAGGAACGGCCGCAGGGTCTCCAGCACATCGTCCCGCCGCTCCTCGCTGAGCAGGTTGACCCGGCCGGCCTCCCGGTCGTACCAGGCGATGTTCCTTCCGTCCGTGAGGCATACGTACAGTCGCTCCTGGCCGTGCCGCCAGGCCGGCACGACGCGCAGTCCGCTCATTGCGTCATCACCCCTCGACCATGGGAACAGGCGGGGTGCTCCAGGGGCAAGAACCCCGCTACCTTTGACAGGGGTTGGCGCGCGCAGCGGGGAGGCGCCGGTGCGGATCCGTGGGGAGCAGTACGACGTGCCGGCTCCGGACAGTCCCTGGAGCGAGGTGCTGCCCGGTCTGTGGATGGGCGGCCACGAGTTCCGGGCGCGTTCGGGGCGGCTGGAGGCTGCCGTGGTGCGGGACGAGTTCGATCTGGTGCAGAGTCTGCTGCGGCTGCCCGGGCACGGTCCGGCGGCCGGGGTCGAGCACCACGTGTGGCCGATACCGGACGGACCGCTGGACGGCACCCAGCTCGCGGGGGTGATGCGGCTCGCGCGGGCGGCCGGCGAGGCGCTGGACGCGGGGCGGTCGGTGCTGGTGCGCTGCTACAGCGGGTACAACCGGTCGGGGCTCGTGGTCGCGCAGACACTGGTGTACCAGGGGCGTACGGCCGAGGAGGCGATCCGGCTGGTGCGGGCCAGGCGCTCGCCCTGGGCGCTGCACAACGAGCTGTTCGTGGCCTACCTGCGGGCCGGCCTGTCCACCGCCCGTCTCCTGGAGGACCTCGCCGAGTAGCCTCTCCCGTGCGTCGGCGGCCCCAGGCGCAAAAAGGACTTCCCTACAAATCTGCGAATAAGGTGTACGGGGCCTGCCAGCCCACCGACCACCGACTACCGCCCCCGCCCCCGCCCCCGCCCCCGCCGAGCCAGGAGCAGCGTGCCAGCCCGTCGTCCCGTCCGCACCGCCGTGACCACGGCCGCCGTCGCCCTGCTGGCGCTGACCGCGGCCGGCTGCGGCGACTCCGGCGGGCTGCGCGGGGCCGGGGCGGCACCGACCGCGGTCAGCCCCGCGAAGCTCTGGCCCGACCTGCGGCCGGCGTCCAGCCCGGCCTGGCCCTACGACGAGGGCAGCACGGAGCCCGTGAAGGGGGTCACGGTGCCCGGCGACGACATCCGCCGGGTGGATCCGGTGGCGGTCGTACGGGCGGAGATCGCCTCGGACCCGGCGGACTACGGATCCAAGGGGGCGTACCACGAGACCGCGGAGCGGATGGAGGAGTGCACGGCGGGCGGCGGCGGGGCGCGCTGTCCGCTGCTGAAGCCGTACTACCGGGACCTCACCGGGGACGGGCGGGACGAGCTGACGCTCGGGTTCCGGCTGTATCCGACGAACCAGACCGCGCTGCGCGTGTACACCGTCGAGAAGGGCCGGCTGATGCAGGTCCTCGACGACGACGACGCGATCATCGGCGTCGAGCTGGCCGGACGGACGGTGATCGTACGGTCGCCGGCCGGGATCAGCGGGTACGAGTACCGGACGACCTGGGCGTGGGACCCGGAGCGGAAGGCGCTGGTGTTCTCCCGGGACGAGTTCCTGCGCACCGGCAAGGGGCACCACACCCGCACCCCGGTGCCGTCGGCATCGACATCGGCACCGGCACCGACCTCGGCTTCGGCTTCGGCGGGCGCGCGATGAGGCTGCCCCGCTGGGCCGGGACGCTGGCGGCGAAGTCGGCCGCGTTCATCACGGTGATGTGCTGCGCGCTGGCCGCGCTGCTCGGCGTCCTTGTGCATGTGTCGGTCACCGACCAGACCGTCGCCCAGGCCCGCGACCAGGCGCTGAGCCGGCTCGCGGAGGCGACGAGCGCGTACGAGGCGGGGGACGCGCTGCCGCGGGGCGCGCACCTCGACCCGCGGGGGCTGCCCGGGCAGCTGCGGGCGCTGGCGCTGGCAGGGGACCGCGGCACGATGGTCGCCCGGGACGACGGTCGCCCCACGATGTGGGCGGCGGGCCCGGCCGACCGGCACCGGGCGCTCGCGGTGGCCGTCGACTACTCCCAGCAGGCCCGCACCATCGCCGCCCTGGACAGCTCCATCCTCTGGTCGTCGGCGCTGGCCATCGGGGCGACGCTGCTGGTCGGCGCGTTCGCGGTGACCCGGGTGAGCCGGCGGCTGCACGGCACGGCGCAGGTGGCCCGGCGGATCAGCGCCGGCGACCTGGACGCCCGGGTGCACGACCCCCGTACCAAGGACCCGACCCGCCCGCAGGACGAGGTGGCCGCGGTCGCCGCCGCGCTGGACGGGATGGCCGCGTCGCTGCAGAGCAAGCTGCTGAGCGAGCAGCGGTTCACGGCCGACGTGGCGCACGAGCTGCGGACGCCGCTGACGGGGCTGCACGCGGCGGCGGAACTGCTGCCTCCGGGGCGGCCGACGGAACTGGTGCGGGACCGGGTGGCCGCGCTGCGCACGCTCACCGAGGACCTGCTGGAGATCTCCCGCCTCGACGCGGGCCGGGAGCGGCTGGAGACCGACGCGGAGGCCCTGGGCACGCTGGCCGAGCGGGTGGTGCGGGCGTCCGGGACGGAGACCGAGGTGAAGGTCGTCCGGGACGTCTGGGTCGAGACCGACCGGCGGCGGCTGGAACGGGTGCTGGGAAACCTGGTCGCCAACGCGCACCGGCACGGGCGGGGGCCCGTGGTGCTGACGGTGGAGGGGAAGGAGGTCACCGTGCGGGATCACGGGGACGGCTATCCCGACTACCTGGTGGCCCACGGCCCGCAGCGGTTCCGCACGGAGGGCGGGGCCAAGGGGCACGGGCTGGGGCTGACGATCGCGGTGGGGCAGGCGGAGGTGCTGGGCGCGCGGCTGTGTTTCGCGAACGCGATCGATGGTGGCGCGGTGGCCACGCTGACGCTCCCGTAGGGGGCGTGCGGTGGTGGACCGGCTGCGGGCCGGCGGGGGCTTGTCGCGCAGTTCCCCGCGCCCCTAAAGGAAGGGGCCGCTGCAGTGCGCCCCCTTTAGGGGCGCGGGGAACTGCGCGAGCAACCCCCACGCACCCGCACCCGGTCCACCACCGCCACCCCCCTTCGGCTCACCGCAGAGCGCGGCCCCCCGGCACCCCTCCTAGCGTGGCAACTAGCCAGCTCCCCACCGAACCGCCCGCCGGAGGCCCCATGCTCCCCCGCAGTTTCGCGATAGCCGTCGCCGCCGCCCTCGTCGCCCTCTGCGGCGCCGCCCCCGCCCTCGCCGACGACGGCTGGGACAGCGCCGGGACGGGGACCAGCCAGGTCGACGACCCCTCCGACGACGGCCGCCTCGACGGCGTCGGCAACACCGCCGGCGTCTCCGGCACCTCGGGCACCTCCGGCGGCATCGACGACTTCCTCGGCCCCGGCGGCCCGGACGACCCCGCCGACCCCGCCGGCTGGTGAGGCGTCGTCACCGCGGGCGCGGAGCTGTACGCCACGCTGGTGCCGACCCACAAGACACTCGACTCACACTATTTGGGTAAGTTCCGGACATGACCAAGGCCGGAACCACCCTGGCGGCGACCGCGACCCCCACCTCCGCCGTACGCCTCCCCCGGCGCCGTGGCATCGAACTCGCCCTGATCGTGCTGGCCGTCCTGCTCTGCGTGTACGGCTACTGCGCGGTCGGCCTGGCGAAGACCGGTACCGTTCCGCCCGGTGCCGCCGGTTACGGCGCCGGCCTAGGAGTCCTCGCGCTCGTCGCCCATCTCGCCGTACGCTTCCGCGCCCCGTACGCCGACCCGCTGCCGCTCCCGATCGGCGTGCTGCTCAACGGACTCGGCCTGGTCCTGATCTACCGCCTTGACCTTCAGACCCCCGGAGACCGGGCGGCCCCCGCCCAACTCGTCTGGTCCACCCTGGGCGTCGGCTTCTTCATCATGGTCGTGCTGATGCTCCGCGACCACCGCGTGCTACAGCGCTACGCGTACGTCTGCGTCGCCGCCGCGCTCGTCCTGCTGCTCCTGCCGATCCTCTTCCCGGCCGTCAACGGGGCCCGGATCTGGGTCAGGGTCGCCGGATTCTCCATCCAGCCCAGCGAGTTCGCGAAGGTGCTGCTCGCGGTGTTCTTCGCCGCGTACCTGGCGGCCAACCGCAGCGCGCTCGCGTACGCGGGCCGCCGGCTGTGGTTCATGCAGTTCCCGACCGGCCGGGTGCTCGGCCCGATCGTCACCATCTGGCTGGTGAGCGTCGGCGTCCTGATCCTCGAACGCGACCTCGGCACCTCGCTGCTCTTCTTCGGCCTGTTCGTCGTCATGCTGTACGTCGCCACCGGGCGGACCGGCTGGATCGCCGTCGGCCTGCTGCTCGCCGTGTTCGGCGCGGTCGCCGTAGGCCGTCTCGAGCCGCACGTGCACGGCCGCATCGAGGACTGGATGCACCCGTTCGCCTCGATCGACGCGGGGCAGGGGCCGAACCAACTCGCCCAGTCCCTCTTCGCGTTCGCGGCCGGCGGGGTCCTCGGCACCGGTCTGGGCCTCGGCCACTCCATCCTCATCGGCTTCGCCGCCAAGTCGGACTTCATCCTGGCCACCGCGGGCGAGGAACTCGGCCTCGCCGGACTCTCCGCGATCTTCCTCCTCTACGGCCTGCTGGTCGAGCGCGGCTACCGGGCCGGGCTCGCCCTGCGCGACCCCTTCGGCCGGCTGCTCGCGGTCGGGCTCGCCTCGATCGTCGCGCTCCAGGTGTTCGTGATCGCGGGCGGGGTGACCGGGCTGATCCCGCTGACCGGCATGGCGATGCCGTTCCTCGCCCAGGGCGGCTCCTCGGTCGTCACCAACTGGGCGATCGTGGCCCTGCTGATCCGGGTGAGCGACTCGGCCCGCCGCCACTACGACGGACAGGTCGCCCCATGAGCACCGAGTACGGCCGCCGCCGGGCCGGCACGGCCAGGTACATCCGGCGGGCCCGCGCCCTGTGCGCCCTGCTGCTGTTCGCCCTCCTCGTCAACGCGGCCCGCGTCCAGGTCGTCCTGTCCCGGCAGTACGACGACAACCCCGCCAACCGCCGCAACTCGATCGCCCGTTACGGCCTCCCCCGCGGCGACATCGTGGTCGGCGGCGCGCCGGTCACCGGCTCCCGGGACAGCGGGGAGCAGCTTCGCTACGAACGCACCTACCCGCAGGGCCCGTTGTACGCCCCGGTCACCGGCTTCGCCTCCCAGCTGTACGGCACCACGTTCCTGGAGCACGCCGAGGACGCGGTGCTCTCCGGGACCGACCCGCTGCTGTCGCCGCTCCCGCTGTGGAACGACACCGGCCGGGCGCTGAACCCGGGCGGGAACGTCGTCACGACCCTGAACCGGTACGCCCAGGAGGCCGCCTTCCGGGGGCTCGGCTCGCGCAAGGGCGCGGTCGCCGCGATCGAACCGTCGACCGGCCGGATCCTCGCCCTGGTCTCCACCCCGTCGTACGACCCCTCCGAACTGTCCGGCAACGGCAAGGCGGTGACCTCGGCCTGGGCGCGGCTGAACGACGACCCTGAGAAGCCGATGCTCAACCGGGCGGTACGGCAGACGTATCCGCCGGGCTCGACCTTCAAGGTGGTCACGGCAGCCGCCGCGCTCGACGCGGGCGTGGTCACCGACCTGGACGCGCCGACCGACTCCCCCGACCCCTACCGGCTGCCGGGCACCAGGACCCGGCTGACCAACGAGGGCGACGGCTGCGGGGACGCCTCGCTGCGGGCGGCCTTCGAGTGGTCCTGCAACACGGTCTTCGCGAAGCTCGGCGTGGACGTGGGCGCGGCGCAGATGACGGCGACGGCGCAGGCGTTCGGCTTCAACGACACCCGGGTGCGGATCCCGTTCACCGCCGCGCCGAGCACCTTCGACACGAGCGTGGACAAGGCGCAGCTGGCCCTGTCGTCGATCGGGCAGTACAACACCCGGGCCACGCCGCTGCAGATGGCGATGGTCGCGGCGGCGGTGGCGGACGGGGGGCTGGCCCGGCCGCCGTACCTGGTGGAGCGGACCGTGCGGCGGACCGGCGAGACGGTCGGCATGGGCGGGGCGGGTCCTGTACGGCAGGTGATGAGTGCCGCGACGGCCATGCGCATGAAGGAACTCATGGTCGGCGTGGTCGAGGAGGGCACCGGCACGAACGCGGCGATCCGCGGCGCCACGGTCGGCGGCAAGACCGGCACCGCGCAGCACGGCATCGGCAACTCCGGGGTGCCGTACGCCTGGTTCGTGTCCTGGGCGCAGGCGGACGACGACCTGGAGCCGAAGGTCGCGGTGGCGGTGGTGGTGGAGGACGCGGCGGCCGACCGTTCGGACATCAGCGGGGGCGGGGACGCGGCGCCGATCGCCCGGTCGGTGATGCGGGCGGTACTCGGGTTCTGAGACACGGAGTCAGCAAGTCGTGCGCGGGGGATTGACCGGCTTGCTGACAAGCGGTCTCATAAGAGTCGACGACGTACCCCCGGGTAACGAGGTGAGGGAGCCATGACGACCCTGACGGAAGCCGACGCGGTCGACGGACTGCGGGACGCGCTCGGCCTGCTCAAGGACCGCGAGCAGGTGGCCGAACGGCTGCTGGTCTCCTCCGCGAAGCACTCCTTCGACCCGGACAAGGAGCTGGACTGGGACGCGCCCTTCGAGGAGGGCAAGTGGTTCTGGCCGCCGGAGCTGGTGTCGCTGTACGGCACGCCGATGTGGCAGCGGATGAGCGAGGAGCAGCGGATCCTGCTCTCCCAGCACGAGGCCGCCGCGCTGGCCTCGCTGGGCATCTGGTTCGAGTTGATCCTGATGCAGCTGCTGGTCCGGCACATCTACGACAAGGCGGCGACGACCGCGCACGTGCGCTACGCGCTGACCGAGATCGAGGACGAGTGCCGGCACTCGAAGATGTTCGCGCGGCTGATAGAGCGCGGTGACGCGCCCTGGTACCCGGTGAGCCGGGCCCACCAGAACCTGGGCCGCCTCTTCAAGACGATCTCCACGACGCCCGGGTCCTTCACGGCCACCCTGCTCGGCGAGGAGGTGCTCGACTGGATGCAGCGGCTGACCTTCCCGGACGAGCGGGTCCAGCCGCTCGTCCGCGGGGTCACCCGGATCCACGTGGTCGAGGAGGCCCGGCACGTGCGGTACGCCCGCGAGGAGCTGCGCCGGCAGATGGTGACCGCGCCGCGGTGGTCGCAGGAGTTCACCCGGGTCACCTCCGGTGAGTTCGCGCGGGTGTTCTCGGTGGCCTTCGTGAATCCGGAGGTCTACACGAACGTGGGTCTTGACCGGCGGGAGGCCGTGGCGCAGGTGCGGGCGAGCGGGCATCGGCGGGAGGTCATGCAGACCGGCGCGAAGCGGCTGACCGACTTCCTGGACGACATCGGGGTGCTTCGGGGGGCCGGGCGGCGGTTGTGGAAGAGCTCGGGGCTGCTGGCTTGAGTTTCGGGTACGCGTGCGTGGGGGCTGGTAGCGCAGTTCCCCGCGCCCCTCAGGCGGGTGTCCGCAGCGCATGCCGAGACGGCCCCGCGCCTCGCCTAGGTAGAGGTCGGCACCGTCGGCGGCAATGTCCCGAAGCTTTCGTCCGGGCCCTCCGTCGCCGTCTTCGGGATCGCCGGGGGCGTGTAGCGGGCCAGGGAGGCGGCCGTCGGGTCGGGGCGGACCGCGCCCAGGATCGGGTTGGCGGCGATCGGGGAGACCTTGATCTTCGCGCCGGGGCGGGGGGCCTGGACGACCTTGCCGTCGCCCAGGTAGAGGGCCACGTGGGTGGCCTCGGGGAAGTAGACGACCAGGTCGCCGGGGCGCAGGTGGTTCAGGGGAACGTGCGGCAGGTCGGCCCACTGCTCCTGGCTGGTGCGCGGGATGGGGGTGCCTGCGTGGTCCCAGGCCTGCGAGGTCAGGCCCGAGCAGTCGTACGACACCGGCCCTGCCGCGCCCCACTGGTACGGCTTGCCCAGCTGCCGCACGGCGTAGCGCACCGCGCGGTCGCCGGCCGGGGAGGGGGGCGGCGTGGCGGTGCCCAGGGCGCCGGACGTCGTGAGCTTGCGCTGGGCGTCCGCCGTCTTCGACCGCTCCAGGTCGGCGAGCGCGGTGAGCTGGTCGGGGGTGAGGGACACCAGCATGCGCTCCACGTCGGAGAGGCGGGTGCGGACCTCGTCGCGCTGCTTCTTCTGCTGTTCGGCCAGGGCGAGTCGGCTGTCCAGCGCCGCGCGGGCCCGGCGGGCCAGACCGGCCTGGTTGCGCTCGTCGTCCGCCAGGCGGCCCACCGTCCTCGCCCGCTCGCGCGCCAGCTCGCCGATGACGTGGCCCTCGTCGAGCGCGTGCTGCGGGTCACGGGCGAGCAGCAGGCGGATGTACGGGGAGAGGCCGGTGGCGCTCTGGTACTGCTGCCGGGCCAGCCGGCCCGCCTCGGTCCTGCTGGTGTGCAGGGAGCGCCGGGCAAGGGCCAGCTCGTCGTCCAGCCGGGTCACCTCGGCGCGCTGCCGCTGCAGCCGTTCCGCCGTCGCGTTGTAGGTCTCGGTGGCCTGCTCGGTCTGCCGGTAGGCCTGCTGAAGGTCGGTCAGCAGCTCGGCGACCGGTTGCGCGGGGTCGGGCGCGGCGAGTGCGGGCAGGGGCGTGAGGACGGCCTGGGCCGCCGCCACCGCAGCCGTACAGGCCAGCCGCAGGAACCTTCCTGACACGTCATCACCTCCGATGCGGGACGGCCTCTCCGTTCCGTATCGCGATGATCACGTGATTATCGGATGTGTATGCGTGGTCCGCGCGGCACATGTGCGCCGTTCGGCGGACCCCTGTCACCCGTCGGTGTCGTCCGGCCCGCGGCCCGGGTCCTGCTTCGACCACGGCCACCTCGGCCCGCCGCCGGCTCCCCTGCCCGTCGGGTCGTACTCGTACTTCCAGCCCTGGGACAGGCCCAGGCGCCTGCTCTGCCCCCGGGACACGCGGCGGTAGACCAGGACGGTGGGCGGGCCGCCGGCCGGATCCGGGACCGGGATGCGGTACGTCTTCGGGGGGTGGCCGGTCATGCCGAGCAGCACGGGCAGCACCCGCCCGTCCATGGGGCCGCCCTCGAAGGGGGTGTCCTGACTCTTCACGGCACCAGTCTCAGCCATCCACCGCGAGGGCGTCGACGAGGGCCGCGGTCTGCGGGTCGCGGCGCGCGGTCACACTGAGCACGGCGACGAACTGGTCCACCAGCCAGTCCCGCAACTCCTCCACCGGCGGCTGCTTGTCCTCGTCGAGCCAGATCAGGGAGGCCGCCTCGACGGCGGTGATCCACATCCGGACGGTCATCCGCAGCCGGGGACCGGGGTCGGCGACCTCCAGGTGGCTGAGAATGTGCTGCGCGGCGGCCCGTCGTACGCCGTCCACGATCGCCGTCGTCCGCGAGGTCTCCACCACGCTGCCGCCCTGGAGCAGGGCGCTGAAGCCGGCGTCGTGCTGGTCGACGAAGGCGAGGTAGCGGTCGAGGGCGCGGCCCAGCCGGGGCACGAGGGGACCCTCACGCGGCTCGTCGAAGCAGTGTTCGAGTTCCTCGGCGGCGGACCTGAGGGCGGCCTCGTAGAGCTGCTGCTTGCCGCCGGGGAAGTACCGGTACACCAGGGGACGCGAGACCCCGGCCGCCTCCGCCACGTCGTCGAGCGACACCTCCTCGGGCGCGCGGTGCGCGAAGAGGGAGAGGGCCGCGTCGAGGAGCTGGCTGCGCCGCTCCTCGACGGAGAGCCTGCGGTAGGCGGGGGTGGCGGCCTGCGGGGTCATGCGATCAGCGTATGCGGTCCGCCGAGGGTGCGGCGCCGTCGTGGTCGCTCACGCAGTTCCCCGCGCCCCCAAAAGAAGGGGCGCTTCAGTGCGCCCCCTCAGGGGCGCGGGGAACTGCGCGACCAGCCCCCACGGACCCGCGGCCGAAATCGGGCCTGCCGGATCAGGCGGCGCCTGTCACCGAGGCCAGGAAGGCCTCCGTCTTCGCCGGCTCGTAGAAGAAGTTCTCGAAGTCGGCGGGGTCGTTGAAGCCGTTGGCGAAGCGGTCGGCGACCGGGGGGAGCTGGCCGGCCGCGCCGATGAGGTTGAGGATGTGCTCCGGCGGCGGCGCCAGCATGGCGTTCGTCCACTTGGTGACGTGCTGCGCCGTGTTCCAGTAGCGGTCGAACGTCTCCTGCATCCAGGTCTCGTCGAACTCCTTCTCGCCCTGTTCGAGGATCGAGGCGAGGTAGGAGGCGGCGCACTTGGCCGCGGAGTTGGAGCCCTGGCCGGTGATCGGGTCGTTGGCGACGACGACGTCCGCGACCCCGAGGACCAGGCCGCCGCCGGGGAGGCGGCCGATCGGGTTGCGGACGGTGGGGGCATAGCGGCCGGCGAGGGTGCCGCCGGCGTCGGTCAGTTCGACCTTGGTGGCCCGCGCGTGCTCCCAGGGCGTGTACCGCTCCATGAGTTCCAGGGTCAGGGAGAGGTGCTCCGAGGGGTCCTTGACGCCGTTGAAGACGTCCAGCGGGCCGCCGGGTATGCCCTCCCAGAAGAGGATGTCGGCGGGGCCGGAGGTCGTCAGCGTCGGCATGACGAAGAGTTCGCCGACGCCGGGGACCAGGTTGCAGCGGACCGCGTAGTAGTCCGGGTGCTCGGGGCGGGGGCCGAGCCCGTGCACGTAGGAGACGGCCAGCGCCCGCTGCGGCTCCGTGTAGGGGGACCGGGCGGCGTCGCGGCCGAACATCTGGACGAGCTCGCCCTTGCCGGCGGAGACCAGCACCAGGTCGTAGGTGCGGGCGAAGTAGTCGAGGTCGCCGACCGCCGCGCCGTGGATGACCAGCTGGCCGCCGCGCTGCGCGAACGTCTCCATCCAGCCGGCCATCTTCACCCGCTGGTCGACCGACTGCGCGTACCCGTCGAGCTTGCCCACCCAGTCGATGGCGCGGGCCGCGGGACCCTCGCCCCAGGAGCCGGGGGCGGCGACCGAGACGCCGAGTCCTTCGATCTTCGGGGCCTGGGACTCCCAGAAGTTCAGCTGGAGATCGCGCTCGTGCTGCAGTGCGGTGTCGAACATGCACTGCGTCGACATGACCCGGCCGGAGCGGATCTCGTCCGCGGTCCGGTTCGACATCAGGGTGACCTCGTAGCCGTGCGACTGGAGGCCGAGGGCGAGCTGGAGACCGGCCTGGCCGGCCCCCACGACGAGTATCTTCCGCATGCGGTGGTGGCTCCTAAGGGTTCAGAAGAACTACTCGGGGGTTTCGTCCAGCGCGTGGGCGACCAGGGACAGCAGCGTCTCGATGGCCGAGATCCGACGGCGGGCGTCCATGATCATTACAGGGACGCGCGGAGGGATCGTCAATGCCTCCCGCACGTCCTCCGGCTCGAAGCGCTCGCTGCCGTCGAAGTGGTTGACCGCGACGACGTACGGCAGCCCGCAGCTCTCGAAGTAGTCCAGGGCCGGGAAGCAGTCCTTCAGGCGCCGGGTGTCCGCGAGGACGACGGCGCCGATCGCGCCGCGCACCAGGTCGTCCCACATGAACCAGAACCGCTGCTGGCCCGGCGTGCCGAACAGGTAGAGCACCAGGTCGTCGTCGAGCGTGATGCGGCCGAAGTCCATGGCCACGGTGGTGGTCAGCTTGCCGGGCGTGGCGGTGAGGTCGTCGGTCTCCTCGCTCGCCTCGGTCATCAGCGCCTCGGTCTGCAGGGGCGTGATCTCCGAGACGGCGGTGACCAGCGTGGTCTTGCCGACACCGAAACCGCCCGCGACGACTATCTTCGTCGCGATGGGGGCCCGGCTGCGGTCCGTCTGCCAGGACCGCAGATGCTCCTGCTCCTCGTCGGCAGCGAGGAGCGGATTGACGCCGGTGGCGTCAGAGACGGCGAAGTCCACTCAGCACCCTTTCCAGCAGAGCGCGGTCCGGGCGGCCGACGCCGTGTCCGGTACCGGTTCCGTACACACGGATCTTTCCCTGGTCCGCGAGGTCGCTGAGCAGGACCCGGACCACACCGAGCGGCATCTTCAGCAGCGCGGCGATCTCGGCCACCGTGCGCATGCGGCGGCACAGTTCGACGATGGCCTGCATCTCGGGCATCACCCGGGTGCTGAGGGAACCATTCGTCAGTTCCTTGCGCTCCTCGGGGGCTTCGAGCGCCGCGACGAACGTCTCCACGAGGAGGACGTGGCCGAAGCGGGTACGGCCGCCGGTGAGCGAGTAGGGGCGGACGCGGGCGGGCTTGCGGTCGCCGCCGCGTACCGGGAGGTTCTGCCTGCGGTTCTTCGGCGCGCTGCTCATCGGCCGCTCCTCGTCGCGTCGGCCTCTAGGGACTTGCGTAGCTCGGTGCGGAGTTCGGGGGTGAGGACGTGGCCGGCGCGGCCGACGAACAGTGCCATGTGATATGCCACCACGCTCATGTCGCAGTCCGCGCTGCCGTGCACGCCCAGCAGCGAGCCGTCGCTGATCGACATCACGAAGAGGCTGCCCTCGTCCATCGCGACCATCGTGTGCTTGACCGGGCCGAAGTCCATCAGCCGGGCGGCGCCGACGGTGAGGCTGCCGATGCCGGAGACGATGGTGGCGAGGTCGGCGGCGGAGCCGCGGGGGCCGGTGCGCTTCTCGTTCCTGGTCTCGCGGGCCTCCTCGTTCCGGACGGGGTCCGAGGAGAGCAGGAGCAGTCCGTCGGAGGAGACCACGGCGACCGACTGGATCCCGGGCACCTCCTCGATGAGGTTGCTCAGCAGCCAGTGCAGATTGCGGGCCTCACTGCTCAGTCCGAAGGTACTGGGCGCGGTCAACTGCTTGCCTCCTCGACTGTGCCCCCCGTGGCTTCTTCGGATACGGCTGTTCCGGGTGCGGCTCGTACGGTGCTCGGCACCTGGTTCTGGCCGGTCTGCTCGGCGATCTCCGCCGCCACGTCACGGCGTCCGGCGTCGGCGCCCCGGCGGAAGCCGCCGAGCCGGCGGCGGAGGGCGTCCGCGTCGACGCCGGTGCCGCGCTGGCGGGGCGGTGGGGCGGGGGCGGTGATCCTGGGGGTGCGCTTGGGGAGGCCCTTGCTGGTGACCTCGTCCTCGTCCTCGTCGTCTTCGGTACCGGCGTCGGCTTCGGCTTCGGCGGTCGCGGGCGGGGGCAGCGTGCGGGAGTGCTCTTCGGCTGCGCCGAAGTCGTTCCCAACCGCAGCACCCGTGCGGGTTGCCGGGTCAGGTGCGGGTGGCCCCGGTGGGGCGTACTCGCCGTCGGCCGCCGCGGGCTGCGGACGCACGTGGTTACCGGCGTCCGCGGACTGCGCCCCGGGCCAGTCGTCGTCCTCGGCCCGTCGGCGCCGGGGCCGGTCCTCGGCACCCTGCGACCCAGGCCGGTCCTCGTCCTCGGCACCCTGCGACCCGGGCCAGTCGTCGTCCTCGGCCCGCCGGCGTCGCGGGCGGATCTCCGCGTCGGCGGGGTGGGCCCGCTCCTCGGCGGCACCGGCCTGCGTCAGCGGCTCGGGCTGCCCGGCCGGTTCGGGGTCCGGGTCCGTGAGGGGGACCAGCAGTTCCATCGTCGTCTCGGCGAACGTCTCCGCCGGAGCCTTCGGGCGGGCCGTCGGCTCGGGGTCCGCCGGCTTCGGCGGGGCCGCCTGCTCGTGTACCGCTTCCTCGTCGGCCCGCCGTACCGCCGCGGCCTCCTCGCCGGCCCCCTTCACGGCTCCGCCGTGCCCGTCGGCCTCCCGTACCGCCTGCTCCGCCAGCGTCACCAGCGGGTCGCCGGACGTCGAGCGGCCGTACAGGACGTTGGAGTTGACCTCGGCGTCCGCGCCGGGGAGGGAGTAGGCGTGGGCGCCGGCCGCGGTCGTCGTGGGTGCGGGGACCGAGGTCCGCGGGGCCTGGGCCAGCAGCGGCTGGGGCAGGACCACGACGGCCGCCACCCCGCCCTGCTTCTGCTCGCGGAGCTGGACGCGGACGCCGTGCCGGTGGGCCAGCCGGGCCACCACGTAGAGGCCGAGGCCGAGACCGTCCTCGCCCTCCTGGTCGTAGGGCGACTCGGGGTCGAACTCGGCGAGGCGGCCGTTGAGGCGGACCATGCGGTCGGCGGTCATGCCGATGCCCTCGTCCTGGACGGAGAGCATGACCTCACCGCTCTCGAGGAGCCAGCCGGAGATCTCGACGGGGACGTCGGGCGGGGAGGACGCGGTGGCGTTCTCCATGAGTTCGGCGAGCAGGTGGGACAGGTCGTCGGCCGCGAACCCGGCCACGTGCGCGTGCGGGGGCAGGGCCGCGATCCGGACCCGCTCGTAGCGCTCGATCTCGCTGACCGCCGCCCGGACGACGTCCACCAGCGGGATCGGGCCCGCGTGCTGCTGGACGTGTTCGGTGCCGGCGAGGACCAGGAGGTTCTCGCTGTGGCGGCGCATGACCGTGGCGAAGTGGTCGAGCTTGAAGAGGGTCGACAGGCGGTCGGGATCCTGCTCGCGCTCCTCCAGGGTCTCGATCACGGCGAGCTGACGCTCCACCAGGCCGAGCGTGCGCAGCGCGAGGTTGACGAACGTGCCGCCGATGCTGGTGCGCAGCCGCTCCAGCTGGGTGGCCGCGTCGGTGACCTCGGCGCGCAGCTCCTCGCGGGCGTCGGCCATCTTCTGGCGCTGGCCGACCAGGTGCTTGCGGTCGGTCTCCAGGGTGGCGATGCGGTCGTAGAGCTCGGCGGCGTGCGTGTGCAGGGCGTTGACGGAGCGGACGACCTGGGCGAACTCGTCGTTGCGGCCGGTGAAGGCGATCGCTTCCTCGGTGCGCGGGTCCTCGGCCCCGGCGAGGCGGGCCGAGCCCCGGCGGAGCACGGAGAGCGGGCGGGTGAGGGTGCGGGCCATGGCCGTGGCGATGCCGACCGCGACCAGCATCAGGGCGCCGACCACCGCGACCCGGATCTCCAGCGCGGTGACGTCGTCGTCGCGCAGCGCCGCGAGGTCCTTGGTGCGGCGGTCGTAGAGGGCGGACTCGACGCCCCGCATCAGGTCCACCCGGCCGGTCAGCGCCGCGTCCAGCTTCTTGGTGCCGGTGGCGAGGTCGTCGTCGGAGAAGGTCGGCTGGTCGGTGAGGGCGGCCAGGTACTTGTCCGCGTCGTTGACGTCGCCGCCGGTGACCGTGGAGTCGTACGAGTCGACCGCAGCCTTGGGCGCGGTGTCGCGGAAGTCGGCGAGGGCCGCGTCGGCGCGCAGCCGGGCCTGCTGGGCGGCGGCGGTGAGCGCGTCGCGCTGCTTCCGGTCCGCGTCGGAGGTGGTGGTGCTGGTGACGGGCAGGCCGGTGATCGGGTTGATCGTGGTCTGGGTGGTGCTGGGGATGCTCAGGGCGGCCAGCAGGAGGCCCCTGGCCGCCGCGGACTGCTGGACGGCGGAGTCCAGTTCCGCGAGCGCGTAGGCACCGGAGCCGGCCCTGGGGGGCATCTGCTCGGCCAGCTGCTCGGCGAGCCGGTGCAGCTCGGTGATGGTCGCCGAGTACGCCTGGTGCGCTTCGAGCGCCGTGCTCTTGCCGGTGAGGGCGGAGCGGCGGACGGTGGCGATGCCGTCGAGGTCGGTGCGCAGCCAGCCGGGGGCGTCGGTGTCCGCGCGCAGGTCCTCGACCTGGCGGTCGACGCGGGCGCTGCGGTCCTCGGCGGGCGCCTTGGACTTGGGGCGGCCGGCCGCTATGTAGGAGGTGACCTCGTCGCGTTCGTCGGCGAGCGAGTTGGCGAGGGCCAGCGCGTCCTCGGTACGGCCGGACAGGGTCACCAGGTCCTGGGAGTCGCTCAGCTGCCCGGAGGCGGTGAGCAGGGCGGGCGCTCCGGCGCCCGCGATCGCCGCGGCGACCACGGCCACGGCCACGATCAGCCGGGTGCGGACGTGCTTGGGGCGGCCGGTGCCGACGGGGGCCGCGGCGCCCGTTTCGGAGGCCGTCTTCTTGCCTGTGCGCCGAGGCCGCGTCTTCTGCACCGGTGCTCGCATTCCTGAACTCGTGTACCCAAGGGGTTGGGTGGCACCCCGTCATGATCCCCGGCATTTCGGTGCCAAGTGGTGCGTGCACCCGTCTTGTACGGTCCCCGACCCTCCCAGCGCCGGTGGGCGGTGGTCTCTCATCACCCGACCCGCCACCCGAAGGAGTGAACATCGGAGGGGAGTTGGCGGGCAAGTTCCGGCGGTCTGTGCGGGTGCCTTTTCCGGCTGGCCGGTTGGACGCGGACGGCAGGCTTTGACAGGATTCGCCACCGCACCTTCCCGGAGTGCGCCATTCCAGCCCAAAACAGGCGGCTGACCTGCGGGGCCGTATCAATTCCCGGTCCGTTGCCAGCCTTTGGTGAAGCCTGTGGAGGGGTCGTGCAGACTGGCCGAATGCGTACTGAAGTCGTTTCGGAGCCCGGCGCCCCCGACCGCCCCAACGAGGACTTCGCCGGTGTCGGACTTCCCGCCTCGGGGCAGGGGGGTTGCGTGATCGTCCTGGACGGGGTCACCCCGCCCCGGGACGGGACCGGGTGTCTGCATTCCGTCCACTGGTTCACGGCGCGGCTGGGCGGTGCACTGACCGAACTGACCGTTTCGCGAGGAGATCTGACACTGCGGGAGATCCTCGAACAGGCGATCGTTCGCACAGCCGCCGCACATGGTGACACCTGTGACCTTTCTCACCCGCGTACCCCGCAGGCGACGGTCGTGCTGAGCCGCTGGTCCGCGGAGACCGTGGAGTTCCTGGTCCTGTCCGACTCGGCGCTGCTCCTGAGGGCACCCGACGGCACGGTCACCCCGGTCCTGGACGACCGGCTCGACCGGGTGCCGCGCGCCTCGCTGGCCTCGGACGCGATCGCCGACGCCACGGTCCGCAACAAGGAGGGCGGCTTCTTCACGGCCGCCGCCGACCCCTCGGTGGCGGCCCGCGCGGTCACCGGGTCCGTGCCCCGCGCCGAGGTACACGCGCTGACCGCCCTCACGGACGGCGCGACCCGCTGGACGGAGAAGTTCCGCGAGGGCGACTGGACGGCCCTCCTGGACGTGGTGCGCAAGGAGGGCGCGCGGGCGCTGGTGGGCCGGGTGCGGGAGCTGGAGGCGGCCGACCGGGAGGAGCGGGTCTTCCTGCGGCGCAGCAAGACGCACGACGACGCGACGGTGGTGTACGCCGAGCTGTGACGCCCCCGGCGGCGGCTCGGGGGGGTCCCGCGACGGTCTCGGGACGGTCCGGGGCCGTCCGGTGAAAGCCCGGCGACGGCCCGACGGCGGCCCTGCGAGGACCGATGGCGGCCCAGCGAGGACCGGCAGCGGCCCTGCCAGGACCGACGGCGGCCCAGCGAGGACCGACGGCGGCCCTGCCAGGCCCGGCGGCGGCCCAGCGAGGACCGGCGGCGGCCCAGCGAGGACCGGCGGCGGCTACTTCTCCATGACGCCGTTCAACTGGTTCAGCAGCCGGGCCAGTTCCGCGACCTCGGTGCGGTCCCAGTGGGCGAGCTGGCTGACGTAGCGGCCCCGGCGGGCCTCGCGGACCGTGCCGACCCGGCGCCGGCCCTCGTCGGTGAGGGCGACCAGCCAGGCCCGTCCGTCGGCCGGGTCGGGCTCGCGGGCGATCAGGCCGAGCTCCTCCAGGGCGCGCAGCTGGCGGGACATGGTGGCCTTGCCGACGCCGACGTAGGCGGCCAGTTCGGTGGCGCGCTGGCCGCCGCATTCGTCGAGCCGTACGAGCAGTCCGTAGGCGGCGGACTCCAGGTCGGGGTGGACCTCCCGGGCCATCTCGCCCTGGCTGGCCCGGGCGCGGCGCAGCAGCACCGTCAACTCGCGTTCCAGGGCCAGGAACTCCTGGTCCGCGCCGCTCGGCGGCAACCCGGTGGCGGCGCGCCGTTCGCCGCCCTTTTCGTCCTCGTGCACGTCAGCACCCCTGATCGGTTTCGCAGTCCTGAAAGTTTCCGTCAAACCCCGTCATCGCCGCAGCTCGCCAAGTATTCCGCAGGCGTAGACCAACGGCAGCCTCCGGACCCCCTTCCCCGGGGTCCGGCCCGTGCGTAGCGTCCGGACCGAGCCAATTGCTGGCATGCCCACGCCATGTGGTGGGTCGTGCCGTGTGACACTGCGTCGTGTCGCGCCGCTCGGACCGACCGCCTCTGGCATACCTGGGACCTCACCTCACCCCACGGAGGCACGTCATGCCCGAGCACAGACCCGCCCCCACACTCCTGACCGGCCTGCTGGTGCTGCTGTTCGCGGCACTCGCCCCGATCCCCGCCCACGCCAACGCGTCCGGCCCGGCCGTCCCGGCCGTCCCGGCCCGCGGCTCGGCCTACATGGGTATGGGCGTCCTGGCCCACGACGGCCGCAGCGGCACACCCAAGACCGACCTCGCCACCCAGGCCGAAGGCGTCGACGTCGCCAGCTACCAGGGCGACGTCTCCTGGTCGACCCTGCTGGGCAGCGGGGTCAGATGGGCGTACTCCAAGGCGTCGGAAGGCACGTACTACACCAACCCCTACTTCGCCCAGCAGTACAACGGCTCCTACGACGTCGGCATGATCCGCGGCGCCTACCACTTCGCGACCCCGGACACCGCGGGCGGCGCCACCCAGGCCGACTACTTCGTCGACCACGGCGGCGGCTGGTCCAAGGACGGCCGGACCCTTCCCGGCGTCCTCGACATCGAGTGGAACCCGTACGGCGCGTCCTGCTACGGCAAGTCCAAGAGCGGGATGGTCACCTGGATCACCGACTTCCTGAACCGGTACAAGGCCCGCACCGGCCGCGCCGCCGTCATCTACACGGCGACCAGCTGGTGGACCGACTGCACCGGCAACTACAGCGGTTTCGGCTCCACCAACCCGCTGTGGATCGCCCGGTACGCCTCGGAGGTGGGCACGCTGCCGGCCGGCTGGTCGACGCACACGATGTGGCAGTACACCTCGACCGGGCCGACGGTCGGGGACCACGACAAGTTCAACGGGGCCGTCGACCGGGTGGTGGCGCTGGCCAACGGCTGAGCGCCGCCCGGTTGCGCGGTTCGTTCGCCGCGGGCCGGTGAGGGCTGGTCGCGCAGTTCCCCGCGCCCCTGACGGGGCGCGGATACGCAGCCGACTTCACCTGGCCGGCACCGGGCGAAGGCCCGGGCCCCCTCTCGGGGACCCGGGCCCTCCGCATCCGGCAGCGTCCGTCACGCCGCTACCGGAACCTCCGGCGCCGCGCCGCTCACGGCGGGCGCGAGCGCCAGTTCCAGGACCTGGCGGACGTCGGTCACGGCGTGGACGTCGAGCTTGTCCAGCACCTCGGCCGGGACGTCGTCCAGGTCGGCCTCGTTGCGCTTGGGGATGATGACGGTCGTCACCCCGGCGCGCTGGGCGGCGAGCAGCTTCTGCTTGACGCCGCCGATCGGCAGCACCCGGCCGGTCAGCGAGACCTCGCCGGTCATCGCCACGTCCGTGCGGACCAGCCGCCCGGAGAGCAGCGACGCGAGGGCCGTCGTCATCGTGACGCCGGCGCTCGGGCCGTCCTTCGGGACCGCGCCCGCCGGGAAGTGGATGTGCACGCCCCGGTCCTTCAGGTCGCCGACCGGGAGCTCCAGTTCGGCGCCGTGGGAGCGCAGGAAGGACAGCGCGATCTGCGCCGACTCCTTCATCACGTCACCCAGCTGACCGGTGAGGGTCAGACCCGCCGCGCCCGTCTCCGGGTCGGCGAGGGACGCCTCGACGAAGAGGACGTCACCACCGGCGCCGGTGACCGCGAGGCCCGTCGCCACGCCCGGGACCGCCGTGCGGCGCTCGGCCGGGTCCTGCGCGGACTCGGGCACGTGGTGCGGCCGGCCGATCAGGGCGCGCAGGTCTTCGTCCCTGATCGTGAACGGCAGCTCCCGCTGACCGAGTTCGTGCTGGGCCGCGACCTTGCGGAGCAGACGGGCGATCGACCGCTCCAGGGTGCGGACTCCCGCCTCACGCGTGTACTCGCCGGCCAGCTTGCGCAGCGCGCTCTCGTCGAGGACGACCTCGTCCTTGTCGATGCCGGCCCGCTCCAGCTGGCGCGGGAGCAGGTGGTCACGGGCGATGACGACCTTCTCGTCCTCGGTGTAGCCGTCCAGGCGGACCAGCTCCATGCGGTCGAGCAGGGCCTCCGGGATGGCTTCGAGCACGTTGGCCGTGGCGAGGAACACCACGTCGCTCAGGTCGAGCTCGACCTCCAGGTAGTGGTCGCGGAAGGTGTGGTTCTGCGCCGGGTCCAGGACTTCGAGCAGCGCCGCGGCCGGGTCGCCGCGGAAGTCGGAGCCCACCTTGTCGATCTCGTCGAGCAGGACGACCGGGTTCATCGAACCGGCCTCCTTGATCGCCCGCACGATCCGGCCGGGCAGCGCGCCGACGTACGTACGGCGGTGGCCGCGGATCTCCGCCTCGTCGCGGACGCCGCCGAGGGCGACCCGGACGAACTTCCGCCCCATGGCGTGGGCGACCGACTCCCCCAGGCTGGTCTTGCCGACACCGGGCGGCCCGACGAGCGCCAGCACGGCACCGCCACGGCGCCCGCCGATGACTCCGAGCCCCCGGTCGCTACGGCGCTTGCGTACCGCCAGGTACTCGGTGATCCGCTCCTTCACGTCCTCCAGGCCGGCGTGCTCGGCGTCCAGGACCGCCTTGGCGCCCTGGATGTCGTACTGGTCCTCGGTCCGCTCGTTCCACGGCAGTTCGAGGACGGTGTCCAGCCAGGTGCGGATCCAGGATCCCTCGGGCGACTGGTCGCTGGACCGCTCCAGCTTGTCGACCTCCTTGAGGGCGGCCTCGCGGACCTTCTCCGGCAGGTCGGCGGCCTCCACGCGGGCGCGGTAGTCGTCGGACTCCTCGCCGTCCTTGGCGGAGTCGCCGTTCAGCTCGCGCAGCTCCTTGCGGACCGCCTCCAGCTGGCGGCGGAGCAGGAACTCGCGCTGCTGCTTGTCGACGCCCTCCTGGACGTCCTTGGCGATGGTCTCCGCAACGTCCTGCTCGGCGAGGTGGTCGCGCAGCTGCTGGGTGGCCAGCTTCAGGCGGGCGACCGCGTCGACGGTCTCGAGCAGCTCGATCTTCTGCTCGGTGGTCAGGAAGGGCGAGTAACCGGAGTTGTCGGCGAGCTGGGAGACGTCGTCGATGGCCTGCACCCGGTCCACGACCTGCCAGGCGCCGCGCTTGCGCAGCCAGGCGGTGGCGAGGGCCTTGTACTCCTTGACCAGTTCGGTGACATGACCGGGCACCGGGTCCGGGACGTTCTCGTCGATGCGGGTGCCCTCCACCCACAGGGCGGCACCCGGGCCGGTCGTACCGGCGCCGATGCGCACCCGGTAGCGGCCGCGGATCAGCGCACCCGGGTCGCCGTCGGCCAGCCGGCCGACCTGCTCCACGGTGCCGAGCACACCGGTGCCCGGGTAGGTCCCGTCGACCCGCGGCACCAGCAGCACCTTGGGCTTGCCGGGCTCGTTACGGGCGGCGGCCTGCGCTGCCTCTACGGCGGCGCGTACATCAGGGTCCTTGAGGTCCAGCGGGACCACCATCCCGGGCAGCACGACCTCGCCGTCGAGCGGCAGCACAGGGAGGGTGAGTGATGCGGACGTCGAAGCCATGATCTCCCCTTCGGCAGTCAACTTGAGTTATGCCGACTCAATGTTTGCGAGCCCAGAAATGTTCCCATGCATATGTTCGCTCTGAGCGATCGAGTGCTGACCTGGCCGAACACGGTTCCGCGCCGGTAAAAACAGTTGCCCGGCGCGGGCTCATTCCCCGTACGGTCGGCCGATGACCGACACCGACCTCACCGCGACCCTGCTGGCGGCCTACGACGCCCAGATGCGCGCCGTCCAGCCGACCCCCGCTCCCGGCGTCAGCTACGAGCACGACGGTCCCGCCCTCCGGGTGGTGGGCCAGCACCGCGGCTTCGTGACCGGGCCGCGCGACTGGGGCGGTGTGCGCGGCGCCGGACTGGACTCGCTGATCGCCCGGCAGCGGGACTTCTTCGCGGCGCGCGGCGAGGCCGTGGAGTGGAAGACGCGCGGGCACGACGACCCGGCGGACCTCCCCGACCGGCTGCGCGCGGCGGGCTTCGTGCCCGAGCCGCGGGAGACGGTCGTGGCCACCCTGGTCGAGGACCTGGCCGTGGCCGCACCCGCCCTGCCCGCGGGCGTGACCCTGCGCCGGGTCACCGCCGACGCGGACCTGGACCGGATCGCCGCGCTGGAGACCGCGGTGTGGGGCCAGGACATGGCCTGGCTCGCCGAGTACCTGAGGGGCCGGCTCACGGTCACCCCGGACGACTACGAGATCTACGTCGCCGAGGCCGCCGGAGAGATCGTCTCGGCGGCCTGGGTGGCCTTCCGCCCCGGATCCGACTTCGCGATGCTGCTGGGCGGCTCCACCCTGACCGACTGGCGCGGCAAGGGCGTCTACCGCGCCCTCGTCGCCCTGCGGGCGACCCGCGCGGCGGCCCGCAACGCCCCCTACCTTCTCGTGGAGGCCTCGTCCGCCAGCGCCCCGATCCTCACCCGCCTCGGCTTCACCGCGATCACGACCACCACGCCGTACATCTGGACCCCGGCCACCTGACGGACGCCGCCCACATCAACGCCCCGCCGGGCAACGCCGCCCACATCAACGCCCCGCCGGGCAACTCCGCCCACATCAGCGCCCCGTCAGGGGCGCGGGGAACTGCGCGAGCAACCACGACGCGACCGCACCCGGCAACCGACGGCCACCGCAACGGCGCATCGCCCCGCCCGTCCGGCACCGCCGGACAACGCCCGCCCTCGGGGCCGAGCGCCGTTGCGGCGGGAAAAGAGAGTGCTCACCGCCACGACCCCGCAAGGCCGTCGCTACACCACCGCAACACAACCCACAGGAAAAGCCCTGAAACTGCCAGCGGACGCACAGCGAATGGCGGCACACGACGGGGCCCGGGGGGACACATGAGTGAGAAGCAACCGGCGCCCAAGCGGCCGGCACGGCGGACCGTGCTCACCGGCGCAGCCGTCGCCGCGGCCGCCGCCGTCCCGTTGACCCTGCGCGCCGTCGGCGACGACGGCGGCGCCATCCCGGCGCCCGCCCGCACCGCCCCCGCGGCCCCCGTCGCAAGCCGCCCGGCATCGACGCCCTCCCCCCTCCCCCGCACCGACCCGCGCCCGAACATCCTCCTCGTCCTCACCGACGACCAGCCCAAGGAGACGGACTGGGCGGTCCGCCGTACCGCCGACTGGCTGGGCGGGCAGGGCGTCACCTTCGCCCGGGCGCACGCCAACACCCCGCTGTGCGCGCCGTCCCGGGCCACGATCATGTCGGGGCGGTACGCGCACCACCACGGCGTCCTCGACACCCGCCACCCGTACCACCTCGACCAGCACACCACCGTGCAGCGCCGGCTGCACGAGGCCGGCTACCGCACCGGCCTGTTCGGCAAGTACCTCAACTACTGGCACACCGGCGACAACCCGCCGCACTTCGACGAGTGGCTCCTCCAGGAACCGGTGGCGTACTACGACGGCCACTACAACGACAACGGCACGGTCCGGAACATCCCCGGCTACAACACCCACGTCATCAGGGACCGCGCCCTCGCCTTCATCGACCGGTCGCGGACCGACACCCGGCCCTGGTTCGCGTACGTGGCCACCCGCAGCGCGCACGAACTCAACATCCCGGAGCGGAGGTACGCGCACGCGCGCGTGCCGGAGTGGCCGGGCCGGCCCTCCGTGTACGAGGGCGACAAGAGCGACAAGCCGCCGTTCCTGCGGAACGCGAAGCACACGTACGACCAGGGCAAGGCGCTGCGCGGGCGCCAGTTGCGCACCCTGCTGTCGGTGGACGACGCGATGCGGGACTTCCGGGACGAGCTGCGCGCGCTGGGCCAGCTGGAGAACACGCTGGTGCTGTTCACCAGCGACCACGGGCTGTGCTGGGCGGACCACGGCTGGCTGCGCAAGTCGGTGCCGTACCGGCCGAGCCTGGAGGTGCCGTTCTGGCTGTCCTGGCCCGCGCGGGGGCTCGGCGGGGGCACCGTCGACGACCGGCTCACCGGCCATGTCGACATCGCCCCGACCCTCCTGGACGCGGCCGGCCTCACCCCGGACACCCCGCACGACGGCCACTCGCTCCTGGACACCCGCAACGACCGCGACCGCCTCCTGGCCGAGTGGTGGTGGAACCGGCAGGACCAGGAGCCGATCCACACCTGGGCCACCCACATCGGCAGGTCCTCGCAGTACACGGAGTACTACCGCACCCGCCTCGACGGTCAGGGCCGGCCCACGCGGGGCGACGGCGCGGTCCTCTTCCGCGAGTTCTACGACCTGGCCGCCGACCCGTACCAGCTCAGCAACCGCCTGCACGGCGCCACGGTCGCGCAGGAAGCGGCCCTCGGCATCCCGGAGTTGGCGAAAGGGCTGGCGGCGGCGCGGCGCGGCTGAGGGCTCAGGGGGCGGCCGGGACCGCGACGGGCAGGGCCTGGAGGCGCTCCCGCCGCCAGCGTCGTACCAGCGGCCAGAGGCCGGTGCCGATGCCCAGCGAGATCAGGTGGCCCCAGTTGGTCATCGGGTCCTGGAAGGCGATGAGGTCGGTGACGAGGCTGTAGCCGACCAGGGCCAGCAGCGGCCAGCGCAGCCAGGGGGCGAGGAGACCGGAGAGCGCGCCGATGCTGGCGGCCACGCCGAAGCTGATGCCGTAGTCGAGGCGGTGCAGCGAGGTGTCGGGAAGGTGGCCGGCCAGGACCGCGAGGCCGACCGGGACCTCGGTCGCGAGGGTGGCCAGGACGTGGCCCGCCAGGAAGACGAGGATCGCGCGGGCACCGCCTATCCGCCGCTCCAGCGCGGTCAGGACGAGCACGAAGGCCAGCGCGTACGGCGACAGCAGCCCGCCCGCGATCCACAGCGCGCTGGCCAGCAGGACGAAGACCGGGGTGCGCAGCAGGTGGGCGACGTCGGTGCTGGAGTCCTGGTAGAGCGCGTAGCGGAGGCCGGGGCTGGCCCAGCTCGCGAAGAGCGAGGTGAGGGCCAGGATCGCCGTGTAGGTGAAGGTGACCGGGGTGCCGGTGGGGGTGGGGAGGAGCCGCCGGGGCAGCGGACGCGGCAGGCGCAGCTGGAGAACGGTGCGCGAGGTGTCCGGGGCGAGTGCCGCGACCGGGCCGCGCTGGCGGGGTACGCCGTCGAGGAGGGCGGCGACGTCCCCGGCGGGAAGGGGCTCGGGCGTGGGCGTCGATGCGGCCCTCGCGGTCCGTTCCACGGTGAGGCGCTCCTTCCGTTTCACCCCACCCTTCGCCGTCCCGGGAGCCGCTGTCTATGACCGACGCCACCCAGGGGACGATTCAAAGGATTTTCTGAAGAACCAAGAGGGGTCAGGAGGAACCATACGAGCCGCTTCCCGTCACCCGCGGGCGCGAAGCGCCGGGCGGCCCCTCGAACGGGTGACACCCGTGCGGCTGCCCGACACCCGTAATTCGGGTGGCCGCAAAGCCCTGTTGGGGCAGGATGGCCGCCATGACGACCTCGGCCCCCGCGCCCGACAGCCGCCCCGTGGTCCTGGACCGGCGCGACGGGCCCTACGGCGAGGTGGTGCTGCGCAGACACGGCACGCTCCTTCAGATCATCGCCAACGGCTGCTTCCTGATGGACACCTCCGACGGACGCTCGGAACGGTTACTGGTGGACGCCGCGTACCGGGCACTGGACGGACCGGGCGAGCCGGCGGTGCTGATCGGCGGGCTGGGCGTCGGCTTCTCGCTCGCCCATGCCGCACAGGACGCCCGCTGGGGGCGGATCACCGTGGTGGAGCGGGAGTCGGCGGTCGTCGACTGGCACCGGGAGGGTCCGCTCGCCGCGCTCTCCGCCCGCGCGTTCGCCGACCCGCGCACGGTGGTCGTGGAGAGCGATCTCGTCACTTACGTCAATGAGACATCGGACACGTTCGACGCCCTGTGCCTGGACATCGACAACGGCCCCGGCTGGACCGTCGACCAGGCCAACGAGGGGCTCTACTCGGCGGCCGGACTCGCAAGCTGCGCAAGGGTGTTGAGGCCCGGCGGGGTACTTGCCGTATGGTCGGCACAGCCCTCTGCGGAATTCGAGGGAACCTTGCGGAATGCCGGTTTCCAACGGGTGCGTACCGAAGAGATCCCGGTTGCCCGGGGCGTTCCGGACGTCGTTCACCTTGCCGTCCGCCCTGGATAGCGAGTGCGCCTCCTGTCCCCGTAATGTGCATCCCTGACGCGGATCATTCAAGCGTCAATCGCAGTCATGGGATCACCCCACTGGTTCCGGAAAGCACACAGGGGCGGGCGATGGAGCAGACACACACCTCCCACAACGGCGCGGCGACGGCGACCCAGGGCGCCCAGCGCCGGGTCCTGGTCGTCGAGGACGATCCCACGATCGTCGACGCCATCGCGGCCCGCCTGCGCGCCGAGGGATTTCTCGTGCAAACCGCGGGTGACGGTCCGGCGGCCGTCGACACCGCCGAGGCCTGGCAGCCCGACCTGCTGATCCTCGACATCATGCTGCCCGGCTTCGACGGCCTGGAGGTCTGCCGGCGCGTGCAGGCCGCCCGGCCGGTGCCGGTGCTGATGCTCACCGCGCGGGACGACGAGACCGACATGCTGGTCGGCCTCGGGGTCGGCGCCGACGACTACATGACGAAGCCGTTCTCCATGCGGGAGCTGGCGGCACGCGTGCACGTGCTGCTGCGGCGGGTGGAGCGGGCGGCCATCGCGGCCTCCACGCCCCGCTCCGGCATCCTGCGCCTCGGCGAGCTGGAGATCGACCACGCGCAGCGCCGGGTCCGGGTGCGCAGCGAGGACGTGCACCTGACGCCCACCGAGTTCGACCTCCTGGTGTGCCTGGCGAACACCCCGCGCGCGGTGCTCTCCCGTGAGCAGCTGCTCGCCGAGGTGTGGGACTGGGCGGACGCCTCCGGCACCCGCACGGTCGACAGCCACATCAAGGCGCTGCGCCGGAAGATCGGCGCCGAGCGGATCCGCACCGTGCACGGTGTCGGCTACGCGCTGGAGACACCGACGCCATGAGCGCCGGGCCGGCCGGACCAAGAGGCCCCGGTGGTCCCGGGGGCCCGGGGGGCTCCGGGGAGGAGCCCTGGGGCGGGGTACGCCCGTTCTCGATCAAGACCAAGCTGGGCGGGCTGGTCGTCGTCTCGGTCCTGATCACCACCGGTCTGTCGATCGTCGCGGTGCACACCAAGACGGAGCTGCGCTTCATCACGGTCTTCTCGATGATCGCCACACTCCTGATAACGCAGTTCGTGGCGCATTCGCTCACCGCGCCGCTGGACGACATGAACGCGGTGGCCCGGTCGATATCGCAGGGCGACTACACGCGCCGGGTGCGCGAGAACCGCCGGGACGAGCTGGGCGACCTGGCCGAGACGATCAACGTCATGGCCGACGAGCTGGAGGCCCAGGACCGCCAGCGCAAGGAGCTGGTCGCGAACGTCTCGCACGAGCTGCGCACGCCCATCGCGGGGCTGCGGGCCGTCCTGGAGAACGTCGTCGACGGGATCGCCGAGCCGGACACCGAGACGATGCGCACGGCCCTGAAGCAGACCGAGCGACTCGGCCGGCTGGTGGAGACCCTCCTGGACCTGTCCCGGCTCGACAACGGCGTAGTGCCGCTGCGCCAGCGCCGGTTCGAGGTGTGGCCGTACCTCTCGGGCGTGCTCAAGGAGGCCAACATGGTCGCCGGGGCGCGCGGGAGTCTCGCCTCGGGCTCCGGGAACCACACGCGGACGGACGTCCATCTGCACCTCGACGTCTCGCCGCCCGAGCTGACCGCGCACGCCGACCCGGAGCGCATCCACCAGGTGGTGGCGAACCTCATCGACAACGCGGTCAAGCACAGCCCGGCGCACGGCCGGGTGACCGTGAAGGCGCGGCGCGGGCCGCAGCCGGAGTCGCTGGAGCTGGAGGTCCTGGACGAGGGTCCCGGCATTCCGCGTTCGGAGTGGCACCGCGTCTTCGAGCGCTTCAACCGCGGCGCCGTACGACGGCCGCACGGTCCGGGCAGCGACGGCGGCACCGGGCTCGGTCTGGCGATCGCCCGCTGGGCGGTGGATCTGCACGGCGGCCGGATCGGCGTGGCCGAATCCGACCGGGGGTGCAGGATTATCGTCACTCTGCCGGGGCTTTCTTCCGTCCCAAGTTGACGTAAAGTTCGATCCGGAGCCTCAAGATCCACCTGTGGTCGGCACGGTCGTCCGCGCAGCCGGACACGTGTGATCAGGTGCGGCCCCCGCGCATGTCGCGCGGGGTGTTCGGCGTGAGGCGGTCGCCGGCGGGGCGGAGCCATGCCCGGTTGAGTCCGGTCACAGCGCAACCACGCTTGTTTCCCGCCATATCAAGCCCTGAAACACAGTTTTCGATGTGACTTACGCGACGATGAACCGGCCCGACCTGACCTTCGCGGTCTTGGAGGCGTAGCCTTTATTCCCGCTGTCCATAACCTTGTGAAGCGGAAGAGGGCGGTTGCCGCCGTGTCGCCACAGTCCCCCAGTAACTCGAGCTCCCCCACCCTTCGGGCGGGAGGTGCCCCCACGACCGACGCAGACCAAGCGGGCAAGAACCCCGCAGCCGCGTTCGGACCGAACGAGTGGCTCGTCGACGAGATCTATCAGCAGTACCTCCAGGACCCGAATTCGGTAGACCGAGCCTGGTGGGACTTCTTCGCCGACTACAAGCCGGGAGCGCCCGCCGCCTCGGCTCCGGCGGGTACCGCGGCCGCGGGGGCCGCGGGCACCACCTCCACGACACCCGCGCCGGCCCAGCCGGCGGCTCCGGCGCCCGCCCCGGCCGCTCCCGCCGCCCAGGCGCCCGCCGCGCCCGCTCCGGTCGCTCCGGCCGCGCCTGCCGCCCCCAAGGCCGCGGCGCCCGCCCCGGCGCCCGCGAAGCCCGCCGCCGCTCCGGCCCCGGCCGCCGCGAAGCCGGCCGCCGCGCCCGCCGCCGCTGCCCCGGAGGGCCCCGCGCTGGTCACGCTGCGTGGTCCGGCCGCCGCCGTCGCGAAGAACATGAGCGCCTCGCTGGAGGTGCCGACGGCCACCTCGGTCCGCGCGGTCCCGGTGAAGCTGCTGTTCGACAACCGCATCGTCATCAACAACCACCTCAAGCGCGCCCGGGGCGGGAAGATCTCCTTCACGCACCTGATCGGCTTCGCGATGGTGCAGGCCCTCAAGGCCATGCCGTCGATGAACTACTCGTTCGCGGAGAAGGACGGCAAGCCGACCCTGGTCAAGCCGCCGCACGTGAACTTCGGCCTGGCCATCGACCTGGTGAAGCCCAACGGCGACCGCCAGCTCGTCGTGGCCGGCATCAAGAAGGCCGAGACGCTGAACTTCTTCGAGTTCTGGCAGGCCTACGAGGACATCGTCCGCCGCGCCCGCGACAACAAGCTGACGATGGACGACTTCACCGGCGTCACGGTCTCCCTGACCAACCCCGGCGGCCTCGGCACCGTCCACTCGGTCCCGCGCCTGATGCCCGGCCAGTCGGTCATCATGGGCGTCGGCTCCATGGACTACCCGGCGGAGTTCCAGGGCACCAGCCAGGACACCCTGAACAAGCTCGGCATCTCGAAGGTCATGACGCTCACGTCGACCTACGACCACCGGGTCATCCAGGGCGCCGCCTCCGGCGAGTTCCTGCGCCAGGTCGCGAACCTCCTGCTCGGCGAGAGCGGCTTCTACGACGACATCTTCGAGGCCCTGCGCATCCCCTACGAGCCGGTCCGCTGGCTCCGGGACATCGACGCCAGCCACGACGACGACGTCACCAAGGCCGCCCGCGTCTTCGAGCTGATCCACTCCTACCGGGTCCGCGGCCACGTCATGGCCGACACCGACCCGCTGGAGTACAAGCAGCGCAAGCACCCCGACCTGGACATCACCGAGCACGGCCTCACCCTGTGGGACCTGGAGCGCGACTTCGCGGTCGGCGGCTTCGCCGGCAAGGCGATGATGAAGCTGCGCGACATCCTCGGCGTGCTGCGCGACTCGTACTGCCGCACCACCGGCATCGAGTTCATGCACATCCAGGACCCCAAGCAGCGCAAGTGGATCCAGGACCGCGTGGAGCGCCCGCACTCCAAGATGGAGCGCGAGGAGCAGCTGCGGATCCTGCGCCGGCTGAACGCGGCGGAGGCCTTCGAGACCTTCCTGCAGACCAAGTACGTCGGCCAGAAGCGCTTCTCCCTTGAGGGCGGCGAGTCCGTCATCCCGCTGCTCGACGCCGTCCTGGACTCGGCCGCCGAGTCCCGCCTGGACGAGGTCGTCATCGGCATGGCCCACCGCGGCCGGCTGAACGTCCTCGCCAACATCGTCGGCAAGTCGTACGCGCAGATCTTCCGCGAGTTCGAGGGCAACCTCGACCCGAAGTCGATGCACGGCTCCGGCGACGTGAAGTACCACCTGGGTGCCGAGGGCACCTTCACCGGCCTGGACGGTGAGCAGATCAAGGTCTCGCTGGCCGCCAACCCGTCCCACCTGGAGACGGTCGACCCGATCATCGAGGGCATCAGCCGCGCCAAGCAGGACATCATCAACAAGGGCGGCACGGACTTCACCGTCCTGCCGGTCGCGCTGCACGGCGACGCGGCCTTCGCGGGCCAGGGCGTGGTGGCCGAGACCCTGAACATGTCGCAGCTGCGCGGCTACCGCACCGGCGGCACGGTCCACATCGTCATCAACAACCAGGTCGGCTTCACGGCGGCGCCCGAGTCCTCGCGCTCCTCCATGTACGCCACCGACGTGGCCCGCATGATCGAGGCCCCGATCTTCCACGTGAACGGCGACGACCCGGAGGCGGTCGTGCGCGTCGCGCGCCTGGCCTTCGAGTTCCGCCAGGCGTTCAACAAGGACGTGGTGATCGACCTCATCTGCTACCGCCGCCGCGGTCACAACGAGTCGGACAACCCGGCCTTCACCCAGCCGCTGATGTACGACCTGATCGACAAGAAGCGCTCGGTGCGCAAGCTCTACACCGAGTCCCTGATCGGTCGCGGCGACATCACCCTGGAAGAGGCCGAGCAGGCCCTGCAGGACTACCAGGGCCAGCTGGAGAAGGTCTTCACGGAGGTCCGCGAGGCCACCGCGCAGCCGGCCGCCGCGCCCGCGCACGAGCCGCAGGACGGCTTCCCGGTCGCCGTGCCGACCGCGATCTCCTCGGAGGTCGTCAAGCGCATCGCCGAGTCCCAGGTCAACATCCCGGACTACTTCACCGTCCACCCGCGTCTGCTGCCGCAGCTGCAGCGCCGGGCGGCGATGATCGAGGACGGCACGATCGACTGGGGCATGGGCGAGACCCTGGCCATCGGCTCGCTGCTGATGGAGGGCACCCCGGTGCGCCTGTCCGGCCAGGACTCGCAGCGCGGCACCTTCGGCCAGCGCCACGCGGTCCTCATCGACCGGGAGACGGGCGCGGACTACACCCCGCTCCTCTACCTGTCCGAGGACCAGGCCCGCTACAACGTCTACAACTCACTGCTCTCCGAGTACGCGGTGATGGGCTTCGAGTACGGCTACTCGCTGGCCCGTCCGGACGCGCTGGTGATGTGGGAGGCGCAGTTCGGTGACTTCACCAACGGCGCCCAGTCGGTCATCGACGAGTACATCTCGGCGGCCGAGCAGAAGTGGGGCCAGACGTCCGGCGTCACGCTGCTGCTCCCGCACGGCTACGAGGGCCAGGGCCCGGACCACTCCTCGGCCCGCATCGAGCGCTTCCTCCAGCTCTGCGCCCAGAACAACATGACGGTCGCGATGCCGACCCTCCCGTCGAACTACTTCCACCTCCTGCGGTGGCAGGTGCACAACCCGCACCACAAGCCGCTGGTCGTCTTCACCCCGAAGTCGATGCTGCGCCTCAAGGCGGCGGCCTCGAAGGCGGAGGAGTTCACGAGCGGGCAGTTCCGCCCGGTCATCGGCGACGACTCGGTGGACCCGAACGCGGTCCGCAAGGTCGTCTTCTGCACCGGCAAGGTCTACTACGACCTGGAAGGCGAGCGGCAGAAGCGCGGCGTCACGGACACGGCGATCATCCGGCTCGAGCGCCTGTACCCGCTGCCGGGTGCGGAGCTCCAGGCCGAGGTCAACAAGTACCCGAACGCCGAGAAGTACCTGTGGACGCAGGAGGAGCCGGCGAACCAGGGTGCCTGGCCGTTCATCGCGCTCAACCTGATCGACCACCTGGACCTGGCGGTCGGCGCCGACGTCCCGGCCGGCGAGCGCCTGCGCCGCATCTCCCGCCCGCACTCCTCGTCCCCGGCGGTGGGTTCGGCCAAGCGCCACCAGGCCGAGCAGGAGCAGCTGGTGCGTGAGGTCTTCGAGGCGTAAGCCTGCGGAGCACTGCGAAGAAGGGTCCGGTCCCCGCCCGCGGGGCCGGACCCTTCGGCGTCCGCCTAGGCTGGTAGACGCCCACCACCGGGCACCCACACAGGCAGGCAGCAGGAGAGCAACCCATGTACTTCACCGACCGAGGCATCGAGGAACTGGAGAAGCGGCGCGGCGAGGAAGAGGTCACCTTCGAGTGGCTCGCGGAACAGCTCCGCACGTTCGTCGACCTGAACCCCGACTTCGAGGTCCCGGTGGAGCGCCTGGCGACCTGGCTGGCCCGACTGGACGACGAGGACGAGGACGAGGAGTAGGGCACCGCCCGGGGCGCGCCCCCTCCGCGGGGAACTGCGCGACAAGCCCCCACCGACCCGCAGCCGAAGTACGGCCCGCCGGTCCCCGGAAACCTCGCTCAGTCCCGCGGAAACACCGTCTCGTACGACAGCTCCAGCGCCCCGTGCACCATCAGCACCGCCCCCACCACGGCCCACCCCACACTGCGCCGCCGCATCCCCCACGCGGCGGCCGGCAGCCCCACCGCCACCTCGGCCAGGGCCAGCCGATGGGCCCTCGGCACGCCGTCCGCATCCTGCGCCCCCGACAGCCGGAGACCGGCCCTGGATTCATCCGTCGACATGTACACACGGTAAGCAATTCATCCACTTACCGCGCGATATGTGCCCCACCGGGACCCTGTCGACGTCAACACGGCCCCCAACCAACCACCCTCACGGGTGCCTTGACTTCCGACGTCCGCGATATATCGTGTTTCATGGAAGACGCGATATGGCGCGAGCCGTACCATCGCGTTCGCGTCCGGCCCGAGGAGGTCCGCACCATGCCCAAGTCCGAGTGGTCCGTCGCCGAGCCCGAGAAGCTCGACTTCGACACCCCCGTCAGCGACCTGCACGTCCGCATCGTCAACGGAACAGTCAACGTCGTGGGCACCGACGAGGGTTCCACCCGCCTGGAGGTCTCCCGGATCGAAGGCCCGCCCCTGATCGTCACGCACGAGGGCGGCACCCTCACCGTGGCCTACGAGGACCTGCCCTGGAAGGGCTTCCTCAAGTGGCTCGACCGCAAGGGCTGGCGGCGCAGCGCGGTGGTCTCCCTCGCCGTCCCGGCGGACACCCGCGTGGAGGTGGGCGTGGTGGGCGCGGCGGCCGTCGTCTCCGGGATCACCGGCACCTCGGTGGTCAAGGGCGTCACCGGCGACACCACCCTGGTCGGCCTCTCCGGCGAGGTCCGCGCGGACACGGTGTCCGGGAACCTGGAGGCCCAGGCGGTCACCGGCAACCTGCGCTTCAACTCCGTCTCCGGCGACCTGACCGTCGTCGACGGCTCGGGCTCCGCCGTGCGCGCGGACTCGGTCAGCGGCTCCATGATCATCGACCTGGACCCGGACGGCCCGACCGACGTCCGGCTGACCAGCGTCTCCGGCGAGATCGCCATCCGGCTGCCGCACCCGGCCGACGCCGAGGTCGAGGCCAACACCGCGAGCGGCACGATCTCCAACGCCTTCGACGGACTGCGGGTGCACGGCCAGTGGGGCGCCCACAAGATCACCGGCCGCCTCGGCGCGGGCACCGGCAAGCTCCGCGCCACCACGGTCTCCGGCTCCATCGCCCTGCTGCGCCGCCCGCCCAAGGAGGACGACGACGAGCAGGCGGCCTGGGCGGCCGAGTCACCCGCGGACCCGGCAGAACCGGCCGCCGGCACAACCGCCGGCACGACGGCCGACACGACCGACGGCACGACCGACGGCACGACCGACAAGAAGGTGCTCTGACATGCCTCCCGTCTTCGCCCACGGCCGTCTCCGCCTCTACCTGCTCAAGCTGCTGGACGAGGCCCCGCGCCACGGCTACGAGGTGATCAGGCTGCTGGAGGAGCGCTTCCAGGGCCTCTACGCCCCGTCGGCGGGCACCGTCTACCCCCGGCTCGCCAAGCTGGAGGCCGAGGGCCTGGTCACGCACACCACCGAGGGCGGCCGCAAGGTCTACGCCATCACCGACGCCGGCCGCACCGAACTGGCCGACCGCAGCGGCGAGTTGGCCGACCTGGAGCTGGAGATCCGGGAGTCGGTGGCGGAACTGGCCGCCGAGATAAGGGCGGACGTGCGCGGCGCGGCCGGTGACCTGCGCCGCGAGGTGCGCGAGGCCGCCTCCGAGGCCCGGCACGGCGCGGGCACCGGGACCGCGGAGTACGGCGACCTCGGCGACAAGGAGTCGTGGCGGGCCGCCAAGGAGGAGATGCGCCGGGTCAAGCAGGAGTGGAAGGAGCAGGCCCGCCGCGCCAAGGACGAGAGCCGCCGGGCCCGTGACGAGGCCCAGCGGGCCCGCCGGCAGGCCCAGGAGGCCCAGGCCCAGGCGAGGGCCCAGGCGCAGGAGGAGATGCAGCGCATCGCCCGCCGGGTGCAGGACCACGTCCAGGACCACTTCGCGCGCGGCGACTGGCCGACGGGGGTCCGCGAGGGCATCACCGAACTCGCCAAGGAGTTCGGCGACTTCGGAAAGGACTACGGCAAGAACTTCGGCAAGGGCTTCACCACCCGCACCGAGCCCGATCCCGGCACCGGCACCGGCACCGGCCCGAACCTGCGGAAGCCGGCGCAGGCCCCGGAGTACACGCAGACCCCGGAGGACTTCCCGGCGCAGTACGTCCCGGCGTGGGCGCACGGCGACGAGACCGGGACCGGCGACGCGGCCCGCGACCTGGACCGGCTCCTGGACCGCTTCCGCGACGACATCCGCGACGCGGCCCGCGACCACGGAGTCACCACGGAGCAGCTCCGCGAGGCCCGCCGCCACCTCTCGACGGCGGCGGCCCGCATAGGAGCGCTGCTGCGCACCCCGAAGCCCTGAGACCCGGCCCCACGGATCCGGGCCCGGCCCTCAGGAATTGGTCAGCACGATCTTCCCGAACTGGTCGCCGGACTCCAGCCGTTCGAAGCCCTCGCGGGCGCGGTCGAGCGGGAGCAGCTCGTCGATGACGGGGCGTACACCGGTGGCGGCGCAGAAGGCGAGCAGGTCCTCCAGCTCGTCCTTGGTGCCCATGGTCGAGCCCACGACCTTCAGCTCCAGGAAGAAGATCCGGGTCAGCTCGGCGTGCGAGGGGCGGTCGCCGCTGGTGGCGCCGGAGATGACGATGGTGCCGCCGGGCCGCAGCGACTTCACCGAGTGGGACCAGGTGGCGGCGCCGACGGTCTCGATGACGGCGTCCACGCGCTGCGGCAGCCGGGCCCCCGGCTCCACCGCCTCGACGGCACCGAGCTCCACGGCCCGCTTCCGCTTGGCCTCGTCGCGGCTGGTGGCGAAGACCCGCAGCCCCGCGGCCCTGCCGAGCACGATCGCGGCCGTGGCGACGCCGCCGCCCGCGCCCTGCACGAGGACCGAGTCGCCGGGCCGTACGCCCGCGTTGGTGAAGAGCATCCGGTAGGCCGTCAGCCAGGCGGTCGGCAGGCAGGCGGCCTCGGCGAACGACAGTTCCCTGGGCTTGGGCAGGATGTTCCAGGTGGGCACGGCGACCTGCTCGGCGAAGGTGCCCTGGTAGCGCTCGGTGAGGATGGACCGGGGCTCGTCCGGCCCGACCCCGTGCCCGCTCTGCCCGATCACGGAGTGCAGGACGACCTCGTTGCCGTCCTCGTCGACACCGGCGGCGTCACACCCGAGGATCATCGGCAGCCGGCCCTCGGGAAGACCGACGCCGCGCAGGGACCAGAGATCGTGATGGTTGAGGGAGGCGGCCCGCACCTCGACGGTACTCCAGCCGGCCCGGGCCTCGGGGGCGGGACGTTCCCCCAACTCAAGGCCGGAGAGCGGCTGGTCGCGGTCGATTCGGGCGGCGTAGACGGCGAACATGAAGCCGACGATAGGTTCCCGAAGCCGCGCGCGAAACCGGACCCCCCTGTGACACATCCCCTCTTGCGCCCAGCACCCCGAGCCTGGCGCCCCGCACAACCGCCCCACACGCGGCGCGCCGCATCAGCACCCCGCGCTTGGCGCCCCGCAAGGGGCGCGGGGAACTGCGCGCCCAGCCCCCACCCACCGGCACCCGACGACGACGCGAGCCACCCCAGCACGGCGGTCACCTCGTACGCACCCGATCGGGTGGGCGGGTGGGCAAAGAAATGGCCCCGCCCAGAGCGGACGGGGCCACGGAAGCTACCGCCGGGCAACCCCCTCGGCCCGCGCAGCCGCGGCCACCGCCGCAGTCACCGCAGGCGCAACCCGCTCGTCGAAGGGAGACGGAATGACATAGTCGGGGGCAAGATCATCGCCGACGACCGCCGCCAGCGCCTCCGCCGCCGCGATCTTCATCCCCTCGGTGATCCGGGAGGCCCGCACCTGAAGCGCACCCGCGAAGATGCCCGGGAACGCCAGCACGTTGTTGATCTGGTTCGGGAAGTCCGACCGCCCGGTGGCCACGACCGCCGCGTACTTGTGGGCGACGTCGGGGTGCACCTCGGGGTTCGGGTTGGCCATGGCGAACACGAACGCGCCCTCGGCCATCGAGGCGACGGCCTCCTCCGCGACCGTACCGCCGGAGACGCCGATGAAGACGTCGGCGCCGGCCAGCGCGTCCTCCAGGGTCCCCTTGAGCCCGGCCTTGTTGGTGAACCCGGCGACCTGCCGCTTGACCTCGGTGAGGTCGTCGCGGTCGGCGGAGATGATGCCCTTGCGGTCGGCGAGGGCGACGTCTCCGATGCCGGCCTCGACCAGCATCTTGGCGATGGCGACCCCGGCCGCTCCGGCGCCCGAGATGACCGCCCGGAGCTGCCCGATCTCCCGTCGGCTGAGCCGCGCGGCGTTCCGCAGGGCCGCCAGGGTGACGACGGCCGTGCCGTGCTGGTCGTCGTGGAAGACCGGGATGTCGACGCGCTCCTGGAGCTTGCGCTCGATCTCGAAGCACCGCGGTGCCGAGATGTCCTCCAGGTTGATCCCGCCGAAGGAGGGAGCCAGCCGGACGACGGTCTCCACGATCTCGTCGACTTCGGTGCAGGCGAGGGCGATGGGAACCGCGTCCACGCCGCCGAACTGCTTGAAGAGGATGGCCTTGCCCTCCATCACGGGGAGGGATGCCTCGGGACCGATGTCCCCGAGGCCGAGCACGGCCGTACCGTCGGTGACGACGGCCACGACGGACGACTTCCACGTGTAGTCGTTGACCAGCTCGGGCTGTTCCGCGATCGCGGTGCACACGCGCGCGACTCCGGGCGTGTACGCGAGGGAAAGGTCGTCCTTGTCACGGAGCGGCACGGTGGCCTGCACGGCCATCTTGCCGCCGCGGTGCAGCGCGAACACCGGATCGAAGGAATCGAGGGGCTCGGCCCCGCCGTCCTGGTCCGTACTGCCCGACGCGCTGTCGCTGCGAGGATTGACGATCTCCGCTGCCACTTGTCTTACCCCTTAGGTATGCATGGTTTGAGGGTCGGCCACTCCCGGTGAGGGAGTGGGCGGGCACCGCGCAGGGCCCGATCACTGATACGTACGAGTGGCACGTACGAGCACCTGCGCGACGGGCGCGCCGCACACGCGCCCTGAGCCCCGGATGAGGGGTGTAAAGAACCTTCTTACCGGACGGACAGCGCTCACGACGAGTCGAATAGGCGCAAGGTCACATCACGGATGTCGTAGAGAGCCGACAGATGAGCGGCTGGACGACCAGCGGAAGATCACGGGGTGCAGCCCGAGGTGAACCGGCGGTGAACCGAAGATCTTCCGGCCAGAAGGTCGGATTCCCGCAGATGTGCGGGGTGGCGGGTCGGCGAGGGACCGGCCTGACGCGTCACGGGGGTCACCCGTTATCCGATTTTGACATGGTGACACGTCTGCTTGGAGCAATCCCAATGGCAGGATGCCGTAAACCCGCGAGGTCGCGACACCCGAAGGTGTGTGTTTCCGTCGACCCATCGGCATATCGACATATCAGACACATCGGTATATCGGCTTGTCCTACCCACTGCCGGAGGAACCCACCATGACCGCAGGCTTCACCCGTCGTACCACCACCTCGCGCTCCCAGATTGCCGCGTTCGGTGCGATCGCGGTCGCAGGCGCCCTGATCCTCACCGGTTGCGGTGACCAGACGGACAAGGGCGGCGACAGCGGCTCCTCCTCGACGTCCTCGGCCCCACTGGCGAGCAAGCTGCCGGCCGACATCCGCAAGGCCGGCGTCGTCAAGGTCGGCTCCGACATCGCCTACCCGCCGGTCGAGTACATGGAGAACGGCAAGGCCGTCGGTGTCGACCCGGACATCGCGGACGCGCTGGGCAAGCAGCTGGGCGTGAAGTTCGAGTTCCAGAACGGCAAGTTCGACAACCTGATCGTGGGCCTCCAGGCCAACCGCTTCAACGTGATCATGTCGGCGATGAACGACACCAAGGACCGCCAGGACGGCATCGACTCCGACACCGGCAAGAAGGTCGGCAGCGGCGTCGACTTCGTCGACTACTTCACCGCCGGCACCTCGATCCTGGTCCAGAAGGGCAACCCGAAGGGCATAAAGTCCCTGGACGACCTGTGCGGCAAGGTCGTGGCCCTGCAGAAGGGCACCACGTCCGAGGGCATCGCCAAGGCGCAGAGCGAGAAGTGTACGAAGGACGGCGGCAAGGCCATCGACCTGCAGACCTTCGACACCGACCCCGAGGCTCTGCTCCGGCTGAAGCAGGGCGCCTCCGTCGCCGACCTGAACGACTTCCCGGTGGCCGCCTACAACGCCAAGACGTCCAACGGCGGCAAGGACTTCGAGGTCGTCGGCGAGCAGATCGAGGCCGGCCCGTACGGCATCGCGGTCAGCAAGGAGAACACCCAGCTGCGCGACGCGATCCAAGCCGCCATGGCCGCCATCATCAAGAGCGGCGACTACCAGAAGATCCTGGAGAAGTGGAACGTCACGCAGGGCGCGGTGACCGAGTCGAAGATCAACGGCGGCTCCTGAAGGCCCGGGCACGACTGAAGGGCCGTCACAGTGACTGACACGGTCGACAGAACTCCGGCGCCCTCCGTGCCGCCGGAGCAGATCAAGGCCATCCCGGTGCGCCACTACGGGCGCTGGGTGTCCGGCGTCGTGGTCATCGTCCTCCTGGTGCTGATCGGGATCGCCTTCTCCAACGCGAAGATCAACTACAGCGTCATCCCCGACTACCTCTTCGACCAGGGCATCGTCTCCGGCGCCTGGACCACGCTCTACATCTCGGTCCTCGCCATGGTGCTCGGCGTCGCGCTCGGCGTGGTCCTCGCGGTGATGCGGCTGTCGTCGAACCCGGTCACCAGCACGGTGTCCTGGTTCTACATCTGGTTCTTCCGGGGCACCCCGGTCCTGGTCCAGCTGCTGCTCTGGTACAACATCGCGCTCGTCTTCCCCATCCTGAACCTGGGGTTCTACAAGGACGAGATGAACCAGGTGATGACCCCGGTCCTCACCGCCCTGCTGGGCCTCGGCCTGAACGAGGCCGCGTACATGTCGGAGATCGTCCGCGCCGGCATCCAGTCGGTCGACGAGGGGCAGACCGAGGCCTCGCACGCACTCGGCATGACCCAGGGCCAGACGCTGCGCCGGGTGATCCTCCCGCAGGCGATGCGGGTGATCATCCCGCCGACCGGCAACGAGTTCATCAACATGCTGAAGACCTCGTCGCTGGCCTACGCGGTCCAGCTCCCCGAGCTGATCAAGAAGGCCACGGACATCTCCAGCACCTCGCTGGCGGTCGTCGAGATGTACTTCGTCGCCTGCATCTGGTACCTGTTCCTGACCACGATCTTCAGCATCGTCCAGTACTACATCGAGCGCCGTTACGCCCGCGGCTCCTCGCGCAACCTCCCGCCCACCCCGCTGCAGCGGCTGCGGAGGAATCTGTCCCAGTGGGGTTCGTTCCGTCGCCCGGAGGTGGCCCGATGACCTCTCTCGCCAAGGACATCACCCCGCCGAGCAGCGGCGCCCCGATGGTCAAGGCCGAGGGCGTGCACAAGTCGTTCGGGCTGTCGCACATCCTCAAGGGCATCGACCTGGAGGTGCTGCCGCGCGAGGTGTTCTGCCTGATCGGCCCGTCCGGTTCCGGCAAGTCCACGTTCCTGCGGTGCATCAACCACCTCGAGAAGATCAGCGCCGGCCGCCTCTACGTCGACGGCCACCTGGTCGGCTACCGCCAGCACGGCGACAAGCTCTACGAGCTGAAGGAGAAGGAGGTCGCGGCGCAGCGGCGGGACATCGGCATGGTGTTCCAGCGCTTCAACCTCTTCCCGCACATGACGGCCCTGGAGAACGTCATGGAGGCGCCGGTCCAGGTCAAGCGCGAGTCGAAGGCGTCGGCCCGGGAGCGGGCGCAGCGCCTGCTCGACCGGGTCGGCCTCGGCGACCGCACCGGCCACTACCCGGCGCAGCTCTCCGGCGGCCAGCAGCAGCGCGTCGCGATCGCCCGCGCGCTCGCCATGCAGCCGAAGCTGATGCTCTTCGACGAGCCGACCTCCGCGCTCGACCCGGAGCTGGTCGGCGAGGTCCTGGACGTGATGCGGGACCTGGCCGAGGACGGCATGACGATGATCGTCGTCACGCACGAGATGGGCTTCGCCCGCGAGGTCGGCGACAGCCTGGTCTTCATGGACGACGGCGTGGTGGTCGAGTCCGGCCACCCGCGCGACGTCCTGGGCAACCCCCAGCACGACCGGACGAAGTCGTTCCTGTCGAAGGTGCTGTAGCGGTACGCCGAGGGGCGGTACGAGCATCCTCGTACCGCCCCTTCGGTCTGCCCGGGCTCCGCCTTCGGTCTACCTGACGGCGAGCAGCAGCGTGTCCGACGGCGAGCACCAGACGGGCCGGGCCTCCCCGAACCCCTTCTCCCGCAGCACGCGCGCGTGCCACTCCGCCGACGGCATGTCGCCCTCCGCGTGCTCCCCGTAGATCTCGAAGCGGCGGGCGGTGGGCCCGGCGAGCACCGGGTCCTGGGCGGCCAGCTGCCACCACTCGGCCCAGTCCAGGGCCCCCGCCGCCTTGGCCTGATCCATACCCCGGTGCCGCTGCGCCCGTTCCGCGGCATTGATCCGGGGCGTGCTGTCGTCGATCATGTGGTCCGCGTTCATGAAGACACCGCCGTCGCGGACGAGTTCCGCGACCTGACCGTAGAGGGCCGCGAGGGGTTCGCTGTGCAGCCAGTGCAGGGCCGTGGCGGTCAGGACGGCGTCGTACGAGTCGTACGGCAGCCGCGCGGTCCACTCCGGGTCCTTGAGGTCGGCGGTGACGAGCGTGACCCGGTCGTCGCCCGCGAAGGTGCCCCCGGCGATGGCGAGGAGGGCCGGGTCGAGGTCGACCCCGGTGCTCACCGCGTCCGGGAAGCGGGCGAGCAGCCGGGCGGTGATGCTGCCGGTGCCGCACGCGAGGTCGAGGACCCGGGGTGCCGTACCGACCAGCGCCTCCACCATGTCGAGCATGACCCGGAACCGCTCCTCGCGGTCCGGCATGTACCACTCCTGCTGCCGGTCCCAGCTCTCCTGCCAGGCGCCCCAGTCGGCCCCGGTCGTGGATGTCGTGGTCATCGGCGCGTCCGTCATGGCAACCCTCCACCGCACAAGTCCCGTAATACCCTGGAAGCACGACCGCCTGTTACCCGACCGCACGACCGACCCTAGAGTGCCCGCGTAAGGACTACAAGTGGAACTGGCCTATTACTCGGATTACGCTGTCCGCCTCGTCAACAGCGAGGAACCGGCCCGGGGCAAGGACTCCCTGACCTCGGTCGAGGCCGTCCGTGATCTGTTCGGCGGCAACCAGCAGGCCGCCCGGCGCGCCACCGAGGCCGACCTCACCCGCTTCCGCTCGGTCCGGGCCCGGCTGCGCGCGGTCTTCGAGGCGGCCGACAAGGGCGAGGAGACCCTCGCGGTCGACCTGCTGAACTCACTCCTCCTGGAGTTCCCGGTGAGCCCGCAGATCTCCGGGCACGACTTCCGGGACGAGGACGGCCGCCCGCTGTGGCACATGCATCTGGCCGACCACCCCTCCAACGCCACCGCCGGCTACACGGCGATCGCGGCGATGGGCCTGGCCTTCCACCTCACCGAGTACGGCGTGGACCGGCTCGGCCTGTGCGAGGCGGCGCCGTGCCGCAACGCCTACCTCGACACCTCGACCAACCGTTCCCGGCGCTACTGCTCGGACCGCTGCGCGACCCGCGCCAACGTGGCCGCCTACCGGGCCCGCAAACGCCTGGAGGCGGAACGCCCCGACCGGCCGGACCGCCCCGAGCGCTCGGCCAGCACCGGCCTGGCGGCCGAGAGCGCCCAGCGGGCCACCGCCAGCGGCGAGCGCTGACCGGCCCGCAGCGGCCGCCAGCGGAACAGGGCCCGGCCGAGGATCAGCTCCTGCGGCACGGTCCCGTAGTCCGTGCTGTCCCCGCCCGCGTACGCGTTGTCCCCGAGCACCCACCAGCCGCCCTCGCGCGGCTCCACGGCCCGCTTGACGACCAGCAGGTCCTGCTGGAAGGGATGACGCAGGACGACGACGTCCCCGGCCCGCACCCTGGCCCCGTACCGCACCAGGAGCTGATCCCCCTGGTACAGCGTGGGCACCATGGACGGGCCGGTCACCTCGGCCAGTCCGAAGAGCGCGGCGCCCCTCCCCCGCTCGGTCTCCTGCGACAGCTCCGGCATCCCCGGCACCTCCCCGGTCCGTTCCTCCACCAGTCTCAGTCTGACCCTGGACTTTTGTCCTAAGCCCATGGGGGCACTCGCGAAATCGCGCTTCCCAGGGAGTAATGTCCCACCTGAGAAGACGATCACGAGGAAGGAATGCTCCATGCTTTCCCGCCTGTTTGCCCCCAAGGTCAAGGTCAGCGCGCACTGCGACCTGCCCTGCGGTGTGTACGACCCGGCCCAGGCCCGCATCGAGGCGGAGTCGGTGAAGGCCGTGCAGGAGAAGATGGCCGCCAACGACGACCCGCACTTCCAGGCGCGCGCCACCGTCATCAAGGAGCAGCGTGCCGAGCTCGCCAAGCACCACGTCTCGGTGCTCTGGAGCGACTACTTCAAGCCCCCGCACTTCGAGAAGTACCCCCAGCTGCACCAGCTGGTCAACGACACCCTGAAGGCCCTGTCGGCCGCCAAGGCGTCCACGGACCCGAAGACCGGCGAGAAGGCCCTGGAGCTCATCGCCGAGATCGACACGATCTTCTGGGAGACCAAGAAGGCCTGACCCGCACCCTTACCGGTTGCCAAGGCCTTGTTCGGCCGCACCCGGCCCGAAGGACCGCCGTTCACGGTGGTCCGGAGGGTTCGGGTGCGGTCTTTTTTTCCGGGTACGGCCTACGACCCGGCGGCCAGCTCCTTGAGCGGCCCGCCGGTCAGGCGGCAGATGCGCCACTCGTCCAGGAACTCGGCGCCGAGCGACCGGTAGAAGCCGATCGCCGGGTCGTTCCAGGCCAGTACCGACCACTCGAAGCGCTCGAAGCCGTTGCGCAGGCAGTGCGCGGCGAGGGCGGCGAGCAGGGCCCGGCCGTGGCCGCCGCCGCGGGCGTCGGGGCGCACGTAGAGGTCCTCCAGGTGCATGCCCCGGGTTCCGGTCCAGGTCGAGAAGCGCGGGAACCACAGGGCGTAGCCCACGGGTCCGCCCGTGGTCTCGTCCTCGGCGACCAGCGCGTAGGCCGCGGGTTGGGCGCCGAACAGCGCCTCGCGGAGCTGCTCCTCGGTGGCCCGGGCCTGCTCCACGGCCCGTTCGTACGCGGCGAGTTCGCGGATCATGGCGCGGATCTCGGGGACGTCGTTCTCGGTGGCGGCGCGGATCATGCAAGGGATCATCGGTCACCGGGGCGAACCGTGTCCATCCGGCCACGCCCGCTCCCCCGGCGGCTCGCCGGCCGCGCACGGGCGTTCACGGGAGCAACGCAGGGGTTGCGGGGCCGGGGGTACGGCGAAGGGCCGGCCGGATGTCCGGCCGGCCCCTGTCGGGTGACGGGTGCTAGTGCCCGCCGTGGTCGTCCTCGCCGGCCTCCAGCAGGCCGGCCGCCGCGCCCACGACCCGCGGGTCCGGGCTGCCGACGACCTCCTCGTCCTTGTCGGCGTAGTCGAAGCGGGCCAGCACGCTGCGCATGGCCTCGACCCGGGCCCGCTTCTTGTCGTTGCTCTTCACCACGGTCCAGGGCGCGTACTCGGTGTCCGTCTCGCGGAACATCGCGACCTTGGCGGCCGTGTAGTTGTCCCACAGGTCCAGCGAGGCCAGATCCATCGGGCTGAGCTTCCACTGCCGCACCGGGTCGACCTGGCGGATGGTGAAGCGGGTCCGCTGCTCGCCCTGCGAGACCGAGAACCAGAACTTCACCAGGTCCACCCCGTCGTCCACCAGCATCCGCTCGAACAACGGGGCCTGGCGCATGAAGCGCCGGTACTCGTCGTCCGAGCAGAAGCCCATGACCCGCTCGACGCCGGCCCGGTTGTACCAGGAGCGGTCGAACATCACGATCTCGCCGGCGGTCGGCAGGTGCTCGACGTAGCGCTGGAAGTACCACTGGCCGCTCTCGCGCTCCGTGGGCTTCTCCAGGGCCACCACGCGCGCGCCACGGGGGTTCAGGTGCTCCGTGAAGCGCTTGATGGTGCCGCCCTTGCCGGCCGCGTCCCGGCCCTCGAAGACGATGACGATCCGGCGTCCCGTCTCCTTGATCCAGGTCTGCAGCTTCAGCAGCTCGATCTGCTGGAGCCGCTTGTGCCACTCGTACTCCTTGCGCTCCATGCGCTGGGCGTACGGGTAGTTCTCCCGCCAGGTGTCGATCGGGGATCCGTCCGGGCGGATGAGTACGGGGTCGTCCGGGTCGCTGTAGTCGACCTTCAGGTCGGCCAGGTCGGACAGCAGGTCCGGCGTCGTCATCCAGTCCTCCTCAGCGGCTTGGTGGGTGTCTGCGGGTCAGTGGAACTGCGGCACGATCAGGTAGATGCCGTACGCCACCACCGCCACGCAGGCGAGGAAGCAGAGCCCCGCCTGGGCGGCGCCGACGGTGCTGGTGCCGCCCTGCTCCTTGGCACCCTCGTAGCGGGCGAGCCCGAGGACGCCGAAGGCGAAGACAACCACCACTGCGAATGTAACTCCGATGCTCACCGCGGTGACCTCGCCGAGTGCGGTCCAGTCGATGTTCATGGGAACTCCCTCACTCAGGCAGCGCTCAGGCGGCGGTGTCGACGTGGGACGGGGGCGTGGTGCGGATGGCGACCTCGTGGCCGTCGTTGACGTTCTTCGCGTCGATCGGGTTGCGCCGCGACAGGACGACGATGCCGGCCGCGAGCGCGGCGCCGACCAGCGCGACCACGACCGTGCCGAAGTTGCCGCCGTGCTTGACCGCGTACGCGGAGATGCCGCCGACCAGCGCGGCGCAGGGCAGCGTGATCACCCAGGCGGCCACCATGCGTCCTGCGACGCCCCAGCGGACCTCCGCGAGCCGGCGGCCGACACCCGCGCCGAGGATGGAACCGGAGGCGACCTGCGTGGTGGAGAGCGCGAAGCCCATGTGGGCGGAGGTCAGGATGACGGCCGTGGAGGCGGTCTCCGCCGCGAAGCCCTGCGGGGACTGGATCTCGGTCAGGCCCTTGCCCATGGTGCGGATGATCCGCCAGCCGCCGATGTACGTGCCGAGGGCGATGGCGAGACCGGCGCTGAAGATGACCCAGACCGGCGGCCCTGCGTCGCCCGGGAGGGCGCCGACGGAGATCAGGGTCAGGGTGATGATGCCCATGGTCTTCTGGGCGTCGTTGGTGCCGTGCGCGAGCGAGACCAGCGAGGCCGAGCCGATCTGCCCGAGCCGGAAGCCCCTGGTCACGGAGCCTTCACGGCCGCGTGCGGTGAGCTTGTAGGCGCAGTACGTCGCGATCAGCGCGGCGACGCCCGCCACCACCGGCGAGGCGAACGCCGGGATGATGATCTTCTCGACAACCTTGTCGAAGTTGACCGCGCCGGACCCCGCGCCGACCCACACGGCCCCGATCAGCCCGCCGAACAGGGCGTGCGAGGAACTGGACGGCAGCCCGACCAGCCAGGTCATCAGATTCCACAGGATCGCCCCGATGAGGCCGGCGAAGATCATCGCAGGCGTCACCTTGGCGTCGTTCACGATGCCGCCGGAGATCGTCTTGGCGACCTCCGTGGAGAGGAAGGCTCCGACCAGGTTGAGCACGCCGCTGATCAGAACCGCCGTCTTCGGTTTGAGCGCGCCGGTCGCGATGGACGTGGCCATCGCGTTCGCCGTGTCGTGAAACCCGTTGGTGAAGTCAAAGGCAAGTGCAGTGACGATCACGACCGCCACGAGGAACGTGATGTGGTCCATTCCTATATGCAAACAAGGGCGGGCCAATTGCGCGAGAACCCGAGGCAAACGCACGTCCAAAAACAAACCCCCGTCGTGTGCGTGATGTGCGTGCCATGCTGGGCGGGTGACCCCCCTGGAGGACCTGAGGCGGCTGCGCCGGGCGCGCGACCGCATGGACCGCGAGTACGCCGAGCCGCTCGACATGGCCGAACTCGCCCGTACCGCCCTCATGTCCCCCGGTCACTTCCAGCGCAGCTTCCGCAAGGCCTTCGGGGAGACGCCGTACAGCTATCTCATGACCCGGCGGGTCGAGCGGGCCAAGGCGCTGCTGCGCCGCGGCGACCGCACGGTGACCGAGGTGTGCATGGCGGTCGGCTGTACGTCGCTGGGGTCCTTCAGCTCGCGGTTCACCGAGCTGGTCGGGGAGACACCGAGCGCGTACCGGGCACGGGACCACGAGGAGAGCACGGTCATCCCGTCCTGCGTGGCCCGGACGTTCACGCGGCCTCGCCGCCGGCCGTACTGACCTCGCCGGACAACCGCACGCGCCTACGCACGTTTACTCCTAGCCTGGCCTCATGGACGTACAACTCGCGCAGTGTTTCATCGCCGTCGACGACCACGACAAGGCGCTCGCCTTCTACCGTGACGTCCTCGGCCTGGAGGTCCACAACGACGTGGCGTTCGAGGGGATGCGCTGGGTGACCGTCGGGTCGCCGCAGCAGCCGGGCGTGGAGATCGTGCTGGAGCCGCCGGGCGCCAACCCGGACGCCTCCCCCGCCGACCGGCAGGCCATGGCCGAACTGCTGGCCAAGGGCATGCTGCGCGGGGTGATCTTCTCCACCGCCGACTGCGACGCGCTGTACGAGCGGGTGCGGGAGCACGGCGGTGACGTGATCCAGGAGCCCATGGACCAGCACTGGGGCGTCCGGGACTGCGCGTTCCGGGACCCGGCGGGGAACCTGCTGCGCTTCACGGAACGCCGGGCGGCCGGATAGCACACTTACGATCACCGTATGACCATCCGCTGGACCTACGCCTTCGCCGACCGGCCCGCCGCGCATCTCGCCGCCGCCCAGGCGTTCTGGACCGCTGTCACCGGCACCTTCCTGTCCGCGCCCCGTGGCGAGGACGACGAGTTCGTGACGCTGCTGCCGGCCTCCGGCGTCGACGCCTGCGTCAAGCTCCAGGGCGTCGGGACGGGCCCCGGCGGAGCCCACCTGGACCTGTGCGTCGAGGACGTGCCGGGCCTGGTCAAGCGGGCCCGGGAACTCGGTGCGGGGACGGTCGCCGAGCACGACGGGTGGAGCGTTCTGCGGTCGCCGGCCGGGCAGTTGTGGTGCGCCGTGCCCTGGCAGGGAGAGTCGGTACGGCCGCCGGTCGTGGCGGGCAGCCGGCTGGACCAGGTCAGCCTCGACATCCCGCCGTCCGCCTACGAGGCGGAGACCGCGTTCTGGGCGCGGCTGACCGGCTGGGAGCCGCTGACCGGCGCGCTGCCGGAGTTCCGGGTGCTCAGGCAGCCGGCCGGCCTGCCCGTGCGGATCCTGCTCCAGCGGCTGGCCGGCGAACAGCCCGCCGCCGCCCACCTCGACCTCGCGTGCGCGGACATCCCGGCCACCCGCGCCCGGCACGAGGAACTCGGCGCCGTGCACGTGGCCGACGGCCGCCACTGGACGGTGATGCGCGACCCGGCGGGCGGCGTCTACTGCCTCACCGGCCGCGACCCCGAGACCGGGGGCCTGCCGAGCCGGGCCGACGACCAGGGGCGGGGAACTCGGGCCTAGGAACGGGGAGCCCGGCTCCAGGGCTCCACGTCCACCACGGCCGTCACCGGTATCGGTCCGTAGACGTGCGGGAACTCCTCACCGCCGGGATCCGGCGCCTCCCACTTCACCGGGGCGCCGACCCGGGCCGGGTCCACGACCAGCACCACCAGTTCGTCCGGGCCGTCGTAGGCGCCGTAGAGGAACGCCGCGATGCGCGGGAGCTGGTCGCGGGTGGAGCAGTGGATGAAACCCTCCTCCTGGAGGGTGCGGCCCCGGGTGGACAGCTCGTAGCGGCCCCGCGCGCGGGCCTCCTCCCACAGGGAGCGCTCGGTGATGTGCAGGATGTTCGGGAGTGCGGTCATGCGCTCACGCTACGGTCCCCGCTCGGCGGCCCCGGGCGGCGGGGGCCTCGGCGGTGACGCCTCCTGCGGGCCCGGCGGCCCGGTGCGCTCGCCGCAGTGGGGGTTGCGGCAGGGACCGGGGCCCCAGACCGGAACCCAGGCTCCGAGCGTCTTGTGCCGTCGCACCACTCGTTCGACGGGCTGTCCGCAGACCGGACAGACCTGGTCCTGGCTGTCCATTCCCCCAGCCTAGGCCGGGTCCGGCGGCCGTGCCCGCCGCCGGCCGGGAATCGGCGGGCCCCGCGCACCGTGGGGATGCGCGGGACCCGTCGGGCCGGAGCCCCCGGAGAGCCGCGCGGGGTCAGGAGCCGCGCGGCGCCGGGGGCTCCGGGGTCTTCACCTGCTGCGCCGGGTCACGAACTCGGCGAGCGCGAGCAGGCCGCCGGCCGACTCCGGGCCGGGCACGGCACGGGCGAGCTCCTGCATCGCCCGTGCCATCCGGTCGGCCGCCTCGGACTGGGCCCAGTCCCTGCCGCCCGCCCGCTCCACCGCCAGTGCGGTCCGCGCGATGTCGTCGGCGTCGGCCCGCGCGTCCGCCCGCAGATGCGGCTCGGCGTACAGCGCGGCGAGGTCGGCGGCGGCCGGGGTGCCGGAGGTGAGGGCCGCGACGACCGGCAGGGACTTCTTGCGGGCCGCCAGGTCCGCGCCGGCCGGCTTGCCGGTGCGGACGGGGTCACCCCATATCCCGATGACGTCGTCGATCAGCTGGAACGCCAGCCCGGCCTGGCGGCCGAAGCCGTCGAGCGCCGCCACCTCCGCCGCTCCCGCCCCCGCGTACAGCGCGCCCAGGGCACAGGCACAGCCGAGCAGCGCCCCGGTCTTGGCCTCGGCCATGGCGAGCACCTCGTCGAGGGTGACCTCGTCGGGCGCCCGGTCCTCCATGGCCGTGTCCGTGTGTTGTCCCGCGCACAGTTCGAGGACGCAGTCCGCGAGCCGGACGGCGGCCGCCGCGGACGCCGGGTGCGGGTCCTCGGCGAGCAGCCTGAGGGCCAGCGCCTGGAGGGCGTCCCCGGCGAGGATCGCGTCCGCGTCGCCGAACACGGTCCATGCGGTGGGCCGGTGCCTGCGGGAGGTGTCCCGGTCCATGACGTCGTCGTGGAGCAGGGTGAAGTTGTGCACCAGCTCCACGGCCGCCGCGGCCCGTACTGCTGCCGTGCGGGCCGCCGGGCCGCCGAGCGCGTCGGCGGCGGCGAGGACCAGCGCGGGCCGGATGGCCTTGCCCGCGTCGCCGTCCGCCGGGGTGCCGTCCGCGTGCTCCCAGCCGAAGTGGTAGCGCGCGATCCGCCGCATCGGACCGGGCAACGACGCGACGGCGGCGCGCAGTTCGGGATCGACGGACGCCCGTACCCGCTCCAGTATCACCGCCGCCTCGGCCCCGTCGGGCGACTCCGGCCTCCCCTGCGGCAGCTGCGTGGCATGCTGCTGCCGCTCCGTCACGAACTCGGCCATGGCCTCCCCTTCGCGGAGTGCGCGTACGGTGGCGTGGCCGCCACGGCTCGGCACGTACCCCGAGGGTGTACCCGCCCCGGAGGGCGGGGACACGGCCACCAAGTGCGGAAACGTCACCTCCAGCGGCCGATCTCGACGTTCTCCAGCACGCCGAGGGCGTCCGGGACCAGTACGGCGGCCGAGTAGTACGCCGTGACCAGGTAACTGATGATGGCCTGCTCGTTGATGCCCATGAAGCGGACCGAGAGGCTCGGCTCGATCTCGTCCGGCAGACCGGACTGCCGCAGTCCGACCACGCCCTGGTTGTCCTCGCCGGTACGCATGGCGATGATCGAGGTGGTCCTGGCCTCGGTGACCGGGATCTTGTTGCACGGGTAGATCGGGACTCCGCGCCAGGTCGGGATGCGGTTGCCGCCGATCTCGACGGTCTCCGGGACCAGTCCGCGCTTGTTGAGCTCGCGACCGAAGGCGGCGATGGCGCGCGGGTGGGCGAGGAAGAGCTTGGTGCCGCGCCGGCGGCTGAGCAGCTCGTCCATGTCGTCCGGGCTGGGCACGCCGTCGTGCGGCTGCAGCCGCTGGTCGTACTGGCAGTTGCTGAGCAGTCCGAACTCCCGGTTGTTGATGAGCTCGTGCTCCTGGCGCTCCTTCAACGCCTCCACGGTGAGCCGCAACTGGTGCTCGGTCTGGTTCATCGGCTGGTTGTAGAGGTCGGCCACGCGGGTGTGGATGCGCAGCACCGTCTGGGCGATGCTCAGCTCGTACTCACGCGGCCGGGCCTCGTAGTCGACGAAGGTGTGCGGGATGTCGGGCTCGCCGCTGTGGCCGGCCGCGAGGGCGACCTCCTTCTCGCCGTACTTGTTGGTGCGCTGCTCGGGGATCGCGCGCAGCTGCTGAAGATGCTCGCGCAGCGAGTCGGCGCGCTCGGCGACCTGCTCGAAGTCCTGCCGGGACAGGGTCAGCACGGTGCAGGCCGTGTCCGCGCGGGCGGTGTACTCCCAGATGGCGTCCGGGTCGATCAGGCCCTGCTCGCCGAAGTACGAGCCGTCGGCGAGGACCCCGAGCACCGCGTCGTCGCCGTAGGGGCCGGTGCCGATCTTCTCGACGCGGCCGTGGGCCAGCAGGTGGACCTCGTCCGTGCCGTTGCCGAACGAGGCGATGACCTCGCCCGCGGCGAAGTCGCGCTGCCGGCAGCGCTGGGCCAGCTCGGCCAGCACCTCCTCGTCGTCGTACGAGCGCAGAACGGGCAGCTCGCCCAGCTCCGCGGGGATGACCTCGACACGGTCGCCGGTCTTCAGGAACGTGATACGGCCGTCGCCGACCGTGTAGGTGAGCCGCCGGTTCACCCGGTACGTGCCGCCCTGTACGTCGACCCAGGGCAGCGTCCGCAGCAGCCAGCGGGAGCTGATCTCCTGCATCTGGGGTGCGGACTTGGTCGTGGTGGCCAGGTTCCGCGCTGCCGCCGTGTCCAGAGACTGCTGCGGCTTGCCCTGATCCGTGCGGACCTCTTCGCCTACCGACATAAGGAAATGCCCTCCCATACCTGCGCGGGCGCCGAACTGCCCACGCATCGGTCTCACGGGCCACCCTGTCATCACGGAACGTGCTGGGACCATTACCCGAAAGAGCGGGAATAGATCATCGCACTACTGGGCATGCCGACATATCACCTCACCCCTCACCCCTCGACCGCCCCTCAATCGCCCCTCGATATGCCGACTTGTCTGGATCGACTCGCACGGGATCCGAACACCGCCAAACGGGGCTGGCCCGGTACGCCCGACTTCTGTAGAAAGCGAAGAAGATCCAGACACTTCGGACACGAAGGAGGCGGTCATGGCCCCACCCATGTCCGCGGGCGCTTTCCTCGACGCGTTGCGGGACGAGGGCGTCACAGTCGTCGAGGTCGGCGACTGGAGGGACCACAACCGGAACCACAAGGGCCCCTGGGGCCCCGTCCACGGCGTGATGATCCACCACACGGTGACCCACGGCACCGAACCCACGGTCCGGATCTGCCGCGACGGCCACCCCGGCCTCCCCGGCCCGCTCTGCCACGGTGTCATCACCAAGGACGGCACGGTCCACCTCGTCGGCTACGGCCGCGCCAACCACGCGGGGCTGGGCGACGACGACGTGCTGCGCGCGGTGATCGCCGAGAAGGCGCTGCCCCCGGACAACGAGGCGAACACCGACGGCAACCGGCACTTCTACGGCTTCGAGTGCGAGAACCTGGGCGACGGCGAGGACCCCTGGCCCGAGGCCCAGCTGGAGGCGGTCGAGAAGGTGGCCGCGGCGGTGTGCCGGCGGCACGGCTGGTCGGCACGGTCGGTGATCGGGCACCTGGAGTGGCAGCCGGGGAAGGTGGACCCGCGCGGCTTCCCGATGTCCTGGCTGCGCGAGCGCGTCGCCGAGCGGCTGAAGTGAGCCCGCGCCGACGCCCTGTGCCGCACCCCGGGCGACAATGACGACGTGACCAGCGCCGACATACTCGCTCCCCGGCTCCCCTCCCCGCTGCAGGCGGTGGCCGACGACCGTTTCGCCGGGCACGGCGTCCGCCTCCTCCTCAAGCGGGACGACCTGATCCACCCGGAGCTGATCGAGAACAGACCGACTGGCGTAGGTGGGTACTGACCAGGAAGTTAATCGCTGGACAGACCCATCCGCCTTCACGGAAGGTGGTTCTCGATATGGGTGCGATTACAGATCCGGCCAAGCTGTGCGATCTGTACCTTCGGCGCAGCAATTGGCAAGACGACAAAACAACTCTGAAGAAGCATGAGCGGGACCTTCGGGAACGTGCGGCGCGCGAAGGGCTGACGGTCCGTAAGGTCTGGCTCGAAGAGATCTCGGCGTTCAAAGCGGGACTCACCCGGGAAGAGTTCGACAAAGCCATTGCTGCCGTGGCGGCCGATGAGGTGCGCCACTTGCTGGTGTGGAAGCTCGACCGACTCAGCCGTCAGGGCATGGGACAGGTCGGCAATGTCCTCGATCAGTTCGAGAGGATCGGCGCTCGCCTCATCGCGCACATTGACGGCCTGGACAGCAGTGTCCCCCAACACCGTGGGCTGTTCGCCTGGCTGGCGGAACAGGCGCGCTCCGAGTCGTACAACACGTCGACTCGTACCCGCAGTACGAAGGCTGAGAAGAAACTCACCGGGGCATGGCCGGGCGGCCAGCCTCCCTACGGGCTGCGCGTGCGAAAGAAGAGGACGCAGCGCAACCCGAAGGAATTCGAGACTGCGCGCCGCATCGCTGACGCTTTGCTGAACAACGATTCGGCGCAATCAATCGCGGATGAACTGAACGCCGACGGCCTCAGGACACGGCGCGGCGGCATGTGGCGGTCGTCCACCATCACGCAACTCACTCACTCTCCGGCGTGGGCGGGCCTCATGCCGGTGCATGAGCGCTACGTGGATGACGCGGGGCGGGAGCGCTGGCGCCTGACTGGTGAGCCGTTGATGGGAGAGGACGGAAAGCCGATCCGAATCGGTGAAGGCGTCGTCACCGTCGGGGAACGGGCTCGGATTCTCGCGGGTCTGCGATCTCGCACGTCCGAGTCCTTCGCAACTGGTAGGCGCGGAAAGCCTGGCGCAAACTCTCTGTTGTCGAGTTTCGCCAAGTGCGGTCGCTGCGGTGGAAACATGACCAAGAGCGGGCAACAGTACCGCTGTTATCGGCGGGTGAATCTCGGTAAGTCGGCTTGCAAGGGCATGACTGTTCTCGTGAAAGACCTGGACCGTGCCATATCTGCGGCGTTCATGGCGCGCGTAAGGTCCCTCGATGGTGAACACGAACTCTTCAAGGAATTGGCTACCCGCTGGCTGGCCTACGATGATCCGGAGACGGAAGCGCGGCGGGTCGAGCTAATCGCGACCGTGGCAGACGCTCAATCGCGTTTGGATAAGCTCGATGACGCCTACTACGTGCAGGGCCGTTTCAAGGGCGCCGAGGGTGAACATCGCTACCTGAAAATGCGGGAAGCGATTGAAGGCCAGTTGAGATCCGCAAGTACCGAGCTGGCGGAAATCAAGGCAGCCATTGACCTTTCGATCCTGCAAGACGCTGAGCGTCTGCGTTCAGCCTGGATTGCGGCCGATCAGGAGAAAGCTCGAATGCTGCTCCGGGTCGTGCTGCACTCCTTCACGGTCCTGCCTCCTCGTGGCCAAGGCTGCAAGCGGAGTTGGCTGAAGCTGCTGGCTGACTGCTGCTTCCACTGGGTCGGCGAGAAGCAACAGCCGCTCATGCGGGACGCCGGGCGGCTCAACGGCGTGATCGTCTTCGAGGAAGAACAGGACCTGGTGGGCCTGGCTGCCTAGACCTCGGGCCCCCTGATCTGCACCTTTGGCACGCGGCCGGCCGTAGAGGCTTGGGACGGGAGCTGCCATGGGGCGAGAGAACAGGGGGCCTTACGCTTGCCCGGCGGATCGGGCAGTCCTTGGGACCTGCCCGCAATAGCCCGATCGGCCCCCCTGTTCTTCGAGGCTCGCCCCATGGTGGCTGTCTCAAGCCTCGTAGGCCGTCCGCCCCCAGCCACGACGTCTCCGGCCACGGCGGCGCGCCATATAGATCTAGTGAAGAAGAGTTACGCCGATTGGGTCGCAGGACGCTCCGACGCTCAAGGCTCGCCCGGTGTCGGGCGGTGGCCGACCGGACCGGACCGGCCGAAGGCCGCACGCCGGGCCGAGGCGGCCGGACCGCCCGGCGCGCCGAAGGCGCGCCCTTGAGTAAGTAGAGAAAAGTTCATCCGATTCCATGATCGGCGGATCGCTCGCCTTCACGACGGGACTATCTGGCGCTCCGGTCGGGGTCGGGCAGGCGGCTGGCTGCGGGCGTACGGCTCCGTAGAGGGGCGAGAGCTGCCCTTACCTGGCGGGCGGCCGATTGAAGCGCGTGAGTGCCCGTCGGGAGGTGTCTGCGGTCTCGTACGTCAGGGACCACGGGCCGCTGTTGACCTTGAACGACTTGTCGAAGCCAACCCACATGCCGTCCATGCTCCGCCCTGTCATCTCGACCAAGAGCTGTACCGCTCCGTGGTAGACCGCGCCCTTGTAGTACCCCTCAGCCGCTGTGCGCTCGGTCCAGGTGCCGGTGAGTGCCGGGCCGTCCTTGGTGAGTTCCACGAAGATCGGGGAGTCGTTCGAGCCTGGGAGGCTCTCGCCATGTAGCCGGTTGCCCACCTGACGTATGATCACGTAGTGGTGCCGCGTCACCTGGCCTCGGCTCGTGCTCTCGTAGGTGTACCGGCTGTGCCAGATGCCGGAGAGGGAGTCTGCGTCAGGCTGGTCTCCGCTCAGCACATGCGCGGACAACCCCAGAGCCTGAGCGATCGGGGCCAGCCAGTCACGCGGGGTGCGCTTGCCTGTCTCGTAGCGGTAGATCTCTTGCCTGCCTAGTTTCTCGGGGCCCACGCCTGCGACGCGGCATGCTTCCCTCGCCAATCGCGATTGGGACCAACCGAGTTGTTCCCGCCGCTCACGAATCCGTTCCCCGATATTCATACCCGCCATTGTGGCCTACAGCGGGCCTACAGGTGGGCCCACATGAGGCAGCTAGTTGCGGCCACACGGGCATTACAGGATCGACTCATGACGACGACTGAGGTTGAAAGGGGCGGCGCACCGAGGCTGTTGCCGTGGTCCACCCCGGAGGGCAAGCCGTGCTTTCTGATCTCCGACAACCCGAAGGGATTCCTGTCTCGGAGAGCCGATGACCTCGAACAGGTCCAACTCGCTCTGGGGGCTGAGCTCCTGGAGCGGGTCGGGGAACTGGTTGACGATCCTGCGGCAACGGATCGGGAACTCCGATTCGCCCTTCGGACGCTGTCCAACGGGATGGTCGACGCGCTCAGAGTTGCGGAGAGCCGAGGTGCGCGGCTGTGTCTCGTGGCCGACATGGACGACACCGGCGACACAGACGACAGCGAGGCGGTGACCGACGAGTGACGAGAATCGGCAGCAAGATTGCGGCTCTGGCTGGTCCTCTGCTGATCATCACGATTTCGGCATCGTGCGGCCTGGTGGTGGGCGTCGCCCTCGCCGGTTCGCGCTGAGAATTCCGGCTCTTCCCAAGCTCCCCGTTCCAACCGCCCCAACCCTGGACAGGTCGAGCCGGTTGGGATGGGGACCCCGGCCCCCGACAGGCCTCCCCCGTCCTGTCGGGGGCTCTTTCATGCCATCTGACCTGCACCCTTGCCACTTACGCCAGTGGCCGTACACTCGATCGGCAACAAGTGGCGCAAGCTGGTCCCGAACATCGAGGCGGCGGCCGGCCGGCCCGTCCTCACCTTCGGCGGGGCGTACTCCAACCACCTGCGCGCGACGGCCGCCGCGGGCCGCCTCCTGGGCTTTGCGACGGTGGGCGTGGTGCGGGGCGAGGAACTGGCCGCCCGGCCGCTCAATCCGTCGCTGGCGCGGTGTGCGGCCGACGGGATGCGGCTGCACTTCGTCGACAGGTCGACGTATCGGCGCAAGGCCGAGCCGGGGGTGCTGGCCGGCCTGCTGCGGGCGGTGGGGACCGAGGACGCCTACGTGGTGCCGGAGGGCGGCAGCAACGCGGCCGCGGTACGCGGCTGCCGCGCCCTCGGCGCGGAGCTGCGGGGGCGGGCCGACGTGGTGGCGATCGCCTGCGGGACCGGAGGCACGCTGGCCGGACTGGCCGCCGGACTGGGGGCGGAGCAGCGGGCGCTGGGGGTACCGGTGCTGCGGGGCGGGTTCCTGGCGGGCGAGATAGGGCGGTTGCAGGCGGAGGCGTTCGGCGAGCGGCGCGGGCGGTGGTCGCTCGACGAGCGGTTCCACTTCGGCGGGTACGGGCGTACGACACCCGAACTCGATGCCTTCGCCGAGGACTTCGAGGAGCGGCACGGGGTGCGGGTGGAGCGCCTGTATGTCGCCAAGTTGCTGTACGGACTTGTCGAGCTGGCGCGGGAGGGCGGCCTGGGGCGGGACGTGTCCGTGGCGGCGGTGCTGACGGCCTGACCGGCAGGGGCGCGGACGGCCTGGACGGCCTGGTCGTCGTACGGCCCCGGGGCCGCGCGCCGGATGTCACTCGGCCTCCCGGTACGCGGCGGCCTCCTCCAGGTCCAGCCGGCGCAGCAGGGTGCGCAGCATCTCGTCGTCGATGTAGCGGTGGTCGCGGAGCCGGACGAAGACCGAGCGCTCGGCGCTGATCATCTCCCGGGAGAGGCGGCGGTAGGTGTCGTCGACCGACTCGCCGGTGATCGGGTTGGTCTGGCCGAGGCGCTCCCAGACGGCGTTGCGGCGGCGCTCCAGGACCGTGCGCAGGCGGTCGGCGAGCGGCGGGGGGAGGTCGTTGCGGTCGTCCGAGAGGAGTTCGTCGAGGCGGGTCTCGGCCGCGCGGGAGGCCTGGGCCTGGGCGTTCGCCTCGGCGAGCGTCTCGGCCTGGGCGTCCCGGGCCGGGAACTTCATCAGGCGGATCAGCGGGGCCAGGGTGAAGCCCTGCACCACGAGGGTGCCGATGACCGTCGTGAAGGTCAGGAACAGGATCAGGTTGCGCTGCGGGAAGGGGGCGCCGCCGTGCACGGTGAGCGGGATCGAGAAGGCGATGGCCAGCGAGACCACGCCCCGCATGGCCGCCCAGGCGGTGACCGCCGGACTTCTCCAGGTGGGGTTGCCCTCCCGTTCGCGGATCCGCCGGAACAGCAGCCGCGGCAGGAAGGCCGCCGGGTACATCCAGACGAACCGGGCCGCCACCACGACCAGGAAGAGGGCGAACGCGTACCAGGCGGCGTCGATGCCCTCGTAGGCGCCGAGGCCCTTGAGGACGACCGGCAGCTGCAGTCCGATCAGCGCGAAGACCGCCGACTCCAGCACGAACGCCACCATGCGCCACACCGCCTCCTCCTGGAGGCGAGTCGCGAAGTCGACCTCCCAGGCGCGGTGGCCGAGGTAGAGGGCGACCACGACGACCGCCAGCACGCCGGAGGCGTGGAACTGTTCGGCGACGCTGTAGGCGACGAACGGGATCAGCAGCGACAGCGTGTTCTGGAGCAGCGGCTCCTTCAGGTGCGTGCGCAGCCAGTGGATCGGCACCATCAGCACCACGCCGACGATCACGCCGCCGAACGCGGCCAGGAGGAACTCCCCGATCCCGGCGGCCCAGGAGGCGCCCTCGCCGACGGCCGCCGCGACGGCCACGCGGTAGGCGGTGATCGCCGTGGCGTCGTTCAGCAGGGACTCGCCCTGCAGGATCGTGGTGAGCCGGGACGGCAGCCCGACCCGCCGGGCGATCGCGGCGGCGGCGACCGCGTCCGTGGGCGCCACGACCGCGCCCAGCGCGAGCGCCGCGGGCAGCGGCAGCCCGGGCACGATCAGGTAGGCGGCCCAGCCGACGACGAAGGTCGCGAAGAGCACGTACCCCACCGACAGCAGCGCCACCGGCCGCATGTTCGCCCGCAGGTCGAGATAGGAGCTCTCGGTGCCCTCCTTGTACAGCAGCGGGGGCAGCACCAGCGGCAGCACGATCTCCGGGTCGAGGGTGTAGTCGGGGACCCCGGGGACGTAGGACACCATGAGGCCGACCGCGACCAGCAGCAGCGGCGCCGGCACCGGAGTGCGCCGGGCCGCACCCGCGATCGCGGCGCTCCCCGCCACCAGCAACAGCAGTGGCATCACGTCCATGGTCCTCGCCCGCCCTCGTTTTTCGCGCGGCCACCCGCACACCCGTCGTAATCTGGCAATCATGAAACAGTGCACGCACCGCGACGCGCTGCCGCTCCCGGAACCCGAGCCACAGAACGAGACCTGCCCGGAGTGTCTCGCCAAGGGCTGGCACCCGGTACAGCTGCGGCTCTGTCTGACCTGTGGCCATGTCGCCTGCTGCGACTCGTCGCCCGGAAGACATGCGACAGGCCACCACGAATCGTCCGGTCACCCGATAATGCGGACCTTCGAACCCGGCGAGGAATGGCGCTGGTGCTTCGTCGACCACGTGCTCGTGTGACACTGCACTACGGCTGCTGAAGACCACAGCACCGACGGTTCGACGGTTCGACGCCGGGGTACGTCAACCCGGCGCGCGCTCTTCCCAATTGGGCAAGGCAGACCTCTAGACACGGAGCGTATCCACAGGTTTACTGTGAGTGACGCCAGGGGGTTGGGGTCCCGGGGACAGAAAAGTTCGGAGCGCGGTAGCGTCACCGCTGAACCACGTAGTGCGTTACCCCGGGGGGCGACCCTCGGCCCCGAAAAGCTTGTACCACCATGGAGGTGAGGGTGTCCCAGATCGCAGGCGAGCCCGCGACCCAGGACTTCGTGGAAGTCCGGCTGCCGGCTGCGGGTGCCTACCTGTCGGTGCTGCGCACGGCCACGGCCGGTCTCGCCGCCCGCTTGGACTTCACCCTGGACGAGATCGAGGATCTGCGCATCGCTGTCGACGAGGCGTGCGCGATCCTGCTCCAGCAGGCCGTTCCCGGCTCGGTGCTCAGCTGTGTCTTCCGCCTCGTCGACGACTCGCTGGAGGTCACGGTCTCCGCTCCGACCACGGACGGCCACGCCCCCTCGCGCGACACTTTCGCCTGGACCGTGCTCTCGGCCCTGGCGGGCAAGGTCTCGTCGGCCGTCGACGAGGACAAGACCGTGTCGATCAGCCTCTACAAACAGCGCGGCGCGGGACCCGGGCCGGCGTGAGGAACGGGGACGGGCCGGTGCGGGACGAAGAACGCGGCACACGGGAGCTGCCGACCGGGGGCGAAGGCCCCGGGGCCGGCTCCCGCCGCATGGCTGACGGCATCGACGGCATCCCGGAACAGGCCAGGCCGCACCCGGAGGACCCCTCCGCGCAGGCCGGTCTGGAGGGTGCCGCGCAGAGCGCGCCCCCGGAAGGGCGGAACGGGGTCGCGGCCCCGCTCCGAGCCGGGGCGAAGGCTCGCGGAAGGGCGACGGGCGGGACGATGAGCGAGCACGAGCGATACGCCGAGGACGAGGCGCTGGCCGCGGAGGTAGTGCAGGCGACCCAGCACGAACCTCAGGATCGCAGCGCTCAGGACCGCAGCGCTCAGGACCGCAGCGGCGCGCGCGCCCTGTTCATCGAGCTGCGCGGGCTCAAGGAGGGCAGCGCCGAGTACGCGGAGCTGCGCAATCGGCTGGTCCGGATGCATCTGCCGCTCGTGGAGCACCTCGCGCGCCGGTTCCGCAACCGCGGCGAGCCGCTGGACGACCTCACCCAGGTCGCCACGATCGGCCTGATCAAGTCGGTCGACCGGTTCGACCCGGACCGGGGCGTGGAGTTCTCGACGTACGCCACCCCGACCGTGGTCGGCGAGATCAAGCGCCACTTCCGCGACAAGGGCTGGGCCGTCCGCGTCCCGCGCCGTCTCCAGGAGCTGCGGCTCGCGCTCACCACCGCCACGGCGGAGCTGTCCCAGCAGCACGGCCGCTCCCCCACGGTGCACGAGCTGGCCGAGAAGCTGGCGATCTCGGAGGAGGAGGTCCTGGAGGGCCTGGAGTCGGCCAACGCCTACTCCACGCTGTCCCTGGACGTCCCCGACACCGACGACGAGTCGCCCGCGGTCGCCGACACCCTCGGCGCCGAGGACGAGGCTCTGGAGGGCGTCGAGTACCGGGAGTCCCTCAAGCCCCTCCTGGAGGACCTCCCGCCCCGCGAGAAGCGGATCCTCCTCCTCCGCTTCTTCGGCAACATGACCCAGTCCCAGATCGCCCAGGAGGTCGGCATCAGCCAGATGCACGTCTCCCGCCTGCTGGCGAGGACTCTGGCCCAGCTGCGGGAAAAGCTGCTGGTCGAGGAGTAGTCCTCAGCGCCCTGAGGCTCAGCGCGCCCCAAAGGGCCGCGGGGAACTGCGCGACCGGCCCCCACCGCCCCGCAGATCAGCTACTACGCCCGGGGCCCTTGATCCCAAGGGCCTGGGTCGTAGCGGAGTTCACCAGCAGCACCAGCGAAGCAATCGCCACCACCGCCAGCACGATCCCCACCGGAATCGCCACACTGTCGGCCTGCAGCAGGTTGTACGCCACCGGCAACGCCATGATCTGCGTGATCACCGCCGGCCCCCGGCTCCAGCTCTTCCGCCGCAGCAGCCCCCGCGCAGCGACCAGCGGCAGCAGCGCCAGCACGACCACGGTGACGCCCCCGGTGATCGCCTGCCCCCGGTCGTCCGGATCCCCGGCGACCCCGAGCACGGCCAGCCACACCCCGCCGGCCAACAGGGCGAGCCCTTCCAGCCCGACCAGCGCGGCGGCATACGTCAGCCGCGGCGGACGGGGCGCCTCGATTCCGTCGGTCTTCTCAGCCGCAGGTGCTTCACTCACCCCAGCAGGGTAGCCCTCGGCCGGGACCCCCAAGTGTCGAGGCTCACGCCCCTATCTCTTACCGGATCCCTAACTCGGTCTGGGATCGGTACTTTCCAGTAGGTACGCTGCAATCCATGCGTGCACTTCTCGTGGTCAATCCGGCGGCAACCACCACAAGCGCACGTAGGCGCGACGTCCTCATCCACGCGCTCGCGAGCGAAGTGAAGCTGGAGGCGGTCACCACCGAGTACCGCGGCCACGCCCGCGACCTGGCCCGGCTCGCGGCGGAGAGCGACGACATCGACCTCGTCGTGGCGCTCGGCGGCGACGGCACGGTCAACGAAGTGGTCAACGGCCTCCTGCACAACGGTCCCGACCCGGACCGGCTGCCCGGCCTCGCCGTCGTCCCCGGCGGCTCCACCAACGTCTTCGCCCGCGCCCTCGGCCTGCCCAACGACCCGGTCGAGGCCACCGGCGACCTGCTGGACGCGCTGCGCGAGAAACGCGAGCGCTTCGTCGGGCTCGGCCTGACCGCCGGCACTCCCGGCACCGAGGACGAGGCGGTCCCGGCCCGCTGGTTCACCTTCAACGCGGGACTCGGCTTCGACGCCGGCGTCGTGGGGCGGGTCGAGCAGCAGCGCGAGCTCGGTAAGAAATCCACGCACGCGCTGTACGTTCGTCAGGTCGTCCGGCAATTCCTCGGCGAGCAGCACCGCCGGCACGGGACGATCACCCTGGATCGGGCCGGCGCCGACCCGATCACGGATCTCGTCGTGGCGATAGTCTGCAATACCTCGCCCTGGACGTATCTCGGCAATCGTCCGATGTACACGTCGCCTAAGGCCTCGTTCGATAAGGGCATCGACGTACTCGGTCTCAGCCGCCTGTCGACGGCCGCGGCTGCCCGGTATGGCACGCAGTTGCTCACTTCGTCCCCCGACAAGGGACCCCACGGCAAGCACGCGGTGTCCCTGCACGATCTGGACCAGTTCACCTTGCATTCGAAGGTGCCCCTGCCCCTCCAGATGGACGGCGACCACCTAGGACTGCGTACGAGCGTGACGTTCACAGGCGTACGCCGCGCACTGCGTGTGATTGTGTGAGCGGAACGGGCCAAAGTCCTTTCACTCGAACGTTTAGGCCAGGATCCACCCCATGGAAGTACGGCTGTGACCCAGTCGACACCGAGGAATCAAAAAAAACTTTCCGGAAGGGGTTGTATCCGTCGCTGAGGTTTGCGAGGCTCTACGTGGCGGTCGGGACAGCCCGCAACACCGGCGTCCACTGATCACCGGAATCCCCCTTCAACTCACAGGACCCCTGCCAGGGAACCTGGCGGTCGGCCCTTCACTTGTTGAGGGATTCGTGAAAGCGTTCACATTCACAAGCAACGTGCATGTAATACCAAGGAGAGGTAGCAGCCATGGACTGGCGTCACAACGCCGTTTGCCGCGAGGAAGACCCCGAGCTCTTCTTCCCCATCGGCAACACTGGTCCTGCGCTGCTGCAGATCGAGGAAGCCAAGGCCGTCTGCCGTCGCTGTCCCGTTATGGACCAGTGTCTGCAGTGGGCGCTCGAGTCCGGCCAGGACTCCGGCGTCTGGGGTGGTCTCAGCGAGGACGAGCGTCGCGCGATGAAGCGCCGTGCCGCCCGCAACCGGGCCCGTCAGGCCACCGCCTGACAGTCCCACCCCTGGTGACAGCCTGAGCTTGGCGGCGCGTACAGCGAGTACGCATCTCCCGCCCCCGAGCCGCAGCGCGCAGTACCCCCGATGCGCTTAGCAGTTGGAGCAGCAACGAGCGAGCAGCCCCGGACCCACCAGGTCCGGGGCTCTTTGCTGCCCGGAAGCTTCACTTCTGCGGGCGCACCGGCAGATCCAGGATCACCCGGGTGCCCCGCTCCGGTGCCGGCACCATGTCGAACGTGCCGCCCAACTCGCCCTCCACCAGCGTCCGTACGATCTGCAGACCGAGGTTGCCCGAGCGGTGCGGGTCGAAGCCCTCGGGCAGGCCGACGCCGTCGTCCTGGACGGTGACGAGCAGCCGGGCCTCCTTGGTGGTGCCGCCGCGGACCGCCGTGACCTCGACGGTGCCGGTCTCGCCTTCGCGGAAGCCGTGTTCCAGTGCGTTCTGCAGGACTTCGGTGAGCACCATCGACAGCGGGGTGGCCACCTCGGCGTCGAGTATCCCGAAGCGGCCGGTGCGCCGGCCCGTGACCTTGCCCGGCGAGATCTCGGCGACCATCGCGAGGACCCGGTCGGCGATCTCGTCGAACTCGACGCGCTCGTCCAGGTTCTGAGACAGCGTCTCATGCACGATCGCGATCGAGCCGACCCGCCGTACGGCCTCCTCCAGGGCCTCCCGGCCGCGCTCCGACTCGATGCGCCGGGCCTGCAGGCGCAACAGCGCGGCGACCGTCTGGAGGTTGTTCTTCACCCGGTGGTGGATCTCCCGGATGGTCGCGTCCTTCGTGATCAACTCCCGCTCGCGGCGCCGCAGTTCGGTGACGTCCCGGAGCAGCACCAGGGAACCGATGCGGGTGCCCTTGGGCTTGAGCGGGATCGCCCGGAACTGGATGACGCCGTCCTCGGACTCGATCTCGAACTCGCGCGGCGCCCAGCCGCTGGCGAGCTTGGCGAGCGCCTCGTCCACGGGCCCCTTGCTCGGGGCGAGTTCGGCCGTGGTCTGGCCGAGGTGGTGGCCGAGCAGGTCGGCGGCGAGGCCGAGCCGGTGGTAGGCCGAGAGGGCGTTCGGGGAGGCGTACTGGACGATGCCGTCGCCGTCCACCCGGATCAGGCCGTCGCCGACGCGCGGCGAGGCGTCCATGTCGACCTGCTGGTTCGGGAAGGGAAACGATCCGGCAGCGATCATCTGCGCGAGGTCGGAGGCGCTCTGGAGGTAGGTGAGCTCCAGGCGGCTCGGGGTGCGCACGGTCAGCAGGTTGGTGTTGCGGGCGATGACCCCGAGGACCCGGCCCTCGCGCCGTACCGGGATGGACTCGACCCGTACAGGGACCTCTTCGCGCCACTCCGGGTCGCCCTCGCGGACGATCCGGCCCTCGTCCAGGGCGATGTCCAGCATGGGCCGGCGGCCGCGCGGGACCAGGTGGCCGACCATGTCGTCCTGGTAGGAGGTGGGGCCGGTGTTGGGGCGCATCTGCGCCACCGAGACGTACCGGGTGCCGTCCCGGGTGGGGACCCACAGGACCAGGTCGGCGAAGGAGAGGTCGGAGAGCAGCTGCCACTCCGAGACCAGCAGATGGAGCCACTCGAGGTCGGAGTCGTCGAGGGCGGTGTGCTGGCGGACCAGTTCGTTCATGGAGGGCACGTCTGTGAGCGTACCTGGGGGTATGTGGATGGCCGAAAAGCGGCGGGAAGGCGGGGAAGGGCGGGCCCGGAGACACCCGCGGGCCGCGGCGCCTGGGAGGGACCCTCAACCCTCCCGGCACCGCAGCCCGGAGCAGCAACGGCCACGGGGTGTGCGGTCCCGATCGGCCGAAGGTGAGGATCCGGGGCAGTCAGGGCAGAGAGCTCCGGTTCCTCGGTCCGCCTTCCTGTGCGGGGAAGACGGAAGAGTGCGACTGTGCCGTACGGCTGATGCCGTACGCGTTCAGCCCTCGTATGCAATTGTGGACTAGACCACGGTGTGTGTCCATGCGTTGGAGACTGTTCACAGTTGATGCGATCGCAGCGTAGCCCGCCGGGGACGGCCGTGGGGCCGGATGTCCGGGGCAATTTCCCGCAGCCCGGCAGGGGGACGGCCCCCTCCGCGGAAATTTTCCTCAATTCACCCTATCTGACGCATTCACGTAACCTCGCACTTATCCCCTTTTCCTGCACCCGACCCGGGGCGACAGGGGTCGGTTCTGTTAGATTGGCCCCATCAGATTGGTCTAAACCACATAGACCTTCCAGACCCTCCAGCCCTCTTCAGAACGGCAGGCCCAGCGTGGAAGTTGTGATCGTTCCGGACGGCGCCGCGGGTGGCGAGCTGATCGCCGAGGCCATGGCTCAGCTGCTCCGGCACAAGCCGGCCGCGCTGCTCGGGGTGGCCACGGGCTCGACCCCGCTCCCCATCTACCAGGCGCTCACCGCCAAGGTCCGCGCCGGCGCGGTGGACGCCTCGCGGGCGCGCATAGCCCAGCTCGACGAGTACGTGGGGCTGCCGGCCGACCATCCGGAGTCGTACCGGTCGGTGCTGCGGCGCGAGGTGCTGGAGCCGCTCGGGATCGGGATGGACGCGTTCCTCGGCCCCGACGGCGCGGCCGAGGACGTACAGGCCGCCTGCGAGGCGTACGACGCGGAGCTGGCGATGGCGGGCGGCGTGGACCTGCAGCTGCTCGGGATCGGGACCGACGGGCACATCGGGTTCAACGAGCCGTGCTCGTCGCTGGCCTCGCGGACCCGGATCAAGACGCTGACCGAGCAGACCCGGGTCGACAACGCGCGGTTCTTCGACGGGGACATCACGCAGGTGCCGCACCACGTCATCACCCAGGGGATCGGGACGATCCTGGAGGCCCGGCACCTGGTGCTGCTGGCCACGGGCGAGGGGAAGGCGGACGCGGTCGCGGCGACGGTGGAGGGGCCGGTCGCGGCGGTGTGCCCGGCGTCGGCGCTGCAGTTGCACCGGCATGCGACGGTGGTGGTCGACGAGGCCGCCGCGTCCAAGCTGAAGTTCGCGGACTACTTCCGGTACACCTTTGTCAACAAGCCGGAGTGGCAGGGGATTTAGCGGATTCGTCTGCCGGGTTCGGTTCGATTCGGACTGCCGGCGTGTGGTGGGTTGCTCGCGCAGTTCCCCGCGCCCCTGAAGGGCGCGGGGCGCCGGGGCGTCGGATAGGTTGCCCGGCATGACTGTATTAGGAACCGATGTCTGGCCGCCTGCCCCGATCAGGACCGAGCGGCTCGTGCTGCGTGAGTCCGAGGCGCGGGACCGGGCGGCGGTCATCGAGATCTGCGCCTCGCCCGAGGTGAACGCCTATGTCGGCGGCCCCCGACCGCGTGCCGAGCTGGAACGGACGGTGTCCGAGGTGCCCGGGCGGCAACCCGGCTGGTTCGTGGTCGAGCTCGACGGAGCGATGATCGGCACCGTTCAGCTCAAACCGCACGCCCCCGAGGCGCCGGGCAGCGAACACCGCCGGGAGGCCGGCGGGACGGACCTCGGCTACCTGTTCCTGCCCGAGGCGTGGGGGCACGGGTACGCCGCCGAGGCGTGCGCGGCGGCGCTCGACTGGTTCTCCGGCGTACGGCCCGGTGAGCCGGTGGTGCTCTACACCCAGACCGCCAACGCCCGCTCGATGCGCCTCGCGGCGAAGCTCGGCTTCACCGAGCTGGAGCGGTTCGAGGCGTGGGACGCCGAGCAGTGGTTCGCGGTGCGGTCCCCGGCCCGCTGACACCGCCGGGGCCGAGGACCGCCCGGAGGGGCCGCGCTAGCCGGCCACGCCCGCGATGACCTCGGCCGCCGCCACTCCGCACACCCGCGCCGCACCGTGCGTCGCGAGGTACAGGGCGCCCCGGGGCGTGGCCTGCGGTACGCCCATCTCCACCACGATCGTGTCGGGGCGGGCCTTGAGCAGGGTGTCCAGGGCCCCGGCCATCCAGGGGTGCCGGTGTTCGTCCCGGACCACCGCGACGATCCGGCGCTCCCCCGCCGCCACGATCGCCGCGTGGCCCGCGTCCTCGCCCGCGAAGCTGCCGGTCTCGGTGCCGGGCACGAGCCGGGTCAGTTCGGCGGCGACGCCCCACGGGGTCTCCGTGCCCACGGCGATGTTGGTCTCGGGGGTGAGGGAGGCGACGAAGAGCGGTTCGGCCGGGGGCGTGTAGGGGTCGACGCGCGTCACATGAAGCGCGCGGCGGGCGGCGACGAGGCCGATGTCCGTGCGGGTCGGGTCCGGCTGGGCCACCTCCGTGGTGGCCGTCCAGGTCGCCAGGGCCCGTACCCGCTGCGCCGCGTCCGCCAGGCGTTCCTCGGGGAGCTCGCCGGAGCGGACCGCCTCGACCAGGGCGTCGCGCAGCCGTCGTACCGTCTCGTCGTCCGAGAGGCCGCCGCCCACGCAGATCGCGTCGGCTCCGGCGGCGAGCGCCAGGACGGTGCCGTGTTCGATGCCGTAGGTGCCGGCGATGGCCTGCATCTCGATGCCGTCGGTGACGATCAGGCCGTCGTAGCCGAGTTCGCCGCGCAGCAGCTCGGTGAGCACGCGGTGGGAGAGCGTGCCGGGCCGGGTCGGGTCCAGGGCGGGGACCAGGATGTGCGCGCTCATCACGGCGCGGCTGCCGGCGGCGATGGCGGCGCGGAACGGCACCAGCTCGCGGGCGTGCAGGACCTCGGTGCTCGCGTCGATGCGGGGCATGGCGAGGTGGGAGTCGACGGCGGTGTCGCCGTGGCCCGGGAAGTGCTTGGTGCAGGCCGCCACCCCGGCCGCCTGGAGCCCGGTGACGTAGGCCGCCGTGTGCCGGGCGACCAGGTCCTGGTCGGCGCCGAAGGAGCGGACGCCGATGACCGGGTTGGCGGAGTTGGAGTTCACGTCGGCGACCGGGGCCCAGCTGAAGTTGACCCCGCACGCGGCGAGGCGGCGGCCCAGTTCGAGGGCGACCTGCCGGGTCAGCTCCGGGTCGTCGACGGCGCCGAGGGCGTGGTTGCCGGGGAAGGAGGAACCGGTGCGCACCTCCAGGCGGGTGACGTCACCGCCCTCCTCGTCGATCGCCACCAGGACGTCGTCCCGCTCGGCGCGGAGCTGGGCGGTGAGGGCCGAGAGCTGCTCGGCCGAGATGATGTTGCGGCCGAACACGCCCACCGAGGCGAGGCCCTCGCCGAGCCGGCGCAGCAGCCAGTCGGGGGCGGTGGTGCCGGTGAAGCCCGGCTGGAGGACCGTCAGCGCGTCGCGCGTGAGTGTGTCCGTACCGCTGGCGAATGTCGTCATCGGATGGGGTTATCCCTTCACGGCGCCCGCGGTGAGGCCCGCGGCCATCTTGCGCTGGACGAGGAGGAACAGGACGACGATCGGCACGGCGAGCATGGTGGCGCCGGCCATCATCGGGGCGTATTCGGTGCCGTGCTGCGTGGTGAAGTTGGCCAGCCAGACGGTGGCCGTCTGGTGGTCCTGGCTGAGCAGCATCAGGGCGTAGAGGTACTCGTTCCAGGCCTGGATGAAGCCGTAGACCGAGGTGGCGACGAGGCCGGGGGCGAGCAGCGGGAAGACCACGCGGACGAAGGCGCCGGTGCGGGAGCAGCCGTCGACCATGGCGGCCTCCTCCAGCTCCTTCGGGATGTTGACGATGAACCCGCGCAGGGTCCAGACCGTGAACGGCAGGATGAAGGTCAGGTACGTGATGATCAGGCCGCTGAGCTTGTCGTACTGGTCCAGGTCGTTGAGGAGCAGGAAGACCGGGATGATCATGGCGACCAGCGGGATCATCTGGACCGCGAGGATGCCGACGATCACGATCTTGCGGCCGCGGAAGGCGAACCGGGAGATGGCCAGGGCGGCCAGCAGTCCGACGACCATGCCGATCACCACGACGGAGAGGGACACGATCAGGCTGCGGCCGACGGGGCCCCAGAAGTCGGCGATGTCCAGCGCGCGGCTGAAGTTGGAGAGGGTGATGCCGGTGGGCAGCAGGCTCGGGTCCGGGTCGATGGCGTCCTTCGCCGGCTTGAACGCCGTGTTCAGCATCCAGTAGACGGGGAAGCCCGAGACGACGAAGACGAGGAGGCCGAGGAGGTTCCAGCCGGCCTTCGACTTCCGGTGGCCGGGGGTGGCGACGGTACTCATTCGACCTCTCCGATCTTCAGCATCTGGCGCATGTACACGGCGACGACGCCGAGCAGGAGGAGCACGGTGAGCAGGGCGATGGCGGAGCCCTGCCCGTAGTCGTTGACCACGAAGGCGCGGTCGTAGGACCACGTGGTCAGCAGCTGGAACTCGGCCTCGGGGTGGCCGCCGCGCATCACGAAGACCTGCGGGAAGACGCCCATGTCCCAGATGACCGAGAGGGTCGTGAGCATCACGATGACCGGCTTGAGGATGGGCAGCGTGACGTACCGGAAGACGCCCCAGGGACCGGCGCCGTCCAGCCGGGCGGCCTCCTCCAGCTCCTGGGGGACCTGGGTGAGTCCGGCGCTGAGCGTGATGACCACGAAGGGGACCGCGCCCCAGACCACCAGGAGCATGATCACCGCGAGCCCCTCGGGTCCGCTGGCGAACCAGTTGTGGCCGACCATGTCGACCCCGGGGAGCTTGCTGAGCAGGGCGTTGAGGATGCCGTAGTCGGAGTCGAAGAGCCACTTGAAGACCGTGGTGGCGACGATGACCGGCATGCCCCAGCTGGCCACCAGCGCGATGTTGACCAGCGTCTTCACCCAGCCGGAGACGCGCTGCAGCAGCAGGGCGACCAGCATGCCGACGACCATGGTGAAGATGACGCAGCCGGCCGCGAAGAAGATCGTGCGCAGCACGACCTGCCAGAACTCGCTGTCGCCCAGCACCTTGGAGAAGTTCCCGAACCCGACCCACTCGGCCGGCTTGAACCCCCACAGCTGGGTCTGCCCGAACTGCTGGAAGGAGAGGGTGACCAGCCGGTAGAGCGGATAGCCGAGGACGAGCGCCAGGACCAGCAGGCAGGGGGCGAGCAGCAGCCAGGGCACGGCGGGCCCGCCCGAGCGCCGGTTCGCACGTGGTCTCTTCGGGGAGTCCGGTGGGGGTGCCGGCACCTTCGCGGGTGTGGTCGTATCAACGGCACTCATCGTGCGCTCCTAAGCAGCTCAAGAAACGTCAGGTGCCGCGCCCTGAAAGCGGCGCGGGGCGGCATCCATATGCGGCTACCGCCGCGTGTGCGCGACCAGCCACGACGCACCCGCAGTGGCCCCACAACCCGACGCGGCACCCTCTTTTGAAACCGACCGGCCGGACCTGACCCCCCGTCGGCCAGGCCCGGCCGCAGGCCGTTACGGGGTGTTGATGACCTTGTCGATCGCCGCGTCGGCCTCCTTGGCCGCCGCCTCGACGCTCTCCTTGCCGGTGCCGATGTTCTGCAGCATCGTCTGGAGCACCTGGGCCTTCTCCACCTGGCCCCAGCCCGGCGCCATCGGCACGAACCAGTTGGACTCGGCCGCCTCGGCCGGCACCGCGGTCGCCGGGTCGTTCTTCAGCGTGGCGAGGTCGGTCTTGTTGTTCGGCAGGTTGCCCTTGGCCATCAGGCCCTTCTGGCCGGAGGGGCCGGTGAACGCGTTGATCCACTCGGCGGCGACGCCCTGCGCCTTCGACTTCACCGGGATGGCGAGGTCGGAGCCGCCCAGAAAGACCGGCATGTTCTTGCCGGACGGGCCGGGCATCACGAAGTTGACCAGGTTGTCCTTCAGCTTGCCGCCGGTCTTGTCGTTCTTCGGGTCGGCCGCGGTCGCGCCCTCCCAGGCGGCACCGAAGATCATGGCCGACTTGCCCTGGCCGTAGACGATGTAGCGGTCCGACTCGTCCTTGGTCTTGTCACCGTGCATGTACTTGTCGATGACGCTCTTGAACTCGGTGAGGCCCTTGATGGACTCGGCCGAGGAGAGGTTGCCCTGCCACTTGCCGCCGTTCTCCACGGCGATGGAGCCACCGGCGTCGTAGACGAAGGACATGGCCGCGTACCAGTCACGGGTGGGCTGGTACCAGGCGCTGAACTTGTCGCCTTCCTTCTTCTGGATCTTGTCCAGGTCGGCGGTCAGCTCGGTGTAGGTCTTCGGCGTGGTCTTGATGCCGGCCGAGGCGGCGATGTCCTTGCGCCAGTTGGCGACGCGGCCACCGGCGTAGTACGGCACGCCGTAGGTCTTGCCCTGGTAGGTGACGGAGGCCTTGAGGCCGTCGAGCCACTGGTCGGAGCTGCTGAACTGGGAGGCGTCGACGGGCGCGAAGGCGCCCTTGACCATGTAGCCCAGCATCTCGGTGTTGCCCATCTCGACCACGTCGGGGGCCTTGTCCGTGGCGAGGACGGCGTCCAGTTTGGTGTTCTTGTCCGGCCAGCCGTAGTACTCGTGCTTGATCTTGATGCCGGGGTGCTTCTTCTGCACGGCGGCGTCGGCGGCCTTGACCAGGTCGGGCCAGTTGTTCTGGGCGTCGACCGTGAGCCAGACGGTCAGTTCCTTGGCGTCCGAGCCCTGGGACTTGTTGTCGTCCTTGTTGTCACTGCCACACGCCGCGACCGAGAAGACCATGCCCGCGATACCAATCGCGGCTATCAGCTTGCGCTTCACGCCACCCTCCTCAGGGATGCCACAAACCCCCCTGCCTCCCCGCACGAGCGTTGGGCCGGGACCTGGACCAATGGTGTAGACCAGTGCGGGAAGCTTGGCCCAGACCACCAGGCCTGTCAAGGGTGGCCGAATAGGCTCCGACCAGCCGTTATGCGACCTACATATGCAGGAACCTTTAAGTAAGAACCCCTCGAAATCCCGGGGCGCGGACGAGACAATTCCGGTAGACCACTCGCTCGGTGGACTAGACCAACGGCGTCCGCGACGGTATACAGAGGGGATCACGCAGGGTGCAGGGCGAATCCCGTACGCTGCCGTGCCACGAGGCGAGCCGCATCAATAAGCCGGGAAGGCGGAGCATGAGCACCGACGTCAGCAGTGCGGAGAACGAGAGCGGGACAGCCGTCCGTACCGCGCGCGTGCCCAAGTACTACCGCCTGAAGAAGCACCTGCTCGAAATGACCGAGACACAGGCCCCCGGCACCCCGGTCCCGCCCGAGCGCACCCTGGCCGCCGAGTTCGACACCTCCCGCACCACCGTCCGCCAGGCCCTCCAGGAGCTGGTCGTCGAGGGCCGGCTCGAACGGATCCAGGGCAAGGGCACCTTCGTCGCCAAGCCCAAGGTCTCCCAGGCGCTCCAGCTCACCTCCTACACGGAGGACATGCGGGCCCAGGGCCTGGAGCCGACCTCGCAGCTGCTGGACATCGGCTACATCACCGCCGACGACCGGCTCGCCGCACTGCTCGACATAAGCGCGGGCGGCCGCGTGCTGCGCATCGAGCGGCTGCGCATGGCCAACGCCGAGCCGATGGCGATCGAGACCACCCACCTGAGCGCGAAGCGCTTCCCGGCCCTGCGCCGCTCCCTCGTCAAGTACACGTCCCTGTACACCGCCCTCGCCGAGGTGTACGACGTCCATCTCGCCGAGGCCGAGGAGACCATCGAGACCTCGCTGGCGACCCCGCGCGAGGCCGGCCTGCTCGGCACCGACGTGGGCCTGCCGATGCTGATGCTCTCCCGGCACTCCCTGGACCGCGACGGCCAGCCGGTGGAATGGGTGCGCTCGGTGTACCGCGGCGACCGCTACAAGTTCGTCGCCCGGCTCAAGAGGCCCCAGGACTGAGCACGTTCACACCCCGCCCCGCCTGACGGCACGTCACCCTTCTCCACCGAATCGACATACCGATATGCGGAGGAGGTCTTCCGCTGACCTTTCGCTTTCGCCATGATTGCCTGCGCATTACACAGGTGAACAACGGTGATCGCCGTGCGGTCAGTGAGGGGACGGAGCCGCGAGATGTCAGATGCGTCCGATGTGACCAAAGCGGCGGTGGTGACGCCCATCCGCGTCGCCATCGCCCTCTGCCTGATAGCCCCCTTCGTGGCGCTGCTGTGGGTGGGCTCGTACGCCAAGACGGACCCGGTGTTCATCGGGATCCCGTTCTTCTACTGGTACCAGATGCTGTGGGTGCTGCTCTCCACGGTGCTCACGATGACCGCCTACCAGCTGTGGCAGCGTGACCAGCGCAGCCGCAAGGCCACGGGCACGAGCGGGGGTGCGCAGCGGTGAAGGACGGTGTGAACGGCGTCGCGCTCGGCGTCTTCATCTTCTTCTTCCTGGCCGTCACGGTCATGGGCTTCCTGGCCGCGCGCTGGCGCAAGGCCGAGAACGAGCACTCGCTCGACGAATGGGGGCTCGGCGGCCGGTCGTTCGGCACCTGGGTCACCTGGTTCCTGCTCGGCGGCGACCTGTACACGGCGTACACCTTCGTCGCCGTCCCGGCGGCGATCTACGCGGCGGGCGCGGCCGGTTTCTTCGCGGTGCCGTACACGATCCTGGTCTACCCGCTGATCTTCACGTTCCTGCCGCGCCTGTGGTCGGTCTCGCACAAGCACGGCTACGTGACGACCTCCGACTTCGTGCGCGGCCGGTTCGGCTCCAAGGGCCTCTCGCTGGCCGTCGCCCTCACCGGCATCCTGGCGACGATGCCGTACATCGCGCTCCAGCTCGTCGGCATCCAGGCGGTGCTCGACGTGATGGGCGTCGGCGGCGGCGACAACACCAACTGGTTCGTGAAGGACCTTCCGCTGCTCATCGCCTTCAGCGTGCTGGCGGCCTACACCTACTCCTCCGGCCTGCGGGCCCCCGCCCTGATCGCGTTCGTGAAGGACGGGCTGATCTACCTCGTCATCGCGGTGGCGATCATCTACATCCCGATCAAGCTGGGCGGCTTCGACGACATCTTCGCCAAGGCCGGCGACAAGTTCACGGCAGCGGGCGCGGGCGGCCTCGTCCCGCCCGCGGCCGGCCAGTGGACGTACGCCACCCTGGCACTGGGCTCCGCGCTGGCCCTGTTCATGTACCCGCACTCGATCACCGCGACGCTCTCCTCCCGGAGCCGTGACGTGATCCGCCGCAACACCACGATCCTGCCGCTGTACTCCCTGATGCTGGGCCTGCTCGCCCTGCTGGGCTTCATGGCCATCGCGGCCGGCGTCAAGGTCACCAACGGCCAGCTGGCCATCCCCCAGCTGTTCGAGAACATGTTCCCGGACTGGTTCGCGGGCGTCGCCTTCGCGGCGATCGGCATCGGCGCCCTGGTCCCCGCGGCCATCATGTCCATCGCTGCCGCGAACCTCTTCACCCGCAACATCTACCGGGACTTCATCAAGCCGGACGCCACGCCGAAGCAGGAGGCCCAGGTCTCCAAGCTGGTCTCCCTGCTGGTGAAGGTGGGCGCGCTGGTCTTCGTGCTCACCATGGACAAGACGGTCGCCATCAACTTCCAGCTCCTCGGCGGCATCTGGATCCTGCAGACCTTCCCGGCCCTGGTCGGCGGCCTGTTCACCCGCTGGTTCCACCGCTGGGCCCTGCTGGCCGGCTGGGCGGTCGGCATGGTCTACGGCACGGCCGCCGCGTACGGCGTGGCCTCCCCGGCCCAGGCGCACTTCGGCGGCTCCTCCAAGGAGATCCCCGGCCTCGGCCAGATCGGCTACATCGGCCTCACCGCCTTCGTGATGAACGTGGTGGTCACGGTGGTCCTGACCTTCGCCCTGAAGGCCCTCAAGGCCCCCGAGGGGATCGACGAGACCAACCCGCAGGACTACACGGCGGACGCGGGCGACCCGGACGTGGAGGTGGAGCTCCCGCCGGCTGTAGCGCCCCTTTAGGGGCGCGGGGCTGTATCGATTTACGGCTCCGCCACGTGGGCGCGACCAGCCACACACACCCCGCAGCGGGCCGCCGAATTCAGACACAACGGGGGCCCGCTGTCGTACACACTCACCCGCATGACGATCCTGATCCGCGAAGCGCAACCCGCCGAGTACGAGGCCCTCGGCGGCATCACCGCCCAGGCCTACCTCCACGACGGCCTCCTCGACTTCGGCGAGAGCGACTCGTATCTCACCGAACTCGAGAACGTCGCGAAACGGGCGGCCGCGGCCACCGTCCTGGTCGCCGTGGACGGCGACACCCTCCTCGGCGGTGTCACCTTCGCCCCCGGCCCCGGCCCGATGGCCGACATCGCCGCCCCCGCGCAGGCCGAGATCAGGATGCTGGCCGTCGCCCGGGCCGCCCGTGGCCGCGGGGCCGGCGAGGCCCTCGTACGGGCCTGCGTCGACCGCGCACGGGCCGTGGCGGGCTGCACGGCCGTCGTGCTGTCGACCCAGCGGACCATGCACGCCGCCCACCGGATCTACGAACGCCTGGGCTTCGTCCGTACACCCGACCGGGACTGGAGCCCCCTGCCCGAGCATGCGGACGTCACCCTCCTCACCTACGAGCTGACGCTCCGACACCTCCACGACACAACATCTGGGGGTGACGTGACAGCCCGGCACTAGATGTATGCTCATGCTCGCTGTCGCCGCAGGGGAATCCGGTGCGAATCCGGAACTGTCCCGCAACGGTGTACTTGTGCATGTTCGTGCACAGGAATCAGTCCGAGGACCTGTCGACAGCACGCCCAGCCACCCGGTTCGGGCGTTCTGACGTCCGGGCCTCGTGGAGTGGGCCGGGGTCTCGACGCGTGCCCGCGCGCTCGTGCTGCCCGCTGCCCTCCGCCAGGCCCTGTGCCCAGCGAGGGAGAGTCCCACGTGACCATCGCGCCAGCCGACCCGGCCTCAGCGACCAGCTCTGTGGAATCCATGGTGGACGACGGTCCCGGAACCGCGTTGCTGCGGACCCTGACCGAGCTGACCGCCGACCTCCCCGACGCCGACCCCGGCCGGGTCGCCGCCGCCGCGTTGCGCGGGCGGTCCGCCCGGGCCGACGAGGCGGAGTTGCGCGAGCTGGCCACCGAGGCCGCCGCCGGGCTGATCTCGGAGGACCCCGCCTACTCGCGGCTGGCCGCACGTCTGCTCACCGTCTCCATCCGCGCCGAGGCCGCCTCGCAGGGCGTGACGTCCTTCACGGAGTCCGTGGCGGTGGGGCACCGCGAGGGTCTCGTCGCGGACCGGACCGCCGAGTTCGCCCGGCTGCACGCGGCCCGCCTCGACGCGCTCGTCGACCCCGCCGCCGACGACCGGTTCGGCTACTTCGGCCTCCGTACGCTGCACAGCCGCTACCTGCTGCGGCACCCGATCACCCGCCGCGTGATCGAGACGCCCCAGCACTTCATGCTCCGGGTCGCCGCCGGTCTCGCCGAGGACGACACCGTCAGGTCGGTGGCCGAAGTCGCCGCGCTCTACGGGCTCATGAGCCGCCTCGACTACCTCCCGTCCTCCCCCACCCTCTTCAACTCCGGCACCCGGCACCCCCAGATGTCGTCCTGCTACCTCCTCGACTCCCCCAAGGACGAGCTGGACTCCATCTACGACCGCTACCACCAGGTCGCCCGCCTCTCGAAGCACGCCGGCGGCATCGGCCTGTCGTACTCCCGCATCCGCAGCCGGGGTTCGCTGATCCGCGGCACCAACGGGCACTCCAACGGCATCGTGCCGTTCCTGAAGACGCTGGACGCCTCGGTGGCCGCCGTGAACCAGGGCGGCCGGCGCAAGGGCGCCGCCGCGGTCTACCTGGAGACCTGGCACTCCGACATCGAGGAGTTCCTGGAACTGCGCGACAACACCGGCGAGGACGCCCGCCGCACTCACAACCTCAACCTGGCGCACTGGATCCCGGACGAGTTCATGCGCCGGGTCAACGCCGACGAGCCGTGGTCGCTGTTCTCCCCCGCCGACGTGCCGGAGCTGGTGGACCTGTGGGGCGAGGAGTTCGACGCGGCCTACCGCAAGGCCGAGGCGGCGGGGCTCGCGCGCAAGACCATCCCGGCCCGTGACCTGTACGGCCGGATGATGCGGACCCTCGCGCAGACCGGCAACGGCTGGATGACCTTCAAGGACGCGGCCAACCGGACCGCCAACCAGACGGCCACGCCCGGCCATGTCATCCACTCCTCCAACCTCTGCACGGAGATCCTGGAGGTCACGGACGACGGCGAGACGGCCGTCTGCAACCTGGGGTCGGTGAACCTCGGCGCGTTCGTCGACACGGCGACCGGTGACATCGACTGGGACCGCCTCGACGAGACCGTCCGCACCGCCGTGACCTTCCTCGACCGGGTCGTCGACATCAACTTCTACCCGACCGAGCAGGCGGGCCGGTCGAACGCGAAGTGGCGGCCGGTCGGGCTCGGCGCGATGGGCCTCCAGGACGTCTTCTTCAAGCTGCGGCTGCCGTTCGACTCCGCCGAGGCGAAGGCGCTGTCCACCCGGATCGCCGAGCGGATCATGCTCGCCGCGTACGAGGCCTCCGCCGACCTCGCCGAGCGCGGCGGCCCGCTGCCGGCCTGGGAGAAGACCCGTACCGCGCAGGGTGTGCTGCACCCCGACCACTACGGCGTCGAGTTCACCTGGCCCGAGCGCTGGGCGGCGCTGCGGGAACGCGTCGCCACCGTCGGCCTGCGCAACAGCCTGCTGCTCGCCATCGCGCCCACCGCCACCATCGCCTCCATCGCGGGCGTCTACGAGTGCATCGAGCCGCAGGTCTCGAACCTCTTCAAGCGCGAGACGCTGTCCGGTGAGTTCCTCCAGGTCAACTCCTACCTGGTGAAGGACCTCAAGGGCCTCGGCGTCTGGGACGCCCGCACCCGCGAGGCGCTGCGCGAGGCCAACGGCTCGGTGCAGGACTTCGTCTGGATCCCGCAGGACGTGCGCGACCTCTACCGCACCGCCTGGGAGATCCCGCAGCGCGGCCTGATCGACATGGCCGCCGCCCGCACCCCGTACCTGGACCAGGCCCAGTCCCTGAACCTGTTCCTGGAGACGCCGACCATCGGCAAGCTCTCCTCGATGTACGCGTACGCCTGGAAGTCCGGCCTGAAGACGACGTACTACCTGCGCTCGCGCCCGGCGACCCGGATCGCCCGCGCCGCCCAGGCACAAGCCACCATCCCCGTCCAGCAGGCGGCCCCCGAAGACGCCGTCGCCTGCTCCCTGGAAAACCCCGAGTCCTGCGAGGCCTGCCAGTAATGTCCAGCAAGAACCTTCTCGACCCCGGCTTCGAGCTCACGCTCCGCCCGATGCGCTACCCGGACTTCTACGAGCGCTACCGGGACGCGATCAAGAACACCTGGACCGTGGAGGAGGTCGACCTCCACTCGGACGTCGCCGACCTCGCGAAGCTGTCCCCGATGGAGCAGCACCTGATCGGCCGGCTGGTGGCGTTCTTCGCGACCGGCGACTCGATCGTGGCGAACAACCTGGTGCTCACGCTGTACAAGCACATCAACTCCCCCGAGGCGCGGCTCTACCTGAGCCGGCAGCTGTTCGAGGAGGCCGTGCACGTCCAGTTCTACCTGACGCTGCTCGACACCTACCTCCCCGACCCGGAGGACCGCGCCGCGGCGTTCGCGGCGGTCGAGAGCATCCCCTCCATCCGCGAGAAGGCCGAGTTCTGCTTCAAGTGGATGGACTCGGTGGAGAACCTGGACCGCCTGGAGTCCGTGGCCGACCGCCGCCGCTTCCTGCTCAACCTCATCTGCTTCGCCGCGTGCATCGAGGGCCTGTTCTTCTACGGCGCCTTCGCGTACGTCTACTGGTTCCGCAGCCGGGGTCTGCTGCACGGGCTCGCCACGGGCACCAACTGGGTGTTCCGTGACGAGACGATGCACATGAGCTTCGCGTTCGACGTGGTCGACACGGTCCGCAAGGAGGAGCCGGAGCTCTTCGACGACGAGCTCCGGCAGCAGGTCACCGACATGCTCCGGGAGGCCGTCGAGGCGGAGCTGCAGTTCGCCCGTGACCTGTGCGGTGACGGTCTGCCCGGCATGAACACCGACTCGATGCGCCAGTACCTGGAGTGCGTCGCCGACCAGCGGCTGGGCCGCCTGGGCTTCGCCCCGGTGTACGGCTCGGAGAACCCGTTCTCCTTCATGGAGCTGCAGGGAGTTCAGGAGCTGACGAACTTCTTCGAGCGGCGTCCGTCCGCGTACCAGGTGGCGGTGGAGGGCACCGTCGACCTGGACGAGGACTTCTGAGCCTGCCGGGTCTCCCACTCTCCGCGGTCCTCGTGGGCCTCCCTGATCTGCCGGTCGATGCGCCTGTCGCGCAGGACGCCGAGCACGGACGGGAGGGCCATGAGGACCAGGATGCCGAGGACCAGGACCATTCCGACGAGACCTTCGATCTGGTTTCCGTTCATGGACACCACTGTCGCGCCGCAGACTCCTTACCGTCAGTGGCAGCACTGCCACACACCCTCGAATTACTGCCAGCAGCGAGGCACACTGGCAGCATGCTGAAGAACGTGGCGACGGTGCTCCTCGACGGTGTGCACCCCTTCGAGCTCGGGGTGGTCTGCGAGGTCTTCGGACTCGACCGCTCCGACGAGGGGCTGCCGGTGTACGACTTCGCGGTGGTCTCGGCGGAGGGGCCCGCGCTCGGCACCCATGTGCCCGGCCTCACCGTCTCCACCCCGTACGGCCTGGACCGCCTCGACGAGGCCGACCTGATCGCGGTGCCGGCCTCGGACTCCAACGCCGTGCGGGACTACCCGCCCGAGCTGCTGGACGCGCTGCGCCGGGCGGTGGACCGGGGCGCCAGGGTGCTCAGCGTCTGCTCCGGCGTCTTCGTGCTCGGCGCGGCCGGGCTGCTGGACGGGCGCCGGTGCGCGGTGCACTGGCGGCACGCGGAGCTGCTGGCCCGCCGGTATCCGCGCACCAGGGTCGAGCCGGACGTGCTGTACGTCGACGAGGACCCGGTGTTCACCTCGGCGGGCACCGCGGCCGGGATCGACGCCTGCCTGCACATCGTGCGCAAGGAGCAGGGCCCGGAGGTCGCGAGGAAGATCGCCCGGCGGATGGTGGTGCCCCCGCACCGGGACGGCGGCCAGGCCCAGTACATCGAACGGCCGCTGCCGGAGGGGCCCTGCGACACGGTCGGCGGGGTGCTGGCCTGGATGACGGAACATCTCGACGAGGAGGTCACCGTCGAGCAGCTGGCCGCCCGCGCCCTGATGGCCCCGCGGACCTTCGCCCGCCGCTTCCAGCAGGAGACCGGGACCACGCCGTACCGCTGGATCCTGCGGCAACGGGTGCTGCTGGCGCAGGAGTTGCTGGAGGGGACGGACGAGACGATGGATGCCATCGCGGGCCGGACCGGGTTCGGGACGGCGGCCGCGCTGCGGCACCAGTTCGTGAAGTCGCTGGGGACGACGCCGAACGCCTACCGGCGCGCGTTCCGGGGCCCGGAGGCCGCCTGAGCGCGCGCCGGTATCAGGCGTGATCCGCCGGTCGGCGGGTCACCAGGGCACGGGTGCGAGCAGCAGCCGGTGCGGGCGCAGGGTGATGCCCACCCGGGTGGCGTCGTTCGACCCGGCGACCTGTTCGAAGCGGTACCTGGCGCACAGGGCCGCCGTGATCAGGCTGAGCTGGGTCATGGAGAAGTGGTCGCTGGGGCACTTGCGGTTGCCGACGCTGAAGGGGCTCATGGCGTACTTGGGCACGTCCCCCGCCCGCTCCGGCAGCCAGCGGTCCGGGTCGAAGTCGAGGTGCCCGGGGTAGGAGTGCGGGTCGCGCTGGATGGCGTACGGGCTGTAGACGATGTCGGCCCCGGCCGGAATGAGATAGCCGCCCAGCTCGGTGTCGGCCTTGGCCCGCCGCGTCAATATCCATACGGCCGGCCGCAAACGCATCGCCTCGACGACGACATTGTTGGTGTGCGTGAGCCGGCGCACGTGCTCAAAGCCGACCGGCTGACCGCCCGTCACGGATTGGACCTCGGTCCGTACCTTCTCGGCGTGTTCCGGGTGTTCGGCGAGGACCTGGAGCAGCCACATGATCGTGGAGGCGACCGTTTCGCTTCCGGGGGTGAGTATCGCGACCACCTGGTCGTGGATCTCCTGTTCCCCGATGGGCTCGCCATTCTCGTCCTTCGCCGCGAGCAATGCCGTCAGCAAATCGTCCGGCTTTTGACCAGATGCCCGGCGCTCGGCGACGATCTCGTCGACGAGGAGATGCAAATCGGCCAGCGCCCGGTTGAATTCGCGGTTGGCCGGCAACGGCAGCCGGTACAGCGGGCCGAGTGGTACGACCATCCGCCGGTACATACCGCGGAAGACGCTCGCGAGATCGACGCTGAGCCGCTCCGCGCGCTCGTCCATGTACTCGCCGCGCAGCAGGCAGCGGGCGGCGATGCGGACGGCGACCCGGAAGGACTCCGAGGTGCAGTCGACGGTCGAGCCGGGCTGCCAGCGCTCGGTCAGCGCATGCGCCTCCTCCTCCATGACCGGCCCGTAGGAGGGGATCGCGGAGAGGTTGAACGCGGGCTGGATGGTGCGGCGTTGGCGCCGATGGCGGGGGCCGTTGGCGGTGGCGACGCCCTCCTTGCCGAGCAGTCCCTCCAGGGACTCCCACAGCGGTCCCGCGATGATGAAGTCGGGGTTCAGGGCGAGGGCGCCGGTGAGCTCCGGGGTGGTGACGGCGTACACCTCCTTGGGGCCGAGCCGCAGGCGCACCATGTCGCCGTGGGCGCGCAGCCGCGCCATGAAGGCCAGCGGGTCGCGGACCAGCCGCCAGCCGTGCCCGAGTACCGGCACACCGCCGCCGGCCAGGGGCGGTTCGCGCAGTTCGGTCTGTTCGGAAGCCTCTGCGGTCGCGGGCTTCACGGACTCGACGGTCATTTCTCACCTGCCGCTTCGTTGTTGACGTACGGGGGCGTGGACCGGTCGTCCCAGCTGTCGACCATGTAACGGCCGGATTCGTGGTGGAACCAGTAGACGGAACTGAACCAGTTCCGCATGTTGCCGACACAAGCCGTGACGGCGGAGCCGATTTCCTTTCCGCGCACGGTGCCGTCGTCCAGCCGCTCGGCGAACCGCAGTGCGGTGCGCTCGGCGACCAGGAATTCGCTGATGCATTCCTCGACGCGCCGCCTGAGTTCCTCGACCGCCTGCTCCAGACTCATTCCCTCGTGGGTGACGAGACTGATTCCGAGATTGTGCACCTCGTCGCCCGCTATTTCCTTCGGCAGCGAGCAGAGGTCGTTGTACCAGGCGGCGAATTCCTGGCTGAGGAGCGCCGGCCTGCGGTATGCCGGGTTTTTTCTTACGGCGTCGGGGAGTTCGGTCCCCGCGCTCGGCTCCAGCAGGTCGGTCCATATCCAGTGGGCGAAGGTGAGGCGCCGCAGGGCCAGGTATTCCTCCACCTCGGGAACGTATCCCGAGGTGCGGTTGCGGAACTCGCGGTCGTACGCCTCGATCACCTCGTGGAAGTGCCGGGCGAAGCGCTGGTTCCAGGTCCCCGGCAGGAACGTGTACAGCCGCGCGATGCTGTCGGCGAAACCCGCGACCAGGGTGTCCGGGTGGTGCAGATGGTGCAGGGGCGCGTCGAGGGCCGCGTGCAGCCGGAACCGCAGCCGGCGCCAGTCGGCCGGCCTGCCGTGCACGACGTCACGGTCGTGCCGGTCGTCCCAGACGAAGAACCAGGCGCTGTAGTCGCATATCGCCTGGACGACCTCGTCGGACGCACCCAGGTAGTACCCCGCCATGAGGTCGGTGTAGCAAAGACCGTCGGCATATTCCTGTACCTTGTCCGCCGGCATCAACCGCTTTTCCAGCAGCCAGAGGCGGGTCTTCTCCTGTAGCTGCGGCCAATACGGATGAAGTTGCCGGGGAAACTCGGCCTCGATCACCGGGAGGGCGAGTTGTGGTGGAACCGCGACCGCCGTCGGCGTCGATGTGGTGCTGTGTGGGAAAGCATGCACGAACAAACCCCTCTCAGCCGAGCCAGGTACGCACGCCCCTCCCGCTGTGCCGGGCGTGCGCCGTTGCGTATCCCCGCAGTTCCCATTCAGCACCACAAGTGACCGGTCTGGGAACGGATTTGCTTCACTCACTACCCCACAGTGCCGAGAATCTCCCCTTGTGTGACTGATTAGGGTTAGCTAGGGGTGCACAAAGGATCGAATGTGCGACGCACAGGCGAGCGAGTCTGACCGAACATGACGAACGCCTGGTCGGAACGGGTCCGACCAGGCGTCACAACTGTCCTTCTGGGTCTCAGTCGTTGGCGACCACGGGGTAGCGAGGCTCGTTCTCGGCCATCTGCCGCAGCGCCTCCTTGCGCTCGCGCTTGGAGAGCCGGTCGATGTACAGGTAGCCGTACAGGTGGTCGGTCTCGTGCTGCAAACACCGAGCGAAGTAGCCGGTGCCGCGGACCTTGATCGGGTTGCCCTTCTCGTCCTGCCCGGTGACCTCGGCGTAGTCGGGGCGGGCGAGCGGGGCGTAGGCGGTGGGCACCGACAGGCATCCCTCGTTGCTGTCGTCCAGCCGCCGCTTCTCTGCGGGCAGGTCGACCAGCTTCGGGTTGCACACCACACCGACGTGCCGGGCGCCCTCGTCGTCCTGGCAGTCGTAGACGAAGACCTTCAGGTCGACACCGATCTGGTTGGCGGCGAGGCCGACGCCCTCGGCGGTCCGCTGGCTCGCGAACATGTCGGCGACGAGCTGGTCCAGCTCCGCCCCGAAGTCGGTGACGTCCTTGCACTCCTTGTGCAGCACCGGGTTCCCGACGACGGTGATGGGCCGCGACGTCCCCCGCTCACGCCAGGCGTTCTCGCGCTCCTCGGTCCCCTCGGTGTCGACGACGAACCCCTCGTCGTCCACGGGGAGCACGCCCGCGTGCTGCTGATCGGTGTCCTGCTGCGCCATGACCGACGATGCCTTCCTCAAACAAACCGGGGGTGATATTGCGAATACAGGGTACGTGGCAGCCTGCGCCCAGGGACGCGCCCCAAAGGGGCGCGGGGAACTGTGCGACCAGCCACAACGAGGCGGCGGCTGAACGACGGCCTCAGCAAACCTCTTCCAAATCCCGCCAATCCCTGGAATCGGGGCTGTCCGCAACCCACCCGTCCAGCAACCCCCTCACCAGCGCGGCCGGCGCGGCGATCCCGCACTCCCGCTCCGGCACCCACAGCTGCCCGTCCGTCCGATGCCCCAACGGCCCCGGATGCCCCGGCTCACTGTGGTCGTGGGGATCGAGATGCACCCCGTCCCCCTCGTCCGACGGCATCCGCGACTCCGAACACATCCGGCACAGCAACCGCACCGACGACGACCAGTCCTCCGCCGCGAACCCGGCGTCCCCCGCCAGCTGCTCCAGCGCGTCCCGGTCCGCCTCCGTCGCCGCCTCCAGCAGCACCACCCAGGTCGGCACCGGCGACGGCGCCCACAGCTCGATCTCGTCGAAGACGGGGTACGCGTGCCCGGTCACCGTGGTCCGCTCGCCGTGCGGCACCCCGTCGTGCAGGACGACCTCGCCCCAGCGCCGCCCGGACGAGGGCAGCGGGATGGACTGCACCTCGATGCGGGCGGGGTCGAGCCGCCGCCCCCACACCACTTCGGCCTCCCCCTCCGGGGACAGCCGTACCGCTGCACTGCCCAGGTCCATGCCGTCCGGCTCACCGGAGACGGTGGCGCCGCCCGGCACCCGCAGCCCGTACGCCTGCCAGGCCCGCCGGGCCAGCGGCCAGTCCTGCAGCGCGGTCGCCGCGATGCCCACGTTCCACCAGTCCGGCGCGCCGGTCTCCCGGTCGAGGAGGGCCACCGCCCGCAGGCCGGCCGCGCGTGCCTGCTCCCAGTCGTGCCGGAACTTGTGCAGCAGGGCGAGGTTGAACCAGGACTCCGACAGCCAGGGTTCCAGGTCGGCGGCGCGCGTCAGCAGCTCGCCCGCGTCCTCGTACCGGCCGTCGCCGATCAGCGTGAACGCGCGGTCGGTGGCCTGCCGCCAGGAGGCGGAGGGCCGGTGCCGTCCCTTGCCGAAGATCCTCACGATTCCCGCCTGCCAGTTCCATTTCCGCACAGTGGGCTGGCTTGTGCCCCCGGACATCACCCTCTCCCTCGCATCCAACCACGTACGGCGGGAGGGCCGCTCATTACCCATGGGTTACCCAGCCGCGCGCAAGGTCAGACAGTCTCCGGAGAGCACGCGGGCCAGGGCTTCCACGACCTCCGGAGCGTAGTCCCCGGCGGTCGCCAGCCGTAACTCCTCCAGTGCCGTGAGCGGCCCGCCGGGCCCGGAATCCCGGGCCTTCTCCTCGTACGCGTTGACGGCCCGCACGATCCGCGCGGCGACCGGCTGCTCCCGGTACGGGTCGGCCTGCCGCTCCACGACCACGGCGACCGCCGCGGCCACCCCGGTCTGCCGTACGACGGCCCCGCCGAGCAGGGCTATCCGCCGCTGCTCCGCCGCCGGCAGCCCGGCGGTGGCGCCGGCGGGCACCGGGTCGACGAGGCTGAGCTGGCCGATGTCGTGCATGAGCGCCGCGTACTCCAGCACGGTGAGCTCCGCCCCGGACAGCCCCAGGTCCCGCCCGACGGCCCGGCTCAGGGTGGCGACCCGGCGGGCGTGCCCGGCCGGGGTGTACCCCGCTATCTCGGTGGCGCGGGCGAGCGAGGCGATGGTCTGCCGGTAGGTGGCGCGGACGGCCGCGTACCGGCGCAGGGAGAGCTGGGTGAGGAGCAGGGGCAGGCAGAACACGGGCAGTGCCCACAGCCCGACGACGGCGACGGCCAGCGCCATCACCGCGCCGGTGGCGCAGACGGCGGACCCGATGCCGAGCAGCCCGCGCAGCTCGTCCCGGAGCAGCGGTCCGAACGGCCAGCCCGTGCGCGCGTGGGCCTGCGCGGCGGCGAGCACGGCGTCGCACAGCGCGGTGAGCACGAGGAGCGCGACCAGCAGCAGGGCGTACGCCGGTCCGCTCCAGTGCTCCAACGCGCCCCTGCTGTAGAGGGGTTGGAAGCAGACGGCGGCGAAGCCGACGGTGAGGACGCGGCGCGTGAGGTGGTCGAGGGTGGGCCGCCGCCCGTCGGCTATGTGCGGGACGTTGCCGAGCAGCGAGGCCGCGCAGACGACGGTGACGACCTGGAAGGCCCCGTCGTGGGTAGCGGCCCCGGCGTCGGCGCCGAGCAGCGCGTAGGCGAGCCCGCCGGCGGCCCCGAGCGGGGCGGCCTCCCGTACCTCGGCGCCGGTCCACCGGGCCCACTCGCCGATGCCGACGAGGACGCCGAAGGCGAGGGCGATGCCGCGGTCGTCGAGGCCTTCCCAGAGGGTGCCGGCGAGACAGCCGAGGGCGAGGAGCAGGGCGGCGAGGCGGATGCAGCCGAGCGCGGCGGGGCGGCGGGAGCGAGGGGCTGCCGCGGCCGGACCGGCGAAGCCGTCGCCGGCGCGGGCACTGCCAGTGCCACTGCCACTACCACTGCCCGCCGGTCCCGGGGCGAAGGCCGGGGCTCCGGACGTCATGGGGCACCTCGCCCGACGCTCTCGCGGTCACCGCCGGGCGGACCGGAGCGGGCCGGGCCCGGCGGTTCGGGCGGTTCGGGCGGCTCGGCCGGGGAGGCGGAGGCGGAGGCGGAGATGGAGGGAATGGTCGGCGCGGCGGGATCCGGTGGGCGGACGTCGGCGGTGACCGCCGGGTGCCAGCCGTGTCGGGCCAGCGCTCGCGCCAGCGCGTCGACGATCCCGGCGTCGAAGTGCCGCCCCGCGCACCGCCGTAACTCCGCCACGGCGGCCTCGACCGGCCGGGCCCTGCTGTAGGAGCGCGTCGACGTCATCGCGTCGAAGGCGTCGGCGACGGCCACCACGCGGGCCGACTCCGGGATCTGGCCGCCCGCCAGTCCGTAGGGGTAGCCGCTGCCGTCGATGCGCTCGTGGTGGTGGAGGATCGCCGCGCGGGCCTCGCCTAGGAAGGAGATCCCGCGCACCATCTCGTGGCCGTACTCGGGGTGCAGTTCGATGATCCGCCGTTCCTCCGGGGTGAGCGGCCCGTTCTTGCGGAGCAGCCGGGTGGGGACGCCCAGCTTTCCCACGTCGTGGAGGATGCCGGCGAAGCGGAGCACCTCCACCCGGTCGTCGTCCATGGCCAGTTCGCGCGCGATCATCACGGAGGCCTGTCCGACCCGCTCGCTGTGCCCGCGGGTGTACCCGTCCTTGATGTCGACGGCCTGGACGAGCGCGCGGATGGTGGCCTGGTGGGCGGCGCGCTCCCGGTGGTACTGGGCGAACACCCACCAGGACACGCACATCGGCAGCAGGACGAGCAGTGCCGCGACGGGACCGTAGGGGCTGCGCCAGAGCACGGCCATCATCAGCCCGGCCAGCCCGTGCACCCCGACCGGGGCGAGGGAGCGGGAGAGCAGACCACGCCAGGCCCGGCGGACCGGAACCCGCTCGGTGACCGCGAGGATCCCGCCGTCCAGCACCGCGAGAACGACGCAGAAGGCGAGGACGGCTGCCGCGCAGGGCAGCAGCGCGTAGGGGAAGTCGCAGCCGACCACCGAGTCCCGCCCGCCCAGCGCCCAGTGCACGCGCCCCGCGCCCCACACGGCGAGTCCCAGCTCGGCGGCCCGCCAGATCCGGCGCAGCGCCTGCGGCCGTTGCTCGGCCCGGGAGAGCAGCGCGCCCGGCAGCGGTACCAGCGCGGCGGCCGGCGGCGGCAGCAGGAAGGCACCGGCGAGCAGCACCGGGTAGAAGGTGCCGCCGAGACGGCGCCGTACGACGTGCTCGCAGGCCGCGTACAGCGCGGCGAGGAGGGCTACGGCCCACCAGGGCGTACGCAGGCCGGGCAGCGGCAGCAGGCAGAGCAGGGCGGCGAGGGCGACGCAGGTCACGTACGCGCGCACCCGAACCGGGACCGCCTCCATCTCGCCCCTCCCCCGACCATGCCTGTCCAGGCTCCGGAGCCTAGGGCGGGAGCCGGAGGGTCCGGGGGCTTATGACCGGAGGATTAGCACGTTCGGGTGACAGGACACCGGGGCGGGAACCGCTCGGCGCGCGGTCAGCTCTCCGGCGTGACCGGTGCGGGCTGGGCGGCCCGGGCAGCGGCGACGTCGTGTTCCGGGACGGGCTGGCCGGAGCGGATCAGGTCCAGCCGCCCCAGCACCTTGGCCCGCAGGTCGGTGGGCACGTCGTCATGCCCGCAGCACCGCTTGACCAGCTTCTTCACGGCCTCCTCCAGCCCGTACTTCTCCAGGCAGGGGGAGCACTCGTCGAAGTGCTGCTTGAACTTGACGCGATCGACGTCCGGCATCTCACTGTCGAGGAACTCGTAGAGATGATCGAGTACCTCACTGCAGTCCGTCTCGTGCGGCTCTCCGCAGCTCATGAGCCCGAGCCTTTCGCTTCGTTCGACTCTCCGGCGCCGGCCGGGACGAGCCCGCGCTCACGCGCGTAGTCCTCCAGCATGCCGCGCAGTTGACGGCGGCCCCGGTGCAGCCGGGACATCACCGTACCGATGGGTGTCCCCATGATGTCCGCGATCTCCTTGTAGGCAAAGCCCTCTACGTCGGCAAGGTAGACGGCGATGCGGAATTCCTCGGGGATCGCCTGCAGCGCTTCCTTCACGTCCGAGTCGGGCAGATGGTCGAGCGCCTGCGACTCCGCGGAGCGCAAGCCGGTCGACATGTGCGACTCGGCGCGGGCGAGCTGCCAGTCCTCGATCTCCTCGGCCGCGGAGCGCTGGGGTTCGCGCTGCTTCTTGCGGTACGAGTTGATGAAGGTGTTCGTGAGAATGCGGTACAGCCAGGCCTTGAGGTTGGTGCCCTCACGGAACTGGTGGAAGGACGCGTACGCCTTGGCGTAGGTCTCCTGCACCAGGTCCTCGGCGTCGGCCGGGTTACGCGTCATGCGCAGCGCGGCCGAATACATCTGGTCGAGGAATTCGAGCGCGTCCCGCTCGAAGCGCGCGGTGCGCTCCGAGGTCGACTCCGCGCTGACGCCCTGGCCCTCGGGCAGCTCCGCCTGGCCGTTGTCGGTCCCTGCGTCGGTACCGGTGACCGGACCCACCTCCTCAAGATCCCGGGCAGGACCAGAACCGATCCCACTCGTCTCGGAGGATAGAACACGACCCGTGCCTGCCGCCGCTCGAATAGGAGCGGTCTTGGCCGCGTGCAGCACCGTCCAGTCCAGGTCAGCGCTGCTGCTACGGCTCGGGCAGATGGTCGAACCCATGCGGCGGACTTCCTCTCCTTCGGCGTCGGCGCTGGTGTCCCAGCACTTCTGTCCGCCTCAACAGTGTTCCGTCGCGCAACATTCCCGGGCGTCACCCGAGGGACGCGGTCCATGCGACGACCGCGTCCGTGATGAGAGTCACTGCCTGTTCCGGACCGATCTCGGCCTTTTTGGGCACCGCGAACCCGTGATCCGCGTGGGGCACCTCGACGAGTTCGTACTCGCCCGCCGGGAATTCGGCCGGCTTCCCGAACGGGTCGTTCCCGCCCTGCACGACGAGCGTCGGCACCCCGGCCCCGAGCAGCTCCCCGGCCCGCGACTTCTCCGGCTTCCCCGGCGGGTGCAGCGGAAAGCCGAGGGCGAGCACGCCGGCCGCCGCCAGCTCCGTCGCCGTACGGCAGGCGACCCGGGCCCCGGCGCTGCGCCCGCCCGACACGACCGGCAGCCCCGGCGCGGCGAGCGCGGGCCACACCCCGCGCCAGCCGACGTCGAGCGTCTTCGGCGCCGGCGCGAGCTTCTTCCCGGCGACCCGCCAGGGCTGCTCGACGAGCGCGACGGTCACGCCGTGCCCGGGCAGCACCGCGGCGACGGCCTGCAGGTCCCGCGCCTCGACGCCCCCGCCCGCCCCATGCCCGACGGCCAGCACCAGCCGCGCCCGCTCCGCCTCGTACCAGGTGATGCGGGCGTCCCCCGCCTCCGTACCGACGATCTTCGACGTAGTCACGGCAGAAGGCTAGAGGGCAGCGTCCCGAAGGGGGCGCGGGGAACTGCGCGACCAGCCACGACGGCGCCGCGGCCGCCAGACGCCAGACGGCAGACGGCAGACGCCAGAGGCCAGACGGCAGATCGCGGCCCGTCCGGCGGAGCGCTCAGAAGAGCGTGCCCTCCTCGGGCCCCTCCAGCTCCTTCAGCAGCTCCGGGCTGTTGTTGCGGACGTTGCTGACCGCCGTGGAGACCGGGTAGGCCCGCATCAGGCCCTCCGGCGGCGGGGCGAGCAGCGCGCGCAGGTCCCCGACGTCGGTGCGGGCCGGGTCGAGCCAGGCGTCCCAGCGGTCCGGGGTCAGCATCAGCGGCATCCGGGGGTGGATGTCGTGCAGCGACCGCGGCCCCTCCGCGGGCGCCACGGCCAGCGGCGAGGTCTCCGCCTCCGTGGTGATCACCGAGCACGTCACCCACCAGGCCAGCGGGTGCTCGTCGGGCAGCGTCCGGTCCCGCCAGAACTCGTACAGCCCGGCCATCGCGAACACCGAGCCGTCGGCCGGCAGCACGAAGTACGGCTGCTTGCGGGGCCGCTTCTTCTTCCCCTCGACCTCCAGGTCCCGCTCCTCCGGGGCGGTGACCCATTCGTAGTAGCCGTCGGCGGGCAGGATGCAGCGGCGGGTGGCGAAGGCGCGGCGGTACGACGGCTTCTCGTGCACGGTCTCCGCGCGCGCGTTGATCATCCGGGCGCCGCCCTCGGGCGTCTTGGCCCAGGAGGGCACCAGCCCCCACTTCAGTCTGCGCAGCTGGCGAACCGGACGGCGGTCCTCGGCGTCTTTCACCGGACGGTCGAGGACGGCGTAGACCTCCTTGGTCGGAGCCACGTTGTAGTCGGGCTCCAGGGTCTCCTCGGGCTCCCACTTCTCTATTTCAAAGACTCCTGCGAGATCCTCGGGCCCACGACTGGATGCATACCGTCCGCACATACGTGCAACACTGCCAGACTCCGCCTGACCAGAGGGAGCAACCGCCGCACCATGGACAGCCTCGCCGCCCTCGCGCTGCCCGACCTCTGGGACCGTCTGACGGGTACCCAGTCCGATCCCGACCTGTGGGTGGTGCTCGCGACCCTGGCCGCCGCGGTCGCGGTGGTCGTCCCGCACAACCTGTGGCGGATATCCCGCAACGCCATCACGATCGCGCACGAGGGCGGCCACGGCCTGACCGCCCTGCTCACCGGCCGCCAGCTGACCGGCATCCGGCTGCACTCCGACACCAGCGGCCTCACGCTCAGCCGGGGCAAGCCGCACGGCATCGGCATGATCCTCACGGCGGCGGCCGGCTACACGGCTCCCCCGCTGCTCGGCCTCGGCGGCGCGGCCCTCCTCGGCGCCGGCCGCATCACCCTGCTGCTCTGGCTCGCCACGGTCCTGCTGGTCGTGATGCTGGTGATGATCCGCAACGCGTACGGCGTCCTCACGGTCTTCCTGACGGGCGGCACCTTCCTGCTGGTCTCCTGGCTGGCCGGACCGCAGGTGCAGGCGGCGTTCGCGTACGCGGTGGTCTGGTTCCTGCTGCTCGGCGGCGTCCGCCCGGCCTTCGAACTCCAGGCGAAGCGCTCCCGCGGCGGCGCGGGCGACTCGGACGCCGACCAACTGTCGAGGCTCACCCATCTCCCGGCAGGCGTATGGCTGTTCCTCTTCCACACGGTGTCCCTGTGCTCGCTGATCGGCGGGGGACGCTGGCTGCTCGGGATGTGACAAGCCCCGAAGGGGTGACGTCACAGGGGCGCGGGGAACTGCGCGACCAGCCCCGACGGCGCAGCACTCACCCACCGGCCTGCCCGCGAAGCGGCGCCGCAGCCGCCCACCGGCTGATGGCTCCCCCTGGCACTAAAGTGACCCCATGGCCGCAAACCCCACCGCACCAACCGCCCTCTGGCCCGCCCCCCACGCGCGCGGAGCCGTCGACGCGACGGTTCACGTGCCGGGGTCCAAGTCGGTCACCAACCGCGCCCTCGTCCTCGCCGCCCTCGCCTCCGAACCCGGCTGGCTGCGCCGCCCCCTCCGCTCCCGCGACACCCTGCTGATGGCCGGCGCCCTGCGCGCGATGGGCGTCGGCATCGACGAGGGCGTGGGCCCCGACGGCTCCGGCGAGGCCTGGCGCGTGCTCCCCGCGGGCCTCCGCGGCCCCGCCACCGTCGACGTCGGCAACGCCGGCACGGTGATGCGCTTCCTCCCGCCCGTCGCCACCCTCGCCTCGGGCGACATCCGCTTCGACGGCGACCCCCGTTCGTACGAGCGCCCCCTGCACGGCGTGATCGACGCCCTGCGCGTCCTCGGCGCCCGCATCGACGACGACGGCCGCGGCGCGCTCCCCCTCACCGTGCACGGCAGCGGCGCCCTGGACGGCGGCCCGGTGTCCATCGACGCCTCGTCCTCGTCCCAGTTCGTGTCGGCCCTCCTGCTCTCCGGCCCGCGCTTCAACCAGGGGGTCGAGGTCCGCCACACCGGCCGCAGCCTCCCCTCCCTCCCGCACATCCGGATGACCGTCGACATGCTGCGCGCGGTGGGCGCCCAGGTGGACACCCCCGAGTCGGGCGGCGAGCCGAACGTCTGGCGGGTCACGCCCGGCGCCCTGCTCGGCCGCGACCTGACCGTCGAGCCGGACCTCTCCAACGCCCAGCCCTTCCTGGCCGCGGCCCTGGTGACGGGCGGCAGGGTCGTGATCCCGGACTGGCCGTCCCGGACCACCCAGCCGGGCGACCGGCTGCGCGAGATCTTCACCGAGATGGGCGGTTCCTGCGAACTGACCGAGTACGGCCTGGAGTTCACCGGCTCGGGCCGGATCCACGGCATCGATGTCGACCTGGGTGACGTCGGCGAGCTGACCCCCGGCATCGCGGCGGTCGCCGCCCTCGCGGACACCCCCTCCACCCTGCGCGGGGTCGCCCACCTGCGGCTGCACGAGACGGACCGGCTGGCCGCGCTCACCAAGGAGATCAACGAACTCGGCGGCGACGTCACCGAGACCGCCGACGGCCTGCGCATCCACCCGCGCCGGCTGCACGGCGGCGTCTTCCACACCTACGAGGACCACCGCATGGCGACGGCCGGTGCGATCATCGGCCTGGCCGTGGCCGACGTGCAGATCGAGAACGTGGCGACGACGGCGAAGACCCTGCCGGACTTCCCCGACCTGTGGACCGGGATGCTCGGGAGCGACGGGGCATAGGGGCGTACGACATGCGCCGCTACGGCAAGCACACCGACGAGGACGACATCCGCGCCCGCCCCAACCGCAAGGGCAACCGGCCGCGGACCAACATCCGCCCCAAGCACGAGGACGCGGCCGAGGGAATGGTCCTCACCGTCGACCGGGGCCGGCTGACCTGTCTGGTCGAGGACAGGACGATCCTCGCGATGAAGGCCCGCGAGCTGGGCCGCAAGGCCGCGGTGGTGGGCGACCGGGTGGCCCTGGTCGGCGACCTGTCCGGCAAGAAGGACACCCTGGCCCGGATCGTGCGCATCGAGGACCGCTCGTCCGTGCTGCGGCGGACCGCCGACGACGACGACCCGTTCGAGCGGGTGGTCGTCGCCAACGCCGACCAGCTGGCGATCGTCACCGCCCTGGCCGACCCCGAGCCCCGCCCCCGCCTGATCGACCGCTGCCTGGTGGCGGCCTACGACGGCGGGCTCACCCCCCTGCTGGTCATGACCAAGTCGGACCTGGCCCCGCCGGACAAGCTCCTGGAGCTCTACGGCGACCTGGAGATCCCGTACGTGGTCACGAGCCGTGAGGAGCTGGCGGCGGGGGAGGCCGCCCGCCGGGTCCAGGACCTTCTCGGCGGCAAGATCACGGCGTTCGTCGGCCACTCGGGCGTCGGCAAGACGACCCTGGTGAACGCGCTGGTCCCGGAGGACCGGCGGCGGACGACCGGTCACGTCAACGCGGTGACCGGCCGGGGCCGCCACACCACGACCTCCGCGCTGGCGCTCCCGCTGGCCGACGACGGGGGCTGGGTCGTGGACACCCCCGGTGTCCGCTCCTTCGGCCTGGCCCACATCGACCCGTCCCGGGTGATCCACGCCTTCCCCGACCTGGAGCCCGGCACCGAGAACTGCCCGCGCGCGTGCAGCCACGACGAGCCGGACTGCGCGCTGGACCAGTGGGTCGCCGAGGGTCACGCGGACCCGGCCCGCCTCTACTCGCTGCGGCGGCTGCTGGCCACCAGGGACCGCAAGGAAGGCGACTGACCACCGGGGTGTTTGTCTTGACCGGAGTTCGGTAAGTGCATAATCGCACCGAGCTGGACATACGGGAGGACAGCACATGGCGTGGCTGCTGGTGATCGTGGCCGGGATCCTGGAGACCGGCTTCGCCGTGTGTCTCAAACTCTCCCACGGCTTCACCCGACTATGGCCGACGATAGCCTTCGCCTCCTTCGCCCTGGGCAGCTTCGGCCTGCTGACCCTGTCCCTGAAGAAACTCGACGTGGGCCCGGCCTACGCGGTCTGGACCGGCATCGGCGCGGCGGGCACGGCCATCTACGGCATGGTCTTCCTGGGCGACCTCGTCTCCACCCTCAAGATCATCTCCATCAGCCTGGTCATCGCGGGCGTGATCGGCCTCCAGCTGTCCGGCTCCGCTCACTGAAGCGCCCCGTCAGGGGCGCTCCGCCGCGCAGACGCGACCAGCACTACACAGCCCACAGCACAACAGCTCACCCAAGGGGCGCGGGGCCGTATCCGATACACGACTCCGCCGCGCGGGCGCGACCAGCACCACACAGCCCACAGCACAACGGCTCACCCAAGGGGCGCGGGGAACTGCGCGACAAGCCCCCACCCAGCCGCGGATACGCACGGCCCGCACCACCCCTCCCGCCGCCCTCACACCGGCTGCCGGTAAAGCGCCCCGCGCACCAACTCCGCCACCCCACCCGCCCCCTCCCCCGGCGGCGCCGCGACACAGGACAACGCCAGCCGCACCACCAACTCGCACGACCGGGCCAGCTCACCGTTCCCCTTCCCGGCCCCCGCCCCGGACAGCGCCGCCACCGCCCGGTCCCGCACGATCTCCACGAAGTCCCCGGGAGAAGGCAACGGCCCGTCCGCCCTCCGCTGCGCCGGCACCGCCGAGGACGACAGCACCGCGGACAGCGTCGGCGACGGCAACCGCTCGCTCCAGCACCCCGTGAGCATCGCCCGTACCAGCACGTTCTCCCGTGCGGCCACCGCCATCCACTCGGCCGTCGCCGTAAGGCGCTCCCGCACCTCGGTATGGCTCCCCAACGCCCTTTCCACCCCGGCGAGATACCCGTCGGCCTCCCTGCGCACCAGCGCCCTCGCCAGGCCTTCCTTGCTGCCGAACTCGTTGTACAGCGTCTGCCGGGACACCCCGGCAGCCGCCGCCACGTCGACCATCCGCACGGCCGCCCACGGCCGGCGCGCAAGTGCCGCGTACGCGGCGTCCAGAAGGGATTCCCGGGCTGCAGGCATCATCGCCTCCCTGGGGCGAGCGACTCTGCGCCCAGATTTGACGCGCACGAATCGACTGTCAAGGGTTCGCGAAGGCACCGGGGGGCGCCCTTCGGCCAACACGCGCGGGCGCGCCGCAGGTCTGCCGGAGGTCAACGGAGGTCACCGCCCGATCACTTGCCCGCATCACCCGGCGTCCCCTTGTAGCCCCGCGCCCACCCCGGCAGATACCGTTCGTCACATGCCGGACTACCTTGATGACCTGCGTCTCGCCCACGTACTCGCGGACGCGGCCGACGCCGTGACCATGGAACGCTTCAAGGCGCTCGACCTCAAGGTCGAGACCAAGCCGGACATGACCCCGGTGAGCGAGGCGGACAAGGCCGCCGAGGAACTGATCCGCAGCCAGTTGCAGCGCGCCCGGCCACGGGACGCGATCCTCGGCGAGGAGTACGGCATCGAGGGCACAGGACCGCGCCGCTGGGTGGTCGACCCGATCGACGGCACCAAGAACTACGTACGCGGCGTCCCGGTCTGGGCGACCCTGATCTCCCTGACGGAGGCGGCCGAGGGCGGCTATCAGCCGGTCGTCGGCCTGGTCTCCGCCCCCGCGCTCGGCCGCCGCTGGTGGGCCGCGAAGGGTCACGGCGCCTTCGCCGGCCGCAGCCTGTCCTCGGCGTCCCGCCTGCGCGTCTCCAATGTCTCGAAGCTGGCCGACGCCTCCTTCGCGTACTCCTCGCTCGGCGGCTGGGAGGAGCGCGGACAACTGAACAGCTTCCTGGACCTCACCCGCGAGGTGTGGCGCACGCGCGCGTACGGCGACTTCTGGCCGTACATGATGGTCGCCGAGGGATCCGTGGACATCTGCGCCGAGCCGGAGCTGTCCCTGTGGGACATGGCGGCCAACGCGATCGTGGTGACGGAGGCCGGCGGCACCTTCACCGGCCTCGACGGCCGTCCGGGCCCGCACAGCGGCAACGCGGCGGCGTCCAACGGCCACCTCCACGACGAGCTGCTGTCGTACCTCACCCAGCGTTACTGAAACGGTCTTCTGAGGCACAACGGGCCCAAACGGGCGCACCGCTCCCCTCACATATGAGCGCGTGCGCCCTCAATTGGCTGCACGCACCCCCTTGTTGACCCGTGCTTTACCTGCCACCCTGAGAGAACCCTCACTTGTGCATTTGTGAATCGCTGAACTATCCCGGCGATTTCCCTAGGAGGTGGCACTTTCATGCTCGTCCGTGACGCCATGAGCACGGTGGTCCTCACCGTCGGCCCCGCCCACACCCTCCGCCAGGCAGCCGCCCTGATGTCCGCGCGCCGCGTGGGCGCGGCGATCGTCCACGACCCGGACGCAGGCGGCATCGGAATCCTGACCGAACGCGACATCCTCAACTCCGTGGGCCTCGGCCAGAACCCCGACACGGAGCCCATCCACGCCCACACCACCAACGACGTCGTGTTCGCCACCCCGACCTGGACACTGGAGGAGGCGGCCCGGGCGATGGCGCACGGCGGCTTCCGCCATCTGATCGTCCTGGACGGCGGCGAGCCCGCCGGCATCGTCTCGGTCCGCGACATCATCCGGTGCTGGGCCCCGGCCCGCGCGCCGCAACCCGTCTAGCGCCTCCCGGCACGCCGACCGGGCCGGACCCCGGCCTCCCGGGGATCCGGCCCGCCCCGCTTCGCCGACCCGAACCCCGCTCCGCCTTGGACTTAGTCCAAGTCAAGCAGAGTTCCAAAGTCACACCTGTTCGGAAAAAGGAGCCCCTGCTGTTAGGCTGAATGCCATGAGTGACCTTCTGGAACGGCTGCGTGGACGCGGATGGCGGATGACCGCGCAGCGACGCGTCGTGGCCGAGGTACTCGACGGCGAGCACGTCCATCTGACGGCCGACGAGGTGCACTCCAGGGCGGTGGCCAAGCTGCCCGAGATCTCCCGGGCGACCGTCTACAACACGCTGGGTGAGCTGGTCTCGCTCGGCGAGGTCATCGAGGTCTCGACGGACAAGCGCGCCAAGCGGTACGACCCGAACGCGCACCGGCCGCACCATCACCTGGTCTGCGCCCGCTGCGGCTCGATCCGCGACGTCCACCCGACCGGCAACCCGATGGCCGACCTCCCCGCCTCGGAGCGGTTCGGCTTCACGGTCTCCGACGTCGAGGTGACCTACCGCGGCCTGTGCCCGGACTGCGCGACGGCCGTCTGACTCCGACGAACGAACTTTCCCGAAGGCCCCGGCGCTCGCGATGAGCACCGGGGCCTTTGTCGTGCGCCGGGCCGCAAAAAGCCGAGGGCCGGAATCCGTTTCCGGATTCCGGCCCTCGGCCTTCAGTAGCGGGGACAGGATTTGAACCTGCGACCTCTGGGTTATGAGCCCAGCGAGCTACCGAGCTGCTCCACCCCGCGTCGATGAATGCAACACTACGTGAGGGACGCGGGCGGAGGCAAATCAATACCGGTCTACCGCCCTGACCTGCGAGAACGACCTGCGAGAACGCCCGGCCTACGCCGACAGCTCCTCCCGCAGGGCGTCCCGGAGCCGCCCCGCCCGTTCGGTCACCTCCGCGGGACCCAGCGCCACCGCCCGGTCGGCCCACCGCTGTCCCACCGCGAGCTCGCCACGACGCGCGTAGACCAGGGCGAGCCGCAACGCCGCCCGCCCGTGCCCCGCGTCGGCGGCCCGCTCCCACCACACGGCCGCCTCCGGCTCGCTGCCCTCCCGGGCCAGCAGCAGCCCGAGGTTGAACGCGCCGTTGCGCGACCCGGCCTCTGCCGCCGTCCGGTACCAGCGCGCCGCCTCCACGACGTCCCCGCGCGCGGCGGCCAGCATCCCGACCCGCACCTGGGCCCGCCGGTGCCCCTGCGTGGCGGCCCGCTCGTACCACTCCTCGCACTCGGTCTTCACGTTCAGGGACGACTCCCCGAGCTCGTGCTCGGAGACCGCGGGACGGCGTGCGTCGAGGACCGCGGCGAGCCGGTAGGCGGCCTCGGCGCTGCCGCCGCCCGCCGCGCACCGCAGATGGCGCTCGGCCGTCGCCTCGTCGCCCTCGCGGAGCCGGGCGATGCCGACCTGGAGGGCCGCCTCCGTGTGCCCGGCGGCGGCCGCCCGCTCGTAGCAGCGCAGGGCCACCCGGTCCTCGCCGCGCCCGGCGTAGAGGATCCCGAGGTTGAACGCGGCGTCCACGCTGCCCGCCTCGGCGGCCTTGGAGAACCACGGCTCGGCGCCGCTCGTGTCGCCGACCTGGAGCAGCAGGACGGCGAGCGCGTTGGCGGCCTCGCGGTGTCCGGCGTACGCGGCCCGCCGGTACCACTGCTCGGCCTGCGCGGTCCGTCCCTGCTCGACGCAGAGCAGGGCGAGGTTGTACGCCCCGTTGTCGTCGCCTGCGTCCATCGCCGCCCGGTACCAGCGCTCGGCGGTCTGCGTCTCGCCGCGTTCGGCGTGCAGCGCGCCGAGCGCGTTCGCCGCGTTGCCGTCGCCGTCCTGCGCGGCGCGCAGCCACCACACGGCGGCGCTCTCGGTGTCCCCGGCGTCACGCAGCAGGAAGCCGAGCGCGCAGGCGGCCCTGGCCTCGCCGTCCTTGGCGGAGGTCAGGTACCAGCGCCCGGCCTCCTTGAGCCGGCCGCGCCTCTCCAGGATCGCGCCGAGGTGCAGCGCGGCCCGCCGGTGGCCGCGGGCGGCGGCCTGCCGGTACCACTGCTCGGCCTCGGCGGCCTCCGCGGCCCCTGCGACGGTCCCGGCGGTCCCAGCGACCCCGACGTTCGCGGCGGGCGCGGCGGGCTCCGTGTCGACACCGTTGTCGGCCCCGGTCTCGCCCTCGTTCACGGCCGTCTTGCGGTCGAGTGCGCGCGCCAGCCGGTAGGCCGCCTCCCGGTGCCCGCGCTCGGCGGCGGCCCGCATCCACTGTCCGGCGTCCGTGTCCCCACGGTGCTCCAGCAGGTCGGCCAGCGCGTACGCGCCGAGCGCGTGGCCCTGTTCGGCGGACTGGCGCAGCCAGTACTCGGCGGCGGGTTCGTCGCCGCGTTCGCGGTGGTGGCGGCCCAGCGCGTGGGCGGCGGCGGCCGATCCGGCGACGGCGGCGATCCGCCACCAGCCGGCGGCCTCCTCGGGGTAGCCGCGCTGGTGCAGCAGCACACCGAGGTTGTTGGCGGCGGCCCGGTCGCCGGCGGCGGTGGCCGCGCGCAGCCGGGGCTCGGCTCCGTCGAGGTCGCCACGGCGCAGCAGCATGGCGCCGAGCACACTCATCGACTCGACGTCACCGGCCTCGGCCTGGATGAGGTGACGTGCCTCCTCAGCGGCCTCGTCGCGGGTCGGCTCCTCGCCCGAAGGCTGCACAAATCGCCCTGTCTCGAACAGAGTTGCCTTGTCCCCCATAACGTTCATCGTCGCACCACCTGCAACCTGGGTACACCACGTATACCGCAGACCGTGAGGTCACTTCAGCGTTTTGTCGACATGCCCACAGAACGACAAGTCAAACACATCTCCGCCAACTCCCCACAGCGGCACGGCGACCCGGCCGTCGGTACATGCGTTCGCCGCCCGTCCGGACACCGGGAGCCGTTCGGCCGGACATCGGGGGAGGTCCGACTGTCCGCGCACGCGCGAAGGCCCGGATCCCAAGAGGATCCGGGCCTTCGACTTCAGTAGCGGGGACAGGATTTGAACCTGCGACCTCTGGGTTATGAGCCCAGCGAGCTACCGAGCTGCTCCACCCCGCGCCGTTGTGGTTCAACCGTATCACGGCGCGGGCCGGGCTTGATCACCTGCCGGAGGTCAGCCGCTCGGACTGGCGCTCGCGCCGGGACTCGGACTGCTGCCGGCGCCCGCACTCGCGCTTGCGCTCGGGCTGGGGCTGCTGCTCGCCGTCGCACCGCCGTCGGCCTTGTCGGCCTTCGACTGCGCCTCCTCGGCCCGCTTCAGCGCGTCCCGCAGCTCGTCCTGCGCCTTGCCGTACGCCGTCCAGTCGCCCTTCTTCAGGGCCTCCTGGCCCGCCTCGAAGGCCTTCTGGGCGTCGTCCAATGCCGCCTGGACCGTGGGGTTGCCGGACGAGGTCGGCGGCGAGGTCGTCCCGGTGTCCGAGGACCCCGTATCGGAACCGTCCGTGCCGAACACCTTGTTGAGCGCCTCGTCGAGTGTGTTCTCGAAGACGGTCTTGCCCTCGTAGGTGACCAACACCTTGCGCAGCAGTGGGTACTTGACCCCGGCACCGCGGACGTAGACCGGCTCCGCGTACAGCAGGCCGCCGTCCAGTGGCACGGTCAGCAGATTGCCGTACTCGACCTCGGAGTCGCCGCCCTTGAGGAGCTTGATGGCGGCCGCGATCTCCTGTTCGGAGTTGAACTTGCTCTGGACCTGTTTGGGTCCGTCGACGGTCGTACTGGTCGGCAGTTTCAGGATTCTGATCTTGCCGTAGTCCTTCGAACCGGCCTCGGAGTCGACCGACATGAACGCGCTGAGGTTGTCCCGGCCGTTGGGCGTGAACGTCGTCGACAGCGAGAACGTCTGGGCGCTCTGGTCCGGCATCTTCATGCTCAGGTAGTACGGCGGCACCGCGTCGCCCGACTTGTTGGTCGGGTCGTCGGGCACCTGCCACACCTCGCTGCCGGTCAGGAACGTCTGGGCGTCCGTCACGTGGTAGCGGGTGAGCAGTTCGCGCTGCACCTTGAACAGGTCCTGCGGATACCGGAGATGGTCCATCAGGTCCTGCGAGATGGCGCTCTTGGGCTGCACCGTGCCCGGGAAGGCCTTCATCCAGGTCTTCAGCACCGGGTCCTCGGTGTCCCACTGGTAGAGCTTGACCTCGCCGGTGTACGCGTCGACGGTCGCCTTGACCGAGTTGCGGATGTAGTTGACCTGGTTCTGCTGGGCCACCACCGCGCGCGAGTTGTTGGTCGCGGTCAGCGAGTCGGCGGTGGTGTCACCGAGGGTCGTACGGGAGGCGTAGGGATAGCCGTTCGACGTCGTGTAGGCGTCGACGACCCACTGGATATGGCCGTCCACGACCGCCGGGTACGCGTCACCGTCGATGGTCAGCCAGGGGGCGACCGCCTCGACCCGTTCCTTGGGCGTGCGGTTGTACAGGATCCGCGAGCCCTTGCCGATCGCGCCCGAGTACAGGATCTGCGGCTCGTTGAACGCCACCGCGTACGCGGCGCGGTTGATCGGGCTGGAGAGGCTGACCCCGCTCTTGCCCGCGTAGCTGGTGAGCTTCTCACCGTCGTCGTCGGAGTAGTCGATCTCCTTCTGGGGACCGCCGACGATCGAGTACGTGTTCGTCTTCTCGCCGTAGTAGATGCGCTGCTGGTACGTGCCCAGGTCGCCCGTGGACGGCAGGTCGGACTCGGTGAAGACCGGCTGGCCCTGGTCGTCGGCCTCGGTGCCCTTGGCGGCGACCACGCCGTAGCCGTGGGTGTAGCGGAAGTGGTCGTTGATCCAGTTGTTCTTCGGGATGCCGGCCAGGTTCAGCTCGCGCAGCCCGATGACGGTGTCCTGGACCTTGCCGTCCTTGGAGTAGCGGTCCACGTCCAGGTTGGTCGGGAACGCGTAGTAGTTCCGCATCTGCTGGAGCTGCTGGAACGTGGGCGAGACGATGTTCGGGTCCATGATCCGGATGCTCGCCGTGGCGTCGACGTCGTCCCGGAGCTTGGTCTTGTCCGTGGTCGTGCTCGTGCCCTTGTACTCGGTGACCTTGGTGTCGTCGATGCCGTACGCCTCGCGGGTCGCCTTGAGGTTCTTCTGGACGTACGGGGCTTCCTTGGCCTGCTCGTTGGGCTGGACCTGGAACTTCTGGACGATCGCCGGGTAGAGGCCGCCGATGAGGATCGCGGACAGGACCATCAGGCCGAAGCCGATCACGGGCAGCTGCCAGGTGCGCCGCCACAGGGTGGCGAAGAACAGCAGCGCGCAGATGACGGCGATGCAGAACAGGATCGTCTTGGCGGGCAGATAGGCGTTCGCGTCGACGTACCTCAGGCCGGTCCAGTTTCCGGTGGCCTTGAAGTCGCTGGACTTCACCGCCAGTCCGTAGCGGTCGAGCCAGTAGGCGACCGCCTTGAGGGCGACGAAGAGGCCGAGCAGCACCGAGAGGTGGCCGGTCGCGGCACCGGTGGCGCGCGCGCCGGGGCTGGTGACGCGCAGCCCGCCGTACAGGTAGTGGGTGAGCGCGGCGGCGATCAGGGAGAGGATCGCGGTGGCGAAGCCGAAGCCCAGCAGGAAGCGGTACCAGGGCAGGTCGAAGGCGTAGAAGGAGACGTCGAGGTGGAACTGCGGGTCCTTCTGGTGGAAGGGCACGCCGTTGACCCACATCAGCCAGGTGCGCCACTGGCCGGCCGCGGACGCGCCGGCGATCAGCCCGACCAGCGCGGTGACCGCGAGCAGCAGCCACTTCTTGTACGGCGCGATGCCCATCCGGTAGCGGTCGAGGCTCTGCTGCTCCATGGACATGGCGCTCAGCGGGGGGCGCAGCCGGTGTGCCAGCCAGATGTTGAAGCCCACCGCGGCCGCCATCAGCAGGCCGAAGACGGAGAACAGCCCGATCTTGGTCCACAGGGTGGTGGTGAACACCGAGGAGTAGTGCACCGACCGGTACCAGAGCCAGTCCGTCCAGAAGCCCGCGAACATGGTGAACGCCATGCCGAGCGCGGCAAGGACGCCCAGTGTCAGGAGCAGGGTCCGGACCCGCCGGGACGGACGTCCGGTCGCTCTGATCCGTGGCCCCGTCGGGCCTCCGCCGCGGTCCGGCATCTGGAAAGCCAAGGTGCGCACCTCGAAGTTCGCTGTTTGATCCGCTGTTGATCCGCTGTTGTTGCGTCAGGCCCTCTTGTTCACGGGCCGGACGTGGCCCCCTGTGATCGCGGGGCCACACCTATGCAACTTACTCACGGCTTACTCGGTTCCCGATTCCGGCCATGAACGAGGCAGGATTGTGACCATGTCCAACACTCCCATGGCAGCGAACCCGCTCACCCGGGCCGTACTCGAGATCGACGAGTACGCCTCCGGCCTCGGCTGGGACCAGCCCGCTCGCCTCTTCGCCCTCGTCGACACCGTACGGCTGCGCGCCCAGGAACCGGCTCTCGCCGCCCAGCTCGGTCTGGAGGACGAGTCCGCGACCACCGGCCTCACCCCGATCGAGCAGGACGAAGTGCCAACGGACAAGGCGCTGGACGAGTTCCTGGGCACCATCGCCTGGCCGGACCCGGTGGTCGGCTGCGCCCTCACGGTGGAGCGGCTGATGCTGCCGCCGTCCGCCGAGTCCCAGGTCCCCGAGGGCCTGAGCGAGGCGAAGCTGGCCAAGTGGGTGGCGAGCCACCCCGAGCGCCAGGAGGTCCGGATGACGGTCGCGGTGCTGCGCGACGGCAGCCGCGACTCGGCGGTCCGGCTGCGCGAGAAGGACTCGCCGACGGAGGTGCTCACCGGCCCCGACCTGGTCCCGGGCCTGGCGGACGCGCTGAGGGCGACCTTCGAGGACTGAGGCCGTCGCCGGACGGCCGCAGACGGCTGCAGACGGCCTGCGCACGGTGCCGGGGCGCCCCTCGTCAGGAGGGGCGCCCCCGGCTGCCGGTGGGCCCGCTCAGCCCTTGGCGGTGCACTTCGGCAGGGCGCCGGTGTCCCCGCTGCGGATGTCCTTGAGGGCGCCGAGGGCATCGCCGATGGTCTTCACCTTGACGAGGGTGAGCCCGCTCGGGGTGCCCTTGGCCGCCTCGGCGCAGTTGTCGGCCGGGGTCAGGAAGTACTGGGCGCCCTTGCTGCGCGCGCCGATGGTCTTCATCGAGATGCCGCCGATCGGACCGACCGTGCCGTCGTCGTCGATGGTGCCGGTGCCGGCGACGAACTTGCCGCCGGTGAGGCTGCCCGGGGTGAGCTTGTCGTAGATCCCGAGCGAGAACATCAGCCCCGCGCTCGGTCCGCCGACGTCGGCGAGCTTGATGTCGATGGAGAACGGGAACGTGTGATCGGTCCCGGCGGAGATCCCGACGATGGCGCGCTTCTCGCCGCTGTCGTCCGAGGTGGTCGTGGTGACCGTGACCTTCTGGGTCTCGGTGGCCGTCTTGTTCGCCTTCTCGGCGGCGGCCTGCGCCTTGACCGGCACGACGGTGAAGACCACGTCCTGGCCGGGCTTGTGCTTGGTCACCAGGGTGGCGACGTCGGCCGGCTGCTTGACCGCGGTGCCGTCGACGGCCTTGATCACGTCACCGGCGTGCAGCTTGCCCTCGGCCGGCGAGCCCTTGAGGACCGTGGAGACAATCACCCAGGACTTCACCGGGACGCCCAGCTCCTTCAGCGCGGCGACCTTGGCGCTCTCCTGGGACTCGCTGAATTCCTCGGCGTTCTCCTGGGTGGACTGCTGCTCCGTCTTGCCGTCCGGGTAGAGCGTGTCGTGCGGCACGACCTTGTTGTCGTGCGAGAGCCACCCGTAGACGGCCTCGACGAGGTTCATCTTGTAGTCGGCGCTGGTGACCCTCACCGTGGTCATGTTCAGATGCCCGGAGGTCGCGTAGGTCTTGTGACCGGAGATCTGCAGCACCGGCTCGCCGTCGTGGTCCCCGAGCGTGTTCACGGTCGGGCCGGGAGACATCTCCGAGTACGGCACGTTGATGAGCACTCCGGCGCACAGGAGCGCGATCAGCATCAGGGTGGAGGCGAGCATCGTCGCGGTGCGGCGTGGCATGCGAAGACAGTACGGGACGGGTCTGTCAGCGCACCGTCAGGGCCACCGGTCACACGCGCCCCGGCCGCCCTCGGCCGCTCTCAGCCGCCGGAGCGGGACTTCTCCATGGCCTCGCGGAAGCGCGCGTACCCGTCGAGTTCCGGCCCGTCGCTGCGCGCCCTCCTGGTCCGGTTGGCCCAGCTGCCCCACACACCGGCACCGACCGCCGCCACAAGCGGAATCAGCAACCAGACGAGCGCCGCCATGCCGACCTCCCAACCCCATGAGCGTCCGCGACTGACTGATCAGCAGATTAATCATCCGCACTGACAACGCTCACGCGAGGGGTACGGTTACGCAAGCGGAGGCCGGACAGGGTCCTTCAGCAGGCCCCGACCCATTCCTCCGTCCCATCCGAGAACTTCTGGTGCTTCCAGATGGGCACCTCGTGCTTGAGGTCGTCGATCAGCTTTCGACAAGCTTCGAAGGCGTCCCCCCGATGCGGACACGACACACCGACGACCACGGCGAGATCACCCACCCGCAGGTCCCCCACCCGATGCACGGCGGCCAGCGCCCGTACCGGGTACTCGGCGACGACCTTCTCGGCGATCCGCCGCATCTCGTCCTCGGCACTGGGGTGACACGAATACCCGAGCGCGTCCACGTCGGCGCCCCCGTCGTGATTCCGCACGGTCCCCACGAACAGCGCGATCCCACCGGCCGCGTCGTCCCCCACCGCCGCGAACACCTCGTCCACGGAGAGCGCACTCTCCCGAATCCCGATCAGCTTCACGGGATCGTCGGCACCGCGCTCCCCAGGATGATCACTCACACCAGTCATACCCCCATCGTGCCGCAAGCCCACGACCACACGGAATACGACCAACACCAGGCACACGCGCGTGCAGGTTTGGAGACTCCTACAGCCCTGTCCGACACACTGTTTTCGACAGCCCGTCCGCACCCCCTCCAGCCCGTCCGGCGTTCGCGGACGAGGCCGGAGGCCGATGCGGGGGTCCGGGGGCGGCAGCCCCCGAACCGGGCGGTCGCAGGGGGCCCACCCCCTGGAGGGACGGGACGGGTAGGGGCGGCGGGGGCGGAGAACCCCGCCCTCAGATCCGCCGCCGAGCCTTCCGCGCCCGCCGCACCACGGCCGCCGCCCCGAGCAGCGCCACCGTCGCCCCCGCGGCCCCCGCCGCCGTCGCGTCCTTGCGCCCCAGCCGCCGCCCCACCACCGTGTGCCGCCCGGCCACCTCCTCCAGCAACTCGGCCAGCACCTCCTCGTTCGTCCACCCCGGCCGCCACCCGGCGTCGTGCAGCCGGCTCCCGCTCACCACCCACGGATACATCGTGTACGCGAGATCCCCGGCCGGCGACGGCGTGAGACCGATCCGGTGCAGCCGGGCCGCCGCCCCCAGCGCCACCGCCGACGGAAGTTCCATCCGCCGGGTCCCGCTGAGCTCCTCGACCTCCTCCTGCTCCAGCCACCCGTCGCACCCGACGGCGAGTTCCCCCTCGACCTTCTCCAGGACGGCGTACTCCAGCGCACTGCACAGGTCCTCGACGTGACAGAACTGCCAGGCGGGCCGCGACCCGGCCACGACAAGCAGCCGAGGCGACTCGAAGTACCTGGTCAGCGCGGTATCGGTGCCCCCGACCAGCACCGCGGGGCGCACGACCGTGACGTTGAGCCCCGGATGCGCGCGGGGCGCCCGGCGCGCGAGCCGCTCGATCTCCAGCAGGTCGCCCACGCCGGTGGCCTCCGCGGTGGCACGCAACTCAGCGTCCTCCGACAGCGGCAGTTCGTTGTCCGGCAGCGCGCCGTAGACCATCGCGGAGGTGCACAGCACCACGCGGTGCACCCCGGCCGCGGCCGCCGCGGTCAGCACGGTCTGCGTCCCGCGCACGTTGTAGGCGGTGCGTGCCGCCGGATCGGTCTCCAGGTCCAGGTCGAGCGCGAGGTGCACCACCACGTCGGCCCCGCGCAGCTTGTCCGCGATGGCCGGATCCCGCACGTCGAGGATGTGCCACTGGGCGTCAGCGCACTCCCCGCGCCGCTCGTCGATGGCGATGACCTGCCTGACCTCCCCGGACGCGGCCAGCCGCTCGGTGAGCAGCGCGCCGACCCCGGTCGCGGCGCCGGTCACGGCGACGACGGGCCCGCGCACCGCGGGAGGGGTTGAGTGGTTTCGCGCTGCGCGAACCTGCGGATCTGGGGAACTCACCGGGCGTCTCCAGCGGTTGTCTTCAGTACGAGCGTGAGTGACGCGTACGTACCAGGTGGCATCCATCCTGCCGCAGGCCGACTGTCGGCGAAGCACCGAGGCCCGATCGGGTCGGGGTGTCTACGCTGGGTGGTGTTGTCGGGCAGCCGCGCCGCCGGAGAGAACCGGTGGCCTTACCAGCCGAGGATTCCCGTGAGTGACACCCCATTCGGTTTCGGCCTTCCGCCGGAGGAGCCGGAAGACGGCGACGAGGGCAAGAAGAGGGACCAGCAGAGCGGTGGTGGGCAGGGACCGGCCAACCCGTTCGGTTTCGGCACACCCGGAGCCGGCGGCTTCGGCAGCCCCGGCGCCGACAATCCGTTCGCTGCCATGTTCGGTTCGCTGAACCCCACCGACCTGGGCGCGGCCTTCCAGCAGCTGGGCCAGATGCTCTCGTACGAGGGCGGTCCGGTGAACTGGGACATGGCCAAGCAGATCGCCCGCCAGACGGTCTCCCAGGGCACCTCGGACGGCGTAAAGGACGCGAGCGTCGGCCCCGCCGAGCGCACCGCGGTCCAGGAGGCCGTCCGGCTGGCCGACCTGTGGCTCGACGACGCGACGTCGCTGCCGTCGGGTTCCGGTTCGGCCGTGGCGTGGTCGCGTGCGGAGTGGGTCGAGGCGACGCTGCCCGCCTGGCAGGAGCTGGTCGACCCGGTCGCCGAGCGGGTCGGCGCCGCCATGGGCGACGTCCTCCCGGAGGAGATGCAGGCCATGGCGGGCCCGCTGATCGGGATGATGCGCTCGATGGGCGGCGCCATGTTCGGCACCCAGATCGGGCAGGCCGTGGGCGTGCTCGCGGGCGAGGTCGTCGGTTCGACCGACATCGGCCTGCCGCTGACCCCGGCCGGCAAGGCCGCGCTGCTGCCGGTGAACATCGAGGCGTTCGGCAAGGACCTCGGCGTGCCCAAGGAGGAGGTGCGGCTCTACCTCGCGCTGCGCGAGGCGGCCCACCAGCGCCTGTTCGCGCACGTGCCGTGGCTGCGCTCGCACCTGTTCGGGGCGGTCGACGGGTACGCCCGCGGCATCAAGGTCGACACGGCCAAGCTGGAGGACGTGGTCGGCCAGTTCGACCCGCAGAACCCCGAGCAGCTCCAGGACGCGCTCCAGCAGGGCATGTTCCAGCCGGAGGACACGCCCGAGCAGAAGGCCGCCCTGGCCCGTCTGGAGACGGCTCTGGCGCTCGTCGAGGGCTGGGTCGACGCGGTGGTCCACGCGGCCGCGAAACCGCGTCTGTCGTCCGCCGACGCGCTGCGCGAGACCCTGCGCCGCCGCCGTGCCACGGGCGGCCCCGCCGAGCAGACCTTCGCCACCCTGATCGGCCTGGAGCTGCGTCCGCGCAGGCTGCGCGACGCCTCCCGGCTGTGGGCCTCGCTCACCGACGCGCGCGGTGTCGACGGCCGTGACGCCCTCTGGGCCCACCCGGACATGCTGCCAACGGCGTCCGACCTGGACGACCCGGACGGCTTCGTGCACCGCGAGCAGCTGGACTTCTCCGAGCTGGACAAGATGCTCGGCGAGGCCGCGGAGAAGCCCGACCTGCGCAAGAAGGACGACCAGGACAAGGGCGACGACACCGAGTGAGCCTGCACGACGACGCGGCCCTCGTTCTCAAGGGGTACGAGGGCCAGGACGAGCTGCGCCAGGCCTACCTGGACCACCTCGCGGCACACCCGGACGGCATGTGGAAGGCCTGTCACGCCGGCCATGTCACGGCGAGCGCGCTGGTCGTCGACCCCGAGCACGGCCGGGTGCTGCTGACCCTGCACAGGAAGCTGCGGATGTGGTTGCAGATGGGCGGCCACTGCGAGCCGGGCGACGCCACGCTGGCGGCGGCGGCCCTGCGGGAGGCGACCGAGGAGTCCGGCATCCCGGGGCTGACACTACTGCCGGGCGGCCCGGTGCGCCTGGACCGGCACCCGATCCCGGCGCCGTGCCACTGGCACTTCGACGTCCAGTACACGGCCCTCGCCCCGCGCGGCGCCGCCCACGCGATCAGCGACGAGTCCCTCGACCTGCGCTGGTTCGCCTACGACGAGGTACGGGAAGTCGCCGACGATTCGGTCGTACGGCTGCTGGAAGGGACCCGCGCGCGGCTCTGATCCGAACGCGGGTAAGGGGCGCCGGCCAGTGCGGGCGCCCCTTACATTTTGACGGTCAGCTCCAGGCGTTGCCCTGGTTCATCCCGCGCGCTCCCTGCTGGCCCATCCCGAACTGGGCGGCGACGCCCTGACCGATCTGGGCGTGCTGCGGCGGCAGCAGTTCACTCGGTTGGACCAACGCGAAGCCACTTCCCATGAAGCTCAGCTCCCAGCCCTCCCCGGTGCTGCCGCGGCGCCGCCACACGCCCGAGGAATGGGTCTGGGCCTGCATCTGGACGCGCAGCCCGGTGGACCAGGCGACGATCGCGTCGGCGTCGCAGTTCACGTACTTGTCGGGCGTGACCTGCATCAGCAGCGGCGCGCCCGAGGTCATCAGGGCGACCTGACCGCGTCCGGTGATGTTGAGCTGGTACTTCCCGGACCCGGAGATGCCGTAGAGGCTGTCGACGGCGACGACCTCGTAGTGCAGCGAGGAGTCCATGGCGAGGACGTAGCCGCTGTCCACGGTGAGGCCGTCCTGCTCGACGTCCAGGACGTGGATGTGCTGGGCCAGGTTGGCGAAGTAGACCGTGCCCTGCCCGTGGCAGCGCATCAGGTCCAGGCCCTCGCCGGTGTACGCACGCGCGCGTGCCTGGTTGTGGCCCTGGTACTCGGCGTCGAACTCGACGAGCCCCTGGTAGGCGACCATGGTGCCCTTGCGGGCGAGGATGTCGTCGTGGCCCTCCAGGACGACCCGCAGCATCTGCTTGTTCTGCAGGCTGTAGCGATCCCTGGCCTGGGAGTCGTTGAAGGCGAAAAGCGGGCTCTGCATGGTTTCCTGACTCCCCCTCAGCCCCGGAACCGGAGGCGGTCGGTGCTGTCCTCGCTGGGCTGGACGACGACGATGCCCTGGCCGGAGAAGGCCATCTGGTAGGCCTCGCCGCTGCCGCGGCCGATCAGCGACTGCGCCTTGAAGCTGCGCTTGCCCTTGACCTTCAGGTTCGGGGACCAGGCGACCAGCGCGTCCGGGTCGACGTACGTCTCGTCCTCGCCGCCGCCGCAGTCCACGACGATCGGCTTGCCCCGGGAGGTCAGCGCGACCCAGCCCTGCCCGGAGATCTTGGTGTTCCACAGCCCCTGCCCGGCGAACTTCGCGAGCCCCTTGACCCGCTCCACGCCCCACGTCAGGTGCGCGTCGAAGGCGAGCAGGTTGGTGGCGTTGACGGAGATGCCGTCGCCGTTGAGGTTGATGACGACGACGTTCGCGCCGTAGTCGGCGAGGTAGAGCAGACCGTCGCCGGAGCACTTCATCAGGGGCGCGCCTTCGCCGGTCATCCAGTCCCGGGCGATCTGGCGCACGGCCGGCGGGTTGGGCTCGTACTGCACGAAGCCCTCGTAGGCGACCATCGACCCCACGCGCGCGAGGAGGTCGTTCCCGGTCTGCATGGCGACCTTCAGCATGTGGTCGCCATGGTTGTCCATGCGGGCGGTGACGGGTGCGGGGGCGTAGCCCGCGAGCGGCTGGTTCATGACGGGCTCCCTCAGACCTCGTACGGCTGGACGACGATGAAGTTGCCGGGAGCGCCCCGGAACTGCAGGTTGACGCTCTCGCCGGTGTCGCCCGGGTAGGCGTTGCGGCGCATCCGCACCTGGCTGGAGACGATCACCTGGGAGGCGGCCGACCATGCGACGATCGCGTTGCAGTCGGCGAACGTCGTCGGCGTCACCGGCAGCACGACGGGCGTGCCGTGCGTCTTGACGACGATCGTGCCGGTGCCCTGGAACTGCATCGTGAACAGCGCGCCGCCGGGGATGCCGTGCCCCTCGATGCGGCGGACCTCGTACTGGAGGCCCTCGTCGAAGGCGAGGACGCTCTCGGCGGAGACGCAGATCGCGTCGCCCTGGAGCTCGATCGGGTGCAGGTTGGCGGAGTTCTCGGCGAAGAACACCTGGCCCTGGCCGGTGCAGCGCATCAGCTGCATCTCCTGGCCGGTGGCGTTGCCGACGATCCGGCCGGCGAACCCGGCGCCCTTGTAGCCGAAGTCGACCTTGCCCTGGTAGAGCACCATGCTGCCCTGCCGGGCCAGCACCGGCTGGCCGCCCATGCCCAGGTCGACGCGGATGAGCTTGCTGTTCTGCGGGGTCCAGCGCTGCCCGGTGGGCGTCTCCTTGAACTTCTGGAGCGCCGCCCCGACACCGGCACCGCCCTGGGGGGCGCCCTGCGGGACCGCGTAGCTCTGCTGCCCCTGCCCGGGGACCTGTCCCGGGACCTGGCCGAACGGCGGCTGCTGACCGTAGCCCGGGGGCGGGGTCGGGGCCTGGGGCGCCTGCGGGTATCCGGGCGGCGGGCCCGGAGCCTGCGGGGGCGCCGGGGGCCGGCCGTAGCCGGGCGGCGGCGCGGGCGCACCGGGCGCGGGCGGCTGGCCGTAAGGCGCGGGTGCCGGGGCCGGGGGCGGCACGGTGCCGCCGACGGGCGGGGTCATCGGGGCGATGACGGTGGGCGCGCCGTGCATGTTCGGGGCCGGCACGGGGCCGGGGGCCGGAGGCGGGGTGAAGCCCTGGGGGGCGGGTGGGGCGGCGGGCGCGGGCGCCGGGGCGGGAACCGGCGCGGGGCCGGCCGGGGCGGCGAACGCGGGCGGCGCGAATCCGGGCGCGGCCCCGGCCTGCGACGGCTGCGGTTCGGGCGCGGCGGGCGGCTCCTCCTCCATCACCTCGCCGCCGAAGTTCTTCAGCAGCGCCTCCAGACCGCCGTCGAAGCCCTGGCCGACGGCGGCGAAGCGCCACACGTCCTTCAGGTAGAAGTCGCCGAGCATCACGGCGCGCTCGGTGGAGAACTCCGAGCCGTTGAAGGAGTACCGGGCCACCTCCTCGCCGCCCGCGACGATCCGGAGGTATCCGGGCGCGACCTGCGACATCTGCCCGGCGCCGTCGAGGGTCGCCGTGAACGCCAGCTTCTGGATCTGCGACGGGATCCGGTCCAGCGTGATCCGGAAGGACTCCGTGTCGCCCGCCTGCGCACCCAGCAGCTGGATGGACTCCTCGGGCGACTTCGGCTGGTTGAAGAAGACGAAGTAGCGGTCGTCCGACAGCCGTTCGTCCGCGTCGAGACCGAAGCAGCTGATGTCGAAGGTCAGCCCGGGGCCGGCGATCTGCACGCCTACGTACAGATCCGTGCCGGCCGTGAGGTCACTGATCCTGGCCTTGTGGCCGCGTTGGAATTCCCTGGCCATGCGTTACGACCGTCCCCCATCCCGAATACGAGTGCGTCGCGCCAGGCTAACGGCTAACTCGGACATCGGAAGAAGTCGGTACAGACCCGGTACACAACCGCGCTCAGCGACCCCGGAGGGAGCGTTGCCGTGGTGTGTCACTCATCGCGCGCGCCGGGCACGTGGGGCAGCCGGTCGGCCGCGACCACCCCTTCGAGGTAGCCGCGGGCGCGCTCGGTCCGCGGATACGCCTCCAGCAGCCGCCAGAAACGGGGGCCGTGCCCCGGCACCAGCAGATGCGCGAGCTCGTGGCAGAGCACGTAGTCGACGACGTACTCGGGCATGCCCTGCAGCCGGTGCGAGAGACGGATGCTGCCCTCGGAGGGGGTGCACGAGCCCCAGCGGGTGTTCTGGTTGGTGACCCAGCGCACCGAGGCGGGCCTGGCCCGGCCGCCGAAGTACTGGCCCGACAGCCGCTCGGCACGCTCGGCCAGTTCGGCGTCGCCCAGCACTCGCTTGCTCTCCTGGGCGGCGAGTTTGTTGAGCATGACGGTCACCCAGCGTTTCTCCTCCGCCTCGGACATCCGGGCGGGGATCAGCACGACGGTGCGATCGCCCTCGCGGTACGCGGAAACGGTCCGGCGGCGCCGGGCGCTCCTGCGAACCTCGATCGCGCTCGCCCCCAAGCCGCTGGGCGGCTGGCTCGTCGTGCTGCGCTGTGGCTTTCCGGCGCGGTGCAGTGGGTCGGCGGGCACGCCCCGACGTTACCCGCTGCACACGGGGGAAGTCCCGGGTCCGGGACGGTTCGGTGCCGATCCCCCACCATGCGTCTGATTTGTACGACGAATACTCACTGCCTGTGGACAACTTTCGGCGCCCGCCTGGCGGCCCCGGCATGCTGGCACTCGTCGGCGGAGCGGGACCGGAGCGGGACCGGCTCCACCGGCACACGGGGACGTTCTGTGACCTTTCGACGGCTACGGGGGCCTGTCATGCATCCGTTGGTGAAGCCCGCGCTGCGGCGCGGCTGGCGCGACCTCAACACCGTGCAGTTCGGGATGACTCCCGCGCACGCGATGACACTGGGGCCGATGGACACGGCGACCGGGAGCTTCCTGGACCTGCTCGACGGCGCCCGCGGGCTTGCACTGCTGCGCGAGGAGGGGCGGCGCATGGACCTGCCGGACGGTCATGTCGACGCGCTGGTGGAGCGGCTGTCCCGGGCCGGGCTGGTGGACGACGCGCGGGGCGGCGGGCCCGCCGCGGAGACCCTGCGCGAGAAGGAGGAGGTGCTGGAGCGGCTGCGTCCCGATCTCGCCGCGCTCTCCCTGATCACTCCGGAGCCGGGCGGTGCGATCGACCGGCTGGCGGCCCGGCGGGCGCTGCGGGTGCGGGTGCAGGGCGCGGGCCGGGTCGGGGTCACGCTGGCCGCGCTGCTGTCGGGCGCCGGCGTCGGCGAGGTCGACGTGCGGGACGTGGGCCGCGTCCAGCCCTGGGACGTCGCGCCGGGCGGGCTGCCGGCCGAGGCGGTCGGCGAGACCCGTGCCGAGGCCGCGCGCAAAGTCGTCCGCCGGGCGGCCCCGGACCGCCCGCCCCGCCGCCCGGACCCGGCCGTGGCGGAGCCCGGCCTGGCACTCGTGGTCATCGCCCCGCGCGACGACGTCCTGGTGCACGCCCCGGACGCGCGCGCCGCCGAGCCGCTCATGGCCTCGGGGACCCCTCATCTGTACACGGGCGTCGTGGAGGGCACCGGCGTGGTCGGCCCACTCGTCCTGCCCGGCGGGACGGGCTGTGCCCGCTGTCTGCACGAGCACCGCACGGACCGGGATCCGGCCTGGCCGCGCCTGATCGCCCAGTGGCGGTCCGGGCAGGCGCGCCGGGTGGGCGCCTGCGACCAGACGCTGGCGGCGGCCGTGGCCGGGCTGGCCGCCGCGCACGCCCTGGCCTTCCTCGACGGGGAGTCGCCGGCCGTCACGGGGGCGCGCTGGGAGGCGTCCGTGCCGGTTCTGCACTGGCACGCGCGGCCGGTCTGGCCGCACCCCGCATGCCCGTGCGGAGCGGCGGAGAAAGCCAAGGGGGAACACTCCTCAACCAACGGGGATCCACACGCGACAATGGTGGTGCAACGGCCGTCGGCGGAGCGACGAGAGCACGCGGACGCGGCGCGGCCGACTGGGACTTGGAGGGCTCATGTCTGATCTTCCCCGGAAGGCGGTCACCCGGACCGCCAAGCTCGCCGCGCTCCCGCTCGGCTTCGCCGGCCGGGCGACCTGGGGTCTGGGCAAGCGCATCGTGGGCGAGTCCGCGGAGATCGTCGGGCGCGAGCTCCAACAGCGCACGGCGGAGCAGCTGTTCAAGGTCCTGGGCGAGCTGAAGGGAGGGGCGATGAAGTTCGGGCAGGCGCTGTCCGTCTTCGAGTCGGCCCTCCCGGAGGAGGTCGCCGGCCCCTACCGGGCGGCCCTCACCAAACTCCAGGACGCCGCGCCGCCGATGCCGACCCGCACCGTGCACGCGGTCCTCACCGAGCGCCTCGGGAAGGACTGGCGTGAGCTGTTCCTGGAGTTCGAGGACAAGCCCTCGGCGGCGGCCTCGATCGGTCAGGTGCACCGTGCGGTGTGGCAGGACGGCCGGGCGGTGGCGGTCAAGGTGCAGTACCCGGGGGCCGGCGAGGCCCTGCTCTCCGACCTGGGCCAACTGAGCCGTTTCGCACGCCTGTTGGGGCCGCTGATCCCCGGTATGGACATCAAGCCGCTGATCGCGGAGCTGCGCGACCGGGTCTCCGAGGAACTGGACTACGCGCTGGAGGCGCAGGCCCAGGCGGCGCACGCGGCGGAGTTCGCGGGCGACCCCGATGTGGTGGTGCCGGCGGTGGTGCACCAGTGCGACCAGGTCCTGGTCACGGAGTGGATCGACGGAATACCGCTCTCCGAGATCATCTCGGCGGGTACCCAGGAGCAGCGCGACCGAGCCGGTCAGCTGCTGGCCCGCTTCCTGTTCTCGGGCCCGGCCCGCACCGGCCTCCTGCACGCCGACCCGCACCCCGGCAATTTCCGCCTGCTGCCCGGTGGGCCGGAGGACGAGGAGCAGTGGCGTCTCGGCGTGCTGGACTTCGGCACCGTCGACCGTCTCTCCGGCGGCCTGCCCAGCCCGATCGGCGACTCACTGCGGATGACGCTGGACAGTGACGCCGAGGCGGTCTACGAGCTGCTGTGCGCGGAGGGGTTCGTCAAGGAGTCCATAGAGCTGGACCCCGACGCCGTCCTGGACTACCTGCTGCCGATCATCGAACCGGCACAGGTCGACGAGTTCACCTTCACCCGCAACTGGATGCGCAGCCAGGCGGCCCGTATCGCGGACCCCCGCAACCCCGCCCACCAGCTGGGCAAGCAGCTCAACCTGCCGCCGGCCTACCTCCTGATACACCGGGTGACCCTGAGCACCATCGGCGTGCTCTGCCAGCTGGGCGCGACGGTACGGCTGCGGGAGGAACTGGAGGCATGGCTGCCGGGGTTCGTGCCCGAGGAACTCGAAGAGCTCGCAGAAGGCGAAGAGGCCGAAGAGGTCACGGAGGGCGTGGCGGGCGGAGCCGCGGGGGAAGTGGAAGCGGCCGAGGCAGCCGTGGAGGCGCAGTAGCGGGCGCCGGGCTCACCACCAGGACGAGTCGAGCCGGCCCTCGATCGCTCTGAGGTTGTCCCTGGAACAGGCCTCGCAGAAGAACTGGCGGACGCCGTTCTCCACCGAGCAGGTCCAGGTCACGGGCGGGGGGCCGTCGGCCGGGGTGCCGCAGCGGGCGCACGCGAGCGAGTGGGGCTCCGTGGCGGAGCCGCCGTGATCACTGCCTCCGGGAAGACTCGTCACCTGGTGACGATAACTCCGCCGCGGGTGGATCAGCGGGCACAACGCACCGCGGGGGCCGGTCCGTTCGGCCGGACCGGCCCCCGCGGGGAGCTTTCGCCTCCCGAGGCCGGGAGGCCACCGCTTCAGGTGTACTGGGTTACTGCATCACGGCGATGGCGAGCGCACGGCGGGCACGCATCGAGGCGCGCTCGGCCCGGCGCTGCATCCGGCGAGCGGTCGCCAGGCGCACGGCCCGGCGTTCCCGCTCGGCCTCGTGCAGTCGCTCGTGCATATGCGCACGAGCCAGGGCTTCTGGGATGAGTTGCATCTCTCGGGTCCTGTTCTGACGCGAGCCGGTGTCGGTACCGGCAGTGGTGAAGTCTGGGATCGCGGAGCCTGCGGGCTCGCTGGTGGACGGCTTCATCGGGGCCTGCTTCTTGGGATCGTGCGTGAGGGGGCGGTCGATCGTTCCGAGGATGTTCATGCCGTGACCGGGTTCTTGCGCGGGCGGCCACGCGGCCGCTTCCGGGCGACGACGACGCCCTGGACGAACAGCTCGCCACCCCAGACGCCCCAGGGCTCACGCCGCTCCTTGGCCCCGGCGAGGCAGGCCTCGATCAGCGGGCAGGTCCGGCAGAGGGACTTGGCGTACTCGACGTCCGCCGGCGACTCGGCGAAGAAGACCTCCGGGTCGTAGGAACGGCAGGGGACGGGTACGCCGAGGTTCTCGATGGCGTCGTCGAGCGCGGTGAGCGCGGTGAGCGGGATCAAGGTGGAGTCCTCCGTGAGGCCGGGCGGGGGGATCGTTTCGGAAGGCGGTACGGACGGGGCGTGCGCTTCGAGTTGCACGGCTGTTGTTCCTCGTCTGGTCGTGCCGGTCGGGTTGGACCGGTTGGCGGCTGGTACCGGGTTCTGCTCTTGCCCCGAGGCCCCTTCGCTCCGCTCTCCCTGTTCAGGGAAAACAGAAGGGCCGCGGATCCCGGATGGGGTTCCGCGGCCCTGAAGGCGCCGGCCTGATCGATCAGGCTGGATCACTCCAGGGTTCTGGCCCACGGAAGGCCCACATCAGGTGGTGCTGCGTCGTCTGCTTCCGGCTACCGGCACCGGCTGCCGTAAAGGCATAGGCCTTGGCCTGTGCCGCTACTGCTTCCAGTGCCTTGGTCGGTCGCTCATTGCGCTCACGGACGGGAAGACCCGCGAGAGAAACGGAGGACGCCGGACGCACGGCAGGAATGCCGGACAGACCGGTGCCCAGGTTGGAGACGCCGAGCATGCACACGGAGACGGCCGAGAGATCGGTCATTTTGGCCGCGCTGATGTTGGTCTCGATGCTGATCACTGGACTCGCCTCCTCTCGGCGTCTAGGGGACCGGTGTTGAGCCGATCCACTCGGATATGCAAGTACAACACGGAACTGGGCCTTCGAGAAGGCCGCCGCTTCCGTGCCTAGAACCTATGGGGATTGCTGGGGCATGCGCAAACTATTTTTTCGACGAGTTCTCATCAGTCCCCCGCTTCTCCTCCCTCGGGCTCCTGGCCTGCGCATATGGCCAGAACATCGGCGCCGTAACGGTTGAGCTTGCGCATGCCGACGCCGGGGATGCGGGCCAGCTCGCGGTCGTCGTCCGGAGCGCTCTCGGCGATGGCCATCAGCGTCCTGTCGGTGAAGACGCAGAAGGCCGGCTGGCCGCTGAGCCGGGCCTGGTCGGCACGCCATTCGCGCAGCCGCTCGTAGAGGCCCTCGTCCATGTCGGACGGGCAGCCGTCGCAGCGCATCAGCTTCATCTCGCCGGCGTCGGTCAGCGTGCGTCCGCAGACCCGGCACCGGGCGGGGCTGCGCTGGGTGCGCCGGGGCGCGGTCACGGGGCCGCCCGTGAAGCCGCGTTCGACACCTCCGCCACCGGCGCCGCCAGCACGGCCGACGGTGCCGGTGGAGCCGGGACGCAGACCGTCCAGGAAGTGACTGGGCCTGCGGCCGGGTCTGCCGCCGGGGGTGCGGGAGAGGGACCAGGAGACGTGGAGCCGTTCCCTGACGCGGGTCACGCCGACGTAGAGGAGACGGCGTTCCTCCTCGATCTGTTCGTCGGTCTTCGCGTAGCTGATCGGCATCATGCCCTCGGCGACGCCGACCAGGAAGACGACGTCCCACTCCAGGCCCTTCGCCGAGTGCAGGGAGGCGAGGGTGACGCCCTGGACGGTCGGGGCGTGCTGGGCGCCCGCACGCTCGTCGAGTTCGGCGACGAAGTCGGCGAGGGTGGCGGCGGGCCGGGCGGCGGCGACGTCGTGGGCGAGGTTGACCAGGGCGGCCAGCGACTCCCAGCGTTCCCGGACGGCACCGGAGCCGGCCGGCGGCTCGGTCGTCCAGCCCTCTCCGGAGAGCACGGCACGCACCTGGGAGGGCAGGTCCACGGTGTCGTCGAGCAGCGCGTCGTTGCCGCCGAAGCGGGCCGCCGCGCGCAGGGCCACGCCCGCCTTGCGCACCTCGGGCCGGTCGAAGAACCGCTCGGCGCCGCGCAGCTGGTAGGGCACACCTGCGTCGGCGAGGGCCTGCTCGTAGGTCTCGGACTGGGAGTTCGTACGGAAGAGGATGGCGATCTCGGCGGCCGGGACTCCCGCGTCGACGAGTTCACGGATACGGCGGGCGGCGCCCTCGGCCTCGGCGGGCTCGTCGGTGTACTCGGTGTAGACGGGCTCGGGTCCGGCGGGGCGCTGGGAGATCAGCTCCAGGCGGTGGTCGGCGGCCCGGCCGCGTGCCTGGGCGAGCAGCCCGTTGGCGAGGTGGACGACCTGGGGTGTGGAGCGGTAGTCGCGGACCAGCTTGACCACGGTCGCCCCGGGGTGGCGGGTGCGGAAGTCGAGCAGGTGGTCGGGTGTTGCTCCGGTGAACGAGTAGATGGTCTGGCTGGCGTCGCCGACGACGCACAGGCTGTCGCGGTCGCCGAGCCACAGCTCCAGCAGCCGCTGCTGGAGCGGGCTGACGTCCTGGTACTCGTCGACGACGAAGTGCTGGTACTGGGCGCGGACCTGGTCGGCGATGTCGTGCCGGTCCTGCAGGATGCCCACGGTCAGCAGCAGGACGTCCTCGAAGTCGATGACCGTGCGGTCACGCTTGAGGTCCTCGTACGCCGAGTAGAGCTGGGCGATCTCGGCGGGGTCGCGGGGGACCTCCCGGCCTGCCTTCACAGCTGCAATGGGGTAGTCGGCGGGGACCGTCTGGGTGACCTTGGACCACTCGATCTCGGCGGTGACGTCCCGCAGCTCGCCCCGGTCGAGGCGGATACGGCAGGCGGCGGCCGCGTCGGCGACGAGCTGGATCTTGCGGTCGACGAGCCGGGGCAGGGAGCCGCCGATCGCTTTCGGCCAGAAGAACTGGAGCTGGCGCAGCGCGGCCGAGTGGAAGGTGCGGGCCTGCACCCCCTGGGCACCGAGCTGGCGCAGCCGGCCGCGCATCTCCCCGGCGGCGCGGTTGGTGAAGGTGACGGCGAGCACGCTGGACGGGTAGAGGATGCCGGCCCGCACCCCGTAGGCGATCCGGTGGGTGATCGCCCGGGTCTTGCCGGTACCCGCTCCGGCCAGCACGCACACCGGACCGTGCAGGGCGGTCGCCACCGCGCGCTGCTCGGGGTCGAGCCCTTCGAGCACCGCGTCGGCAGAGTCCGGTACCGGCGGGAAGAGGGAGGAGTGCGTTGCTGCTGTCACATGGCCATGCTGCCAGGTCGCCGGAGACGGCTGTGCCGGTTGTCCACAGGCAGCCCCATGCGGTCGTACCAATGCGACAGGCGTCACTCGCGCCCGTGCGGCAGCCGTCGCTCGCGGCCCGTGCTGCGGGAATGGCGGGCGGGTCGCGTACGTTGCCTCCCCGGAGGACCTTCCCCGACCTGCCGAAGGAGTGCGAGCGAGATGCAGGGCACTGTGACGATGTACAGCACCACGTGGTGCGGCTACTGCCGCCGGCTGAAGAGCCAGCTGGACCGCGAGGGCATCGCGTACACCGAGATCAACATCGAGCAGGACCCGGAGTCGGCCGCATTCGTGGAGAAGGCGAATGGCGGAAACCAGACGGTCCCGACCGTTCAGGTGGTCCCCTCCAGTGGTGGCACCGAGGTCGTGATGACGAACCCGAGCCTTGCCCAGGTGAAGCAGGCACTCGGCGTCTGACCCGCATGACGCACACGACCCCCGACCGGCCCGGCGCCGGATCGGGGGTTCTGTATACCCGGCCCCTGTACCGCGACTCCGTGCGTTCCGCATCCGCACCACTGCCCCGGCCGTAAGAGCCTCGTTCCGTATCGGTCAGGGGCCGCCTTCGCGCGTTGCGCCCGGCTTGTCCCAGACCAGCGTGTAGCGCCACAGCAACCGGCGCCGGAACCGGCGCCCTGGGAGCAGGTGCGCGGTGGCCCGCCGGGCCTCTCTCCAGGTCATGATCGGGTCCTCGACGGGCATGTCGGCGGGGACCCGATTGCCGCCGTGCCGGCGCGCGGTCAGGAGGCTCGCGGGGACCCCGCAGCCGCTGACGACCCGGTCCAGCAGGGTGTGGTCGTGCGCCAGGCCGACGACGACCAGCCGGCCACCGGGCGCGAGCAGCCCCACCAGCCGTTCGATCGCGTCGTCGAAGGGGACGTGGTGGATGACGGCGACCGCGCTGACGAAGTCGTAGCCCTCCTCGTCGAGGACGGCGGCGTCGAGGTAGTCGCCCTCCAGGAAGGTGACGTTCCCGGCCTCCCGCTTGCGGGCCAGCCTGATCATCTCCGCCGACCGGTCCACGCCGGTCACCGACTCCGCCCTGGTCGCGAGCCTGGCGGCGAGCAGGCCGTCGCCGCAGCCGACGTCCAGGGCGGCGCGGCAGCCGTCCGGTACCGCGTCCAGCACCATGGGGTGGTAGTGGACGTTGTGGTTCCAGTACTCCTCTGCGGTCATGCCGGCCCGTCTCAGACGAAGCTCCTCGTGGGCAGGGGCTTGCCATACCACATCTCGATCAGGCGGGCCGCGATCGAGATGCCGTACGGCGGCAGGACGTCGCCGGAGTCGAAGGCCGCGCGGAGTTCGTCGCGGGAGAACCAGCGGGCCTCGTGGATCTCGTCGCCGTCGACGGTCACCTCGGTCGTGGTGGCGCGGGCCATGAAGCCGAGCATCAGGCTGGACGGGAACGGCCAGGGCTGGCTGGCGACGTACTCGACGGGGCCGACGGTGATCCCGGCCTCCTCGAAGACCTCGCGGCGCACCGCCTGCTCGATGGACTCGCCGGGCTCCACGAAACCGGCGAGCGTGGAGAAGCGGCCCTCGGGCCAGTGGACCTGGCGGCCGAGCAGGATGCGGTCGTCCTCGTCGGTGACGGCCATGATCACGGCGGGGTCGGTACGCGGGTAGTGCTCGGCGCCGCAAGCCGGGCAGCGGCGGATGTGACCGGCCGCGGCGATCACCGTGCGCTCGCCGCAGCGGGAGCAGAAGCGGTGGGTGCGCTGCCAGTTCTCCAGACCGACCGCGTGCACCATCAGGCCGGTGTCCCGCGGGGACAGCAGCAGTCCGGCCTCGCGCAGGCCGGCCGGGCGTGCGGACTGGTCGATGCGGCCGGGCAGGGCGTCCTTCTGGAGGGCGAAATAGCTGACACCGTCCTCGTCGGTGCCCAGGAAGTAGCGGTGCGCCTCGGTGAGGGGAGCCTCGAAGGAGGGCGTCATGACGAGTTCGGTGCGGCCGTCGGGTGTCTCGTCGATGAGGACCTGACCGCCGGAGACCACGAAACAGCGGGTGTCGGGGTGGCTCCACGCCGCGGCGAGCCAGGCTTCGTCGAGCCGGTGGTGGGCGGCGCGGTCGATGCCGCTCGGGGCGGTGAGCGAGATGGGTCGGTCGGCGGTGTGGTCGGTCCAGGTGGTCACGGGTGCTTCCAACTCCCCCAGTGCAACGGATGTTTCAGCGGGCGGTTCAGCGGGACGAAGGGCGGGAGGGGAACAGGTGGGGCGGGGGCGGGGCGGGCGGGGCGGCCCTTCCAGTGTGCCCCGCCCGGAGTGCCGCTCCGGACGGCGTCGGTGACTCAGGGGGCATGGCGCCAGTTCTCGGCCAGGTCGCCCCACAGGTAGGCGCTGGTCTCGACGCCCTTGAGGAGAAGGTCCAGGTCGACCTTCTCGTTCGGGGCGTGCCAGCCGTCGGAGGGGACGGAGATGCCCAGGAACAGGACGGGTGCGCCGAGGACGTCCTGGAGGTCCGCGGCCGGCCCCGAGCCACCCGATCGGGTGAACCGGATCGGAGTCTCGAAGGCCCGGCCCATGGCGCGGACGAGCGACTGGAGGCCGGGGTGGTCGAGCGGGGTCAGGCACGGGCGTGTGGCCGGCAGGAAGGTGATCTCCGCGCGGATGCCGGCGGGGATCCGGGCGTCGGCCCAGGCGCGGACGATCTTCTCGATGTGCTCGGGCTCCTGACCGGCGACGAGCCGGAACGACAGCTTCAGCAGCGCCGAGGACGGGATGATCGTCTTGCTGCCGGGGCCCTGGTAGCCGCCGCCGATGCCGTTGACCTCGGCGGTGGGGCGGGCCCAGACGCGCTCCAGGGTGGTGTGCCCGGCCTCGCCCTCGGTGGCATACGAATGCGCTTCGCGCAGCCAGCCCTCCTCGTCGAACGGCAGCTCGGCCCAGAGCTGCCGCTCGCGGTCGCCGAGCTCGACGATGCCGTCGTAGAAGCCGGGGATCGCCACCCGCGCGTGCTCGTCGTGCAGGGCCGCGACCAGGCGGGCCGCGACGGTGGCGGGGTTGGGGACGGCGCCGCCGAAGACGCCGGAGTGGATGTCCTGGTCGGGGCCGTGCAGGACGATCTGGCACTCGGCGAGCCCGCGCATGCCCGTGCACACCGTGGGGGTGTCCTCGGACCACATGCCGGTGTCGGAGACGATCACCGCGTCGGCGGCGAGCCGCCCGGCGCGCTGCTCGACCAGGGCCCGGAAGTGCGGCGAGCCGGACTCCTCCTCGCCCTCGATCAGCAGCTTGAGGTTGACGGCGGGCGCGGTGCGGCCGGTGGCGGCGAGGTGGGCGCGGACGCCGAGTGTGTGGAAGAACACCTGGCCCTTGTCGTCGGCCGCCCCGCGCGCGTAGAGCCGGTCGTCCCGGACGACCGGCTCGAAGGGCTCGCTGTCCCAGCCGTCCTCGCGGGCGGCGGGCTGGACGTCGTGATGGCCGTAGACCAGCACCGTGGGCGCGGCCGGGTCGCCCGCGGGCCACTCGGCGAAGACGGCCGGGGCGCCCGGTGTCTCCCAGACCTCGGCGGTCGGGAAGCCGGTCTCCGCCAGTTTCGCGGCGAGCCAGTCGGCGCTGCGGCGTACATCGGGGGCGTGGTCGGGCTGGGCCGACACGGAGGGGATGCGCAGCCATTCGGCGAGGTCGGCGAGGAAGGCGGCGCGGTGCTCCTCGATGTACGTACGGACGGCGCTGTCCGGGGTCTGGCTCATGGTCACGAGCCTATCGGCCCGGACCGACATCCTCGGCGGGCGGTTCGTCACACTCGGCTTGTCCGACAGCCAGTCCACCGGTTCGTCCGACAGTCAGTCCACCGGCTTCTCCGACAACCTGTTCGACGGCTTGTCCGACGATCAGGCTTTCCAGGGCGGCCCGGTCCGGCAGTCCGTCCGGTCGTTCGACCTCGCCGGTGCGTACGTGCACGAACGCGGCCGTGACCGACTCGGGCGGCACACCCTGCTGCTCGGCCCAGCCGATCCGGTAGATCGCCAGCTGGAGCGGGTCGGCGGGGCGGGTGCGGCTGGTCTTCCAGTCGACGATCTCGTACGTCGTCCCGTACGTCGCGCCGGCGCCGTGGTCCGTCCGGTAGACGGCGTCGATCCGGCCTCTGACGACCCGGCCCGCGAGGGAGAGCTGGAAGGGTGCCTCGACGCGGTACGGCGTGCGGTGCGCGTACTCGGTGCGTTCGAAGGCCTCCTTGAGGGCTTCGAGGTCGCGTTCGTCGGCGATCTCGGCGTCGCTGCCGGGCAGCTCGTCGGGCTCCAGCATGGGCAGCGTGAGCTCCTCGAAGCGTGCCTCGACCCAGGCGTGGAACCGGGTGCCCCGGCGCGCGGCCGGCTGCGGGGGGCGTGGCATGGGGCGCGCGAGTTCCTGTGCGAGCCCGTCCGGGTCCTCGGCCAGCCGCATCAGCTGGGTCGCGGACAGCGTGGCGGGGAGGGGGACGTCGGTGGTGTTCCGGCGGGCGCGCAGCAGCTCTCCGCTGAGCGCGTCGAGGTCGCGGTCCCAGGAGGCGATGGTGCGGGCTTCCTCGGGGGTGAGGAGGGCTTCTTCGGGGACGAGGGGGGCTTCCTCGGGAGCGGGGAGGCTGCGCTCGGGTTCCTGGGCTCTGTCGGCGCTGTCGCGCTCCGGCGTGCGCGGGGGCGTGCGCTGGGCGGGCACGGCTTCGGGCGCCGCCTCGGGTGCCGCCTGGTGCGGGACGGCCGGGCGGTCGGTGCTCCAGGAGTCCCAGTCGGCGGAGTCCGCGTCCGGGAGGTCGTCCTCGTAGGGGGCGGGTTCCTCGTCCTCGGGCGGCGGTGGCCAGTCCGGGTCCTCGACGGCGGCGGCGTCGTGGTCCGCGGGGGCGCCTGCGTCGGTGCCGGCCGTGAGGGCGTCCAGGTGGGCGAGGACGGTCTCGGCGGCCGCGCGGCGGCGGGCCAGGGCGGCCTCGTCCAGGGGCAGCGGCCACACCTGGTCCGCGCTCACCGCGTGCAGGACCGGGTTCTCCTCGTCCTCCTCCGGTTCGTCCGCCCAGGCCTCGATCTCGCCGTACCCGGCGGCGCAGTGGTCGTACAGGGCCCGGAGGAAGTCGGAGGGGCCGCGCGGCTTCTTCTGGCTGGGGCCCCACCAGTGGCCGGAGCCGAGGAGCAGGGAGCGGGGGCGGGTGAAGGTGACGTAGCCGAGGCGGAGTTCCTCGGTGTGCTGGTGGTCCTTCATGGCCTCGTGGAAGGCCTTCATGCCCCGCGAGTCCCAGGCCCCGACGTCGGGCAGGGTGGCGGTGTCGCCGCGCAGGGCGTGCGGGAGCACCTTGGCCTGGGCGGTCCACTTCTCGCGGCCCTGGCTGCTCGGGAAGGTGCCCTTGACCAGTCCGGGGACGGCGACGACGTCCCACTCCAGGCCCTTGGACTTGTGCGCGGTGAGCACCTTGACGGTGTTCTCGCCGCCGGGCAGGGCGTTGTCGAGGCCCTTCTCGTACTGGGCGGCGGTGCGCAGGAAGCCGAGGAAGGCGAGCAGGGTCGCCTCCTGGTCGCCGGCCGCGAAGGAGGCGGCGACGTCCAGGAAGTTGGAGAGCGTCTCGCGGCGGCGGGCGGCCAGCGCGTGCGGGGACGCGGACAGCTCCACCTCCAGGCCGGTGACGGCGAGGACGCGGTGCAGGACGTCCATCAGCGGGTCCGACAGGGAGCGGCGCAGCTCGCGCAGTTCGGTGGCGAGGCGGGCGAAGCGCACGCGCGCGTCCGGCGAGAACGGCAGCCCGTCGTCGCCCTGTCCGGGCCGGTCTCCGTCGAACGGCAGCTCCAGGAACGTGTCCAGGGCGTCCGCGAGGGATATCACCTCGGCGGGGTCCACCCCCTCGACGGCCTCGGCGAGCCTGCGGTCCGGGTCGTCGGGGTCGCCCACGCGCGTGTGGGACACCAGCAGCCGGGCGCGGCGGCCGAGGAGGGCGAGGTCGCGGGGGCCGATGCGCCAGCGCGGGCCGGTCAGCAGCCGGACCAGGGAGGCGTTGGCGCCCGGGTCCTGGAGCACCTCGCAGACGGCGACGAGGTCGGCGACCTCGGGCAGGTGCAGCAGCCCGGAGAGGCCGACCACCTCGACCGGGACGTCACGGGCGACGAGGGCGCCCTGGATCTCCGCGAAGTCGGTCGCCGTACGGCACAGGACCGCGATCTCGCCGGGGGCCGTGCCGGTGCGGACGAGGTGGGCGACCGAGTCGGCGATCCAGTCCATCTCCTCGGCGTGGGTGCGCAGCAGGGCGCAGCGGACCGTGCCGTCGCGCTCGGCGCCCGGGGCGGGGCGGAGGGCTTCCACGCCCGCGTGCAGGGCGCGCAGCGGCTCGGCGAGGCCGTTGGCGAGGTCGAGGAGACGGCCGCCGCTGCGGCGGTTCTCGCTGAGCGCCTGGCGGGTGGCGGGGCGGCCGTCGGCGTGCGCGAAGTGCCCGGGGAAGTCGTCCAGGTTGGCGACGGAGGCGCCGCGCCAGCCGTAGATGGCCTGGCAGGGGTCGCCGACCGCGGTCACGGGGTGCCCGGTGCCGGCGCCGAACAGGCCGGCCAGGAGGACGCGTTGGGCGACCGAGGTGTCCTGGTACTCGTCGAGGAGGACGACCCGGAACTCGTCGCGCAGCAGTCTGCCCACCTCGGCGACGCCGGCCAGCGCCGCGGACAGCGCGATCTGGTCGCCGAAGTCGAGCAGGTCCCGCTCCCGCTTGGCGGCCCGGTAGCGGACGACCAGCTCGGTCAGTTCACGGCGCGCGGCGGCCGTCTCGGGGACCTTGCGCAGGTCGGCGTTGCCCAGCTTCACGCCTGCCAGGGTGTTCAGCAGTCCGGCGTCCCAGGCCCGCAGGTCCTCGGGGCGCACCAGGTGTTCGGCGAGCTCGGAGTCGAGGGTGAGCAGGTCGCTGACCAGGTCGGCGAAGGACCGGGTGAGGGCCGGGTAGGGGCCGGGGGCCTCGCGCAGCACGCGCGCGGCCAGCTGGAAGCGGGTGGCGTCGGCGAGCAGCCGGGAGGCCGGCTCCAGGCCGATGCGCAGGCCGTGGTCGGTCAGCAGGCGCCCCGCGAAGGCGTGGTACGTGGAGATGACCGGCTCGCCCGGCGGGTGGTCGGGGTCGATGACGTCGGGGTCGGTGACGCCGGCCCTGACGAGTGCCTTGCGGACGCGTTCGGCGAGCTCGCCGGCCGCCTTGTTGGTGAAGGTCAGGCCCAGGACCTGCTCCGGGGCCACCTGCCCGGTGCCGACCAGCCAGACCACGCGGGCCGCCATCACCGTCGTCTTGCCCGACCCGGCTCCGGCCACGATCACCTGCGGGGCGGGCGGCGCGGTGATGCAGGCCGTCTGCTCCGGGGTGAACGGGATGCCGAGGAGCTCCTTGAGCTGCTCGGGGTCGGTGATACGGGCGGGCATGAGGAAAGAGGCTAGCGGCGAGCACTGACAATCGATAAAACAGCGCAATCGATGACACAGCGCCCACTGCCGCTGCGCTCACTCCACGCGCCCGCTCCACGCGCCCGCTCAACTCGTTCACTCAGCTCGTTCACTCCACCACGTGCCGCCCCTCCGGTCGCGCGCTGCACGAGGCGCGGAAGGCGCAGTGGGTGCAGTGCTGCCCGGTGGTCGGCGCGAACCTCTCGTCGAGGACCTTGCCGGCGGCGGTGGCCAGCAGTTCGCCGACCCACTCCCCCTCCAGCGGCTCCTGCGCCTGCACCTTGGGCAGGGTCTCGCCGCCGTCCCGCTGGGCTGCGCCCTGTCTGAGGTGGACCAGTTCCGCGCCGCCGGGCTCGGGCCGGACGCCGTCGAAGGCGTCGTCGACGGCGCCCTCGCGGACCGCGAGCTGGTAGACGGCGAGCTGCGGGTGCCGGGCCACCTCGGCCGCGCTGGGCGCCTGTTTGCCGGTCTTGAAGTCGACGACGTACGCGCGGCCCTCGGCGTCCGCCTCCACCCGGTCCATCTGGCCGCGGATGCGTACCTCGTAGTCGCCGGCCCCGAGGGTGACGTCGAAGTCCTGCTCGCTGGCGACCGGGGTGCGTGCGGTGCGGTCCAGGACGTGCCACTTCAGGAAGCGTTCGAGCGCCACGCGCGCGTTGTCCTTCTCCTGCGCCGACTTCCAGGGCGCGTCGAAGGCGAGCGCGTTCCACACCGAGTCCAGTCGCTCCATGAGGACGGCGAGGTCGGCGGGGGTGCGCCCGGAGGCGACCTCGTCGGCGAGGACGTGCACGACGTTGCCGAAGCCCTGGGCGGTGGTGGCGGGCGCGTCGGCCTTCACCTCACGGCCCAGGAACCACTGCAGGCTGCAGGTGTTGGCGAGCTGGTCGAGGGCGCTGCCGGAGAGCACCACGGGCTGGTCGCGGTCGCGCAGCGGCACCTTGCTCTCGGTCGGCTCGAACATGCCCCACCAGCGGTAGGGGTGCGCGGACGGCACCAGGGGGCGGCCGTCCTCGTCGGCGAGGGCGGCCAGCCGGGCCAGGCGGCGGGCGGCGGCCTCCCGCAGGGCGTCGGACGCGCGCGGGTCGACGGTGGTGGCGCGCAGCTCGGCGACCAGGGCGGCGACGGCGAGCGGACGGCGGGGCCGGCCCGTGACGTCCTGGGGTTCGACGCCCAGTTCGGTGAGGAAGCGGGAGGGCTGGTCGCCGTCGTCCGCGGGGGCCTTCACGGCGGTGACGACGAGGCGCTCACGCGCGCGCGTGGCGGCGACGTAGAACAGGCGGCGTTCCTCGGCGAGCAGCGCGCCCGGCGTGAGCGGCTCGGCGAGTCCGTCACGGCCGATACGGTCGGCCTCCAGGAGGGAGCCGCGGCGGCGCAGGTCCGGCCACAGGCCCTCCTGGACGCCGGCCACGACGACCAGGCGCCACTCCAGGCCCTTGGCGCGGTGCGCGGTCATCAGGCGCACGGCGTCCGGGCGTACCGCGCGGCCGGCGAGGGTGTCGGCGGCGATGTCCTCGGCCTCGGTCTCCGCGAGGAAGTTCAGGGCGCCCCGGCCGCCGCTGCGCTCCTCCGCGCGGGCGGCGGTGGCGAACAGGGCGCACACGGCGTCCAGGTCACGGTCGGCGTTGCGGCCGGCCGCGCCGCCGCGCCGGGCGGAGCGCTCCAGGCGGGAGGGCCAGGGTGTGCCGTTCCACAGGACCCACAGCGCGTCCTCGGCCGTACCGCCGCCCGCGAGCCGCTCCCGGGCCCGGCCGAGCAGCGCGCCGAGCCGCTGCGCCCCGCGCGCGTACCCGGGGTCGTGCACGGCCAGGCGCTCGGGCTCGGCGAGCGCCCGCGCCAGCAGTTCGTCCGACGGGGGCGGGAACGCGTTGCCGGCCGCCCGCTCCTCGTCGCGCAGGGCACGGCCGAGGCGGCGCAGGTCGGCGGCGTCCATGCCGGCGAGGGGCGAGGTGAGCAGGGTGAGCGCGGTCTCGGTGTCGAGCCAGGCGGCGCCCCCTTCCGCGTCGTGCGCCGCCTCCGCCTCCGCCACCGCCCGCAGCGCCGTCAGCAGGGGCGCCACCGCCGGTTCGTGGCGCAGCGGCGCGTCGTCGCCGTCGATGTCCAGGGGCACGCCGGCCGCGGTGAGCGCGCGCCGGACCGTCGGGATGGTGTGGGAGCCGGCGCGCACCAGGACGGCCATGTCGCTCCAGCGGACGCCGTCCTCCAGGTGGGCCCGGCGCAGGATGTCGGCGATGTTCTCAAGCTCGGTGCCGGACGTCGGGTACGTGTAGACCTCCACGCGGCCGTCGTCCCGCGCGGCGGTCAGCTCGCGGTGGGCGCGCACCTTGTCGGCGGGCAGCCGGGTCAGCGGCATCCGCCGGGTCAGCAGCCGGGTCGCGGTCAGCAGGCCGGCCCCGGACCTGCGGGACGTGCGCAGCACCTCCACCGGTGCCGGGCGGCCGTCCACGCGCGCGAAGGCCGACGGGAAGTCCAGGATGCCGTTCACGTCGGCGCCGCGGAACGTGTAGATCGACTGGTCCGGGTCGCCGAACGCGACCAGCGTGCGGCCCCCGCCGGCCAGGGCGTGCAGCAGGCGCACCTGGGCCGGGTCGGTGTCCTGGTACTCGTCGACGTACACGGCGTCGTAGCGCCCCGCGAGGTCCAGGGCGACCTCGGGGCGGTGGGCGAGCAGCACCGCGCGGTGGACGAGTTCGGCGTAGTCGAGGACGCCCTGGAGGTCGAGGACGTCGAGGTACTCGGCGAGGAAGGCGGCCGCGGCCCCCCAGTCGGGGCGCCCGATGCGGCGGGCGAAGGCGTCCAGGGCGGCCGGGTCCAGGCCCAGTTCGCGGCTGCGGGCGAGGACCGCGCGGACCTCGTCGGCGAAGCCGCGGGTGGTGAGGCAGGCGCGCAGCTCGTCGGGCCAGCGCACGTGGTCCAGCCCGAGCCGCTCCAGGTCGGGCTGGCCGGCCAGCAGCTCGCGGACGGCGACGTCCTGCTCGGGTCCGGACAGCAGCCGCAACGGGTCCACGAACAGACCGCTGTCCTGGTGGGCGCGGACCAGGGCGTAGCAGTAGGAGTGGAAGGTGGTCGCCCGGGGCGCGCCGGCCGCGCCCACCCTGAGGGCCATGCGGTCGCGCAGTTCGACGGCGGCCTTGCGGCTGAACGTCAGCACCAGGATCCGCTCGGGGTCCGCGCCGCGGGCGATCCGCGCGGCCACGGACTCCACCAGGGTGGTGGTCTTGCCGGTGCCGGGGCCCGCGAGGACGAGGAGCGGGCCGGGCCCGTGGTCAACCACGGCGCGCTGTGCGGCGTCCAGACGAGGGGGATCCACGTCGGCCGACGGGGTACGGACCAGTCGGTAAGCGCCACGGTTCCCCTGCCGCCCCTGTTGGTGCGGCAGGCGCCTGGTGGAGGAAGAGGAGCTCACGTGGTTCGCCGGTCCTGGTGGGTGTGCTGGTCGGTGCGCGGTCGCGCGTGCGCAGGGGTGGCCGCGGGATGAGCGGGACACGCGCAGCCGACGCTACGCCGACGAACCGGACGGAAGCAGGGCTTCCGATTCTTCCCGCCCGCCCCGTGCGGCGCCCGCGGCACGTGCGCCGCACATCTCACGAACGTACGCCATGCCACGGACGTCCCCGGTGTCCCTCGTACGGGCCACAGGTTCCCCCCGCGGGCCTCCGATGGCGGAAGCTGTCAGGTGTGAGCCCCCGCGTCCGCGCCGCCGTCCCACCGCGCCCGCCTCATGTCGAGCCGCGGCAGATGGCCCTCCGCGGCCCTGCTCGCCTCCTTCAGCGGCGTGCCCTCCGCGCGGTAGTGATCCAGCGCACTCAGCTCGTGCCCCGGGAGCAGGACGCCGTCGGCGCGCACCACCCGCCACCACGGGACGGCACCGCCGTACAGGGACATCACCCGCCCGACCTGGCGCGGGCCGCCCTCGTCCAGCCATTCCGCGACGTCGCCGTACGTCATCACGCGCCCGGGCGGGATCCGCTCGGCGACCTCCAGGACCCGCTCGGCGTACTCGGGCAGCTCGTCCGCGTACCCCTCTCGGGTGTCCTCGGGAAGGCTCTGCTCGCTCATTCGCCCCATCCTGCCGCACCCCACCGACAACCGGCGCGGTCCGCGGCGGGCCTCCGCCTCGCCCTCTCGCGGCGCTTGGGGCAGACTGTGCGCCCCCGCATCTGCACCCTGATGCCCCCGGGTGTCGGTGGAGCATGCCACCATCGTGCGGGCGGTGACTGGTGATACGAGATCAAGAAGAGACGACCGAGCAGCAGGGCGTGCACCCCGAGGGCGGGGCCGGCACCTCTGACGCCGCCGCACGCCCGGACGCGCCGGAGTCCGGCCCCGTCGAAGCGGAATCCGAGGCCGAAACCGAAGCGGAAGCCGAGGCGGAACACGGGTGCGACGAGACGCACGCCGACGAGGTCGAGGGCGACGAACCGCTGCTCCCCGCGCGCGTGCACCGCCCCTCCGACCTCATGCGGCTCCTGGTCGGCGTGCTCGCCGTCGCCGTGCTGCTCGGCATCGCCGCCTTCGCGCACGGCACCACCTCCGGACTCGAACAGGACATCAACAAGGGCACCGGCCAGGCCCCCGACCTGCTGATCAGGTTCGCGGGACTGGCCTCCAGCATCGCGATCCTGCTGGTCCCGGTGGCCTTCGCGATCGAGCGGCTGATCAAGCGGGACGGACTGCGCATCGCCGACGGCGTGCTCGCGGCCGTCCTCGCGCACGGCGTGACCCTCGCCACCGACCTGTGGGTGGCCAGAGCCGCCCCGGGCTCCATCCAGGAGGCGCTGACCCAGCCCTCCCCCGGCGACATCCACGCCCTCACCGACCCGGTGCACGGCTATCTCGCTCCCGTCATCGCCTACATGACGGCCGTCGGCATGTCCCGGCGGCCGAGATGGCGCTCGGTGCTGTGGATCGTGCTGCTGCTCGACGCGTTCTCCATGCTGGTCACCGGCTACACCACACCGTTCTCGATCATCCTCACGGTGCTGATCGGCTGGACCGTCGCCTACGGCACGCTGTACGCCGTCGGCTCCCCGAACGTCCGCCCCACCGGACGGACCCTGCTGGCGGGCCTCCGGCACGTCGGCTTCCACCCGGTCGGCGCGGCCCGCGAGGAGGCCCTGGACACCGAGAACGGCGACCGGGGCCGGCGCTACTTCGTCACCCTGGAGGACGGCCCGCCGCTGGACGTCACGGTCGTCGACCGGGAACAGCAGGCCCAGGGCTTCTTCTACCGGGCGTGGCGCAACCTGACCCTGCGCGGCTTCGCCACCCGCTCCAGCCTCCAGTCCCTGCGCCAGGCCCTGGAACAGGAGGCCCTGCTGGCGTACGCGGCGATCGCGGCCGGTGCCAACGCGCCCAAGCTGATCGCCACCTCCGAGCTAGGCCCCGACGCCGTGATGCTCGTCTACGAGCACACCGGTGGCCGCACGCTGGACTCGCTGGCCGACGAGGAGATCACCGACGAACTGCTGCGCAACACCTGGCACCAGGTGCAGGCGTTGCAGTCGCGCCGCATCGCGCACCGCAGGCTCGCGGGCGACGCCATCCTGGTGGATCGTTCCGGCACGGTGATCCTCACCGACCTGCGCGGCGGCGAGATCGCCGCGGGTGAACTGCTGCTGCGCATGGACATCGCGCAGCTGGTCACCACGCTCGGGCTGCGGGTGGGCGCCGAGCGGGCGGTGGCCTCGGCGGTCGGCGTGCTCGGCCCCGACGCCTTCGCCGACTGCCTGCCGATGCTCCAGCCGATCGCGCTCACCCGCTCCACGCGCGCGACGCTGCGCAGACTGGCCAGGGAGCGCGCCCAGCGCGAGCGGGACGCGGTCCTGGAGGCGTCCCGGCAGGCCAAGCAGGCCCGCGCCGAGGAGGCCGAGAAGCCCGACAAGAAGACGGTGCGCGCCGAGCAGCGGGCCGAGAAGCGCGCCCTGGACGACGCGCTGGAAGAGGCCCGCGAGGAGGACCTGCTCACCCAGATCCGGCACCAGGTGCTGCGGATCAGACCGCAGGCGCCCGTCGAGCCGGCCCGCCTGGAGCGGGTGCGACCGCGCACGCTGATCAGCGTCTTCGCCGGCGCGATCGGCGGGTACTACCTGCTGACCCAGCTCACCCACATCGAGTTCGGCCCCCTGGTCGCGAACGCCCAGTGGGGCTGGGTGATCGCCGCGGTGCTGTTCTCGGCGATCAGCTACGTCGCCGCCGCGATGGCGCTGCTCGGGTTCGTGCCCGAGCGGGTGCCCTTCGTACGGACCGTGGCGGCGCAGGTCGCCGGGTCGTTCGTGAAGATCGTGGCACCCGCCGCGGTCGGCGGTGTGGCCCTCAACACGCGTTTCCTGCAACGCGCGGGCGTGCGCCCCGGACTCGCGGTGGCGAGCGTCGGCGCCTCACAGCTGTTCGGGCTGGGCTGTCACATCCTCATGCTGCTGTCGTTCGGCTATCTGACGGGCACCGAGAAGACCCCGTCGCTGTCGCCGTCCCGCACGGTCATCGCGGGTCTGCTGACCGTCGCGGTGCTGGTCCTCGTGGTGACCTCGGTGCCGTTCCTGCGGAAGTTCGTCAGCACGCGCGTGCGGTCACTCTTCGCGGGTGTCGTGCCGCGCATGCTGGACGTGCTCCAGCGTCCGCAGAAGCTCGTCACCGGCATCGGCGGCATGCTGCTGCTGACCGCCTGCTTCGTGATGTGCCTGGACGCCTCCATCCGCGCGTTCGGCGACCAGTCGACCTCGCTGAGCATCGCCAGCGTCGCCGTCGTCTTCCTCGCCGGCAACGCGCTCGGCTCCGCGGCGCCGACCCCGGGCGGTGTCGGCGCGGTCGAGGCGACCCTGACCGTCGGCCTGATCGCCGTCGGCCTGCCCAAGGAGGTCGCCGCGCCCGCCGTCCTGCTGTACCGGCTGCTGACCCTGTGGCTGCCGGTCCTGCCCGGCTGGCTGGCCTTCAACCACCTCTCCCGCAAGGGCGCGCTCTAGGGCCGTACCTCGGACGGCTCGCGCCCCGCGCGCGTGGCCGGGCGGGACCCCAGGATGGGAGCATGCCGAACCCCTTCCGGATCCGTGTCGCCGCCCTGACCGCCGCCCTGGTGCTGGTTTCCCTGCCGACCGGGTGCAGCGACGGTTCCACGGGCGGGGATCTGGCGGCGCAGAAGCTGGACTGGAAGAGCTGCCCGGCGCCCGACGAGGCCGAGGGCGGCGGCGACGCGCCGTCACCGCTGCCCAGCGGCGGCACCTGGCAGTGCGCCACCATGAAGGCGCCCCTGGACTGGTCGAAACCGAAGGGCGCCACCATCGGCCTCGCGCTGATCCGGGCCAAGGCCAGCGGCGACCCGAGCAAGCGGATCGGCTCCCTGATCTTCAACTTCGGCGGGCCCGGCGGCAGCGGCGTCACCACGCTCCCCGCGTTCGGCTCGGACTACGCGGCCCTGCGCACCCGCTACGACCTCGTCAGCTTCGACCCGCGCGGCGTCGGCCGCAGCGACCCCGTCGAGTGCGAGAACGACGCCCAGCTCGACAACTACTTCCAGCAGGACGCGACGCCCGACACCAGCGCCGAGCGCACCCAGCTGATCAACCGCACCAAGCAGTTCAACTCCGCCTGCGAGAAGAACTCCAAGGCGATCCTGCCGCACGTCCGCACCACCGACGCGGCCCGCGACATGGACCTGATGCGCCAGGTCCTCGGCGACACGAAGATGCACTACTTCGGCATCTCCTACGGCACCGAACTCGGCGGCGTCTACGCCCATCTGTTCCCGAAGAACGTGGGCCGGGCCGTCTTCGACGGCGTCGTCGACCCCACCCAGGACCCGGAGCAGAGCTCGCTCGGGCAGGCGAAGGGCTTCCAGCTCGCGCTCGACAACTTCGCCGAGGACTGCACGTCGAAGACGACGGAGTGCCCGATCGGCGACACCCCGCAGGACGTGAAGGACCGTATCGCCAAGCTCCTCGCGGACCTCGACAGGAAGCCGATCCCGGGCATCCTGCCCCGCCAGCTCACCCAGTCCGCCGCCACCAACGGCATCGCGCAGTCCCTGTACTCCAAGGACTTCTGGGAGTACCTCGCCGAAGGGCTCGAAGAGGCGTACGACGGCGACGGGAAGATCCTGATGCTGCTGTCCGACTCGATGAACGGCCGCAGCGAGAACGGCGAGTACAGCAACATCACGGCCGCGAACATCGCCATCAACTGCGCCGACGAGAAGCCGCGGTACACCGCCGACTACGTCCAGCAGAAGCTGCCCGAGTTCCGCGCCGCCTCCCCGCTGTTCGGTGACTACCTCGCCTGGTCCATGGTCAGCTGCACCGACTGGGCGGTGCCGGGCGCCGCCGACCACCCCGACGTCAGCGCGCCCGGGGCGGCGCCGATCCTGGTCGTGGGCAACACGGGGGATCCGGCGACGCCGTACGAGGGCGCGAAGAAGATGGTGGACGCGCTCGGGACGGGCGTCGGGGTCGAGCTGACCTACAAGGGACAGGGGCACGGGGCGTACGACAGCAAGAACAAGTGCGTGCAGGGTGCTGTGAACGGCTATCTGCTGGAGGGGACGGTACCGAGGGCGGGGACGGTCTGCACGTAGCAGAACCGCAGGTCAAAGGGTTATCCACAGGCTGAAACGGCCTCGGCTCGATCCGCCTACTATGGCCTGACCGCTCTCCCGCAACGAATGCGCGGAGAGCCTGTGTGGGGGGTGTGCGCGCATGTTGCGATATGTACGGTGGGCGGCGGCTGTTGCCGCGGGGCTGCTCGTGGCCGGGTGCAGCGGCGGGTCGTCCGGTGGGGGCGAGGACGAGGGGAAGGCGTCGTCAGGGCAGCCGTCGGCGGCCACGTCCACCGCCACGGGCTCGGCGGACTTGCCGGCTTCCCTCACCTCCCAGAAACTCGACTGGAGCCGCTGCAAGGCCACTTCGGACTCGGCCGCGCCCGGCGACGAATGGCGGTGCGCGACGCTGAAGGTGCCGCTGGACTGGGCGAAGCCGGACGGGGAGACGATCGGGCTGGCGCTGATCCGGGAGCAGGCGAGCGGGGGTTCGGGCAAGCGGATCGGCTCGCTGCTGTTCAACTTCGGCGGACCGGGCGGCTCCGGCGTCTCGACGATGCCCTACTTCGCCACCACCGTCTCCGCGCTGCGCGCACGGTACGACCTGGTCAGCTGGGATCCGCGCGGGGTGGGGGCCAGCGAGGGGATCCGCTGCCGCAGCGACAAGGACATCCAGCGCGCTGAGTCGATCGACGCCACCCCGGACACCGCGGCGGAGGAGACGGCGTACTTCCAGGACGCCGCGGACTTCGGCAAGGGCTGCGAGAAGGCCGCCGGCAAGCTGATCGCGCATGTCTCGACGACCGACACGGCCCGCGACATGGACCTGATGCGCCAGGTCCTCGGCGACACGAAGATGCACTACTTCGGCATCTCCTACGGCACCGAACTCGGCGGCGTCTACGCCCACCTGTTCCCGAAGAACGTGGGGCGGCTGATCCTGGACGCGGTGGTGGACCCGACGGCCGACTCGGTGGGCCAGGAGAAGAACCAGGCCGCCGGCTTCCAGCGGGCCCTTGACGACTACCTCAAGTCCACCGGCCAGGACCCGGACCAGGGTTCCCAGAAGATCGCCGACCTGCTGAAGAGGCTGGACGCCACACCGCTGCCCACGTCCTCCGGGCGGAAGCTGACCCAGAGCCTCGCGGTCACCGGCATCGTGCTGCCGCTGTACAGCCAGGACAGCTGGCCGACGCTGACCAGCGCGCTCAAGGCGGCCGAGGAGGGCGACGGCTCGGAGCTGCTGTCGCTGGCGGACCAGTACAACGAGCGGGACTCCTCGGGGCACTACGGCACGACCACGCACTCCCAACGGGTCATATCGTGCCTGGACGACAAGGAGCGGCCGACGCTCGCCGAGACGAAGAAGCGGCTGGCGGAGTTCGAGAAGGTCTCGCCCGTCTTCGGGGACTTCCTGGGCTGGGACTCGGCCGGCTGGTGCCACGACTGGCCGGTGGCGGGGCAGTGGGACACACCGGAGGTGAGCGCACCGGGCGCGGCACCGGTCCTGCTGGTCGGCAACACCGGCGACCCGGCGACCCCGTACGAGGGCGCCCGGAGGATGGCCGACGAACTGGGCAAGGGGGTCGGCGTCGAACTGACCTGGAAGGGCGAGGGCCACGGCGCGTACGGCAGCGGGAACGACTGCGTCGACTCGGCGGTGAACGCCTATCTGGTCGACGGCACGGTCCCGAAGGACGGCACGGTCTGCTCATGACGAAGGCGGGGGCTCCGGGCGCCTGTCGTGCCGCCCGGAACCCCCGCCCTTCGCGGAGCCTGTGTTCAGCCGGAAGCTCAGTAGACCGGCTTCGAGGGCTCGATCTGGTTGACCCAGCCGATCACGCCGCCGCCCACGTGGACGGCGTCCGCGAAGCCCGCGGACTTCAGGACCGCGAGGACCTCCGCACTGCGGACACCCGTCTTGCAGTGCAGGACGATCTTCTTGTCCTGGGGCAGGCCCTCCAGGGCGGTGCCGAGGAGGAACTCGTTCTTCGGGATCAGCTTGGCGCCCGGGATGGAGACGATCTCGTACTCGTTCGGCTCGCGGACGTCGATGATCTCGATGTTCTCGCCGTCGTCGATCCACTCCTTGAGCTGCTTGGGAGTGATCGTCGAGCCGGCGGCCGCCTGCTGGGCCTCCTCGGAGACGACGCCGCAGAAGGCCTCGTAGTCGATGAGCTCGGTGACGGTCGGGTTCTCGCCGCAGACCGCGCAGTTCGGGTCCTTGCGGACCTTGACCTGGCGGTACTGCATCTCCAGGGCGTCGTAGATCATCAGGCGGCCGACGAGGGGCTCACCGGTGCCGGTGAGGACCTTGATGGCCTCGGTGACCTGGATGGAGCCGATGGACGCGCACAGCACGCCCAGGACGCCGCCCTCGGCGCAGGAGGGGACCATGCCCGGCGGCGGGGGCTCCGGGTAGAGGCAGCGGTAGCAGGGGCCGTACTCGGACCAGAAGACCGACGCCTGGCCGTCGAAGCGGTAGATGGATCCCCAGACGTACGGCTTGTTCAGCAGCACGCAGGCGTCGTTCACCAGGTAGCGGGTGGCGAAGTTGTCCGTGCCGTCGACGATCAGGTCGTACTGGCTGAAGATGTCCATCACGTTCTCGGCCTCGAGCCGCTCTTCGTGAAGGATCACGTCCACGTAGGGGTTGATGCCCTTGACCGTGTCACGGGCGGACTCGGCCTTGGAGCGGCCGATGTCGGCCTGGCTGTGGATGATCTGGCGCTGCAGGTTCGACTCGTCGACCTCGTCGAACTCCACGATGCCCAGGGTGCCGACGCCCGCGGCGGCCAGGTACATCAGCGCCGGCGAGCCCAGGCCGCCTGCGCCCACACAGAGCACCTTGGCGTTCTTCAGCCGCTTCTGCCCGTCCATCCCGACGTCCGGGATGATCAGGTGGCGGGAGTACCTGCGGACCTCGTCTACGGTGAGCTCAGAGGCTGGCTCGACCAGGGGTGGCAGCGACACGGGGACTCCGTTGATCGGTCAATCACTACGTTTGTTCTCCCTGTAACACTGCCACGGGCTTCTTCATTCCGAGACACCTGTTCCGATCCGCGAGACGAACTCGTCCCAGTAGCCGGGCATGGCCTCCCAGGGATCGGCCCGGCCCCAGCGGTCGGTCCGGTCGGTGAAGTAGATCGTGGCGGCTCCCTGCCAGCGGGCGATGCGCAGCGCCTCGTCGAGGTGGCCGAGGGGTACGCCGTGCACGAGGTGGCAGAAGCGGTCGGGCGGGTAGTCCGCGGTCCACTCGGCGACCTGGGACCAGCGGTAGTCGCTCCAGGGACCGGCGAAGATCACCAGCTGGTCGGCGTTCTCGGCGTAGCCCGGATGGGGGTGGGTGCCGTGCCCGAGGACTATGTGGGTGCCGTCGCCCATGGCGCGGAGCGCGGCGACCGCGCGGCGGATCTCGGGGAGAGCGGTGCGCTCGGTGGGGCAGCGGTCCAGCAGGAAGCCGTCGACGCGGTACCAGTCGTGGAAGTGGCGGGCGTCGGCGAGCAGGTCGCCGTGGGAGCGGGCGCCGTAGGTGGTGTCGAGGTGGCCGAGGACGCGGACGCCCGCGTTGCGGAGCCGGCCGACCGCCTCCAGGCAGTGCGGGTCGGGGAGGCTGCCGGGGCCGTTCGCCACGTCGAGGACGACCCAGTTCAGGGGTGTGCCCGGGCGGGTGAGTTCGGCCCACTGGGCGGGGGCGAGGAGGGGGTGGGCGTAGCCGGGGACGCCGACGGCGGTGCGGACGCCGGTGGTCGCGGCGCCCGCCCTGGTGCTGGTCAGATGCGGCACGCCGCCTCCATCCAGATGTCCGCGAGGGACTCCTCGAGGTTGATGCGGGGGCGCCAGCCGAGCCGGTCGCGGGCGCAGCGCACGTCGGCCTGCTGCCAGCTGCCGCAGCCGTCCGGGTACGGGTACGCGACCGGGCCGGTGTGCTCGCCGTCCGTCCGGGGGTGGCCGATGGCGCCGCGCAGCGGGCCGGGCGGGCCGTCCAGTTCGTGCAGGGCGCCGCCGTATCCGGCGACCCGGGCGAGGACGCCGGCGGCGTCGCGGAGCCGGACGGCGCGGCCGGAGCCGATGTTGATGACGCCCTGGGCTGCGGAGAGCGAGGCCGCGTGGACGGCGCGGGCGACGTCGCGTACGTCGACGAAGTCGCGCTGGGCGCCGAGGCCGCCGAGTTTGAGCTCGCCGTCGCCTGACTGCATGGCGCGGCGCATCGCCTCGGCGAGGCGGCCGAGCGGTGAGCCGGCCGGGGTGCCCGGTCCTGCGGGCGAGAAGACGCGCAGGACGACGGCGTCGAGGCCGGAGCCGAGGACGAGTTCGGTGGCGGCGAGCTTGCTGACGCCGTACGGGCCGCCGGGGCGGGGCACGGCGTCCTCGGCGGTGGAGGAGCCGGGCTGGCTGGGGCCGTACTCGGAGCTGCAGCCGACCTGCACCAGGCGGGCGCCGCAGCCGCTGCGGCGCAAGGCCTCGCAGACGGTGGCGACGGCGACGGTGTTGTGCCGGGTGAGTTCCCGGGCACCGCCGCGGGTGGCACCGGCGCAGTTCACGATGACGCCCGGGTGGACCGCGTCGAGGAAGCGGGTGAGCGCGCCGGGGCTGCCGGTGGCGAGGTCGAAGCGGACGTCGGCGTCGTCGCCCCGGCCGAGCGCGGTGAGCTGGACGGCCGGGTCGGCGAGCAGGCGGTCGGCGACGAAGCGGCCGAGGTAGCCGTTGGCTCCGATCAGCAGAACCCTCATCGCGCGGCTCCCGGGGTGTGCGCTCCGGCGACTCCGGTGGTTCCGGCGCTTCCGGTGGTTCCGGACGCTCCGGGTCCGGGTCGGGAGGTGGTCATCTGGTGGTCTCCTTCAAGGGGTGGTGCGGTTGCCTCAGGCGGGGTGCCGGGGGCCCGCCGCCGGGACGGCTCGGCGCGGCGTGCGTGGTCGTCGGCGGCTCTGCTCATGCCGGGTCTCCCGTCGGCGCGTGGGCCGGGGCCCGGGTGAGGGTGCGGGTCGCCCGGAGCAGCAGTGCGAGGGCGGCGGCGCCGCAGCCGAGGGCCGGGACGGCGCCCGTCCCCCAGGCGTCGGCCAGGGCGTCGACGGGGGCGGCCAGGAAGGCGCAGCCGGGCAGCCGGCCGGCCAGGACGAGGGCCGGTGCCGCCGCTTCCGTGGCGGCGGCGACGGCGAGGGCGGGCCCCTGCGGGACGTTGTGGACGGCGAGGAGGCGGGCGAGCAGCAGGAGGGCGCCGAGGGTGAGGCCCGCCGGGTAGCCGGCGGGTTCGCCGAGGGCTGCGCCGCACAGGGCGAGCAGGGCGGTGAGGGCGCCGAGGAAGAGCGCGAACGTGCCGAGCAGCAAAGGCTGTACGGCTCCGGTGAACTCCTCCAGGCCCCGGCTGGCCGCGAGCCTGCGGCGGGCGCCCGCGGTGAAGAGGTGGGTGCTCCAGGCGGCCGGGGCGCAGGCCAGGGTGAGCGCGAGGACCGGGGCCGCGGCCACCGGCCAGGGGCCGCCGGCGGCACCCGTCGGAAGGCCGTCGGGGCCGCCGTCCACGACGGCCCGCAGCAGGCCGTCGCCGAGCAGGACGTAGGCGAGGAGCCAGCAGGTACACGCGCGGGTGCAGGTGGCGGCGCGCCAGGCGGGTGTCCGGGCCGGTGCGGCCAGGGGGCCGCGACGCAGGACCGGGCGTACGGCCAGGGCGACGGCGAGCACGCCGACGGCTGCCGCGAGGAGGCGGGGGCGGCCCTCGGTGAGCCGTACGGCGGTCACGGCGGCCGCGCACACGGCGCCGGGGAGGAGCGTGAGCAGGACCCGGTCGGCGCGCACGGGGGGCGCGGGCTCCGGTTCGGGGGGTGGGCGTCGGTCGCCGTCGCGGGGCACGCGTGCGTAGAGCTCTTCGGCGAGGGAGAAGACGTCGCGGTGCCGGAAGCGGGCGGCGGTGCGGTCGGTGACGCCGTGCGCCTCGAGGCCGGCGGCGATCTCCAGCGGGTCCACGGCCCGCTCGCAGAGCGCGCGGTGCCGGTGCATCAGCGCCTTCACGGGGTCGGCGGCACCGCCTCGACGGGGTGTGGTCCTGCGGCTGCCGACGGTGTCCCTGGCCGCCACCGGGCCGCCCGCGGGGACCGCGCCGGGCGCCGGCGTCCGGCGCGTGGGGATGGCGTTCCCCGGGCCGGCCTCGTCCGCTTCCAGGAGCCACCCCTGGGACCGTGTGTCCCAGGCGTCGGCCGCGCCGGGCCGTCCGGGCCGGTCCAGCTCGCCCGGGCCGCCGTTCAGCGTGCTGCCCTCGTCGCCGTTCACAGTGCCCCCTCGGTGGCCGTGAGCGGGGTGGCCCGTACGGGGCCGGGCTTCATGGCGGTAGCCGTGGCCCAGCCGGGGACCGTGCGATGCGTGACGCGGGCCGTGGGGCCGGTCCAGCGGCCCGGTACGTGGGCCTCGGCCGGGACGGCGAACGGCAGGGGCTCGCCCGCCTGGTCGAGCACGACCCGGCGTACCGGGCAGTGCGAGACGATCTCCAGGTAAATGCTGTGAAATGCCGCGATGTTCTGCTCGACGGTGAAGAGTTCGAGCGCCCGGGCGCGCGCGGCGGCTCCGAGGCGCTCACGGCGCTCGGGGTCGCGCAGCAGCGCCACGCACGCCTCCGCGAGCGCCCGCGGATTGCGCGGGGGTACGACGAGCCCGGTGCCGCCGATGGCCTCCACCACGGCGCCGACGTCCGTGGAGACGGTCGCCCGGCCGCAGAACATCGCTTCGACGAGTCCCACCGGGAACCCCTCGACGACGCTGGACAGGACGACGACCGCGCCGGACGCGTAGGCGTCGGCGAGGGTCGGCGCCTCCGGGCCGCCTATCTCCTCGAAGGAGACCGGGTTGTCGCCCACGGCGTGCACGCCCTCGGCCTCGTCGGGGAAGAGCTGTGCGGCGAGCGCCCTGCAGTGCCCCAGATAAGCCGCGCCGTCCGGCCCCGCCGGGGCGCCCACGACCCGCAGTCGCGCCTTGGGCTCCGCCCTGCGGACCTCGGCGAAGGCGTGCAGCAGTGACACCAGGTCCTTGGCCGGCTCGATCCGGCCGACCCACACGAGCGTGTCCGGATCGGCGCGGTCCGGGGCCTCGCCCACCTCGGTGAAGCGGGCGGCCTCCATGCCGGGATGCACGGTACGGATGCGGGCCCGGTCGGCGCCGCAGCGCTCCTGCCAGCGACGGGCGTGCGCGTTGGCCGGGGTGATGATCGCGGCGCGGCGGTAGACCTCGGCGGCGAGCCGGCCGTGGAAGGCGGCGAGCAGCGCGCGTACGGCGGGGGCGGCCGCGTCGGGGCCGGCGGCGAGGTAGTGCGCGCGCAGTTGCACGCCGTACTCGGTGACCAGCAGCGGCACGCCGGAGAAGTGCCCGGCGAGCAGGCCGGCCAGGGCGGCCGGGCCGCCGGCGGTGGCGTGGCAGAGATCGGCCGCGCCGAGGCCGTCGTCGCCGTACCAGTCCAGGGAGAGGGGGCGCAGAGCGCGTTCGAGGTGGGCGGCGACGGCGAGCAGATCGGGCACGCGCGCCTCGCGCGCCGTACCGAGGGAGCCGGGCGTACGACAGGCGCGTTCCAGTGCGCGTACGGCGGTGTCGGAGCGGAGCGCGCCGGCCAGGCCGCCCTCGTCACGGGCGAGTTCGGCGAGTCCGCGGAGCGCGTTGCCGAAACGGTCCGTCAGAGAATCGGGCACGGCCCGGGAGCCGCCCGCACCGACCGGCCCGCCCGTGCCGTTCGAGTCGCCCGCGCTGTTCGGGTCGCCCGCGCCCTCCGTGCCGTCCGCGGCCGGACCGGCGCACAGCACCCCCACGAGCTCGCCGTAGCTCTCGGCGAAGCGCCGGCGCGCGCGCCGTCCGTACGTGCCGCCGTCCTCGTCGGCGGTCCACAGGGGAGCCGTCCGGACCCGGCTGACGTGCGGGGGCAGCGGCAGCCAGCCCTGGTCCTCCTGGCGCCGGGTGCGGCTGAGCGCGTAGAGGTCGAACTCGTGCCGCCCGAGCCCGCGCACGAGCCGGTCGCACCAGAGTCCGGCGTCACCGCTCACATACGGATAACCACCCTCCGTAACGAGTCCGATGCGCACGTGTGCACCCCCGATCGATCTCCCGTATGGGGAGCCACCGTGGCTCGGTGGCTCGCAGCGGGACGAACGGTATGCGGACAAGACGGTGGCGCGACGGACGGTTGTCCATCGCGCCACCAAAAGGGGTGAACGGTCGTAACTTTCCCGTACGGATCGCGTTCGGTCGCGCTAGGCAACCGATCGGCGCCGGAACGTCACGTCCGGATCGGCCTCCGCTTGTGCGTGCGGATCTGCGGAAACGTCACGCCGACGCCAGTTCCCGGCGTGCCGCCCGCCGCCGGGCCGCGGCCTCGGGGTCGAGGGCGGGTACGGCGGCCAGGAGTTGTCTGGTGTACGGGTCCTGGGGGTTGTCGTAGACCTCGTCGGCCGGCCCGGTCTCGACGATCCGGCCGCGCCGCATAACCGCCACCCGGTCGCTCACCTGCCGCACGACGGCGAGGTCGTGGGCGACGAAGACGAGCGCGAGCCCGAGTTCCCGCTGGAGTTCGCCGAGCAGCGCGACGACCTGGGCCTGCGTGGTGACGTCCAGCGCGGAGACCGGCTCGTCGCAGACGATGACGCGCGGGTCGGCCGCGAGCGCCCGCGCGATGCCCACGCGCTGGCGCTGGCCGCCGCTGAACTCGTGCGGATAACGGTGGTAGTGCGCCCCTTCGAGCCCCACGCGCTCCAGCAGTTCGATCACGCGCCCCCGGATGCGCCCCTCGTCCTTCTCCATGCCCCGCGCCCGCAACGGGTCGGCGATCGACTCGCCCACGCTGCGCCGCGGGTTGAGGGAGGACACCGGGTCCTGGAAGACCATCTGGACGGCCGGGTTCACGCCCACGCGCGCGTGGCCGTCGTAACGGACCTCCCCCGCCGTCGGCTCCAGCAGCCCGACCAGCATCCGGCCGAGGGTGGTCTTGCCGCTGCCGCTCTCGCCGACGACGCCGAGGGTCTCGCCCCGGTGCACGGTCAGCGTCACGTCGTCCACGGCCGCGAACGCCCGCCTCCCGCGCCCGAACTCGCGGCGCAGGCCCTTCGCCTCCAGGACGACCTCCTCCGAGGCCTCTGAGGGCGCGCGCACCGCGTCCACGCGCGGCACGGCGGAGAGCAGTTCCCGGGTGTACGGCTCGGCGGGCGCGCCGAGCACGGCGGCGACCGGCCCCTGTTCGACCACGCGCCCGTGCCGCATGACGAGCACCCGGTCGACGCTCTCGGCGGCGACGCCCACGTCGTGCGTGACGAGCAGGAGCCCCATGCCGGTCTCCTCGCGCAGGGTGTGCAGCAGGTCGAGGATCTGGGCCTGGACGGTCACGTCGAGGGCGGTGGTGGGCTCGTCCGCGATGAGCAGCTCGGGCTCGCAGGCGAGCGCCATGGCGATCAGCGCGCGCTGCCGCATGCCGCCGCTGAACTCGTGCGGGCGGGACCGGGACCGGCGCGTGGCGTCCGGGATGCCGACCCGGTCGAGCACCTCCACGGCACGCGTGCGTGCGGCGCGTCGGGACGCGCGCGTGTGCACGCGGTACACCTCGGCGATCTGGTCGCCGATCGCGTAGTACGGGTCGAGGGACGACAGCGGGTCCTGGAAGACCATCGCCGCCTTCGCCCCGCGCAGCTTCCGCAGCTCGGCGTCGGAGGCGGCCTGTACGTCGGTGCCGGCGACCTCGATCGAGCCGCCGAGCCGCGCCCCCGTGCCGTGGTGCAGGCCCAGCAGGGCCGAGGCGACCGTGGACTTGCCGGAGCCGGACTCGCCGACCAGGGCGAGCGCGGCGCCGCGTTCCAGGCTGAACGACAGCCCGTCAACGGCCCGTAGGTCGCCGAAGTCGACGGTCAGATCAGTGACTTGGACGAGACTCACGTCAGTACCACCCGTCGGTCGGCCACCGCGTACAGCACGTCCGCGACGGCGTTGGCGAGGACCACGAAGAAGCCGACGACGAGGACCATGCCGACGACGACGGGCAGGTCGACCACGCTGACGGCGTGCACGAGTTCCTGGCCGAGGCCGGGCAGCCCGAACAGCGACTCGGTGAGCACGGCGCCGCCGACGGCCGAGCCGAAGTTGTTGGCGTTCAGCGCGATGACCGGCGCGAGCGCCCCGCGCAGGGCGTGCCGCCCGACGATCGAACGCTCGCCGACGCCGTACGCGCGGAAGGTGCGGATGTGGTCCTCGGCCAGGGTCTCCAGCATCGACGCCCGGGTCATCCGGGCGAACGCGGCGGACTCGATGAGGGCGAGGGAGAGCCAGGGCAGCAGCAGGTTCCACGCCCACTGTTCGGGGTCGTCGGTGAACTTCACGTACTGCGGGAAGGGCAGGAGTTGCAGTTCGCCGCAGACGACGATCATCAGGACCAGGCCGATGACGAAGACCGGCGTGGCCCAGCCCGCCAGCGTGAGGCCGGTCAGCACCCGCTCGGTGAGCCGGCCGCGCCGCCAGACGGAGAGCACGCCCGTGCCGACGCCCAGGACCAGCCACAGCACCATCGCGCCGAACACCAGCGAGAGGCTGACCGGAAGCCTGGTCAGGATGATGCTCAGGACCTGCTGGTCGGTCTGGTAGGACAGGCCGAGGCAGGGCGCCGAGCAGTGTTCCACGGAGGTGCCGGTGGAGTAGTCCTGGCCGACGACCAGGCCCTCCAGGAAGTGCCAGTAGCGCACGTACAGGGGGTCGTCGAGGTGCAGTTGCTGGGCCACCTGGTGCACCTGCTCCGGGGAGCAGCGCGGGCCGCAGGTGATCTGGGCGACGTTGCCCGGGGTGACGTAGAAGACGACGTAGACGATCACCGAGATGGCGAGCAGGGTCGCCAGGGCGCCGATGACGCGGCGCAGCAGGAAGCCTCCGAAGCCGTTCACGCGGATTCCTCCTTCGCCGGGGCTGTCGTCTTCGCGGTCACGGTCGCGCTCGCGGTCGCCGTCGGCTTGGCCGCCCGCCTGCGACCGGTGCCGACGCCGAGCCGGGAGGCGGCGCGCGGGTCCAGGGCGGTGCGGACGCCGTCGCCGAGGACGGTCAGCGCGAGGACGGTCACGAACAGCGCGCCGGCCGGCAGCAGCAGGTACTGCGGGGCCGCCTGGTACCAGACGTCGGCGGCGGTGAGCATCTGGCCCCACGAGGGCGTCGGCGGCTTCACCCCGACGCCGAGGAAGGACAGGGCCGCCTCGACGCTGATGTTGACCGGGATGAGGATCGAGGCGTACGTGATGACCGGCGCGGCCAGGCCGGGCAGCAGTTCGCGGCGGGCGACGCGCCAGGCGCCCCAGCCGCTGAGCCGTGCGGCGGCGACGTAGTCGAGCCCCTTCAGGGTGAGCGTCTGGGCGCGCACGATCTTCGCGATGGTGCCCCAGGAGATGAACCCGATGACGAGGGTGACCAGGACCGGCCGCGGGAAGCTCTGCGGCACGATCGCGAGCAGGGCCAGCGACATGATCATCAATGGCAGCGCGACGAAGATGTCCGTGATCCGGCTCAACAGTTGATCGATCCACCTGCCGCCGAGCGCGGCCGTCACGCCGACGACCAGCCCGAGGAGGACCTGGATCACGGTCGCCGCGAACGCGACGCCCAGGGACACCCGCGCCCCGTACACCAGCCGTGCGAACAGGTCCCGTCCGGTCTGCGGCTCCACGCCCAGCCAGTGGTCGGCGGAGATGCCGCCGAGGGAGCCGGTCGGCACGCCGCCGCGCGCGGAGTCGATGAGGGCGGGGTGGTAGGTGGTCGGGTCCTGGCCCTCCAGGGCGGTGAGCAGCGGCGCGGCGAGCGCGACCAGGACGAGCAGCGCGACGACGCCGGCCGCGACCGCGGCGGCCCGCTGCACACGCAGCCGCCGCCAGAACTGACGAGCCCCCGAAGCCCCCGAGGCGAGCGCCTCGGGGGCCTGGGTGGCGACAAGTGCCTCGCTCACGGCGCTACTTCACCGCGACCTGGGAGATGTCCAGGACACCGGTCCAGTCGCTGATCACGACGTTCTTGATGTCCTTGCCGACGAGCCGCTTGTAGACCGGGTGGAACAGCGGCACGGTCAGGGCCTGCGCGCCGATCTTCTTGTCCAGTGCCCCCCACCGCTTGGCGGCCGCGTCAAGATCGGTCAACTTGTTGATCGCGTCAATCTCGGCGTTGACCGAAGCATCGTTGAGCTGGGAGGCGTTGAAGTTCGCGCCGTCCTTGACGATCTGCCGGCCGTCGAAGATCGGGGCGAGGAAGGGACCGCCGGAGGGCCAGTCGGCACCCCACGCGGCGAGGAAGAGGCCCGGCTCGGTCTTCACGCTGTGGACCGTGTCGGAGTAGTTGTTGTCCTCCAGGCCCTGGAGCTTGACCGTGATGCCGGCCTTCTTGAGGGCGTCCTGGATCGCGGTCGCGATCTCGGGGCTCGTCTTGAAGTTGTCGGCGTTGTCGTGGGTCAGCGTGACGGTGAGCCCGTTCGGGTAACCGGCCTCCTTCAGCAGCTCCTTGGCCTTGGCCGCGTTGCCGGTGTCACCCGCCGGGAAGAGGTCGTACGGCGTGTAGCCGAAGGACTTCTGGTTCGGCAGGAAGGTGGTCGCGGGCTCGGCGAGGGCACTGCCGCCCGCCGCGTTGATCACGGACGACCGGTCGACGGCGTACGAGATCGCCTGGCGCACCTTCGGGTTGTCGAACGGCTTGACCTTCGGGTTGAACGCTATGTAGTTCGTGTAGCCGAAGTGGCCGGTGCCGACGCGCGCGGCGAGTTCCTTGTCGCCGGTCACCTTGGCGAGTTCGGCCGGACCGAGGTTGGTGTCCGTCGTCACGGCGGCCGCGTCCGTCCCCTGGGACGCCGACAGCCGCTGGTTGATCACGGACGAGTCGAGACCGGACTGCACGTCGATCTTGTCCGGGTACGCCTTGCGCTGGTCGTCGACGGACGCGGACCAGTACTTGTTGCGCTCCAGGACCAGGTGCTCACCGTCGTTCTCGTTCTTCACGACCTTGTAGGGGCCGGACGAGACCGGGTGCTCCTCGTACTTGGTGCCGGTGTCCTTGGCCTTCGGGACGGGCGTGAACTGCGTCTGCGTGGCCAGGAACGGGAACTCGCCCTCGGGCTTGTTGAGGTGGAAGACGATCGTGCGGTCGTCCGGCGTCTCGATCGCCGAGAGCCCCTTCTTGTCCTTGTACGGCCCCTGGTAGTCGGCCGCGCCGGCCAGCCAGTCCCGCAGGTAGGGGGCGCCGCCGGAGAGCTCGGGGGCGAAGGAGCGCTCGATGCCGTACTTGATGTCGGCGGACGTGATCGGGGTGCCGTCCTCGTACTTGAGGCCCGCCTTCAGCGTGTACGTCCACACGGTCGCGTTCTTGCTGGGGCGACCGGTGTCGGTGGCCAGGTCGGGGACGACCTTGGTGCCGGCTGCGCCGTCCGCGCGGTTGCGGGTGGTGAGCGTACGGAAGACCAGGGAGGGCACGTTGCCGCCGCCGGAGGTGTACAGGCGGGCCGGGTCGAAGTCCGACTGCGGGTCGGAGTTCAGGACGGTGAGCGTGCCGCCCTTGTGCGGCGTGGAGTCGCCACTTGAGCCGTTGGCATCGTTGTCCTTCGGCCCGCAGGCGGCGGCGCCCGCCGCCACGACCAGGGCGAGCGAAACGTACGCCGCGCGGGCGCTGTTCACGGACGGGTGACGCATCGGAATGACGACCTCTCGGAAGGCGAGTCTCGATTGGCGAGACGGATTGACGAGGAGTGAGACGAAAGTGAACAGACGTCTGCCCGGGCGTCAGGTCGTCGAAAGAGCCGTGACCCAGGTCACGGCGGGAGAGAGAGATCGCGACGCGAACGCCTGAAGGCGGGCGTCAGCGACAGTCGATGTCGGCCACGCAGAGCGCGGTCACGCCGATGAGCGCCAGCTCGATGGCGGCGCGCGCGGAGGCGTGAAGGGACGACATGCCCAGAAATATGTACGAACTTTCTGCGCATGTCAATGTGATGTATGAGCCACCTGTCAACTCTTGGGATACGGCCAGGGGTTGGGCAGACAGTGGATTCCGTCGTGGTCCAGGAACTTGGTCTGCTGCTGCATGACCGGCGCGAGCTCACCGTCCTTGTCGCAGGTCACATGGCCGTAGCCGAGCCGGTGGCCGACCTCGTGGTTGATCAGCATCTGCCGGTAGGCGTGGATCTTGTCGCCGTACGTCGTGCTGCCCTGGGCCCACCTGTACGCGTTGATCATGACGCGTTCGGTGGACGCCGAGTCGCAGGACACGTTGTCCTCGGTCGTGTCGAGGCCGGACTTGGCACACCACTCGGCGGTGGTGCCGGGGCTGGCGAGCGTGATCACGAAGTCGGGCTTGCCGGTGGACACGCGCGCGAAGGTACGGGCGCCGTCGTGGGCCCAGCTGCGGTCGTCGTTGAGCGTCTTCTGGACAGCCTCGGCGAAGAGCTTCCCGTCCAGCCCCAGCCCCTGCTCCACGTCGACGCGGTAGGTGTACTTCCGCCCCTTGCCCGGCGCCTTCGCGCTCCCCGGCACGGTGCTGAACTTCCCGGACCCGGCCAGCTTGGCGCTCAGCGGGTACTTCTCGCCCATCGCCTGCTCGTACGACAGCGTCACCACGCCCGACGGGACGGAGGCCGACGCGGACGGCGTCGTACGGCCGTCCCCGCGCGAGGCGGCGCCGTCGGTGGCCCGCGTCCCGCCCGCGGCCGACTGCGACCGTACGGCGCCGCCGTCCCGGCCGTCGATCATCTGCCCGGCGACGATCACCGCGAGCACGGTCGTGACCGCGGCGGCCGCGACCCCCGCGAAGGCCCGGCTCTTGCCGCCCTTGGGCTGCGCGGGCTCGCCGGTGGGCGGCGCGTCGTCGGCCTCGCCGGCACCCCCGTCGACGCCGGACGGGAGCGGGGAGGTGTGCGGACCCGAGCCGGGCGGATACGTTTCCGCGCGCTGGGCGCCGATGCCGGGGCGGGGCGCGAAGACGTCGACGTCCTCGTCGAAGGCGTCGACGTAGTCCTGCCGCGGCCCGCCGGGCCCGCCCCGCCGCTGCCGCGGTATCGACACACCGGTCGCCCCGGAAGCGGTGCCCGCGGGCCCGCCGGGAGCACCGTCCGCCCCGCCCAGCCGGCCCCAGCCGCCGCCCGCCTCTCGCTGCTGCGGGTGCCCGCCACGGACCCGTGGGACACCGTGCGCCGGGGTCCCGTCCGGGAAACGCGGGACGCCGTGCGCCGGGGTTCCGTCGGGGTGGCGAGGCACGCCACCGGCCGGCATCCCGCCGGTGAACCCCGGGACCCCCCGAGCGGGCGTGCCGTCGGGCGGCCGTGGAACGCCCTGCGCAGGCGTGCCGTCCGTGAAGCGCGGTGCCCCGCCCGCGGGTGTCCCGTCGGCCGGGCGCGGTACCGCAGGCCGCGCAGGCCCCGCGGAACCCCGCTCACCGTCCCCCGGGCCCTGCTTCCGGGCCGCGCGCGCGTTCCCTATGTCCGCCGCATCACCCTTGGCTGCCGGCCCGCGGCGGCTGTGGCGTCCCACTCGTCCCTCAGCTCCCCGCGCCCGGCGCGACCGGGCCGCCGCCGACGGTCCCGGCAGCCGGTCCGCCGCCCAACCTGTCGGCGGAAGCCATGAGTTCACGGAACGCCCCGGCGACCGCCGCCGGGTACTCCATCATCGCCACATGCCCGGCGTCCGGCATGGAGAGCAGCCGGGAGTAGCGGAAGCTGCGCGCGGCCTTCTGGGCCATGCGGTAGCCGACGAGCTGGTCGCGGCCGCCGTAGATCAGCAGGGTCGGGGCGAGGACGCGCTCGGCCTGGCGCCAGAGCCCGTGCTGGCCGCCCAGTGTGTACGCGTTGACGATCCCGCGCGCGGACCGCGCCATCGCGTCCCAGAAGTACGGCAGCCGCAGCCGCCGCTCCAGCTCCTGCACCGCGTGCTCGAACGCCTCGGGCGTCACCCGGCTGGGATCGCCGTAGCAGAGGGCCAGCACCCCCCGTACCCGCTGTTCGGCGGTCCACTTGCCGGTCGTACGGGTGAGGAGCCCGGCGACGCCGGGGAGGCCGAGCAGGACCGTCGGCACGGCGGTGCGCTGTACGCGCAGTTCGGGCAGGGCCGGCGAGATGAGCGTGAGGGTGCGTACGAGGTCAGGTCGGACGGCGGCGACCCGGGTGGCGACCGCGCCGCCGAGGGAGTTGCCGAAGAGATGGACCGGACCGCGGCCGACCGCGTCGAGATAGCGGATGACCGCGCGCGCGTGGCCGGTGACGGAGTAGTCGCCGTCGTCCGGCGGCGGCGAGTCGCCGAACCCCGGCAGGTCGATCGCCTCGCCGTCCACGACGCCTTCGAGCTGCTCCATCAGCTCCGACCAGTTCTGCGAGGAGCCGCCGAGCCCGTGGATGTAGAGCGCCGGCGGCAGGCCCTCACGCGCGGGCGGGCGCGAACGCACCGAGAGGGTCACGCCGGGCAGTCCCACCGACCGCAGCCGTTCGCCCTCCGCGACTCTGACTGCCGCCGCCTCGGGGAGCACGCTGGTGGGCGGCACGAAGGGCAGTTCGGTCGAAGACATGCGCCAATGTTACGAGACGATCACACCGTGATTCATGTGTTCGCCGTCACAGAACCACCCGGGCGAGCCGCGCGCGAGCCGTGCCCGGCCCCGGCCGCGCGAGCCGCGAACGGCCCTGGACGGCGCGGCGACGGCACGGCGAAGACACGGCGACGGCATAGCGTCCGCATCCGGTGTCTCCTACGCTCGTAGACAGGGCACCCGTTTGTGGCCCCCTGGTTCCGCCAGGGATCTTCCGAGGAAGGGAGCCCACCATGGCCCATGACCCCACCGACCCCGACGTACTCGGCGATCTGGAGGCGCTGGACCCCCTGGAGATCGACGTCGAGGCCCCTGAGGGCGACGCAGCCGAGCAGCACACGGACGTCACGCCGTCCCACGACGACCCGCTCACGGGTGTCGATCCGGCCCGCGCGAACGAGGCCGATCTGATCGAGCAGGCACGCGTGGTCGCCCTGGACGAGGACGACTACCGCTGACCGCGACCGGCCGACCGGCCTCCGGCTTGCCCACCTGGCCTGTTCGTATGTCCCGGTAATTTCCCGGTGCGGCTTTCGCCGTCGTCCGGTACGTGAAATTCTGCGCTCGCACCGCGCACAGCACGGTTACCGAAAAGTACGATGGCCGCGCGGAGCGATCCGCATGTGGACGACTCATGTGGACGACTTTGGGAGGCGGCGTGACAGCCATCGAGCAGACAGAGGCGGCACGCCCGCGGGGCACCCGCCTGCCGCGCCGTGCCCGACGGAACCAGCTGCTGGGCGCCGCCCAGGAGGTTTTCGTCGCGCAGGGGTACCACGCGGCCGCCATGGACGACATCGCCGAACGCGCGGGCGTCAGCAAGCCTGTGCTCTACCAGCACTTCCCGGGCAAGCTCGACCTCTACCTGGCCCTGCTGGACCAGCACTGCGAGGCCTTGATCGGGGCGGTGCGCGGCGCGCTCGCGTCGACGACCGACAACAAGCAGCGGGTCCGGGCGACCATGGACGCGTACTTCGCGTACGTCGAGGACGACGGCGGGGCCTTCCGCCTGGTCTTCGAGTCCGACCTGACGAACGAGCCCGCGGTACGCGAACGCGTCGACAAGGTCACCACCGAGTGTGCCGAGGCGATCTGCGAGGTCATCGCCGAGGACACCGGTCTGCCGAGCGCCGAGTCGATGCTGCTCGCCTCCGGCCTCGGCGGTCTCGCCCAGGTGGTGGCCCGTTCCTGGCTGCACAGCGACCGCTCGGTCCCGCGCGACCAGGCGGTCCAGCTGCTGACCTCACTGGCCTGGCGGGGCATCGCGGGATTCCCGCTGCACGGCCTCGACGCCCACCACTGACACCGCCTGACAACGAATTCCCGTTCGCTGTTCGCTCCTGGCGTGCACGTGCGCAGCGTGTAGCTCCCCTCACCGGGCTAATGTGTGCTGCGTACGGCGCGGAAGGTCGCGCACTTCACTGACCGTCGGAGGGACATAGCCGTGGAGGTCAAGATCGGCGTGCAGCACGCGCCTCGCGAGATCGTTCTGGAGAGCGGTCTGAACGCCGAGGAGGTCGAGCGCCTCGTCGCCGACGCGCTGGCCGGCAAGTCACAGGTGCTGTCCCTGGAGGACGAGCGCGGCCGCAAGGTCCTGGTCCCGACGGACCGCCTGGCGTACATCGAGCTCGGTGAGCCGACGGTGCGCAAGGTCGGCTTCAGCGCGGTCTGACCACAGCAGCACGGAGGGGCCGGGCGGACGTGTGTCCACCCGGCCCCTCGGCATGTCGCCTCTCGCCGTGTCGCCCCTCCACATGTGGCCCACAAGTCGTCCACAGAGGAGGATTGCATTCCGCTGGTCACGGGTATGACGGGCTACGACCGTGAAGCACGGGCCGGCCGTGGGAGGGACCCCTCGTGATGCTCCTGGAAGTCCTTGGATCCGCCCTGCTCGGCCTGGCCCTGTCGTGGGCCGCCGCCAGCCGCCTGTCCCACCGACTCCCGGCGCGTCCCCTGGTGTTCTGCACGGGCGTCGCGGGAGCCCTCTTCGGCGACTTCGTCACCCACAGCGCGCTCGGTCCCGGCACGGTCCTGGTCACTCTTCTGGGCGCGGCGATCGTCTCGGCGGCGTCCCTGTCCCTGCTGCTCCGCCCGGCGGGCCGCCACCTGCGCCGACGATCGATCCCGGCGTAGCGTCCACACGCACGCCGAGCACTTTCCGAGCGACCGAGCCGAAGCGCCCCGAGAGGGGCGCGGGGAACTGCGCGAACAGCCCCCACCGGCCTCAGGCCGCGCAACCCCCGCAACCGCCCCCACAGAGCGCTACGCCGCCAGCCCCAGCGCAGCCATCCGCTTCGTGTGCGCCTCGGTGATCCGCGAGAACATCCGCCCCACCTCGGCGAGGTCGAACCCGTCGGCCACGCCCCCGACCAGCATGGTCGACAGCGCGTCCCGGTCGGCGACCACCCGCTGGGACTGCGACAGCGCCTCCCCCATCAACCGCCGCGCCCACAGGGCCAGTCGGCCGCCCACCCGCGGGTCGGCGTCGATGGCCGCGCGCACCTTCTCCACCGCGAACCCGGCGTGCCCGGTGTCGTCGAGGACGGCCAGCACGAGTTCGCGGGTGTCGGCGTCGAGGCGGGCCGCGACCTCCCGGTAGAAGTCACTGGCGATCGAGTCGCCGACGTAGGCCTTGACCAGGCCCTCCAGCCAGTCGGACGGCGCCGTCTGCCGGTGGAAGCCGTCGAGGGCGGCGACGAACGGCTCCATCGCCTGCGTGGCGTCCTCGCCGATCTCCGTGAGCCGGTTCCGCAGCCGCTCGAAGTGGTGGAACTCGGCCGACGCCATCTTCGCCAGCTCGGCCTTGTCCACCAGCGAGGGCGCCAGCTTGGCGTCCTCCGCGAGCCGCTCGAACGCCGCGAGCTCGCCGTACGCGAGGGCGCCGAGCAGATCCACGACCGCGGCACGGTAGTGCGGGTCGGCGGCCGCCTGCGCCCAGTCCTGGGCGGCGACACCGGTCGGTTCGGCGGAGGCGGTCTCAGGCTTGTCAGAGCTCGTCATGAAGGGCACAATAGCCCGCCCGCCGCCTCGCGGAAGCCCCGGGAAGCCACGAGAAGACCCCGGGAAAACCTCAGGGAGACCCGGAGAAGTCCCGGGGAAGCCCCTGGTCAACCACTGTGACTACCACGACGTGACCAAATCGGCCATCGCATGTGCACGATTCCGGGGTATGGTGGTAATGCGCCTGCTGGTACGCCGTCGAATTCCGACGTACCTCGACAGGCCGCACGTATGAGGATGCCCGGTCGGTGGCCCGATCGGCTCCGACCCGACAGCCCTCCCGGCTCGTACGGCACTGTGCGTACGACGACCGGAGGGACACACCCTCAGCGGTACGAGCGCTAGAGCGTCGGCAGAGGTCCCGTGCACTACGGCGTGCCCCCCACGGCCCGCCCGTAAGGCAGCCGACGTCCCCGGCACGGTCCGTCAAAGACCCCCGCGCTCGCCTCGCGCCGCGCCACACAGAAGAGGCAAAACCCTGACTACGACGTTTCGTGAACTCGGAATCCTTCCCGAGACCGCCGAGGCCCTGGAAGCCGTCGGCATCATCAACCCCTTCCCCATCCAGGAGATGACGCTCCCGGTCGCCCTGTCCGGCACCGACGTCATCGGCCAGGCCAAGACCGGCACGGGCAAGACCCTCGGCTTCGGTCTGCCGCTCCTGGAGCGCGTGACCGTCCCCGCCGACGTGGAGGCCGGGCGCGCCGCCCCCGAGGCCCTCACCAACGCCCCGCAGGCGCTCGTCGTCGTCCCCACGCGCGAGCTCTGCACCCAGGTCACCAACGACCTCCTGACGGCCGGCAAGGTCCGCAACGTACGCGTTCTCGCCATCTACGGCGGTCGTGCCTACGAGCCGCAGGTCGAGGCCCTGAAGAAGGGCGTCGACGTCGTCGTCGGCACCCCGGGCCGCCTGCTCGACCTCGCGGGCCAGAAGAAGCTCGACCTCAAGCACATCAAGTCGCTCGTCCTCGACGAGGCCGACGAGATGCTCGACCTGGGCTTCCTGCCCGACGTCGAGAAGATCATCGCCATGCTGCCGGCCAAGCGCCAGACCATGCTGTTCTCGGCGACCATGCCGGGCGCGGTCATCGGCCTCGCGCGCCGGTACATGAGCCAGCCCACCCACATCCGCGCCACCGCGCCGGACGACGAGGGCGCGACCGTCGCGAACATCGCGCAGTTCGTCTACCGCGCGCACTCCATGGACAAGCCGGAGATGATCGCGCGCATACTGCAGGCCGACGGCCGCGGGCTCGCGATGATCTTCTGCCGCACCAAGCGCACCGCCGCCGACATCGCCGAGCAGCTCGAGCGCCGCGGCTTCGCCTCCGGCGCCGTCCACGGCGACCTCGGCCAGGGCGCCCGCGAGCAGGCGCTGCGCGCGTTCCGCAACGGCAAGGTGGACGTCCTCGTCTGCACCGACGTCGCCGCGCGCGGCATCGACGTCGAGGGCGTCACCCACGTCATCAACTACCAGTCCCCCGAGGACGAGAAGACGTACCTGCACCGGGTCGGCCGTACCGGCCGCGCGGGCGCTTCGGGTACGGCGATCACGTTCGTCGACTGGGACGACATCCCGCGCTGGCAGCTCATCAACAAGGCGCTGGACCTCAAGTTCCCCGACCCGGTGGAGACGTACTCCACCTCCCCGCACTTCTTCGAGGACCTCAAGATCCCCGCGGGCACCAAGGGTGTCCTGCCGCGCTCGGAGCGCACCCGCGCCGGGCTCGACGCGGAGGAGGTGGAGGACCTGGGCGAGACCGGTGGCCGCGGTGCCCGCGGTCGCGGTGGCCGGGGCGGTCGCAACGACGCCCGCCAGGAGGCCCGTACCGAGGAGCGCGAGCGTCCGGCCCGCACCCCGCGCCGCCGCCGTCGCACGCGCAACGGTACGGCCCTGGACCAGGCCTCCGGTACGACGTCCACGGCGCCTGCCGCCGAGGCCGCGTCGCCCGCCGCCGACGACGCCCTCGCGGCGTCGGAGCCGACGGCCGCCCGGACCCCGCGCCGCCGTCGCCGCACCCGCAACGGGGCGTCGCAGGAGCCGGTGACGGCCGCCGCCCCGGTGACCGTGACGCCGGAGGCCGTCGTCGAGACGGTCGAGGCCGTCGTGGAACCGGCCGAGGCGGAGAAGCCGCGTCGCCGCCGCACCCGCAGGTCCGCGGAGGCCACGCCGGTCGCGGAGGCGACGGCACCGGTGGTGACCGAGGCTCCGGTGGTGACCGAGGCTCCGGTGGCCGAAGAGGCGCCGGCGGCCCCCGTCCGTCGCCGCACCCGCAAGACGGCCGAGGCACCCGAGGCGGTCGCCCCCGTGGCAGCCGTCGAGGCGGTCGAGACCGTGGCGGAGCCGAAGCCGCGCCGCACGCGGAAGACGGCCGCAGCCGCCGCCGAGGCCGCGGTGGACACCGCCGAGGCCGTCGAGGCCAAGCCGCGCCGCCGTGTCCGTAAGGCCGCCGAGCCCGTGACCGAGGTCGCGCAGGCTCCGGCGGAGACCGTCGAGGCCCCGGTTGCCCCGGCCCGTCGCCGCACCCGCAAGGCCGCGGAGCCGGCCGAGCCGGTGGCGACCGAGCCGCAGCCGGTCACCGCCGAGGCGGAGGCCGAGGCCGCGGCCAAGCCGCGCCGGACCCGGAAGACGGCCGCAGCCGCCGAAGCCGCTGTCGACACCGCCGAAGCCACCGAGGCCAAGCCCCGCCGCACCCGCAAGACGGCAGCCGCCGTCCCGGAGGCCGGCGAGGCCGAAGCGGCGGCCAAGCCGCGCCGCACGCGGAAGACGGCCGCGGCGGCCGAAGCCTCGGTGGACACCGCCGAGGGCACGGAGGCCAAGCCCCGCCGCACCCGCAAGGCGGCGGCGACCGTCGCCGAGGCGGAGCCGGCCGAGGCGGTCACCGAGGCGAAGCCCCGTCGGACCCGGAAGACGGCAGCCGCCGTCACCGAGACCGCCGAGGCGGAAGCCGAGGTCGCGCCCAAGCCGCGCCGGACCCGGAAGACGGCCGCAGCCGCCGCCGAGACCGCCGTCGACACCGCCGAAGCCACCGAGGCCAAGCCCCGCCGCACCCGCAAGACGGCAGCCGCCGCCACCGCGGAGATCCCGGCGCAGGCGACCGAGGAGCCGGCGGCGAAGCCGAGGCGCCGCACCACCCGCAAGGCGGCCGAGGCCGTGGAGACCGCCGGATCCGCCGAGGCGGCCGACGCGGAGGCGAAGCCGAAGGCCCGCCGGACGCGGAAGGCGACCGCCGCGGCCCCGGAGGCCTGAGCACGCGCGTGACGACGGCCCGGACCACCCCGTGTGGTCCGGGCCGTCCGCGTGTCCGCACCGCCCGCACCCGCACCGCCCGGACCGGCACCGGGATTCACCCACCGGCTCCCGGTCGGTCACCCCGCTGCGGATACCCTCTCCCCCATGAGCAGGCCTCGCACCTTCGTCCCGCCCGCCGGAGCCCGCGCGTACGCGCTCACCACCGACCGGGGTGAGTTCGCCGTCGTCGACGCGCCCGTGGCCGCCGGGGTCGAGCCCAGGGGGGTCGCGCTGTTGCTGCCCGGGTTCACCGGGAGCAAGGAGGACTTCAACCGGCTGCTCGTGCCGCTGGGCCGGCGCGGGTACCGGACGGTCGCCGTGGACGGGCGCGGGCAGTTCGAGTCGGACGGGCCGGCGGACGACGAATCGGCCTACGCCCAGGAGGAGTTGGCGCGGGACGTGCTCGCGCAGGCGGCGGCGGTCGGTGCGGGCGGGCCGGTGCATCTGCTGGGACACTCCCTCGGCGGCCAGATCGCCCGCGCGGCCGTGCTCCTCGACCGCACGCCGTTCCGCTCGCTGACCCTGATGGCGTCGGGCCCCGCGCAGATCTCCTCCTCCCAGCAGCAGCGCGTGAAGCTGCTGCGGGACGCGCTCGCCGTGATGTCGATGGCCGAGGTGTGGGACGCCATGCAGGCCATGGAGGCACCGGAGGAGCTGGAGGAACCGGACGGCGCGGCGGAGGGCCTGGAGGACGGCGAGGACCTGCGGCGCCGCTGGCTGGGCAACAAGCCGGCCCAACTCATCGCCACCGGCCGCCAGTTGTGCACCGAACCGGACCGCGTCACGGAGCTCGCCGCGGTCCCGCTGCCCTTCCACGTCCTGTCGGGCGCGCGGGACGACACCTGGCCGGTACCGCTTCTGGACGACATGGCGCTGCGGCTGCGCGCGCACCGGACGGTCGTCGAGGGGGCCGAGCACTCACCCAACACCGACCGCCCCGCCGCCACCGCCGAGGCCGTCGCCGGCTTCTGGGACAGCACCCAGGACGAGGCCTAGTACTGCCTGGTACTGCCTGGTACTGCCTAGTACTGCGTCTGGAGGTGCTCCCAGAAGCCGTCCCGCAGGGCGCGGCGCAGGTCGGCCTGGCCGCGCAGGGAGTACTGGAGCATCCCCTCGGCCTCGACGAGGAGGTCCTGGTCGACGGGGCCGGGCAGGTAGGGGTGGCCGGGCAGCAGCTCGACGAGCGCCTCGCGGCCCCGCGAGGAGAGCCACTTCGCGGCGATCTGCGCGCCGACGAAACGGACGTCCTCGCGGGTGGGTCTGGTGGCGCCGGCCTCGTAGGCGGGGGCGGCGCGTCTGGAGACGTACGGCTTGAAGAACTCGAGGTCGAGGGTGCGCTGGCTGTCGACCTCCCAGAGCAGCGGCTCGGCCTGGTTGCGGCCCTCGGGGGCCTCGATGCCCCACAGGTGGACGCGGGCGCCGTAGCCCTGGGCGGCCTCGACCGCCGAGACCAGGTCCTCGTCGCCGCCGAGCAGGGCCGCGTCGCTGATGGCGCGGTGCCGGGCGAGTGACTCCAGGTCCGTGCGGATCAGGGAGTCGACGCCCTTCTGCTGGTTGTTGGCGTTGAGGTTGCCGAGGCGGACCTTGACGTCGGGGAGTTCGGCGATGGCCTGCTGCTCGGCGGTGTGGATGCGGCGGCGGGCGCCGTCGTACCAGTAGACGCGCAGCAGCCGGCTGTCGGCGAAGATCTGGCGCGCCTTGTCGATGAGCGCCTCGATCAGGCCTTCGGCGTCGAGGTCGAAGGCGCGGCGGTCCTCCGTCCCGGCGACGAGCCGGCCCGTGGCCGCGTAGAGGTAGCCCGCGTCCACGAAGATGGCGTGCGTCGAGGGCGTCTTGGCCACTTCGGCGAGCATGCGGGTGAGCAGCTCGTTCGTGCGGTCGATACGGGCCTGGAGGGCGGCGAGGTCGTCGTTCATCGCCTCCATTGTCCCGGCGGTCACGCTGCGAACACAACCGGTCCCGGTCAGTCTCCTGCAGACTCTTACCGGTCGGTAATTAGACGTTCGAAAAATTTCTTTAGCGTAGGGAATGTTTGTAACACGCAAGCCGTTGACTCCTACGGAACAGGACGACGAAGGGAGAGGCCATGCGCTTCGAAATCATGCGACTCGACGAGGTCGACGGCACCACCGTGGACAGCACTGTCGTGGACGCCGCCTCCGTCAGCAGGATCGTGCAGCAGGCCGCCGCCGTGGGGCAGCGCCTGTGGATCCGACCGGCCGAGACCCAGGCTTCGTAACAGGACGACGCGACAACGACAGACGCGACAACGACAGACGAGAACAGCCACACCGACGACGCGCGGCGCACCGCACAGTCTTCAGGACCCCCGTACGGCATCGATGCCGTACGGGGGTTCTGCGTTTGCGGGCCTGGCGCGCCGCGCTACGCGCCCTTGATCACCTGGGTGACGCCGTTGATGATCTGCTGCACGGCGATGGCGGAGAGCATCATGCCCGCGAGCCGCGTCACCAGGACGACCCCGCCGTCCTTGATGACCCGGATGATCAGCAGCGAGTAGCGCATCACCAGCCACAGCACGACGTGGATCGCGAGGATGGCGGTCCACACGGACACCTGCATGGCCACGCTGTCGGCCTTCTGGACGGCCAGGATGACCGACACGATCGCACCGGGGCCGGCCAGCAGCGGCATGCCCAGCGGCACCAGCGCCACGTTGACGTCCTTGGTCTGCTTCGGCTCGTCGTTCTTGCCGGTGAGCAGGTCCAGGGCGATGAGCAGGAGCAGCAGTCCGCCCGCGATCATCAGCGCGGGCACGGAGACGTGCAGGTAGTCAAGGATCTGGTGCCCCAGCAGTCCGAAGACCGTGATGACACCGCCCGCCACGCACACGGCCTGGAAGGCCATCCGCTTCTGCACCTTGCCGGGCCGGCCGGCGGTGAGGGCGAGGAAGATCGGGGTGATCCCCGGGGGATCCATGATGACGAAGAGGGTCAGGAAGAGGGAACCGAAGACGGCGAGGTCGAACATGGGGGTGCTACAGGCCTTGCGGGAGAAGGGATTCGGGCGGGCGAGGACCGGGCCTCAGGCTCCGCCGGTCCCCGGCACCGGGAACGCCCCGGTCGCCCGGCGCGTGATCTCGCCGTACACCTCGGGGTGGGTGGTGTACTCGCCCAGCGTCACCGTCTTGCGGCTGCCGTGGTAGTCCGAGGACCCCGTGACCAGCAGCCCCAGCTCCCCGGCGAGCCCCCGCAGCCGTGCGCGGGTGTCCTCGTCGTGGTCCATGTGGTCGACCTCGATGCCGTCGAGACCGGCCGCGGCCAGCTCGGCGATCACCGGCTCGGGCACCGTGCGCCCGCGCTTCGCGGCCCCGGGATGCGCGAAGACGCACACCCCGCCGGCGCCCTTGACCAGCCGGATCGCCTCGAAGGGGTCGGTCTCGTGCTTCTCCACGAAGGCCCGGCCGCCGTCGGCCAGCCACTCCTCGGTGAAGGCGTCGCTCACGGTCGGTACGACACCGAGCTCCACGAGGGCAGAGGCGACGTGCGGCCGCCCCACCGAACCGTCCCCGGCGATCCGCAGCACCTGCTCCCAGGTGACCGGCACCCCCAGCGCGTTCAGCCTGGCGACCATGCCCTGGGCGCGCGGCACCCGGTCGTCCCTGACCAGCTCGCGCTCGGCGAGCAGGGCGGGCTCCTCGGGGTCGAAGAGGTAGGCCAGCATGTGCATGGAGACGCCGTCGACACGGCAGGACAGCTCGGCCCCGGTGACCAGGGTGAGCCCCTCGGGCAGCGCGGCGACGGCCTCGGCGTGCCCGCGGGTGGTGTCGTGGTCGGTCAGCGCGACGACGTCGAGACCGGCAGCGGCGGCATTGCGCACCAGCTCGGCCGGGGTGTCCGTACCGTCGGAGGCGGTGGAGTGGCAGTGCAGATCGATACGCACGATGCGGACTCCAGCGGGACGACACGGAAGGGACGCGTCAAGGATAACGGCCGGCGCAGGGTGCCCCTGTCACACCCGAAAGCCGGGGGCACCCCGTACAGCCGACGCACAGGACAACGCGCCCCAAAGGGCACGGGGCTGTATCGACATGCGGCTCCGCCGCGTGGGCGCGACCAGTCCCCACCGGCCTGCGGACGACAATCGCACCGGCTCTACGGCGCCTACGGCGCTACGGCTCCAGCAACCGAGGCGACAACGCCCCGCACGGCACCAGGTCCACCTCGGCCCCCGCATCGCGCAGATCGGTCAGCACCAGCTCGTCGTACATCAGCAGCCCCGTCTGCTCGGGCCACACCACGGTCCAGAGCCACAGCCCCCGCGCCTCGCCCGCGAAGACGGCCCGGTCGTCGGGGGCCCCGGAGACGTGCCACAGCGGCGTGGGCCGCCCCGCCGCCAGCACCTTCGCCTGGGGCGGCTTCTCCACGTTCATGTACGGCCCGGGATCCGGCCCGTCGATCCCCGCGTACCGGGCGCCGAGGCCGACCCCCAGCTCCTCGGCGACCAGGATCATCTCCCCTATGCCGCCGAGCGGCGCGGGTCCGGAGCAGGCGACGGCGGTCGCGCGGCCCCCGCTGCGGTCGTCACCGGCACAGGCCACGCCCGTGAACAGCCAGCCGACCGGCAGCGGCCAGGGCATCCACACCGGAACCTGGGTGCGGTGCACCACCACACCGAGGGCCTCGACGCTGGGCGGGATCACGGGCTGTACCGGATGCACGGTCCCGTGGACATCGCACTGCCAGGTGTCGGCGAAGAGTCCGGGAGCCCTGACCCGGCCACCACACTTCGGGCAACTGGGTTCGCCCCTCATAGAGCCCCACGGTCCTACCCCGGGTGCCCCACGTCAAGGACGATCACCCGTCCAGCGCACGCGGTCGCGTGGGCGGACGGTTCCCGCCGCGCGGCACGCCGGCGGCGACGGCGTCACCCGCTCTGCCAACTGACCGGCGGCGAACGCCGCTTGGTGAGCTTGCTCACCCCCGGGTCAGTCCAGCGGGACGGATTTCCGGTGCGGGTCCCGGAGATCGGCCCCGTTCGCGAGCCAGCGCTCATGGAGGGCGCCGGCGCCGTGCACGCGCTTCCAGGCGGCCTCGTTCGGCGTCATCGGCAGCAGCGGCAGGAACCGTACGGGGTCGAGCGGCCCGTCCAGCTCCAGATCCTCGACGAGACCGCCCGGTTCGCCGACCAGGACGGAGGTGAAGGGCGCGCCAGGCCACAGCGGGTCGCCCACGTCCAGGGACGCGCCCGGCGTCACGACCAGGCCCTCCACCTGCGGGGACGCGGCGAGTACGGCGAGCGCGCGGAGCACCTTGTCGGTCTCGGCGAGCCCGGCGCGGACCGAGAGGACCAGCTCGGCGCGCGGCCCTTTGACGGGGTCCGCGACCACCGCGGTGGGGTCGGCCATGGGGTGCGCGGACATGCCGAGGGTGGCGTAGCGGACGACGTTCTCGCCCTGGAGATCCTCGTGGAAACGGAGCACCTCGATGCGGTCCGTACCGAGGAAGGTGACCGCCGCGCGCGCGTCCGGTTCGCCCAGTGCGGTGGTCAACCGGGCCTCTACCAGAGGAAGAACTTCAGCCATGTCGTGAGCATAGAACTCGTCAGTACCGGGCAAAGCGGCGCCTTGACACTGAGGGCTGCTGCTACTCTGACCGCGGTGGTTCGGGGCAGCACGCAGTGCGTCGCCGTCAGTCCCCGACACCGACAGGACTCCCTTACGAGGGACCGGCTGGAGGAGGTGGGGCTGTCATGGATCGAAGTCACCCGTGCAGTACCACTCGCTCTTCCGGCCTCTGAATCTCTTTCTCTGGCTGGCTGCCGCCTTTTCGTGCGCGTTGTCGTTCGGAAGAGCACTTCGTCTCGCTTGCCTGATCCCTCTGACCGGTCCGTTCCGGATCTGTCTGGATCCGTTCGTCTGATCTGAATCAGTAGCGAAGTCGCCACCGCAACGGTGCGGTGCTCCCCGCTTTGTGGACGTGCCAAACATCCGAAGCCAGGACGTCCTCATTCCGGGTAGTTCCACCCGTTCCTCGGCGGTCTTCCGCTGCCTGTCGCGAAGGAGCCTGCCCATGTCGATGATCCGCGACCTCCGTGCCGTGGTCCGCCCTTCCCGCCCCTCGCTGCGCAAGAGCCTGCGGCCGGAGAACGGCGCGTACGACACGACCCGCGACCCCGGCACCCCCTCGGCCGTCGTCGACTGCGCCGTCTACCGTGACGGCGCCCGCGTCGAGACCGGCAAGCCGCTGACCCCGCACGAGGCGATGCGGCTGGTACGCCGCGACGGCGGGTTCGTGTGGATCGGCCTGCACGAGCCGACCGAGGCCGAATTCGCCGGTATCGCAGGCGAGTTCGGGCTCCACCCGCTGGCCGTGGAGGACGCCGTGCAGGCCCACCAGCGGCCGAAGCTGGAGCGGTACGACGACTCCCTGTTCACCGTCTTCAAGACCATCCACTACGTCGAGCACGACCAGCTCACCGCCAACAGCGAGGTCGTGGAGACCGGCGAGGTCATGTGCTTCACCGGCCGGGACTTCTTCATCACCGTCCGGCACGGCGGGCAGGGCTCGCTGCGGGCGCTGCGGCACCGGCTCCAGGACGACCCCGAGCTGCTCGCCAAGGGCCCCTCGGCCGTGCTGCACGCCATCGCCGACCACGTCGTGGACGGATACGTGGCGGTCGCCGACGCCGTGCAGGACGACATCGACGAGGTGGAGACCGAGGTCTTCACGCCGGGCCGCCGGGGCGGCGTCTCCCGCGGTGTCGACTCGGCACGGATCTACCAGCTCAAGCGCGAGGTACTGGAGTTCAAGCGCGCGGTGTCGCCCCTGCTGCGCCCGATGCAGCTGCTGAGCGAGCGGCCGATGCGACTCGTCGACCCCGACATCCAGAAGTACTTCCGGGACGTCGCCGACCACCTCGCCCGCGTCCAGGAGCAGGTCGTCGGCTTCGACGAACTCCTCAACTCGATCCTCCAGGCCAACCTCGCGCAGGCGTCCGTCGCGCAGAACGAGGACATGCGCAAGATCACGTCCTGGGCCGCGATCATCGCCGTACCGACGATGGTGTGCGGGGTGTACGGCATGAACTTCAAGTACATGCCGGAGCTGCACTGGCGGTACGGCTACCCGGTGATCATGGCCATCACCGGGGTGATCTGCCTCGGCATCCACCGCACGCTGAAGCGCAACGGCTGGCTGTGACCCGGCCTGGATAGGGTGGGCGCCATGACAAGCGAGCTGCTCGGCCAGGCCCTCGTCGAGGAGGCCACGAAGAAGTCCGGCCTCGTCTGGGTGCGGGCCGCCGGGGCGCCGACGGCGCGTGCGGTGTGGCACGCGTGGGCCGACGGCGGCGTGTGCCTGGTCGGCGACGGAGCCGAGCAGCCGCTGGGCGAGCTGGCCGACGGAGGGTCGGCGGAGGTGACCGTCCGCAGCAAGGACAAGGGCGGCCGGCTGGTCACCTGGACGGCGACGGTCGCGGAGCTGCCCGCCGGCTCCCCGGAGTGGGACGCGGCGGTGGCGGAGCTGAAGGGCAAGCGCCTCAACGCCCCCGACGGCGAGGCGATGACCGGCCGCTGGGCGAGGGAGTGCAGGGTGCTGCGCCTGACCCCGACGGGGACGGCATCGCCCCTGCCGGAGGGGAACCTGGCAGCGCCCCCGCTCGCCTCCCCCGCCACCACCCGGCGCCCGGTCCCGGCCGCCCTGCCGCGGCTGCTCTCGCGGCGCCGGAAACCCAAGTAGCGGACGACCGGGCCGAGTTCGGCACCGCCGGACAGGCCCGCGTGCGTGCTCGGGATGACCCGCTACGACGCCGGGAGCTGCTTCCCGTAGTCGACCGTCTCACCCTTCTCCGGTTCGACCACGCTGAAGTCCTTACCCCAGTCGGAGAAGGTGAGGGTGCCGGCGCCGCCGCCGCGTTCCAGCCGGAGGGGGTACGGCTTGCCCTCCAGGGAGACGTCGAGGGTGCCGCCGGAGCCGCCGTCGCCGGTGATGCGGATCGTGCGGGTGCCCGACTGCTCGTGGTGACCGGCCGTGGCGAGCGAGCCGTGCAGGGTCAGCAGGCCCGAGAGGAGGACGTCCTTGTCCGTGAAGCCGCTGAACTTCTTGTACGCGGGATCCGTCCGCGGCACCTTGACGTACTTGCCGTCGAGCTTGGTCGCCGCGGTCGTGTCACTGCCGTCCGCGTGGTTCCAGAACCCCGCGTCGGCCTGCAGATACAACGTGCCGCCGACCCGGAGGAGCTGGAACGTGGATCCCTTCGACGTGACCGACCCGGTCCCGCCCTCCTTGTTCAGGCGCATGTCCAGCTCGTACGTACGACCGCTGGTGACCACCGTGCCCGCCATCCGCACCGTCGCCACCGACGACGCCGCCGTCCGCGTTCTCGACTGGATCAGGTCCGGCGACAGCTTGCCCACCCCGTTCGTGCCCGCGTCCGGATCCCCGCCGCATCCGGTGAGGACGGCCAGAGCGCACACCGCGCTGACCAGTGCGGCGCGGCGAGTACGGCCCGGAGCGAGAGCGGTCACAGACAGGGCCACCTTTCTGAGCGGTCCGGCAGGGCGTACCGCAGCGTACCGGTGCCCCACCCGCCCGCCGGAGCCGGTCCGTCCGGACCGCTCACCAGGGCGTATCCGATCGGTACGGGCTAGCCTGAAGCCCATCGAGCGGGCAGAAGGAACCGAAAACCACGCAAGCGGTACTCCGGTAGGTAAAGGAAGCAACACCATGGCAGCCGGCGCTCCCCGCATCTTCGTCTCGCACCTCGCCGGTGTCCCCGCCTTCGATCCCACCGGCGACCAGGTGGGCCGCGTCCGGGACCTCGTCGTCATGCTGCGCGTCGGCCGCCGCCCGCCCCGGCTGCTCGGCCTGGTCGTCGAACTGTCCACCCGGCGCCGTATCTTCCTGCCCATGACCCGGGTGACCGGCGTCGAGTCCGGCCAGGTCATCACCACCGGCGTGCTGAACGTCCGCCGCTTCGAGCAGCGCCCCACCGAACGCCTGGTCTTCGGCGAACTCCTCGACCGCCGGGTCCAGCTGGCCGAGACCGGCGAGGAGGTCACCGTCCTCGACCTGGCCGTACAGCAGCTGCCGGCCCGCCGGGACTGGGAGGTGGACCGGGTCTTCGTCCGCAAGGGGAAGAAGGGTGCCCTCCGGCGGGCCAGGGGGGAGACGCTCACCGTCGAGTGGTCTCAGGTCACCGGGTTCTCCCTGGAGGAGCACGGCCAGGGCGCCGAGAGCCTGCTCGCCACCTTCGAGCAGCTGCGCCCCGCCGACCTCGCCAACGTGCTGCACCACCTCTCCGCCAAGCGCCGCACCGAGGTCGCCGCGGCCCTCGACGACGACCGCCTCGCCGACGTGCTCGAAGAGCTCCCCGAGGACGACCAGATCGAGATCCTCGGCAAGCTGAAGGAGGAGCGGGCGGCGGACATCCTGGAGGCCATGGACCCGGACGACGCGGCCGACCTGCTCGCCGAACTCCCCGAACAGGACAAGGAACGGCTGCTGAGCCTGATGCAGCCGGCGGACGCGGCCGAGATGCGGCGGCTGATGTCGTACGAGGAGCACACGGCGGGCGGTCTGATGACCACCGAGCCGATCGTCCTGCGGCCCGACGCGACCGTCGCGGACGCCCTCGCCCGGGTCCGCAACCCCGACCTCTCCCCGGCCCTCGCCGCCCAGGTCTACGTCTGCCGGCCGCCCGACGAGACCCCGACCGGCAAGTACCTGGGCACCGTGCACTTCCAGCGGCTGCTGCGCGACCCCCCGTACACCCTGGTCAGTTCGCTGGTCGGCGACGACGACCTGCAACCCCTCGACCCCGACGCCACGCTCCCGGTCATCGCCGGGTTCTTCGCCACGTACGACATGGTCGCGGCGCCCGTGGTGGACGAAGCGGGGTCGCTGCTCGGCGCGGTGACCGTGGACGACGTCCTCGACCACATGCTGCCGGAGGACTGGCGGGAGACCGAGTTCCACCTGGACGAGGGGGACCAGAAGGAGCAGACGAAGCAGACGGACCAGAAGCAGCAGAAGGAGCAGCGGGAGCGGACTGCGGGGAAGGGGGCGGGGACCCATGGCGCCTGAGCGCGAGAGCAACCGTGAGCGGACGCCGGCCGGCGCCACCGCGGCCGGCCGGTCGCGCGGTCACCGCCTGGACCAGCCGCGCGCCCCGCGGCGCAGGCTGCTGCCCGAGTGGGACCCGGAGGCCTTCGGACGGCTCTCCGAACGCATCGCCCGCTTCCTGGGCACCGGGCGGTTCATCGTCTGGATGACGTTCGTGATCATCCTCTGGGTGCTGTGGAACATCGCGGCACCCGGAGGGCTCCGCTTCGACGAGTACCCGTTCATCTTCCTGACCCTGGCCCTGTCGCTGCAGGCCTCCTACGCGGCCCCGCTGATCCTGCTCGCGCAGAACAGGCAGGACGACCGGGACCGGGTCAACCTCGAACAGGACCGCAAGCAGAACGAGCGGTCCATCGCCGACACCGAGTACCTCACCCGGGAGATCGCCGCCCTGCGCATGGGCCTGGGCGAGGTGGCGACCCGGGACTGGATCCGCTCCGAGCTCCAGGACCTGCTGAAGGAGATGGACGAACGGCGGGACGGTCATCACGAACATGCCGTATTCCCGGCAGAACGGTCGTCCGGGCGTGACGTAGACGACCGCTGAGGGGCGTTATAGGGGCCGCGCGCCGCGCCGTACCATCGGGGGTATGGCTAGCGAAGACGCGGTGCGCGAGGCACTGGCGACGGTGAACGACCCCGAGATCAACCGACCCATCACCGAACTGGGGATGGTCAAATCGGTGGAGATCGGGGAGGACGGCGCGGTCGCGGTCACCGTGTACCTGACGGTCTCGGGCTGCCCCATGCGGGACACGATCACCCAACGCGTCACCGACGCGGTCTCCCGCGTCGAGGGCGTGACCCGCGTCGACGTCACCCTGGACGTGATGAGCGACGAGCAGCGCAAGGAGCTGGCGACCGCCCTGCGCGGCGGCCAGGCCGAGCGCGAGGTCCCCTTCGCCAAGCCCGGCAGCCTCACCCGGGTCTACGCGGTCGCCTCCGGCAAGGGCGGCGTCGGCAAGTCGTCGGTCACGGTCAACCTCGCCGCCGCGATGGCCGCCGACGGCCTCAAGGTGGGCGTGGTCGACGCGGACATCTACGGCCACTCGGTCCCGCGCATGCTCGGCGCGGACGGCCGCCCGACCCAGGTCGAGAACATGATCATGCCGCCGTCGGCCAACGGCGTGAAGGTCATCTCCATCGGCATGTTCACCCCGGGCAACGCCCCGGTCGTCTGGCGCGGCCCGATGCTGCACCGCGCCCTCCAGCAGTTCCTCGCGGACGTCTACTGGGGCGACCTCGACGTCCTCCTCCTCGACCTCCCGCCCGGCACCGGCGACATCGCCATCTCGGTCGCCCAGCTGGTCCCGAACGCGGAGATCCTGGTCGTGACGACGCCTCAGCAGGCGGCGGCCGAGGTCGCCGAGCGGGCCGGCTCGATCGCGGTCCAGACCCACCAGAAGATCGTCGGCGTGGTCGAGAACATGTCCGGCCTGCCCTGCCCGCACTGCGGCGAGATGGTCGACGTCTTCGGCACGGGCGGCGGTCAGACCGTCGCCGACGGCCTGACCCGCACGACGGGCGCGACGGTCCCGGTCCTGGGTTCGATCCCGATCGACGTCCGCCTCCGCGAGGGCGGCGACGAGGGCAAGCCGGTGGTCCTCACCGACCCCGACTCCCCGGCGGGCGCGGCCCTGCGCGGCATCGCCGGCAAGCTGGGCGGCAGGCAGCGAGGCCTCTCGGGCATGTCCCTGGGCATCACGCCGCGCAACAAGTTCTGAGCAGCACCTGTAGCGCCCCGTCAGGGGCGCGGGGAACTGCGCGATCAACCACCACGCACCCGCGGTCGCGAACTCACCCCCCCCCCGGCGAAGGGGCGCCAAAACCACCGGCGCCCCTTTTCTCATGCGTACGCGGCAACGTCCTTGATCACCGCGAACCCCAGCCCATAGGCCGACATCCCCCGCCCGTACGCCCCGAGGTGCACCCCCTCCTCCGTGGACCCGGCGAGCACCCAGCCGAACTCCGACTCCCGGTAGTGGAACGGCGTAGCCACCCCGTCCACCGGTAGCGACAGCGTCGACCACTCCGGCCCGGCCAGCTCGTCCGCCAGCTCCCACGCCGTCTCGGTCTGCTGCTCCAGCCAGTCGTCCCGCAGGCTGTGGTCCATCTGCCCCGGCCAGGTGAAGGACAGCAGCCCGACCCCGGCCAGCCACGCCGCGGACGACACCGACGTGGCCTCCAGCAGCCCCGTCCCGTCGGCGCTCCGCCGGGACGGACTCGCCGCGACGGTCACGACGACCGCGAACTTCTCCCGCGGCTCACCGACGGCCGAGGCAAGATGCTCGTTCCGCACCGACGGCTCGTCGCCGTGCCCGATCGACCCGTGCTCCACCGCACCGTCGGCCGCCACACCCACCTGCATCAGCCAGCGCGGCCCCGTGAACGCCTCGTCGAGGCCGTACCAGGGGAAGGGCGCCTCCAGGTAGCCGTCGACCGTGCGGCGGGCGGAGGGGGCCTGCTGCACGCCCTCCACGACCGGCGCCTGTCCGTCCACCCGACTTGTCGTCTCCATCTGCCCGGACGCCTCCTAGCTCTCGTCGGTCCGGGGCGGCCCGCCCCCCTTCGGGCGCACTCGTCCGGTCCGCACAACAACTCGGCAGCATATCGACCCCGCTGGGACCAGCCGCGAAACCGCCCGGTGCGTGGGTCGCACGGGCGGCTGGTTCGGGCCGTAAGAGACGAATGAGCGGCGCACACGCGGTATGAAACGCGTCACGTGCGCCGCTCATGCGCGGGTCGGTGATCCGGACTCAGGTGGCGTCCGCGTCGTACGGCGGACGCTCGTCCGTGCCCGGATCCTCCGGCTTCTTGGTCATGTCGATCCGGCCGCCCGAAGAACCGCTCCCCGACGAACCGCTCCCGGAGGACGACGCCGAGGCATCGGTCTCGCGGCTGTGCACCGCGTCCGTGACCTCGGCCATCTCCTTCTTCAGGTCGAAGCCGTTGCGGATCTCCTTCAACCCCAGCTCGTCGCTGTCCAGGTGCTTGCGGATGAAGGTCTTCGGGTTGAGGTCCTCCAGCTCGAAGTCCTTGAACTCCGGGCCGAGTTCCTGCCGGATGTCTTCCTTGGCGCTCTCCGAGAACTCCCGGATCTTGCGGATGGTCCGCATGACGTCCTGGATGACCTTCGGGAGCTTGTCCGGACCGAAGACGAGCACGGCGAGCACGACGATCGTCACCAGCTCGAGTGGTCCTATGTCATTGAACACCTGAAGCTCCTTGCGATGTCCTCGGTCCTCGGCCCTCCGGTCGCTGTTGCGGGTGTTCCGTGGTCCGGGCCGGGTCCACGGTACCCGCCGGACCTGTCCGACCGGTACTGCCCCGAGGTGTCCGGCCGCGTGTGTACGACGGGTTTTCCGGGTTGTTTGCCTAGTCGGGGCACGAGTGGGGCCCTGCCTGTGACGTTTCTGTCAGTTCCTGTCCGAGGAGCCGGAGCGGTCGCCGGGCCGGTCGAACGGCAGCGGGGTGAGGTCCTGCACGCCGTTCACCTGGACGACGGCGAGGTCGTAGCCGGTGTCCCGGCGGACGACGGTCGCCCGGGCGGTGGCGCCGCTGCTGAACGTCACGGTGATCCGGCCGCCCGCGGCGGTCGCGGGGGCGACGACGTGGCTGTCGGTGAGGATGTGCCCGCGGGTGTCGATGACGAAGCCGGTGCCGGTGGCCTGCTCGCCGGTTCCGGTGCCGGTGACCCGCAGGGTGACGACGCCGGCCAGCGCCCGCGCGTCGATCCCGGCGGCGCCGCCGGGCGGCGGTCCGGGCGGCGGCGGGCCCGGCTGGGACGCACCGTGCGGGGGCGGTCCGGGCTGGGGCAGCTGTACGGACTCCAGGCCGCCGGTGCGCTGCAGGTAGCCGCCGACCAGCCCGCCGGCCGCGGCGGAGAGCAGGGAGAGCGCCAGCGCCCCCGCGGCGAACGTCCGCCGGCTCCGCGACCGCCGCCGCTGTACCGCGGCCCCTGCCGCGTCCTCCCGTGGGAGGGACGCGGCGCTGCCGGTGGTGTCGCCGGACGTCGCCGGTGCCGTCGGTATCCCCTCGTCCATGGTCTCCTCGCGGGCTCACGCGGCCCTGCGCTCGGGCGGGCTCGCGGAAGGTCGGCTCCGTGCCCGCACGGGTGCGACGGACATGGCTGACTCACAGGATTCAACCAGGTTCGCGAGTCGCCGCGCAGGGGCGTTCAGCAGGTGGGCAGCGACCGGCCGGCGGGCCGCGACCGGTCAGCGGGCCGCGCGGGAGGAGCGGGACGGGGACGCGGAGGGGACGGAGGGAGCCGAGGTGGTGTCGGGGACGGGTGCGGCGAGCAGGCTGGTGCCGGTCGCCTCGGGGACGGTGGTCCAGGAGGTGAGGGCGAACGGCGGGTTGGTGCTCAGCGGTCGTATCAGCGGGGAGACCGCCGCCGCGCCGGCCATCACCGGTGCGGTCAGCTCCCGCAGCCTCTGCTGTGCGACGGCCGGGGAGGGCACTCCGGGCAGCAGCGGTGCGGAGACCGAGGTGGGCATGGCGGGGGTGCCGCCGAGCATGGTGCCGGACGACAGCAGCGGGGTGAGCAGGCGGCGGCGCTGCGTGTCGGCGGTACCCGCGGTGCCCGAGCCCGCCGTGCCGGCCGGGGCGACGCTGCCGCCGCCGGTGCCGTTGCGGGCGTCTGCGGCCGGGGTGCCGGGGAGGCCCGCGGTGACGCCGCCGAGGGCGACGGCGGCGAGCGAGACCGCGCCGGCGGCGACGAACGCGAACCGCATGCCCCGCGAGGCGGAGCGGTCGCCGTCCGGGCGGCCGACGGGATGGATGCGGAAGCCCCGGCCGGCCGCCGCGGCCGGGTCGTGCGGGCGGGCGGGGACGTAACCGAACTCGAAGCGGTCGTCCCGGCTCAGGCCGAAGACCCCGCTGTCGGATCCGCGTCCCGAGGGGTCTCCCCCGCCGAACGGCGAACCGCCGCCGTCCGGGTCGCCGCCCGCGGGCAGCCCCTGGAGCCGGGCGAGGAAGCTCTCGGAGGGCGCGGGCGGGGCGGTCGCCGCGAAGACGCTCTTCAGGGCGCGCTGGGCGTCCGCCTCGGCCTTGCACCGGGCGCAGGTCGCCAGGTGGGCCAGGACGCGCTCACGCGTCTCGTGGCCGAGCTCTCCGTCCACCAGGGCGGAGAGTCGGTCTCCCAGGTGCTGTTCGGCGAGCTGTCGCTCGGCCGGTTTCGGTCGTGATCCACTCACGCGGTCGCGCCCCCTCCTCCCAGTGCGGGAACACGGGGCACGAAGGAGCGGCGCTCGGCCTTGCGGGCCTCCGGGGAGCGGTGCGCGAGGGCCTTGCGCAGCTGGGAACGGCCGCGGTGGATACGGGAGCGGACCGTGCCGAGCTTGACGCCGAGGGTCGCGGCGATCTCCTCGTACGACAGCCCCTCGATGTCGCAGAGCACGACGGCGGCGCGGAACTCGGGCGCGAGGGTGTCCAGGGCCTGCTGGACGTCGGCGTCGAAGTGCGCGTCGTTGAAGGCCTGCGAGGGGGTGGGCTCGCGGCTGGGCAGGCGCTCGGCCGCGTCCTCGCCGAGGGCGTCGAAGCGGATGCGCTGCTTGCGGCGGACCATGTCGAGGAACAGGTTGGTGGTGATGCGGTGCAGCCAGCCCTCGAAGGTGCCCGGGGAGTAGGTCGACAGGGAGCGGAAGACGCGGACGAAGACCTCCTGGGTGAGGTCCTCGGCGTCGTGCTGGTTGCCGGTCAGACGGTAGGCCAGGCGGTAGACGCGGCCACTGTGCGTGCTGACGATCTCCTCCCACGTGGGCGGAGTCCATGCCTGCCCGTCCGCGTCGGTGGAGAAGGTCGCGGTCCGGTCCTCGCCCATGGCGAGCGCGGCGGCGTGGCTGGGGTCAGCAGCGGTGTCGTTCACGGATTTCGGCCTGCCTGCCGATCCGAGGAAGCGCCGCAGCACTCCTCCCCGATCCCCAGGCGCGGCCGCACCTCCCCTGTCGGCTCTGGTGGTGTCCAGTGGAGCCCCTACCATAGCCACCTCGCCCGTTAGCACCGGATAAGCGGTTTTACAAGAATTTGATCTCTGCTGGTACGGCTCATCCAGCTGCGACAGCGGGTGGTCGGCCGCCGTCTCGTAACCGTGATCCATTCGTGTCCCCCCGCCTTGTCTTCCACCCCTCTAAACGCCCGGTCCCATCTGCGGGTTCCCGACACCAACGGATACAGTCACGCCCAGGCAACCACGGGGACAGGAGAGGGTCATTACCGGCAACCGGCAGACGAGCTGGGCGTTCGCCGACGCCTTTGTCGCCGAGGACGAAGCACTGCGGTGGGCCCGTGACCGGGCCCGCGAGGCAGGGCTGCGCTCGGTGTCGCCCGGCACGGGCGCCGCGCTGCGCATGCTCGCCGCCTCCGTGGACGCCAAGGCGGTCGCCGAGATCGGCACCGGGTGCGGGGTCTCCGGGATGTACCTGCTGCACGGCATGCGTCCGGACGGCGTGCTGACCACCGTGGATCCGGAGCCGGAGCACCAGCAGTTCGCGCGGCAGGCCTTCCGCGCCTGCGGCTTCGCCAGCAACCGGGCCCGCTTCATCCCCGGCCGGGCCACCGACGTGCTGCCCCGCCTCGCGGACGCCGGCTACGACCTCGTCTTCTGCGACGGCGACCGCCAGGAGTACTCCGACTACCTCGCTGAATCGTTGCGCCTGCTGCGCCCGGGTGGCCTGGTGGTCTTCGAGGGCGTCTTCGCCAACGGCCGCACCGTCGACTCGGGGCCGCAGCCGACCGAGGTACTGCGGCTGCGCGAGCTGCTGCGCACGGTCCGGGAGAGCCCGGAGCTGGTGCCGTCGCTGCTGCCGGTGGGCGACGGGCTGCTGTGCGCGGTCAAGCGCTAGAGCCCTCGCGGGCAGGGAACGAACGGACCCGGGGCCGACACGGCGGCCCGGGAACACGGCAACGCCCCGGCACCGCTTAGGATGCCGGGGCGGCCGAAAGGGTGTGGTCGCTGACGCCTCAGACGACGACGTTCTTGAGGGCGTCGGCAAGCGCCGCGGCCTCGTCAGGGGTCAGCTCGACGACGAGCCGACCGCCGCCTTCGAGCGGAACGCGCATGACGATGCCCCGCCCCTCCTTGGTCACCTCGAGCGGGCCATCACCCGTCCGCGGCTTCATGGCCGCCATGCTGGTTCCCCTTCCTGAAAACAGCTCATCGTCTGCCGACGGCCCCCGAGGGCACGCGCGGTCTCTGGCGGGACACGCGACTCCGGCATCGAACACATTGCTTCCAAGCCATTATCCCGCATCTCAGGACCCGATGACCAACATCAGTCGGCATCGCTTGGGCAACGCACGCGAGCAAAACCACCCAATTCGGCGATGTGACTGCGATACTTCGCCACCTCGTGTCCTTACGCCGACCGAGTCGGCTCCGGAATTCTTTGACGCAGGTCACACGCCCGCTCCGGTCCCCCGCCGACGATCTCCGCCATGCTGTCCTTCGGACACGGACGTACTGAGCGGTACGTCAGCCGCGACGACGGAGGGGACGCTCCATGACCGACACCGTGCTCTACGAGGTGGGCGACGGGCTCGCGACGATCACGCTGAACCGCCCCGAGGCGATGAACGCGCTGAACATCGCGACGAAGGTGGCCCTTCGGGAGGCCGCACAGGAAGCGGCGGCCGACACGGCCGTCCGGGCGATCCTGCTGACCGCCGCCGGGGACCGGGCGTTCTGCGTGGGCCAGGACCTCAAGGAACACATCACGCTGCTCGCGTCCGACCGGGAGACCGGGGCGGGGCAGACGATGACGACGGTACGGGAGCACTACAACCCGATCGTCCGGGCGCTGGTGTCGGCGCCGAAGCCGGTCGTCGCCGCCGTGAACGGGGTGGCCGCCGGCGCCGGCTTCGGGTTCGCCCTCGCGGCGGACTACCGGGTGGTCGCCGACACGGCCGCGTTCAACACGTCGTTCGCCGGGGTGGCGCTGACCGCGGACTCCGGCGTCTCGTGGACGCTGCCGCGGGTCGTGGGGCCGGGCCGCGCCGCCGACCTGCTGCTCTTTCCGCGGAGCATCAGTGCGCAGGACGCGTACGAGCTGGGCATCGCGAACAAGGTGGTGCCTTCGGCCGAGCTGCGGGCCGAGGCCGAGAAGGCGGCCCGGAAACTGGCCGAAGGGCCGACCGTGGCGTACGCGGCGCTGAAGGAGGCCGTCGCCTACGGGCTCACGCACTCCCTCGACGAGACGCTCGACAAGGAGGACGAGCTGCAGGCCCGGGCCGGGGCGTCCGAGGATCACGGCATCGCCGTGCAGGCCTTTGTGAACAAGGAGAAGCCCAAGTATTTGGGGCGGTGACGGTTGGGGGGAACTGCGGGCAGGCGGGGGTTGATCGCGCAGTTCCCCGCGCCCCTAAGAGGCGCTCCTCGCGACGCAGGTTTCCAGGTGGTCGTTGACCAGGCCGCAGGCCTGCATGAGGGCGTATGCCGTCGTCGGGCCGATGAAGCGCAGGCCGCGCTTCTTGAGGGCCTTGGACAGGGCCGTCGACTCGGGGGTCACCGGCGGGACGTCGGCGATGGTCCTCGGAGCCGGGTAGGTGCCCGGCTCCGGGGCGTGCGACCAGATCAGCTCGTCCAGCTCGCCCTGCCGCCACTCCGCCAGGACCTTCGCGTTGGCCATCGTCGCGTCGATCTTCGCCCTGTTGCGGATGATGCCCGGGTCGGCCAGCAGGCGCTCGCGGTCCTCGTCGGTGAACGCGGCCACCTTGTCGATGTGGAAGTCGGCGAAGGCGGCCCGGAAGCCGGGGCGGCGGCGCAGGATCGTGATCCAGGAGAGGCCGGACTGGAAGGCCTCCAGGCTGAGGCGTTCGTAGAGGGCGCCGTCGCCGTGGACCGGGCGGCCCCACTCCTCGTCGTGGTACGCCACGTAGTCCTCGGTGGACAGCGCCCAGGGGCAGCGCAGCCTGCCGTCCGGCCCGGGAACCGCCGCTCCTTCGATCATGCCGGGCGTCTCGCTCACGGCCGGTCCTCCGGCTCGGGCTTGTCCAGCGACATGTGCGAGCTGTGCGGTCCGCGCGGCCCGGCCTGGGCGCCGGCCAGCGCGGACTCCAGGTCGGCGATCCGGGCGTCGCGCTCCGCGAGCTCGGCGCCGAGGCGGCTGAGCGCGTCGTCGACGTCCGCCATGCGGTAGCCGCGCGGGACGAGCGGGAAGCGGATGCTCTCCACGTCCGCGCGGTTCACCGGGCGGTCCGGGGGCAGCGGGTCCTCGAAGCGCTCGGGGGCCACCTCGGGCAGCGGTCCGCTCTCTCCGCCGCTCACCACGGAGAGGGTGACCGCGGCGACCACGACCGCCAGCGCGACGACGAGGAACAGGAACATAACCATCGCGGTGGGCCCCCAGGCTCGGTGGAGCTCGGTGCAGCAGCACTCGTGTGCTCAGTGTGCTCAGCGTGCTCGGTGACGAATGTGTCTGTGTCCGATCGTGCCATGCGAGTCTGACAGTTAGGGTCGCAGGCGGTCGTACCGAGGGAATTACTACGGGAGGTCACAGGCGATGCTCAGGCTGGGCAGGCGGGAATTCGGGCCGAACGAACCGGTGGTCATGGCCATCGTGAACCGGACGCCGGACTCCTTCTACGACCAGGGGGCGACCTTCCGCGACGAGCCGGCCCTCGCGCGCGTGGAGCAGGCGGTCGCCGAGGGGGCCGCGATCATCGACATCGGCGGGGTGAAGGCCGGGCCGGGCGAGGAGGTCACCGCCGAGGAGGAGGCACGGCGCATCGTCGGGTTCGTCGCGGAGGTGCGCGGCAGCTTCCCGGACGTCGTGATCAGCGTGGACACCTGGCGGGCGTCGGTCGGCGAGGCCGCCTGCGCGGCCGGGGCGGATCTGCTGAACGACGCGTGGGGCGGGGTCGACCCGGGGCTGGCCGAGGTCGCGGCGCGGTACCGGGTGGGGCTGGTGTGCACGCACGCGGGCGGAGCCGAACCGCGGACGCGGCCGCACCGGGTGACGTACGACGACGTCGTGGCCGACATCCTGCGGGTGACCCTGGGTCTGGCCGAGCGGGCCGTGGCACTGGGGGTGCCGCGGGAGTCGGTGCTGATCGATCCCGGGCACGACTTCGGCAAGAACACCCGGCACAGCCTGGAGGCGACGCGGCGGCTGGGCGAGATGGTGGAGACGGGGTGGCCGGTGCTGGTCTCCCTGTCCAACAAGGACTTCGTGGGCGAGACGCTGGACCGGCCGGTAAAGGAGCGGGTGATCGGGACGCTGGCGACGACGGCGGTGTCGGCGTGGCTGGGGGCGCAGGTGTACCGGGTCCACGAGGTGGCCGAGACGCGCCAGGTGCTGGACATGGTGGCGTCGATCGCCGGCCACCGGCCTCCGGCGGTGGCCCGGCGGGGGCTGGCCTAGCCGCCGGCCGCCCCGCCGCACCCTGGAGGCTCCGCCCCCGGACCCCCAAGCCCTTCGCCCACCCACCACCCGACTCGGTCGGCCGAGAAGTGCACCACCGCACCCGAGCCGGTCGGTGGAGAGGTGCACCACCACACCCGACCCGGTCGGTCGAAAAGTGCACCACGCACCAGACTCGGCCGGTCACAAGGTGCACCACCGCACCAGACTCCGTCGGTCGAGAGGTGCACCACCACACCCGACCCGGCCGGTCGCAAGGCGCACCACGCACCAGACTCGGCCGGTGAAGAGGTACACCACCACACCCGACCCGGCCGGTCGCAAGGCGCACCACGCACCAGACTCGGCCGGTGAAGAGGTACACCACCACACCCGACCCGGTCGGTCGCAAGGTGCGCCACGCACCAGACTCGGCCGGTGAAGAGGTACACCACCACACCCGACCCGGTCGGTCGCAAGGTGCGCCACGCGCCAGACTCCGTCGGTCGAGAGGTGCACCACCGCGTCCGGCTCGGCGGGGCGCAAGGTGCGTCGGTCGGCTCGGGGGTCCGAGAGGGGCGCGATGCGGTGCTGTCGGACGGTGTGGGGGCAAGTCCCCTCGGTGTCGGCTTCTCAGCGGAGCCGGTCGGGTGGGTGGGCGGCGTTCTAGCGGGCCGCCTCCTTCGAGACCAGGCCTACCGCCTCGTCCACGTCGTCCGTGACGTGGAAGAGCAGGAGGTCCTTCTCCGCCGCCTTGCCCTGGGCCACCAGCGTGTTCTGCAGCCAGTCGACGAGGCCGCCCCAGTACGCGCTGCCGAACAGGACGATCGGGAAGCGGGTGACCTTCTGGGTCTGGACGAGGGTGAGGGCCTCGAAGAGCTCGTCGAGGGTGCCGAGGCCGCCGGGCAGGACCACGAAGCCCTGTGCGTACTTGACGAACATCATCTTCCGCACGAAGAAGTAGCGGAAGTTGAGGCCGATGTCGACGTACGGGTTGAGGCCCTGTTCGAAGGGGAGCTCGATGCCGAGGCCGACCGAGACGCCGCTCGCCTCGAGGGCACCCTTGTTCGCCGCCTCCATGGCGCCGGGCCCGCCGCCCGTGATGACGGCCCAGCCCGCCTCGACCAGCCCGCGGCCCAGCTTCACGCCCGCCTCGTACTCGGGCGAGTCGACCGGCGTCCGAGCGGAGCCGAACACGCTGATCGCGGGCGGGAGTTCGGCGAGCGTGCCGAAGCCCTCGATGAACTCCGACTGGATGCGCAGCACCCGCCAGGGGTCCGTGTGGACCCAGTCGGAGGGACCGCCCGCGTCCAGCAGGCGCTGGTCCGTCGTGCTCGCGGTCACCTGACCGCGCCGTCGGAGGACCGGTCCCAGGCGCTGCTCGTCCGGCGGCACCTTTTTCCCCTCGGGGTTCCCGGTAGGCATATGCGCGCTCCCTCCGCTTGCAGGTGTTTCCACCTCAGCGTAGATCCGCGCGGGTTACAGGCGCGGGACGTCGGCGTGTCCGGTGCGCAGCGGCACCGTGTGACTCAGCTGGTCAGCCACGCACGCAGCCGCTCCTCACCCGCCAGGATCTTGGCGGTTTCCACCCTTTCATCCCTTTTGTGCGCCAAGTGCGGGTTGCCGGGACCGTAGTTGACCGCGGGAACGCCGAGGGACGAGAAGCGGGAGACGTCGGTCCAGCCGTACTTGGGCATCGGCGTACCGCCGACCGCCTCGATGAAGGCCGCGGCGGCCGGGTGGGAGAGGCCGGGCAGCGCGCCGGGGCTGTGGTCGTCGACCACGAACTCCTCGACCCCGCAGTCGGCGAAGACCTCGCGGACGTGGGCGACGGCCTCGGCCTCGGAACGGTCGGGGGCGTACCGGAAGTTGACGGTGACCACGCAGGCGTCGGGGATGACGTTGCCGGCGACCCCGCCGGAGATGCCGACCGCGTTGAGGCCCTCGCGGTACTCCAGGCCGTCGATGACCGGGTAGCGCGGCTCGTAGGCGGCCAGGCGGGCCAGGATCGGGGCCGCAGCGTGGATCGCGTTGGAGCCCATCCAGGAGCGCGCCGAGTGGGCCCGCTCGCCCGAGGTCTTCAGCAGGACGCGCAGGGTGCCCTGGCAGCCGCCCTCGACCTCGCCGTCCGAGGGTTCGAGCAGCACCGCGAAGTCGCCCGCCAGCCACTCGGGACGGGCCTCGGCGACGTGCTTGAGCCCGTTGAGGTCGGCGGCGACCTCCTCGTTGTCGTAGAAGACGAAGGTCAGGTCGCGGTTGGGGGCCGGGACGGTGGCCGCGATGCGCAGCTGGACCGCGACACCCGACTTCATGTCGCAGGTGCCGCAGCCCCACAGCACGCCGTCCGCGTCGAGGCGGGAGGGCACGTTCTCCGCGATGGGGACGGTGTCGATGTGGCCGGCCAGGATCACGCGCTCGGGGCGGCCGAGGCTCGTCCGGGCGATCACGTTGTTGCCGAACCTGTCGACCGTCAGATGCGGCAGGGCGCGCAGCGCGCTCTCGATCGCGTCCGCGAGCGGCTTCTCGGTGCCGCTCTCGGAGGGGAGGTCGACGAGCCGCGCGGTGAGCGCGGCGGCGTCCAGCGAGAGGTCAAGGGAGGTGTCGGCCATGACCTCGACCCTAGCGCCCGCGATTCCGTAAGCGGGTTCACAGGCTTCCGGACCCGGGGGTGAGCAGCTCGTACCCTCCAGTATGTTGTACGGGTGCCAGAGCCGTCCCCCATCCGCCCCAAGCGTCGCGGCCGTGTCCTGCGTTTCGTGTCGGGCTTGCTCATCCTGTCCGCCGTCGCGGCCTACCTGGTCGTCCAGTACGTCACCGGCGGCGGTGGCGCCGAGGGCTGCAAGGTCGTCTCGGGCCGAAGCGACGACGAGTCGTACCAGTTCACGCCCGAGCAGGCGGTGAACGCGGCGACGATCGCCGCCGTCGGCACCGGCCGCGGCATGCCCGAGCGGGCCGTGGCGATCGCCCTGGCGACCGCGATCCAGGAGTCGGGGCTGCTCAACATCGAGCACGGCGACCGGGATTCGCTCGGCCTGTTCCAGCAGCGGCCCTCGCAGGGCTGGGGCACCGAGAAGCAGATCCTGGACCCGGCGTACGCGGCGGGCATGTTCTACGCCCACCTCGCCAAGGTGCGCGACTACGAGACCCTGCCGCTGACGGTGGCCGCGCAGCGCGTGCAGCGCAGCGGCTACCCGGAGGCGTACGCCAAGCACGAGACCGACGCCACACTGCTCGCGGCGGCCCTGACCGGGCAGGCCGCGGCCACCCTGACCTGCGACGGGCGCCCGGCGGCCAGGACCGCGACGGCGGCCACGGCGACGGGTCCGGACGCGGTGCGGACCGCGCTCGTGCGGGACTTCGGGCGGGACGCGGTCGAGGAGGCCGGCGCCGAGGTGAGCGGGTCGACCACGCCGCCCCCGACCCCCACCCCCACCCCCAGCGTGACCGCCACGGCGCACGGGCGGACCGTGACCGTGCCGGTGCCGGAGGGGAAGAAGACCGACAAGTCGGGGCGCACCGAGAGCGAGCGGGGCTGGCAGCTGGCGCACTGGGCGGTGGCCAATGCGTCGGCGCTGCACATCGAGCGGGTGTCGTACGCGGGCCGGGAGTGGACCGCGGGGAGCACGGACAGCCAGTGGCAGGCGCCGTCCGGTACGCAGAGCACGGGCGGAGCGGAGAAGTCCGCGGGCTCGGTGCGGATCGTGACCGGGCAGTAGTTCGGGGGGTCCCTCCGGCGGGTCAGCCGGGACACGCCGGTCGTGTGGTGTGCTCACGTTTTCGCACGGTCACTCGCGCACGCGCGAAATCCCTTGGGAGCGTTGGGCGGTAAGGATTCTGCGGGAGCGCCTGCAGTGCGCCGTTTGCCCGTTTTTCTCCACACCCGATAATGCGATGCGTTATCAACTCTTTACCTTGGGCCTCCGCAACCTTCGCGGGCTTCGCGTCGGTAGTCACGGCGATCACGTTCCCTCCCGTCGAATGGAGCACCATGTCCCTCCCCCTGACCCGCCGGATCGCCCGTGCCGCGCTGCTCGTCGCAGCGGGAGCGGCAGCCGGGGTCGGTGCGGCCGGCTCCGCCGGCGCGGCCCCGAGCCTGCCGGCGGCCACCCCGAGCCTCGGCGGCCTGACCGCCCTGGACGGGGCGAGCGTCGGCAACACCGCCGACGCGGCGGCGCAGACCGTCACCGGGACCGTCGGCCGCACCGGCGGCGCGGCGATCGAGTCGGCGGTGCCCGCCGCGGGCCAGACCGGCGGCAAGGCCGTCAAGAAGGCGGCGCCGGTGGTGCAGCACACCGCGGGCGACGCGGCAGGCTCCGCCGGGGGGCTGCTGGGTGAGACGGCGGCCACCGCGACGAAGGGTGGGCTGCCGACGGGTGGGCTGCCGGTGAAGGGGCTGCCGATCGGCTGAGTGGCTCAGCCGCCTCTCGCGAAGGGGCCCGGGGATTTCCCCGGGCCCCTTCGCGTTGCGCTTCGGCTGCGGGCCGGTGGGGGTTGTTCGCGCAGTTCCCCGCGCCCCCGAAGGGGCGCTCCAGCCGGGGCGGGCTTCAGAGAAGCCGCGCCCGGTCAGGCCAGTCGTGCCACCGCTGCCCGTACGCGTTCGTCCGTTGCCGTCAGGGCCACGCGGACGAACTTGTCGCCCGCCTCGCCGTAGAAGTCGCCGGGTGCGACCAGGATGCCCAGGTCGGCCAGGTGGGACACCGTCTCCCAGCAGGACTCCTCGCGGGTCGCCCACAGGTAGAGGCTCGCCTCGCTGTGTTCGATGCGGAAGCCGTGGGACACGAGGGCCTCGCGCAGGGCGGTGCGGCGGGCCGCGTACCGCTCCCGCTGCTCCTGGACGTGGGTGTCGTCGGAGAGGGCCGCCACCACCGCCGCCTGCGTCGGGGCCGATGTCATCATGCCGCCGTGCTTGCGGATCTCCAGGAGGGGCCCGAGGACCGCCGGGTCGCCGGCCAGGAAGGCCGCGCGGTAGCCGGCGAGGTTGGAGCGCTTGGAGAGCGAGTGGACGGCCACGATGCCGTCGTACGAGCCGCCGTTGACGTCCGGGTGCAGGACCGAGACCGGGTCGGCCTCCCAGCCCAGTTCGAGGTAGCACTCGTCGGAGAAGAGCAGGATGCCGTGGGCGCGGGCCCAGGCGACGATCTCCGTGAGTTCCTGCTTCGGGAGGACCTTGCCGGTCGGGTTGGACGGGGAGTTCAGCCAGAGGAGCCTCAGGCCGGCCGGGTCCAGGTCGCGCGGGTCGTCGTAGACCTCGTGATCGGCGCGGGCGAGGCGGGCGCCGACCTCGTAGGTGGGGTACGCGAGGCGCGGGTACGCCACCCGGTCGCCGGGGCCGAGGCCCAGCTGGGTGGGGAGCCAGGCGACCAGTTCCTTGGAGCCGACGATCGGCAGGACGTGGCGGTGCGTGACGTCCCGGGCGCCGAGGCGGCGGGTGACCCACGCGGTGATCGCGTCGCGCAGCGCCGGAGTGCCCCAGACCGTGGGGTAGCCGGGCGAGTCGGCCGCGTCGATCAGGGCCTTCTGGATCAGGTCGGGCACCGGGTCCACCGGGGTGCCGACCGACAGGTCGACGATGCCGTCCGGGTGCGCCGCCGCCGTCTTCTTGTACGGTTCCAGCTTGTCCCAGGGGAAGGCGGGCAGACGGTCGGAGACTGCGGACACGGTGACTGACTCACTTTCTTCGGTACGACCGGTAAAGCCGACGGCGGCCGGTACGACAAACGCCTCGGCCCCGTACGGCGCCGATCGGGCGTGATCAGGCCGTACGGGACCGAGGCGGCACGGTGTTGCGGCGGGCCGCCGGTGCGGGTTACTCGGCCTCGGCCTGCGGGGGCAGCGCGGCGATGAAGGGGTGGTCGCGCTCGATCAGGCCCAGCTTGCTGGCGCCGCCCGGGGAACCGAGGTCGTCGAAGAACTCGACGTTGGCCTTGTAGTAGTCCTTCCACTCCTCCGGAGTGTCGTCCTCGTAGAAGATCGCCTCGACCGGGCAGACCGGCTCACAGGCACCACAGTCGACGCATTCGTCCGGGTGGATGTACAAGGACCGCTGGCCCTCGTAGATGCAGTCGACCGGGCACTCCTCGATGCACGCCTTGTCCTTCACGTCGACACAAGGCTGCGCGATGACGTAGGTCACGCTGTCGTTCCTCCTCGAATGGGCGCTGGCGGGCCTCCGTAGGCTCCGCCGCCTGGCGCGCGGGAGCGCGGCGTCGTCGATGCCCGCCCCTAGTATCTCCGTTCCTGGGCATGATCCGAACAGGAGGGGTGAACTGACCAGTGGAAATCTCTGCCGCAGGACGCTTCGAGGTCCGTATCACCGCTGCTGACGTGGGCAAACGGGTGTCTGTGCGCCGTTTGGCCGGAAATGGTGTCGCCGGGGAGAAGTTCACCGACACGGTGGGTGTTCTCACATCATGGGACGACGACGGCATGCTGACGATCACACGGCGGGACGGCGGAATCGTCCGGATACCGGAGTCCGCGCTGGTGGCGGCGAAGGTGGTACCGGCCGCTCCGGCGCGCCGGAGGGGGCCCGCCGCGACCTATCGGGAGCTCGCGCGTGTCGCCGCCCGCGGCTGGCGGCCGGTGGAGAGCGAGCGGCTCGGCGAGTGGGAGCTGCGGGCCGCCGGGGGGTTCACCCGGCGGGCCAACAGCGTGCTGCCGCTCGGTGATCCCGGGCTGCCGCCGGACGCGGCGCTGGCGGCCGTACGGCGGTGGTACGAGGAGCGGGGGCTGCCCGCGTACGTGCAGACCGCGACCGGCGCCGAGGGCACCCAGGAGCTGCTCTGCGCGGAGCTGGAGCGGCGCGGGTGGCTGCGTGAGGTGAGTGCCGAGCTGTGGGTCGGGGGGCTGGCGCCGGTAGCGGACCGGGCGGAGGGGGCCGGGGTGCTGCTCTCCCGGGAGGCCGGCGAGGACTGGCTGGCGCGGTACCAGCGCAAGGGGATGAGCGAGGTCGCGCTGAAGGTGCTGGGGAGCGGTCCTTCGGTGTGGTTCGCCACCGTGCCGGGGGCCGAGGGGGATGCCCCGGCGGCGATCGGGCGGCTGGTGGTGGACGGCCGGTGGGCCGGGTTCGCCGCCGTCGAGGTGGATCCGGGGCTGCGGCGGCGGGGGCTGGCCACCGAGGTCATGGCCGCGCTCGCCCGGCGGGCGCTGGCGGAGGGCGCGTCGGCGGCCTGGTTGCAGGTGGAGACGGACAACCCGGGGGCGCTGGCGCTGTACGGGCGGCTGGGCTTCGCGGCGCACCACGCGTACCACCACTACCGGGCGCCGGAGGCGGACGGCTCCTGAATCCGGGCGCCGAGGCGGTACCGATCATTCCGAAGGGGCACGAGACAGCTATGGCTTCCGGTCAGCCGCATCCACATCCACGTCCGCCGTCGTCGGAGCGGGCCGCCGAGGTACGGCGGCGGTTCGCCGAGGAGGCGCGGTCCGAGCGGCCCGATCTGGCGGCGCTGTGCCTGCTGGCGGGCGCGGCGGGCGACGGCTCGCTGGACGAGGCAGGGATCGACGCGGCGCAGATGGAACTGGACCGGCTGGCCGGGCAGCTGCCGTACCGGCCGGGCGGGCCGCACGCGTGGGCCGCGGCGGCGCACCGGGTGCTGGGCGAACGGTTCGGTTTCCGGGGCACCGCCGGGGACTACCAGCGGCTGGAGTCCTCGCTGCTGCACGAGGTGCTGCGGCGGCGGCGCGGGCTGCCGATCCTGCTCTCCGTGGTGTGGCTGGAGGTCACGCGGCGGGCCGGGGCGCCGGTGTACGGGGTCGCGCTGCCGGGGCACTTCGTGGTCGGGTTCGGGCCGGCCGAGGAGCAGGTGCTGGCCGATCCGTTCGATGGGGGGCGGGTGCTGACCGGGTCGGACGCGGAGCTGCTGGTGGTCGGGGCGGCGGGGGTGCCGCTGGAGCCGGCGATGCTGGAGCCGGCCGATCCCCTGGACGTCGTCCGGCGGATCCTGAACAACGTACGGGCGTGGGCGGCGGCCCGCCCCGAGCGGTCGGACGTGGGGCTGTGGGCGGTCGACCTGTCGCTGCTGCTGCCGTCGCATCCGGCGCGACTGCGGTACGAGCGGGCGCGGTTGCTGGTGGAGCGGGGCGAGTTCACCGACGGCGCGGAGGAGTTGGAGAAGTACGCGGGGCTGATCGACGTGGTCGACGAGGGGGCGGCGGAGAAGGTGCGGGGGGAGGCACGGGCGGCTCGGGCTCGTCTCAACTGAGCTGCTTTACCGAACCGTTCGCCGTAGGGGTGCGTTCCGCGCGTGCGGGTGCATGTGGTGTGGCGCGTGCGGGTGCGTCGTGGCTGGTCGCGCGGTTCCCCGCGCCCCTCGGTCAGCTGCGCTGCCGGCGCCGACACGTCACCGTCGCCGCCACTCACACCAACTCCCGTCGCCACCACTCGCCAACCCCCACTCCCCCGCCGGCTCCCCTCCACCGGTCTCTTCGATCCGCCGCAACGGCGCTCGGCCGAGACGGCGTGATTCGGCGGTGCCCGGTCGGCCGCAACCCCTGAACCGGCCTACAGCCAGCCCTTCTCCCGCGCGATGCGGACCGCTTCCGCTCTGTTCCGGACCGCCAGTTTCTGAATGGCCGTCGAGAGGTAGTTGCGTACCGTCCCCTGGGAAAGGTGCAGGGCCGCCGCCAGTTCCGCGTTCGTGGAGCCGTCGGCCGCCGCGCGCAGGACCTCGCGTTCGCGGTCGGTGAGGGGGTTGGCGCCCTCGGCGAGGGCCGCTGCCGCGAGGGTGGGGTCGATGACGCGTTCGCCGGCGAGGACCTTGCGGACGGCCTCGGCGAGCTGGGCGGCGGGGGCGTCCTTGACGAGGAACGCGTCGGCGCCCGCCTCCATCGCGCTGCGGAGGTAGCCGGGGCGGCCGAAGGTGGTGAGGACGACCAGCTTCACCGCGGGCAGCGCCTTGTGCAGCCGGGCCGCCGCCTCGATGCCCGTGCAGCCCGGCATCTCGATGTCGAGCAGGGCCACGTCGATGTCGTTCGCCTGCGCCGCGGCCAGCACCTCGTCGCCGCGGGCGACCTGAGCGACGACCTCGATGTCGTCCTCCAGGCCCAGCAGGGCCGCCAGCGCCTCGCGGACCATCGACTGGTCCTCGGCGAGGAGGACCTTGATCGTACTGCTCATGCCCCGGATCCTACGGCCCCGCCGGAGTCGAGCGGGACCCGGGCGACCAGCCGGAAACCGCGCTTCAGACGGCCCGCCTCCAGCGTGCCGCCCGCCTTCTCAAGGCGCTCGGTGAGCCCGGTGAGCCCGTTGCCGGGGCCCTTGCCCGAGCCGCCCGTACCGTTGTCCTCGACGGCGAGTTCGAGGACCGGGCCGTCCAGGGTCTGGCGGCGCAGCAGCTCCACCGTGCAGGCGCTCGCGCCGCTGTGCCGTACGACGTTGGTGATCGCCTCCCGCAGCGTCCACGCGAGGGCCGCCTCGCCTTCGTCGGGTACGCCGGCCAGGTCGGGGTCGGCCGGGACCTCGGCGGTGACGGCGGCGGCGGTCAGGGCGACCTGGGCGCCGGCCAGTTCGGCGGCGAGCCGGGGCCGCCGGTAGCCGGTGACCGCCTCGCGGACGTCCACCAGGGCCTGGCGGCTCACCTGTTCGATGTCGGTGACCTGCTGGGCCGCCTTGTCGGGGTGGTCGGGGAGCATCCGGCCGGCCAGCTCGCTCTTCAGGGTGATCAGGGAGAGCGAGTGGCCCAGCAGGTCGTGCAGGTCGCGGGCGAGGCGCAACCGCTCCTCGTTGGCGGCGAGTTGGGCGACGGTGGCGCGGGCCTTGCGCAACTCGATCGTGGTGGCGACGAGTTGCCGTATGCCGGTCATGGAGAAGCCGACCAGGAGCACCACGAGGAACAGGCCCCAGGCCTCGTCCATGTCGTGGACGTACCAGCCCGCCAGCATCATGGCGGCGGTGGTCAGCGGGATCGTCCAGTAGGCGATCCGCAGCGGGAAGGTCACCCCGCACATCACGGAGACGTACACGAACAGGCCGAACCAGGAGCCGCCGAGGCTGAAGGCCAGGGTGACCGCGAGTGTCGCCTCCACGGCGACCGCGGCGCCGACCGCCCAGCCGCGGAAGGGCCGGCCCATCTGGCGGAAGACGACGGCCAGGTAGATCCCGACGAAGGCCGTCAGGCCCGCCCAGCCGGCCGCCGTGATCCCGGTGGTGTGGTGGCCGGAGGCCAGGTCCTGCGCCGGGGAGGCCAGGAAGACCAGCCAGGGCAGGACCCACACCAGCTTGCGGATCGCCTCGCTCCGGCTGCGCGGCGGCCGGCCGATCCGTACCAGCCGGTCCGCCCGTGCCTCGTCCTGCGACCGCAGGTCGTCCGTCATCGTGCTCACGCCTTCAGCGTGTCCTTCCGGTACAGCCAGGCCGCGCCGCCGACGAAGAGGGCGAAGAAGACGACGAGGATGGCGATGTCCTGGGCGTGCGGGGCCCGGCTCTGCTCGATGGCCCGTCCCAGTGCAGCGTACGCGTGCGTGGGCAGCCACTTCGCGATGTCCTGGAGCCAGGTCGGGAAGGAGGAGGAGGGCCACCACAGGCCGCCGAGGATCGACAGGCCGAAGTAGGTGATCATCGTGATCGGGCGGACCGCGTCGCCGCTCGCCAGGTACCCGATGGCGACGCCGAGCGCGGCGAAGACCAGGCTGCCGGCCCAGATCGCGCCGGTGAGGGCGAACCACTGCCAGGCGTCGAGGCGTACGTGCTTCACGGAGGCGGCGATCAGGAAGACGACCACGATGGACGGCAGGCTGACCACGGCGGCGCTGGCGGTCTTGGCGAGGACGTAGCCGCGGCCGGGCAGCGTGGTCAGCCGCAGCTGCCGTACCCAGCCGCTCTCGCGCTCCTTGGCGATGCGTTCGCTGTTGCCCATCAGGACGGCGGTGAGGGCGCCGAAGGAGGCCATGGAGACCATGACGTAGGCGGCGACGGACAGGCCGGAGTTGTCGACGGTCTCGCCGGTGCCGCCCTGGCTGGCGACCAGCAGGAAGATGATCGAGGGGTAGATCACCGAGAAGAACAGGAACTTGCGGTTGCGCAGGGCGCGGGCGAGTTCCAGCTTGATCAGGGCGTTCACGACTGCGTGGCCTCCTTGGCCTCTTCGGCCTCCGTGATGGCGACGAAGGCCTGCTCCAGGCCGAGCCCGGCGACTTCGAGGTTGCGGGGGTAGACGCCCAGGCCGTACAGGGCGTGGACGGTGGCGTCGGCGTCGGACGACTGCATGCGGATGGTCTGGCCGCTCCCCGCGGCGGAGCCGCTTTTTGACACAGTGACGGCGGTGAGGAAGGGCAGCGCCCGCAGCGGGGCCTCGTCGATCTCGCCCTCCAGGTCGAAGGAGATCCGCCGGGCGCCGGCCTTCGCCTTGATCTCGGCGGCCGTGCCGTCGGCGAGCAGCCGCCCCCGGTGCAGCACCAGCACCCGGTCGGCGATGGCGTCGGCCTCTTCGAGGTAGTGGGTGGCGAACAGGACCGTCCGCCCCTGGTCGGCCTGTTCGCGCATGGTGGCCCAGAACGCCTGGCGGGCGGAGACGTCCATGCCGGTGGTCGGCTCGTCCAGGACGATCAGGTCGCTGTCGCCCGCGGTGGCGAGGGCGAAGCGGACGCGCTGGGACTGGCCGCCGGAGAGCTTGTTGACCTTGCGGTCGGCGATCTGCGAGATGCCCGCGCGGGCGAGGACGTCGGTGACCTTGTAGGGCTTGGGGTGCAGCTGGCAGGCGAGCTTGACGAGCTCGGCCACCGTGACCTCGTCCATCAGGCCGCCGCTCTGCAGCATCGCGCCCACGCGTCCGGCGACGATGGCCTCACGCGGGCTCAGGCCGAACACGCTCACCGTGCCGGCGTCGGCCTGCTTGAGGCCGAGCAGCAGGTCGAGCGTGGTGGACTTGCCCGCGCCGTTCGGCCCGAGCAGGGCCACGGTCTCCCCCGGGTGCAGCCGCAGCGACAGCCCGTCGACGGCCCGCACGTTCCCGTAGGTCTTGCTCACTTGGTCGAACCCGACCACCACCGGGGTCCCGGTGGCCGTCGTCGCCGCTGTCGTTGTCATGCCTCCATGCTGACGGCGAGCCCCTGTCCGGGGGCAGTGCCGACCGTCCGGAGAGCCGCATGACAGATGTCATGAGCAGCGCCTGACATGCGCGAAGGGGCGCCCGGTGAGCACCGGGCGCCCCTTCGTCGGGCGTCAGCTCGGGTTCGTCTGGATGACGCCCACCCGGTTGGTCTTGCTCAGCAGGGCCTGGCGCAGGGCGACATAGACGTCCTGCGGGGTGACGGCCGTCTTGCCGCCGGTGGCGCGGGTGATCTTGACGCTGTCGAAGGTGTTGCCGTACAGCCCCTTGAGCGCGTTCAGGTCGGGGCTGTCGACGAGTTTGCCGTCGACGACCTTGACCCGGAGGAACTTCCACAGGGAGTTCTGGGGGCTGAACTGCAGCTGGACGCCGGTGTCCGTCTTCACCGTGACAAACGCCGACATCGCCGGCTCGGCGAACGCCTTCATCTCGCGGTCGACCTCGGCGTTGGTGACCGTCGGCTGCTGGGTGGTCGTCGGCACGCTCACCGGGGAGGCGGTGCCGGTCTCGACCATCGTCTTGTACGCCTGCTCGATCTCCTTCGTGGAGCCGGCCGCGTCGATGCCCTTGCCCGCCTTGCCGTAGACCGCGACGGCCTTGCCGGAGGTGAACTTGATCGTGCCCTCGGTGACCGAGCCCGAGCTGCCGCCGAGGTCCTTGAGGGCGGCCTGGAGCTTCTCCTCGTCGACCGGCATGACGGGGTCGACGACCCGCTTCTGGCCGAACAGGGAGCCGATCACGGAGACCGGGTTGTAGTCGCTCTTGGCCGCCGCCTCGACGGTGTTCTGCATGTCGAACTGGAGGCCCGCCTGGTCCGGCGGCAGCGAGACGGTCTTGCCGTCGACGGACAGCTTCAGCGGCTTGTTCACCCATTTCCCGAAGGCGCCGTCGAGCTTCTTGACGGCGTCGTCGCGGGTGCCGCCGCCGATGTCGACGCCGAGCACGGTGGTGCCCTTGGGGACGTCGGAGTGGTTCATGAGCAGCCCGGCGCCGTAGACGCCGACGCCCGCGACCACCACGACGCCGCCGAGCAGCGGCAGCTTGCCGCGCTTCTTCTTGGCCTTCGCCTTGCCCTTGCCCTTGGCCTCGGCCGGAGGCGGCGAGACCGGCTCGGGCAGCTTCGGGGGCGTGTGCGGCAGCGGCCCGTCGGCGGGCGCGCCCGGCGCGAACGGGGAGCCCGTGCCCGGCGGTACGACCGGGATGCCGCTGGTGACGGTGTGCCCGGAGACGTTGTCTGCCGGGGAACCCGCCGGGAAGCCGTAGCCGGGCATGCCCGGTTCGGGGGCGGGCTTCTGCGGGGTGAGGATCGCGGTGTCGTCGCTCAGACCACCGCCGGGCATGCCGGGGCCGCCGGGCGCGGTGCGGGCGCCGGGCCCGGCCTGGGCGCCACGGGCGCGGGGGCCGCCGGGGCCCGCGGGACCGCTCGGGGCGCCGAAGGGCTCACCGCCGCCGAAGGCTCCGCCTGCCGCGCCGTTGGGACCACCCGGACCGCCCGGGCCGGTCTGGCCTGCGAAGGGCTCGCCGCCGTTGACCGGCGGGACGAACGGGCCGTCGCCGGTGACCGGGCCGCCGGTGGGGCCCGCCGGGCCCTGCGGGCCGCCGAGGCCGCCGGGTCCCCCGGGTCCGCTGAAGCCGCTGGGGCCGCCGGGACCGGCCGGGCCGCCGCCGGGCATGCCGGGGCCGCTCTGGCCGCCGTTGTCGGAGAAGTAGGGCAGGTCGTCGCGGCGGGCGTCGCCGCCGTTCGCCGGGCCGCCGCGGGAGCCGCCGAGCGGGCCCGCGGCGAGCGCCTCGGTCACGTCGAAGGAGCCGGTGCCACCGCCGTGGCCGGGGGCCACCGGGCCGCCGGTCGCGCCCGCGGGCAGCCCCGCGCCGTTGGTCGCGCCGGGCCGGGACGCGCCCGGCACGCTCATGGAGCCGACGACACCGCCGGGACGGCCGCCGTTCGCGGCGCCGGAGCGGGGGGCGCCGCCGCCGTTCGGACGCGCCGCACCCGAAGGGTTCGGTGAGGCAGCGGGCGAACCGCCGGGTGCACCCGCCCCGTTGGTGGCGCCGGCGCGCTGTCCGCCCTTGGCGGGGCCGGACTTGCGTGGCGCGAACCAGTCGGTGGTGGGCGCGGGCGCCGGTTCGGCGGCGGGCGGCTCGGCGTTGCCGGTGGGCGTGGCGGCGCCCGCCGGCCGCGCGTGCGTGCCCGTCTCCTCGGCCGTACCGCTCATGCCCGGGGCGGCCGTGCCGCCCTCGACGTCCGCGACCGGGGTGCGGACGACCACGGGCGGAATCGGCCGGGAACCGGGGATGTTGATCCGGATCCGGGTCGTCAGCGTGGTCTCGGTCTTGCGTTCCTCCGGCCGCGCGGCCGAACGGGCCGCGTCGGTACCGTCGTCGGAAGCCATCGGGGTCCCGTACGGCGGCGTGCCCGAGGGGTACGCGGATCCGCCGCGCCCGTCGGGCCCGGAGGACGGAGTGTCAGTTTCACGACTCAAGGCAGGTTCTCCCGGTTGGCTCCACCGCCCGTGACGACCTTGCTGGGGCGGCTCGGCGGCGCGCACCACCATACTGGCCACTTCTGACGCTTATCCCATGACCGCTGGGGAAACCCACACCGGACTCGCACGGGCGCCCCACGGCGAAGTAGTACGTCACTTGCCAAGTCGGGCGTCGCCCGCTTCAGGTTGCCGCCCCAAACCTATTGTGGCGCAGATCACAGCCAACGCCATGCCGCCGAGCAGGAAGAGGTACGAGCCGCCTCCCGCGCCGAACAGGAAGTCTCCCTCCGGTCTGCTGGCGGTGAGGAAGATGACGGCGACGACCCAGCCGAACGCGGGCGCGACGGCCCCGGAGCGGCTCGCCACGGCCCGGGCCCCGCCGAGGAAGACCCCGGCGGCGCCGGCCAGGGCGAGCAGCAGCCCGCCCGGGAACCAGCCGGCCTGCACGAGGGCGCCCGCGGCGCCGACCACGGCCCCGAGCACGACCAGCCCGACGAGGGCCGCGACGCGCCCCGCGGAGGGCGCCTGCAGCGGCTGCGCGAGCATCGACCCGCGTCCACCGGAACTCATGACGCCTCCCCGAGGCCGGCGAAGAGATCGGTCTCGCGCGCCGCGCCCGGCTCGCCGCCCGCCAACTCGTAGAACTCCGTGGTGAACAGGGGCTGGGCCAGCTCGTTGGAGAGCGCGAAGTAGCAGGCGCCGTGCGGTGCCACCTCGACCTGGGTGGCGTGGGCGGCCATCGCGGCGGCCTTCGCGGCGGCGTACGGGGTGCCGTCGATCTCGGCGGTGATCCGGCGGTCGTCGACCACGCCCGGTACGTCGTCGACGGCGGCGGACTTGGCGAAGGGCAGCTCCGGCAGGTCGTCCCGGAGTCCGGCGAAGGCGGCCTCGGCGACGGTGCGCGGCACGCGGTTCCAGTAGACCTTGGGGATGCGGTGGCCGGCCTCGGCGGCCAGTTCGACGGCTCTCATGGCGACGCGGTGGGCCTGGATGTGGTCCGGATGGCCGTACCCGCCGTTGTCGTCGTAGGTGACGAGGACCTGGGGGCGGATCTCCAGGATCACCTCGGCCAGGTGTCCGGCGGCCTCGTCGAGGTCCGCCTGCCAGAAGCAGTCGGGCGCGTCGTTGTCGGGCACGCCCATCATGCCGGAGTCGCGGTAGCGGCCGGGGCCGCCGAGCAGCCGGAAGTCGCCGACGCCGAGCTCGCGCATGGCGGCGCCGAGCTCGCCCAGCCGGTACTCGCCCAGGGCGGGGCCGGTGAGATGCCGCAGCTCGGGCGGGATGACCTCGCCGCCCTCGCCGAGCGTGCAGGTGACCAGCGTCACATGGGCACCGTGGGCCGCATAGCGGGCCATGGTGGCTCCGTTGTTGATCGACTCGTCGTCCGGGTGCGCGTGCACGAGCAACAGACGCCGGGAGGGCAGTTCCGTCATGTGCCCACCCTACGAAACGACACCGACAGCCGTGCCACCTCCCCGCCCGGCCGTCACTCTCCCTCGTCGTCGATCACATGCGCTATGGCCAGCGCGATGCGCTCGATCCAGTCGATGGCGTCGTTCACGGACGCCTCGTCGATGGGACGGCGCTGCTTCAAGTCCCCGTCGATCAGGTCGGCGTCGTGCGCGATCTTGTTGCGGCGTTGCGTGATCTCCAGATAACGGCCGCGAAGCGTCTTCTCGTTGAGCGAGGTGCGTCCCTGGAAGAAGGTCTGGTTGATCCATCCGGCGGACAGGTACCAGACCTTCTTCTCCGTGACGAGCTTGAGCACTTCCGAGATCTTTCCGGGGTGCTGGAGAGACTGGGCGGCGAGTTTGTCCCGCAGATGTTCGACAACGGCATCGGAAAGAGTCACATCACCCTTCCGTACCGCCTCGACCCTGTGCAGTGGCAATTCGTACACACGCAGTTGATGCGGCATGTCGGGGCTGTCCTTGGCTGCCAGCTCGGCGACCCTGCGCAGTACCTCCTCGTGCAGCCAGTGGTCGATGGCGGCGACCGCCTGCACCCAGGCCGCGCGGTAGAAGTCGTCGATATCGATCGTCGGGGAATCGAAGGGGGTGAGTATCCGGCCCGCCTCGACCATGCGCCGGGCGTACGACAGGTTCGTCATGAACGCCTCGAACTGATGTGTCTGCGGTCTGGGAACGGCCATGGACAACCCCCGTTGAACTCTCTGTCGCGATCTCAAGGATCACGTTTCCCAAGCCCGGCAGGAGCGAGTCAAGCCGAACCGGATCTGCCGCACACAAGGTGACCGGTTCCGGCCCCTCCGTTTCCGGATCGCGCCCCTCGGCCCTTCCTCTCATGTCAGTAACCCAGCCAAGTGATCTGGACGACATAGACGCGTTCGCTGCGTACGACGACCTGGTAGGTGAACATGCCCCCAGCGACGTCCACATCGCCACCCTTCGGGTCGACCCCCTCGTGGGCCCGGCCATGGACATGGAGAGCTTCTGCCGCCCTGACCAGTTCATCGGCCTTGCGTGCCACGGCGGCGAGGAAGTCTGCGGGAGCGGTACGGGCAGCTTCTTCGGCGCCGAAGGCGTACTCCCACTTCCAACTCACCCGTGAACTGCCTTCATCGCCTCGTCGAGTACCGCACTCAACTCGCGAAGCGCTTCCCACGCGAGGCCCGGGTCCTCGTGTTCCAGGTGACCCTGCGCCCAGGCGTAACGGGCGGACAGGTCCGGCCGACGGGCGATCTCGATGTCCCTGGCCCAGATCAGAACCCAGCTCTGCACCGGGCTGAGGGACTGCCACTCGACGGCCTTGGCGAAGGCCTCGTCCTTCCTGGCCTGCATCTCGTCGAGACGCCCTGGAGCGACGACCGCGAGAGCCTCACGCAGGGCATCCGGCGTCAGCTCGGGGCGGGGAACCAGCTCGTTTCCGTGCTCGGCCTGAGAGCTCATGACGTCCTCCAGAGAGTGCCCTGGCCAGAGTATCCGGACCGGGGCCGAGGAGCCGGACAGAGCGATCTCACGCAGAGATGGCGACGGGAGTGCGGCAGTCATGGCAACGTCCTGGCGTCGGAGAGCGGAAGGCGCGGTCACAGCCGTCGCAGTTCTGAAGGGGGTGACGGCTGGTCGACGGCGGTGCCGTCTGTGCCCAGAACGGCGGTGGAGGGGGCAGCTGGGCGGCGAGCCTGTGCGCCAGGAGAGCCGCCGGGCGGCACAGCGGTTCGTCCGGCAGGTGCGCGGTCAGCACATGCCTCACGACCGTGGGGCTCACGTCGCGCTCCAGCCAGGCGGCGATGCCGGGGGCGAGATGGACGGTGTCGTAGGCGGAGAGCAGGAGGCGGGGATCGTAGCGGCGGAGGCCGGCGAGAAGGTCCGTGGCCTGCCGCAGGAGGCCGGGGGCGTGGCAGGCAGGCTGAGGTACCTCGGGGAGCGACTTCTTACGGGATGCCTTCCGCTTTTCGAAGGCGGCGCCCGCTCCGGTTGCCGATGCCGGGCCGGTTCCTGACTCTGGTCCTGGATGCGCCGGTCGTGCGGGTGCGTGGCCGGCCGACCGACGCCTCCCCGGCTGGTTGCACGAGACAGTGCGGGTGACGATACGGCCACTGGGGACGCGTTCGCGTTCACGGCGCAGGTACCCATAGACCTCCAACTCGCGCAGGCCAGCGGCGATCCGGGTTGCGCCCTCCTGGAATCGGGCGGTGAGGGACTTGATGTCGACGCGGGCGCCCTTGGGCAACGACTGGATGTGACAGCCAAGGCCGATTGCGAGCAGCGACAGGTCCGGGTGCTGGGTGAGGTGGTTGCCAACCACCGTGAAGCGTTCGGTGTGCCGGGTGTTCTCGTGGATCAGCCCGCCGCCGGTGCGAGGCCGCCGATTCGGGTGGTTGTCGGCAGCAAGCCGGGACTGGGCGCGCGGGGGCGCGCTAGGGTGCTGCGTATCCATCGGGAAGTCCTCCAACTTCCTCGGTGGTCAGGCCCTCGCACTGGGATTGCCGTCCCGGCGGGGGCCGTCGCATGTCTGCGGTTGTGTTGCGCCGAGCGTAGGGCAGGCGAGGGGCAGCGGATCCAGCCGATTCGACGATGTTCACCCGCTCGGGTGAGAGTGCGCGGCGGGAGGGAGGGGCGGGGCTTGGCAGGGTCCTTTCACCATCGTGGTCCTTGGGAAAGACCGCCCCTTTCACCGGAGCACGGACAATCGCGTTCCGGTGCCGGATGGACTGGCGGAATCCGGCCCCCTGCGACCACCGGGGCATAGAGGATGGCCGCATGCCGAAAACCACACAGTTGCGCACGTACACCGTTCGGGACGGCCTGCTCGACGAATGGGTCCAGCGGTGGCGCGAGGAGATCGTGCCGTTGCGACTGGAGTTGGGATTCACGATCGGAGGCGCCTGGTCGGACCCGGAGCACAACCAGTTCATCTGGCTGATCTCGTACGACGGCCCGGAGACGTTCGGCGAGCGCAACGCGTTGTACTGGTCGTCGCCCGAGCGCAAGGCGATCGGTCTCAACCCGGACGACTACCTCGTCCGCACCGAAGAGCGCACAGTCGAAACGGTCTACTGACGACACCGTCAAGCGGGGCCCGGCGGCAGCATCTGCTGCCGCCGTTCCTCGCGGGTCAGGGTACGGAAGACCCTTCCTCGGGCGGCCGCTTCCAGCCGGTCGTAGTCCGGCTCTGCCTGCCACACGCGCGCTGTCCCATCGGTCGAGCCCGTAAGCAATCGTGCGCCGTCCGGGGACCAAGCCACAGAGGTCACCTTGTCCTGGTGCACGCCGACGACGGCGATCTCCTCAAGGGTGGCGGCGGACCAGACCCGCACGGTGCGGTCGTCAGCGCCCGTGGCGATGTGCCGGCCATCGGGTGACCAGGCGACGGCGCGCAGCCGCCCCTCGTGCCCCTTCAGTACCTCGATGCGCCGTCCCGTGGCGACGTCCCAAACGACGGCCGTCCAGTCACCGGAAGCGGTGGCGATCCGCGTCTCGTCCGGCGACCAGGACGCGTCCTCCACATAGCTTTCGTGTCCACGCAGCACGGTGAGCTGCTGCGCCTCCACGATGTCCCAGAGTCGGCACGTACGGTCGTCCGAGCAACTGGCGAGCAGTCGTCCGCTCGGTGACCAGGCCACGCGCCCCACCCAGTCCTGATGCCCTGCCAGTTTGATCAGATCGGCTCCGTCCGGCGCGGACAGAACAGTCACGGCGCCGTCGTGACCGCCAGTTGCGATCCGCCCACCGTTCGGCGCCCACGCACACCCCTCCGAGACCTCACCCTGCTTTTCGAACAGCGTGCCTCCGCGACCGTCGACGACGCGGAACAGACCGTCGTTCGTACCAAATGCGAGCCGTTCTCCCTGCGGAGCCCAAGCCACGGTCCAGACCCGGTCCGTCGCCTCGGCCACCGGCCCGACGGACACGCCAGTGGCCGCGTCCCACACCCGTACAGTGCCGTCGTCCGAGGCCGTGGCGAAGCGGCTGCCGTCGCCGGACCAGGCGGCCTGGTTCACCGGGCCTCGGTGTCCGTCTGCCAAGACGACCTCGGCGCCACGGGGACGCAGGTCCCACACCCGGCCCGTGCCGTCGGTGGAGCTGCTGGCGAGCATCGTTCCGCAAGGTGCCCATGCAACTCCCCACACGGTGTCCGCATGGCCGCGCAGCACGGCCAGGACCTCGGCGTTCGTGGTGTCGACGATCCGGACAGTGCGGTCGGACGAAGCGCTGGCCAGCATCCGCCCGTCCGGCGACCAGGCCAGGTTCCACACGTAGTCGGTGTGCCCTCTCAGCAACAGACGCAGGTCGCCGGTCCTGGAGTCCCAGATACGGGCGGTGCGGTCTCCCGACCCGGTGGCGATCCGACGTCCGTCCGGCGACCAGGCGATGCCTTCGACGAAGTCGGAGTGGCCGACGAGCCTGGTGGCCGCCGTCCCCGTCGTCAGATCCCACACGATCGCCGTCTGATCGTGGGAAGCGGATGCGAGGCGGTCACCGTCCGGCGCCCAGGCGACACCCCACACATCCTCGTCGTGCCCGCGTAGTTCGTGCACGAGCGCTCCGGTGCCGGCCTCCCACACCCGCACGATCCGGTCTTTCGAGCTTGCCGCAACGTGCCGACCGTCCGGGGACCAAGCCACCTGTCTGTTGATGTCGTCCGCTCCACTCAGCAGCCGGGTCGGCTCCCCCGAGGCCGCGTTCCAGATCCGTACGACACGGTCACGACCGGTGGTCGCGAGCCGGGCCGAGTCCGGCGACCAGGCGACGGACTCGACCATGACGCCATCGCACGGCAACACCAGCAGTGGGCGTCCGGACCGCGCGTCGTACACCCGGCTCGTACCGTCCCTGGACGCCGTGGCCAGCATGCGCCCATCCGGGGACCATGCGATGTGCCGGACCGTGTCCGTGTGCCCGTCGAGTCGTGAGCGGAGGTGACTCGCCGCCAACGCGGCCATCAGCCCGTGGCGGGCCGAGGCCGTGGGCGAGCACTCGCCCAGCGCGGCGAGCGAAAGCAGAAGGGAGCGTTCGGGTTCGCTCTCCGCGCTCCCGAGAACCTGTCGGCCGATGCTGTCGGAAACCTGGCGCAGGAAGGTCAGGTCCCGGCGTTGCGACGATTCGACGAGCGCGCGAGCAATCTCGGACGCCTGGCCCGTCTCCTCCAGCGCTTCGAGCCAGCGCCGGGCCGCGGTGAGGCGTTCTCCGGTGAGAAGATAGTCGTCGCTGCGTCCGGCCCGCTCCCAGTCAGCAGCCCAGCGCTCCAGTTCGGCACGCTCGCGAAGCCGCTCAGCACGGGCCTCGACCTCCTGCCGCAACGGGGCCCACTGGCGGAAGAGCGCCTCATGGGTCACCTGCGCACAGGGCTCCCCTCCGTCCGCCGCCAGTCCGCCGCCCGTGACATCGGTACGCAGCAGCCGCGCCTCGACGAAGGCGTCGACGACGTGGCGGTCCCGTTCGTCGAGTTCGGACAGCGGCACCCGACGGCGAGCCACCTCCTGCCCCTCGACAGTGACGAACCTGAGCAGAACACGAAGGACGAAATCGATCCCCACACCCACGCCGAGCGCGGTCACGGTGTTGTCGGCCTGGCGCGCCAGCGCACCCGGGACACCGCCGAGCCGCCGGTACAGCTCCTCCGTCACCGTACCGCCGGGACCGGAGGCGAAGTACAGCTCCTGGAGGAGATAAGCGAGCAGCGGCAAGGCGTCGTCCGCGCCGGTCTCGCTCACGACGGAGTCCACGACTCCGGGCTCGAAACGAAGGCCGACAAGGGCGCCCGGACGCTCTACGACTTCGACGAGCTGGGCCCTGCTCAATGTGCCGAGGGCCACAGGATGTTGGAGAAGGTCCGCATGCCCAGTGACGAGCAGCCTGCCGAACAGGTCGACCCGGAGTGTGACCAATACACGGACCGCCGGGTCCTGTTCCACGCAGGTACGCAACGCATCGAGGAACTGGGCGCGTTCCCGCTCCCCCGCCAGAGTGACGATCTCCTCGAACTGGTCAACGACGAGCAGTAATCGCCGGAACCGCCCCCCTCGCAACTTCGACAGCTCGGCTCGCAGTGCGCCCGATCCCTGGCGCAGCCTGCGCAGTAGGGCGCTCGCGGGCTCCTGCCCTCCGCCGGCGGCCACCAGCGCACCCGCGAGCGCGCCCATCGGACTTGCGCCCGGAGCGAAGGCCGGAACGACGGTCCAACGACGCTCCCGGAGCCGGGGCATAACACCAGCCCTGACCAGGGAGGACTTACCGCTCCCCGAGGCCCCGACCAGGACGAGGAATCGCTCTGCCGGTCGGGGGGCGCTCGTGTGCAGCCTGCGGGTCAGCTCGGCTGCCTGCGCCTCCCTGCCGAAGTACACGGCTGCCTCGTCCTCGCCGAAGGCATCGAGACCCGGGTACGGCACGCGATCCCGCGGCCACTGGATCCGGGGCGGTGCGGGATTCTCCAGCCGGTAGACGACGACCTGCCCGACCACGAGGGCCACGATCAGCACGGCGATGGCCGGAACGGAGAAACGGCGAATCATCTCAAGCGCCCAGGGAGCCCTGTCGGTGCTGGTCGCGTAATTGGTGGCGATCCCGAGTAGGCAGGCGACCAGTGCCAGCAGGATCTGGAGCACAACCTGCACACGGTTCCTCATCGAGTACCGCCCACCCCCGTCGCCCCGGACTCGTCCATGACCATCTTCCGGGGGTTGGCAGGAGCGTTCAACGGTGCGTACAAATTTCAGCCATACGTGGCAGGTCGGGCATGCCCCCGAATCACGGTGCCATCTTCACTTCGGACCATACGGTCTTACGCGGGTACGGGCCGTGAGCAACGCCCCAGCGGTCGGCGAGCGCGTCGACCAGGATGAGACCTCGGCCGGATTCGGTGTCGGGGTCTGGATGCTGGACATGGGGAAGCCGGTCACCGCACGTGTCGGTGACCTCGATGCGGAGGGTGCCGCCGACGACGTAGAGGGTGAGCCGGAAGTCTCGTCCCGCTACGCGACCGTGGTTCGCCGCGTTGGCCGCGAGTTCGCCCACGAGGTGCGCCGCCGGATCCAAGGGGAGTCCCCAGGAGCGGAGTTGCTCGGTCGCGAGCAGCCTGGCGAGACGGGCGCCGCGGGGTGTGGGTGACAGCAGCACGCTGAAGTTGCGGACGGGGGTGGCGGGGTGGGCCTCGGAGGGGGCGGATTCTCGAATCACGTCACTCAGCGTGGCGGCACTCGCCTACCGTGAACAGTGACGACGCTGTTGCGTAGGGTCACTGTCCAAGGGTTGTCCAGTGGTGTCCACGCTGTCGACCGGGGCCGTACGGGTAAGGCGTCGCCGCAAGGTCGTACGACGGAGGATGCGTGATGGCGACGGACGTCGAGGTGGTGAGCGAGGCAGACGAACCCGGGTGGGAGGTGGACCCGGACGACGACTGGGGACTCGCGGTCATCGCAACGGTGGGACGGCAGTTGAGGCTGCGGCGTGAGGCAAAGGGGATGCGAGTCCCCGACTTCGCCAAGGCGATCGGCTACGGCGAGGATCTCATCTACAAAATCGAAGCGGGGAAGCGCATCCCCAGGCCGGAGTTCCTGGACAAGGCCGACCAGGTTTTGGGGGCGGACGGGTTGATCTCGGCGATGAGGGAGGATGTGGAGAAGGTCCGGTACCCCAAGAAGGTGCGGGATCTTGCGAAGCTGGAAGGGCAGGCGGTTGAGATCGGGGTCTACGTAGGCCTCAGTGTCCACGGGCTCTTGCAGACAGGGGAACATGCATGCGCCCTGTTCGAGGCGCGCCAGCCGCCCTACTCGCAGGAGGAGGTGGAACGCCTTGTAGCGGCCAGGATGGCTCGCAAGGCGATCTTCCAGAAGTCACCCGCCGTCGCGCTCAGTTTTGTCCAGGAGGAGGCATCTCTACGCCGCCGAGTCGGAGGCACAATGGTTCGGCGCCGACAACTGGAGCACCTTCTGGGCGTGGCAGAGCTGCGCAATGTGACGTTCCAGGTGATGCCCACAGACGCAGTGGCTCATCCCGGCGTCGATGGCAAGATCGAGTTACTGAAGTTCGCGGACGGCACGGCAGTGGGACGGTCAGACGGCGCGTTCAACGGCCGTCCGACCTCGGACCCGAGGGAACTTCGCATCCTCGAACTGCGGTATGGGACCATCCGGGCCCAGGCTCTCACTCCGGGAGAGTCGGTTGCCTTCATCGAGCAGGTGCTGGGAGAAACATGATCCGCAAGAGGTCGGTTGGGGATGCGCACGAACTCACCTGGTTCAAAAGCAGCTACAGCGACGGCACCGAGGGCGACTCCTGCGTAGAGATCGCCGTAGCCCCCACCACCATCCACGTCCGCGACTCCAAGCACGCCGAAGCCAGTCCCCGCCTCGCACTCTCGCCCAAGGCCTGGGCCGACTTCGTGCCGTACGCATCCGGAAACTGACGGCCGCTACTCGACCTCGGCCTCCGGTACGTCGACCTCGCCACCCAATGAGCGCGCGATGGCGGTGAACTCATTCAGCGCGGCCTGGAGGTCACGGACGATCTCTTCGGCGATGACCTCGGGCGGCAGACCGCTGTCCGCGTCATCGAGGGCGGGGTCCTTCATCCACGTGATGTCGAGGTTGACCTTGTCGCGGGCGATCAGGTCGTCGTAACTGAACTTCTTGAAGGGCCCGTTGTCGTCCTCGGACTCGACGCGGGCAGAGCGGGGCTCGCCGGGCCGGTAAGTCGTGACGAAGTCGTCGAGGTGGGCTCGGGTCAGCGGCCGTTGCTTGAGGGTGAAGTGCTGGCCGGTCCGGAAGTCGTAGACCCAGGTCTCGGTGGTGTGGGGCTTGCCGTCGGCGCGCGGCGCCTTCTTGTCGAAGAAGAGGACATTGGCCTTGACGCCGCCTGCGTAGAAGATGCCGGTGGGCAGCCGCAGGATGGTGTGCAGGTCGAACTCGTCCAACAGCTTGCGTCGTACCTTCTCGCCGGCGCCGCCCTCGAAGAGGACGTTGTCGGGAAGGACGACGGCCGCACGGCCGCCAACTGCCGTGAGCGACATGATGTGTTGCAGGAAGTTCAGCTGCTTGTTGGTGGTCGTGGCGGTGAAGTCGTCACGGTCGTACTGAATGTCCTCCTTCTCGACCTCGCCGTCCTGGCCGATGACCGTGATGGCGGACTTACGGCCGAAGGGCGGGTTCGCGAGGACGAGCGTGGCGTGCTTGCCGCTGGGCTTGTCGGCGAGGGCGTCACCGACGTCGATGAGGCTGGGCCCGTCGCTCTTGCCGATGCCGTGGAGGAGCATGTTCATGGCGGCGAGGCGGGCGGTGCCGGTGACGAGTTCGTTGCCCCAGATCTTGCGACCCTCGTCGTAGGCCTTCCGCTCGTCCAGCGACATCTTCTTCATGTGATGGTCGCGGACGTAAGCGTAGGCGGCGATGAGAAAACCGCCAGTGCCGCAGGCCGGGTCGGTGATGGTGTCGTCGGGGCCGGGGCGGGTGACGTCGACCATGGCGTCGATGAGGGCGCGGGGGGTGAAGTACTGGCCGGCGCCGGTCTTCGTGTCGGAGGCACCCTTGTTCAGCAGCCCCTCGTAGGCGTCGCCCTTGAGGTCTGTGCCGGTCATGTTCCAGTCTTGGCGGCCAATCAGTTCGACGACCAGCTTCTCCAGGAGGGCTGGTTTGGTGATCCGGTTCTGGGCATCGGCGAAGATGGTGCCGATGGTGGTTTTGGGGTGCTGGCCGAGGTGTTCGAGGATGTCGCGGTAGTGCGACTCCAGAGGGGCACCTCGCTTACCGACGAGCGACTTCCAGTTGTAGTCGGCGGGCACGATGGCGCTGAGGTCCTGCCCGCCCCAGGGGTCACTCTCGATCTCGTCGACCATCTTGAGAAAGAGCAGGTAGGAAAGCTGCTCGACGTACTCGATGGTGGACATGCCGTTGTCGCGGAGAACGTTGCAGTAGTTCCAGAGCTTGGAGACGAGCGTGTTCGTCTGCGCGACGGCCTTGGCGGTCTTCTCGGCTGACTCGTTCACGGGCTGCTGGGCATCTGTGGGGGCGGTCACAGGGCAAACTCCTGCTGTACGGCTCGGGCTGGGGCGGCGGTTGGTTCGGGAGCGCGACCGTCAGGCGCGGCGACTCGGGGCACGGCGGGCTTCTTGGCGGTGGCCTTGCGCGTGCGCTTTGCTCCTCGCTGCCCAGCACGCTCGGTGGCAATACGGGTCAATGCGAGCTGAGCGGGCTCATCGTCCGGGTTCTGCGGTACCAGCTGGCCGATGAAAGCTTTTCGCAGTAGGGCGTTGCGAAGGCCAATCGCCCGCTTTCGGGCACGGTCGAGCTCGACGGAAACCCGGGAAACCCGATCCAACTCATCACGCAGCTCAGCGACGATCCGCTCCTGAACTTCAACGTCCGGCACCGGAATCGTGAAGTCCTCAATCGTGGCCTGATCGATTTTCGGCATTGATCCCGCAAGGCCTTTGGCACGCGATTTGAAGTACTCACGACCCCGGCGACTCTGCAACACCAGAGTTACGAATTCGGGGAGCACCTCGTTGTTCACCCGAACGCGAATCAGCAGGTCCGGGAAGATAGCCCAGTCGTCCGGCCCCTCGTACATCGCAGTCGTACCCACGAGTTCCGGAGTGTTGGACCGCTGAACGAGAATATCCCCCTGAGTCAGCCACAAACCTTGCACCCGACACGGATCGGCAACGGTCAACTTGGTGTTCTTGTCACTGAATTCCCCCTGCGTGACAGCGGTCAGATTGAGTGTTCGAATTCCGGTCAGATCCGTGGTCGCCTTAGCGGAATGCCCATTTCGCAACGGCTCACTCAAGAGATCGACGAGGGGTTTCACTGGAGCGTCGTCAAGCTTTCCCAGTACAGCAGTCAAAGTCGCGGAACCAAGCCCTCGGGCCCTCCGCTGCCCGGCCTCCAGACTTCCGACAGCGGCATCAAGGCGTGACAGTTGCTCTTCGAGGGCCTCGACGATACGGCGCTGCTCAGCCAACGGCGGCAAGGGCAGACGTACCTTTTTCAAGGAACCGCCCGCGATACCAACCTGTCCAGCCGACGTCTTCACGTACTGACGCACTTGCTGTCGAATAAGCTCCGAGCCCCATGCGTAACAAACAAAGCGACTATCGAACACCTCAGGAACGAGCCGCACACGAATCAGCTTGTCTGGATAAGACAAATCTCCCGCAGTTTCGGGCACCCTCGCGCAAGCCCCTACGAACTCCGGGTTTCCATTATAACGAGTGACCAACAGGTCACCCGCCCTGAGCATCCCATCACGTTCGACAACATCCGCAGCACCCATGCCCGTATAGCGCAAATCCGAGAGATCCAGACGCATAGGTCGAACTGCACCAATGCGTAGAATCGGGACACCGTCGGGGGTGGCGCCGGGTCGCGACACATACATACCGTTACGAACAGACTCCGCCACCTCCCCCAGTTCCACCCATGCCCAGTTCGACGGAATCTGTTCGCCGTCCACGCTCAACCCAGTTCCCGATTCAGCTCATCCAGCAATTCCAGCGCCTTGTCCTTGCCCTCAAACACCTGCATGAAGCCCCGGCCGCCGCCGCGCTCGGTGAACGGCGCGACTCCGAAGTCTCCCGGCTCTATGCCGACGTCGACGGCGATGGCGTCCTTTATCCGCTCCAGCCACCACAGCTGGTCGTCGGTGAACTCCACGCCTGCCTGCTCCTGCCGAAGCAGCCAGCCCTCGAAGCGCTCCTCGACCACCGTACGGTACGGACGCAGCTCGTCGTCGGCGCCGAGCTCGAAGCGGATGAGTCGGACGAGGTCGCCGAGGCCCGCCTCCTTGCCGGGGCCGGACGCGGCCCGGCCCAGTTGCTCGTAGTGGTCCCAGAGGACGCCCGTCGTCCAGGCCCGGTTCGTCGCGCGGATCCGGCCCGCCAGCTCCCGCAACGCGTCACGCGCCTCGCGCGGGCTGACCCTCGCCCCGCTCCCCAGCGCCACGCGGATCGCGACGTTCTCGTCCCTCTGCTCCTTCGTGAGGAGGGAGTTCCACTCGGCCAGTTCCTTGGCCGCCCGTTCCGTGCGCGGTATCTCGCGGATGTCGGTGACGCGGACCTCGGTCGTCTCGTCGTACGTCAGGTCCTGCTGGTGTCTGATCTCCAGGATCAGCTTTCGCAGCTCGGGCTGTGTGGTCAGCGGTGCCACCGCGTCCTGGACCAGCTTCTTCGCCAGGTCGGGGCCGCCGTCGTGCCGGGCCTGGTCCTGGGTGTCGACGTCCACCGCGTCCGTGATCCGGCGGGCGATGTCCGCCAGGCTCATGCCCCCGGACGTCTGGGTCAGCAGCTTTCGGTCCTCCGCGTCCAGCTGCCGGTTGATACGGGCCAGCCGGCGTGCAAGCGTCTCCGCCTCGTCGGCCGTGAGTGACTGCGTGCCTACCTTGTCCATCAGCTTCGCCAGCGAGATGCCCTTCTCCCCCGCCGGGATCAGCGGGCGGGCGTCCACCAGAGGCGAGTCGGTCACCCCCACCGCATCGATCATGACGAAGTGGTCCTTCGCCAGGTCGGGCGCCGCTTCCGGAGTGACCGCCTTCAGTTCGTCCGCGTCGATGGAACGGGCGCCACGCCCCTTCATCTGCTCGAAGAGCACCGGGCTCTTGATCGACCGCAGGAAGATCACGCACTCCAGTGCCTTCACGTCCGTACCCGTGGCGATCATGTCGACCGTGACCGCCACCCTCAGCCTGTGGGAGTTACGGAGGTCGTTGATCAGTTCGTCGGGGTCGTCGCCGTTCTGGCGTGAGCGGTAGGTGATCTTCTTCGCGAACTCGTCGCCGCGGCCGAAGACCTCCTTGACCTGCTTCAGCACTTCCTCGGCGTGGTCGTCGCCCGCCGCGAAGACCAGGGTCTTCGGCAGCTCCGCACGGCCCGGGAACCAGCGCTTCCAGTTGTTGCGGTACGTCGTCAGGACCGCACGGATCTCGTCCGCGGCGATCACCGAGCGGCCGAGTTGCGCGACGGTGTACTCGAAGTCCTCATCCAGTTGCTCGTAGCGCTGGGCGCGTGTCTGGCGGTCGCGGATACGGACGGTCGTACCCTTCTCGATCTTCGCGCCGCCGTCCTCGCGGATCGTGGTGTCGAGGCGCACGATGTCGAAGTCGACGTTGACGCCGTCGGCCACGGCCTGTTCGAACGTGTACTGGGCCACCATGTTGTGGTCGAAGAAGCCCTGGGTCTGGCGGGTGGGTGTGGCCGTCAGGCCGACCAGGTGGGCGTCGAAGTAGTCCAGGACGCCGCGCCAGAGACCGTAGATGGAGCGGTGGCACTCGTCGATCACGATCACGTCGAACGACTCGATCGGGACGTCCGCGTTGTACTCGACCGTGATCGGCTCGTCCGCCGTGTAGGTCTCGTCCAGGTTCGAGGCGTTCGGAGGGATTTCACCTTCCTGCGCGGCTGCCTCCGCGGGCGCCTCCCCGGGCGTCTCCTTCGGCTCCGGTTCGTCCCCGTCCTGGCCGTCCTGGAGTTCCTCGCCCTTGAGGAGGGCGTACATCCGCTGGATCGTGGAGATCACGACCGCCGAGGTGTCCTGGAGCCCGCTGCGGCCCAGCATGTCGACGTTGTAGAGGTCGGTGAGCTTCCGGTTCTCGTCGGGGGTGCGGTACTTGTCGAACTCGGCGTGGGCCTGGCGGCCGAGGTTGTTGCGGTCGACGAGGAAGAGGACCCGGCGGGCGCCCGCGTGGCGGAGGAGGCGGTAGGTCTCCGTGACGGCTGTGAAGGTCTTTCCAGCGCCCGTGGCCATCTGGATGAGGGCGCGGGGCCGGTCGGTCGCCAGGGAGCCTTCCAAGCCTGTGATGGCGTCCACCTGGGCCATGCGCAGGCCGTGGGTCTCCAGAAGCGGCATGCTCGTACGGAGGGCCGCGCGGAAGGTGGGTGTGCCGGGTTCCTCGTCGGCGCGCTTCATCCAGGCGGCGATGGTCTCGGGACGGTGGAAGGTGAAGACCTCGCGGGAGCGGGCGTGGGGGTCGACGCGGTTGAGGAAGTACGTTTCGGCGCCGGTGCTGACGTAGCGGAACGCGAAGGGCTCGTCGCGGCGCCATACCGCCATCGCGTGTTCCTTGAGGACGCCGGCCGCGTACCGCTCGTTCTGGGCGAGGGCGCCGGAGAGCGGGGTGCCCTCGCGTTTGGCCTCGATGACTCCGACGATCTTTCCATCGACGTAGAGGACGTAGTCGGCCCGGCCTGTTGCGAGTGTGAACTCCTCGATGGCGACGCCCTGGCCCGCGCGGGGGTTCGCTTCCGCCTTGCTCTGGATCAGCCAGCCCGACTTCCTCAGCATCGCGTCGATCCTCTTGCGTGCCTGCACCTCGTTGAGCGGTGCGGGGCTCTGCGCGCGCTCGACGATCGCCTCGCGGGCCGCGGAGGCGATCCTGCGGGGCTGGACACGCTCACGGTCGTACCGCTGCTGGTGGGCCGCGCGCAGTTCGGTGACCTGGGCCGTCAGGTCCTCGATCTGGGCGGCGTACACCGCCTTCGCTCGCTGGGCGCTGGCGATGAGTTCCTCGGCCTCTGTGCGGGCGCGGCGCTCGGCCTCAAGGCGGTCGCTGGTCTCGGACAGCTTGACGCGTGACTCCGCGAGCGCGCGGCGATGTCCCTCCAGCGCCTCCTGGAGTTCCGAGATCTCCTCGGGGTCGGCGGGTTGTACGTCCGCCGGAAGCGTCGGCGGTACGAACGCGGAAACGGTCCGCTTGCCGCCCATCGCTCGGTCGAAGAGGTCGCCGAGCTGCCAGCACAGCTCCAGCGCTTCGAGCGCCAGCGTCGTGTCGAAGAGGTGGTTGTGGGCGGCGTGGTTGCGGCCTCGGCGGAGTCTCTCGAAGGCATCGCGGCTCCAGCCGACGAGGACGCCCGCGCGTGTGAGCGCGTTGAGGCGGTCGAACTGCGTCGTGCCCTGGACGCGTGTCCCGGTACGGGTCACGAACTCCTCCGCGAGCACCTCGCCGAACTGCCCGGCGCTGACGTAGGCGGCGTTGGGGTTGGTGAAGACGGTCAGCTCCGCCTGCGAGCCGTAGATGGCGAGCAGAGGCTGGTAGACGTACAGGCGCCCGAAGTTCGGGGATGCCTTCGCCAGCTCCCGAAGCCGGTCGTCCGGGTCCTGTCCGCCGCCGCCCATGCCCTGCACGTCCACGCGCCCCCGCCTCAGCCGTCGCTTGTCCCACGTTTGGTCAAGCTTACGGAGGAAGGCGGGGCGGAGACAGGAGAAAGCAGCAGAAGCGCACAGCACAACGGGCGTCTCCGGTCGCCTGTGCGCGCCGGAGACGCCGTCACGGCACCCGTCAGAACTTGATGCTGCCGATCATGCTGGCGACGTTCGTCGTCAGATCGCTGATCGTCGGCGCGATGGTCGAGGAGGCGAGATAGAAACCGAGCAGCATGCAGACGACCGCATGACCGCCTTTCAGACCTGACTTCTTGATCAGCAAGAAGACGATGATCGCCAGCAGCACCACCGCCGAAATCGAGAGTGCCACGGCGGCTCACCTCCAAAGATCCCAGGGACGCGGGGGGTTCGGACTATGGGGGTTGTAGATCAGGTTGTAGATCGGTACAGCAAATCCATGCGCATGCCAGCAGGTTCATACCCACTCAGCGGTAGTGATCATAACTATGCGTGCTCGCGCATCGCTCGGCGCACGGCCGCACAAGGGGGCGCATGGCCAATATGGTCGGGGGATGACGACCGAGGCTGTCTCATTCCCCCGCCGGCACGCCCGCACCCAGCGTTTCACGCTCGGCGCGCCGCGCGCGTTCACCGTGGCCCCCGACGGCTCCCGCGTGGCGTTTCTGCGCTCCGGTTCCGGCACCGACCGCGCCAACTCCCTCTGGATCCTCGACGTACCGAGCGGCGAGGAGCGCCTGGCGGCGGACCCGCGCACCCTGCTCGGCGGTGCCGAGGAGCACCTCTCGGCCCAGGAGCGGGCCCGTCGCGAACGCAGCCGGGAGGGCGGTGCCGGCATCGTCGGCTACGCCACCGACGCGACTGTGGAGTTGGCGTCTTTCGCCTTGTCAGGACGGCTTTTCACGGCCGAGCTCAGGGCCGGCACGGCACGCGAACTCACCGTCCCCGGGCCGGTGATCGACCCGCGCCCGTCCCCCGACGGCCGCCATGTCGCGTACGTCGCGGCGGGCGCCCTGCGCGTGGTCGGCGCCGAGGGCGAGGGCGACCGGGTGCTCGCGGAGCCGGAGTCGGAACAGGTCACCTACGGATTGGCCGAGTTCATCGCGGCCGAGGAGATGGGGCGTTCGCGCGGCTTCTGGTGGGCGCCGGAGTCCGACCGGCTGCTCGTGGCGCGCGTGGACGACACGCCGGTGCAGCGGTGGTGGATCGCCGACCCGGCCCACCCGGGGCGTGAGCCACATCATGTCGCCTACCCGGCGGCGGGCACCGAGAACGCGGACGTGCGCCTCTTCGTCCAGGGCCTCGACGGGGAGCGCACGGAGGTCTCCTGGGACCGGGCACGCTATCCGTACGTGGCGCATGTGCACTGGTCAGAGGCGGGTGCGCCGCTGCTGCTCGTACAGGCGCGCGACCAGCGCAGTCAGCTGTTCCTGGCCGTCGACCCGGGGTCGGGGGCGACCCGGATGGTGCACGCCGACGAAGATCCAACATGGCTTGAACTGTTCGGTGGAGTGCCCTGCTGGAGCCCCTCAGGACAGCTGGTCCGGATCGCCGACGAGGGCGGCGCCCGGGTGCTCGCGGTGGGTGAACGGCCGCTCACGGGACCCCAGTTGCACGTCCGTGCGGTTCTCGACGTGACCGCCGACGACGTGCTGGTCTCCGCGTCCGCCGGCGAGGAGGCCGAGTCCCCCGAGATCGGCGAGATCCACGTCTACCGCGTGAACGAGCTCGGCCTGGAGCGCGTGTCGCAGGAGCCCGGCGTGCATTCGGCGGTGCGCGCCGGGGGCGTGACCGTACTGGTCTCCGCCACTCTGGAGCGCCCGGGCAGCCGCGCCCAGGTGCTGCATGACGGAAAGCCCCTGGCGACTGTCACGTCATACGCCGAAGACCCCGGTTTGTCCCCGCGCGTGACGCTCACCGAGGGGGGCGCACGCCGAATTCCGTGCGCCGTGCTTATGCCACGGGACTACCACGGGGACACTCCCCTTCCGGTTTTGCTGGACCCGTACGGGGGTCCGCACGGCCAGCGGGTGGTCGCGGCACACAACGCCCACCTGACCTCCCAGTGGTTCGCCGACCAGGGGTTCGCGGTGATCGTCGCCGACGGCCGGGGCACCCCGGGCCGCTCCCCCGCCTGGGAGAAGTCCCTCAAGGACGACGTCGCGGCGATCGTCCTCCAGGACCAGGTCGACGCCCTCCAGGCGCTCGCCGCCGACTTCCCCCTGGACCTGACCAAGGTGGCGATCCGCGGCTGGTCCTTCGGCGGCTACCTCGCCGCCCTCGCGGCCCTGCGCCGTCCCGACGTCTTCCACGCGGCGGTGGTGGGCGCCCCGGTGACCGACCTGCGCCTGTACGACACCCACTACCAGGAGCGCTACCTCGGCCACCCCGGCGAGCAGCCCGAGGTCTACCGCCGCAACTCCGTCATCGACGACGCCGGCCTGGTCGACGCCGTCGAACCGCACCGCCCGATGATGGTCGTCCACGGCCTGGCGGACGACAACGTGGTCGTGGCCCACTCCCTGCGCCTCTCCAGCGCCCTGCTGGCCGCGGGCCGCCCGCACGAGGTCCTCCCCCTGTCGGGCGTCACGCACATGACCCCGCAGGAACAGGTGGCAGAGAACCTGCTGCTGCTCCAGCTGGACTTCCTCCGGCGGGCCCTCGGACTGGGCTGAGCGGCAACGCTCCACAGAGCACCGCAACCAATAATTGAGGAACCACGACGAAGCACCAGCCAGGTCCGCGAGAGCGGCGCCGGTTTAGGCGCAAAAAGGGGCAACGGGCCGGAGCGACATGGCGCGCTCCGGCCCGTTTACGGCACCCGCACGGCCGTACGCTCATTAGAGTGGCCCGTCCGTATATCGAGACCGGGTCGGCGAAGTTGCCTGCGTGTTAACGCGATTGACCCGCATACGCCCCGTTATGCACCCCGGTTTCCAAGATCGTCCGGCGGCACCACCCGCTTCTCCTCCGCGAAGTGGCAGGCGGAGTCATGCGCCGCCGGCCCCGGCACCAGCCGGAAGGCCGCGGGTACCGCGAGCGCCGGCACCTCGACCGCGCACCGCTCCTCGGCCTTCCAGCACCTCGTGCGGAACCGGCACCCCGAGGGGATGTTCGTCGGCGACGGCACGTCCCCGCTCAGGATGATCCGCTCCCGGTGCTCCCGCGCCTCCGGGTCCGGTACCGGCACCGCGGAGAGCAGGGCCTGGGTGTAGGGATGCGTCGGGTGGTCGTAGATCTCCTCGTCCTTGCCGATCTCCACGATCCGCCCGAGGTACATCACCCCGACCCGGTCCGAGATGTGCCGCACGATCGACAGGTCGTGGGCGATGAAGACGTACGACAGGTCGAAGTCGTTCTGGAGCCGGTCGAGCAGGTTGATCACCTGGGCCTGCACGGAGACGTCGAGCGCGGAGACCGGTTCGTCGGCGACGATCACCTCGGGGCGCAGCGCCAGCCCGCGCGCGATGCCGATGCGCTGCCGCTGGCCGCCGGAGAACTGGTGCGGATAGCGGTTGATGTACTCGGGGTTGAGCCCCACGACGTCCAGCAGCTCCTGCACCCGCCTGCGCCGGTCGCCCTTGGGGGCCGCCTCCGGATGGATCTCGTACGGCTCCCCGATGATGTCGCCGACGGTCATCCTGGGGTTGAGCGAGGTGTACGGATCCTGGAAGACCATCTGGATGTTGCGGCGGACGGTTTTGAGTGCCCGCCCGCTCAACCTGGTGATGTCGTCGCCCTTGTACTTGATCGACCCCGCCGTCGGCCGCTCGAGGTTGACGAGCATCTTGGCGACCGTCGACTTGCCGCAGCCGGACTCCCCGACGATGCCGAGCGTCTCGCCCTTGTTGAGCGTGAAGTCGACACCGTCAACGGCCTTGACGGCACCGATGTGCTTCTTGATCAAGATGCCCTGGGTCAAGGGGTAGTACTTGACCAGTCCACTCACTTCCAGGATCGGCTCAACCACCCGCTCAACCATTGAGGCACTCCCTCCAGAAGTGACAGGCGCTGCCCCGGTGCTGGTCCACCTCGTACAGCGGCGGCTCGTCGGTACGGCAGACGTCCTGGGCCATCGGGCAGCGGGGGTTGAAGGCGCACCCCGGAGGGATGTTCATCAGGTTGGGCGGCAGGCCCTTGATGGCGTAGAGCTCCTGCCCCTTCTGGTCGAGGCGCGGGATCGAGTCGAGGAGCCCGCGCGTGTAGGGGTGGGCGGGCGCCTTGTAGATGGCGTGCACGGGCGCGGACTCGACGATCCGCCCCGCGTACATCACGGCGATCCGGTCGGCGACGTCCGCGACCACCCCCAGGTCGTGGGTGATGAGGATCAGCCCCATGTGGTACTCGCGCTGCAACTCCGCGAGCAGGTCCATGACCTGGGCCTGCACGGTCACGTCGAGGGCGGTCGTCGGCTCGTCGGCGATGATGAGCGCCGGTTCCAGGGCGAGCGCCATGGCGATCATGATGCGCTGGCGCATGCCCCCGGAGAACTGGTGCGGATAGTCCCGCACCCGCTGGGCGGCGGCCGGGATCCGCACCCGGTCCATCAGCTCGACGGCCCTGGCCCGCGCGTCCTTCCTGGACATCCCTCGGTGCACGACGAACATCTCGCCGAGCTGGTCGCCCACGCTCAGCACCGGGTTGAGCGCCGACAACGCGTCCTGGAAGATCATCGCCATCTCGGCGCCCCGGATCTTCCGCCTCTCCTCCTCCTTCAGCTTCAGCAGGTCGCGGCCCCGGAAGAGGATCTCGCCCCCGCCGATCCGCCCGGGTGGCGTGTCCAGGATCCCCATCACGGCCTGGGCGGTGACCGACTTACCGGATCCCGACTCGCCCAGCACGGCGAGCGTCTCCCCCTCGCCGACGGCGTAGGAGACTCCGTTGACCGCCTTGGCGACCCCGTCCCTGGTCCGGAACTCCACGTGCAGATCGCGCACTTCGAGCAGCACGGCGGCGCTCACCTCAGCTTCGGGTCGAGGGCGTCGCGCACCGCGTCGCCGAGCATGATGAAGGCCAGGACGGTGAGCGCGAGGGCCCCGGACGGCCACAGCAGCGCGTGCGGGGCGTTGCGGATGTAGGGCGAGGCGGCGGAGATGTCGATGCCCCAGGAGACGCTGGGCGGCTTCAGGCCGACGCCGAGGTACGACAGGGTCGCCTCCAGGGCGATGTAGGTGCCGAGGGCGATGGTCGCGACGACGATCACGGGGGCCACCGCGTTGGGTGCGATGTGCCGCAGCAGGATCCGGGAGTCGGAGGCGCCGAGGGCGCGGGCGGCCTGGACGTAGTCGTTCTGTTTGGCGGTGATCACCGAACCGCGGGCGATCCGGGAGATCTGGGGCCAGCCGAGCAGCACCATGAACCCGATGACCGGCCAGACCGTATTGCTCGTCACCACCGAGAGGAGGACGAGACCGCCGAGGACGACCGGGATCGCGAAGAAGACGTCGGTGATCCGGGACAGCACCGAGTCCCAGACGCCGCCGTAGAACCCGGCGAGCCCGCCGAGCACCGACCCGAGCAGCGCGACCCCGAGCGTGGCGCAGACGCCCACCGTGACGGACGTACGGGCGCCGTAGACGGTCCGCGTGTAGACGTTGCAGCCCTGCCCGTCGTAGCCGAAGGGGGCGCCCGGCTGGGAGCCCTCCTGGGCCTTGGCGAGGTCGCACTTGAGGGGGGAGCCGGAGGCGATCAGGGACGGCCACAGGGAGATGACGACGAGGAAGAGGATGACGAGGGCGGAGACGAGGAAGACCGGGTTGCGCCGCAGGTCCCGCCAGGCGTCGGACCAGAGGGAGCGCGGCCTGCCGGCCGGGCCGGTGCCGAGCGGTCCCCCCGGCGTCCGTTCCAGCGTCTGCGCCTCGCTCGCCGCCAGGTCCATCGCCCCGCCCGCCCCGGTCCCCGCGATGGCCCGGTCCTGTTCGAACGGCTGCTCAGGCATAGCGGATCCTCGGGTCGAGTACGGCGTAGAGCAGGTCCACCAGGAGGTTGGCCACCAGGAACACCAGGACCAGCACGGTCACGAACCCCACCACCGTCTGGGTGTTCTGCCGCAGGATGCCCTGGTAGAGCTGGTAGCCGACGCCGTGGATGTTGAAGATCCGCTCGGTGACGATCGCGCCGCCCATCAGCGCGCCGATGTCGGTGCCGATGAAGGTGACGACGGGGATGAGCGAGTTGCGCAGCAGGTGCCTGGTGACGACCCGGCGACGGGGCAGGCCTTTGGCGACGGCCGTACGGACGTAGTCGCTCCGCTTGTTCTCGGCGATGGAGGTCCGGGTCAGCCGGGTGACATAGGCGAGCGACACGGAGGCGAGCACCAGTCCCGGCACGATCAGCTCGCCGAAGGTGGCCTCCGGGGAGACGGAGGGTTTGATCCATCCCCACTCCACGCCCAGCAGCAGCTGGAGCAGCAGACCGGTGACGAAGGTCGGTACGGAGATGACGACCAGGGTGGCCAGCAGCACTCCGGTGTCGACGGGGCGTCCGCGCCGCAGCCCGGTCACCACACCCAGCGTGATGCCGATGACGATCTCGAGGACGATCGCCACGATCGTCAGCCGGATGGTGACGGGGAACGCGGTGGACATCAGCTCGGTGACCGGCTGCCCGTTGAACGCCGTACCGAAGTCGCCGGTGAAGACGTTCCCCATATAGGTGAGGTATTGCTGCCACACCGGCTTGTCGAGCCCGAACTCCTTCTTCAACTGGGCGGCCGTCGCCGGGTCGCAGGCGCGCTCACCGCACAGCCCGGCGATCGGATCGCCCATCACGTTGACCATGAGGAAGATCAGCAGCGTGGCCCCGACGAACACCGGGATCATCTGGAGCAGCCGCCGGACGACGTAGCGTCCCATGCCGGTTCAGCTGACCTTGATCTCGTTGTAGACGGGGACGCTGAACGGGTTGAGGGCGACGTTCGACAGCCGCTCGGAGTAGCCGGCGCTGCCGTTCTGGTACCAGAGCGGAATGGCCGCCATGTTGTCGCGGACGACCCCCTCGGCCTGCTGGAACGTGGACACGGCCTTGGCGGTGTCGGTCTCGGCGTTGGCCTGGTCGACGAGCTTGTCGAAGTCCTTGTTGGACCACTTGCCGTCGTTGGAGGAGGCGTTGGTGTAGTAGAGCGGCTGGAGGAAGTTCTGGATGAGCGGGTAGTCCATCTGCCAGCCCGCGCGGAACGGCCCGGTCATCTTGTGCTGCCCGATCTGGTTGCGGAAGTCGGCGAAGGTGCCCACCGGATTCCCGACGCACGCCTTGTCGTTGCCGAGTGCGTTGTTGATGGAGTTGCACACGGCGTCCACCCACATCCTGTGCGAGCCGGTGTCGGCGTTGTACGTGATCTTGAGCTGGCCGCCGGGCAGCCCCCCGCCCTCCTGGATGAGCTTCTTGGCCTGCTCCGGGTCGTAGTCGCAGGCGCTCCCGCACAGCCCTTCCTTGAAGCCGCCCTCCGTGCCGAGCACCGGCGAGGTCCAGTCGGTGGCCGGGGTGCGGGTGTTCTGGAAGATGGTGTCGGTGATCTGCTTCCGGTTGATCGCCATGGAGAGGCCGGTGCGGACCTTCTCCGCGCCGCTCCTGCTCCAGGCGCTGTCGTAGTAGGGGAAGGCGAGCGTCTGGATGATGCCGGCCGGAGTGTTGATGTAACGGCTGCCGAGATCGTTCTTGACGTTCTTCAGCTGCGACGCGGGAACGTCGTCGACGAGGTCGAGGTTGCCGGCGATGAGGTCGGTGTAGGCGGTGTCGCTGTCCGTGTAGACCTTGAGGGTCACTCCGTCGTTCTGTGCCTTGTCGGCGCCGGGATAGCCGTCCCACTTCTTCAGGGACATCTGCGAGCCCTTGGTGTAGGACTCGATGCGGTACGGCCCGTTGCCGACCGGCTGCGCCAGCCAGCCGGCGTGGTCGGTGAAGAAGGACTGCGGCAGCGGGGCGAAGGCCGCGTAGCCGAGGGTGTCGGGGAAGCTGGAGAACTTCTGGTTGAGCGCGACGGTGAAGGTCTTGCCGTCGACGACCTTGAGTCCGCTCAAGGTGTCGGCGGTCTGGGAGCCGGTGTCCGGGTGGACCTTGTCGTAGCCCTGGATGTAGCCGAAGAAGTAGGCGTTCTTCTGGTTGTTCTTGAGGCTCGCCCCGTAGTTCCACGCGTCGACGAACGACTTGGCGGTGACCTTCTCGCCGTTGCTGAACGTCCAGCCGTCCTTCAGCGTGACCGTGAAGTTCTGCGAGTCGCTCGTGTCGATCTTCTGGGCGAGCATGTCCTCGGCCTTGCCGGTCTTCGGGTCGTACTTCTTCAGACCCCGGAAGATCATGTCCAGGACCTTGCCGCCCTGGACCTCGTTGGTGTTGGCCGGCTCCAAGGGGTTCTGCGGGTCGCCCCAGGAGGAGCTGAGCACGCCGCTCCCGCCTCCGCCGCCCCCGCTGCCGCCACCGCCCCCGCAGGCCGTGGCGGCGAGCGCCACCACCACCGCGCAGGCCGCCCCTCGGGCGTGCGTGGCTGAACGCATGGCGTGCCTCCTCCGTGAACGGTGAACAGTGATCGTTGATCGGTGCACCGGCGGATCCACAGATGCCCCACTATCGGTCAATATCGACCAAACAGGTCGATACCGCTCACCCACTGCCCCGAACGGCGGCCCCCGAGAGCCCCATGACGACCTTTAGAGGGACACGTCACCCGATTGCAGGCGACCCTCCCGGACCCTCTTGAGGATCTTGCGACGGCGGCGCAATGGATCTCCGCACAACGATGCCGAAACGTTGGATTGCGACCTGCCCATGTACGCATTTCGGCACCCTGGCGTCCGCATAACGAACTCATTGCCCGTTTCGCGCTTTTTGCCCGAACTAAAGCACGGTGCGATTACGAGGCGCTACCCGCGTAGCTACGGAACGGTCAAGGCCAGGCAAAGAAGGTAAATAGAAACCCAAGCCGCCCGAGAATTTATTGACCTTGAATGAATTGCGTTGAAAAAGTCCGGCGTAGCCCGTAGGGGAGAGTGCCCTGCGGAGTCATCAGACCCTCCCTTGGGCCAGGAGCACCATGACCCCCCCAACTCCATCCGCGGCTGCCCCGCTTGAGGTGACCGACGAGACCACGAAGAAGTCGACCACTTCGGACGGCTCGAAGGGCAGCGAGAGCAGGTCGCCGGGCCGCCTGGCCTGGAAGCGCTTCAAGCGCGACCGTACGGGCGTTATATCCGCTTACGTCGTGATCTTCTTCTTCGTGATCGCGATCGCGGCCCCGCTCATAGCGAAGCTGTACGGGAAGAACCCGTACACGACGTACGCGAGCGACCGCCCCGAGCTGCTCGACGCCTTCTCCTATCCGGCAGGGCCCAACGGCGGCATGAGCTCGGAGTTCTGGTTCGGCATCGAGCCGCAGCTGGGGCGGGACGTCTTCACGTTCCTGATCTACGGCATCCGGACCTCGCTCGGCATCGCGGTCGCCGCGACGATCCTGACCTGTGTCGTGGGTGTCATCGTCGGCATCACGGCGGGTTACCTGGGCGGCAGGACGGACTACTTCGTCGGCCGTGTCATCGACATCCTGCTGTCGTTCCCGTCGACGCTCTTCTTCATCGCCTTCATGCCGGTTGTCTACGGCATCTTCGTGGCCCCCGACGACGACATCCCGACCTGGCTCCGGGCCACCTCACTGATCCTGGTGCTCTCCGCCTTCGGCTGGGCTTCCATCGCCCGCCTGCTGCGCGGTCAGGTGCTCGGTCTGCGGGAGCGCGAGTTCGTCGAAGCCGCCAAGGTCACGGGCGCGTCTCCGATGCGCATCGTGTTCAAGGAACTTCTGCCCAACCTGTGGACGCCGATCATCATCCAGTCCACGCTCATGCTGCCGGCCTACGTGACCGCCGAGGCCGGCCTGGCGTTCCTCGGCGTCGGCATCATCGACCCGACCCCGGACTGGGGCGTGATGATCCAGCGAGGCGCCCAGTTCTACAGCGAGGACTTCACCTTCATGCTCTTCCCGGGCCTCTCGATGGTGATCTTCGTCCTCGCGTTCAACCTGCTCGGTGACTCCGTGCGCGACGCACTCGACCCGAAGTCCAAGCGGTAGCACTCAGTTCCATCCGGCCCGGTTCAACGACGTCCGGCTGGTCCCGACCGTTCCGAATTGACCCCTACAGGCAGGCTCGACATGTCTTTTTCTCGCAGAAACTTCCTCATCGCGACCGGTGTGGCCGCGGCTTCCACCACCGTGTTGAGCGCCTGCAGCAGCGGTGACGACAGCAAGAGCGCGTCCAAGATCCCGTCGGTCTCCGACGCGAAGACCATGAACATCCCGGTCGGCACCAAGGCCGACTCGACCGGTCCGGCCGCCGAGGTCGCCGGCGCGGTCAAGGGCGGGACGATCTACTCGCTCGACCAGTTCGACATGGACCACCTGGACCCGGCGCAGATCTACGTGTCGACCGAGGGTGCCATCACGCGTCCGATCCTGCGCGGTCTGACCGGCTACAAGGTCGACGACAAGGGCGGCGCCACCCTGGTCGGCGACGTCGCGACCGACGCCGGCACCATGAAGGACGGCGGCAAGACCTGGTCGTTCACGATCAAGGACGGCATCAAGTGGGAGGACGGCGCCGAGCTGTCCATGGACGACGTCCGCCACTCCTTCGAGCGTCTCTTCGCCGACTTCGTCACCGAGGGTCCCCGCTACGTCCAGCAGTGGCTGGTCGGCGGCGACAAGTACAAGGGCCCCTACAGCGGCAAGAGCCTCGCCTCCATCGAGGTCTCGGGCAAGACGATCACCTTCACCCTGACCGAGGCCCGCACCGACTTCAACTACACCCTGGCCATGCCGGGTTACGGCCTGGTGCCGAAGAAGCACGACACCAAGGAGGCGTACGACAAGCGTCCGTACGCCCTCGGTCCCTACAAGATCGAGAGCCGTAGCGTCGGCAAGTCGCTGACCTTCTCGCGCAACGAGCACTGGGACGCGGCCACGGACCCGATCCGCAACGCCTACCCGGACAAGTTCGTCTTCCAGTTCGGCTTCCAGCCGGTCGCCTCCACCGACCGCTACATCGCCGACAAGGGCAACGACCAGTACGCGATGTCGATCTTCAACGAGGTCGCCGCCGAGCGCATCGCCCAGGTCCTCACCAACGCCACGCTGAAGAAGCGCGTCCTCACCCAGGTCGACACGGTCACCTACTACTGGCCGATCAACATGACCCGGGTCAAGGACGTCAAGGTCCGCCAGGCGATCAACTGGGCGTGGCCGCACCAGCAGCTGCAGACCATCCGCGGTGGCCGCTCCACCAGCGAGCTGGCGACCACGATCCTCAGCCCGGTGACCCCCGGCTACACCAAGTTCGACCTGTACGGCGTGGACAAGAAGCCGGGCGGCGACGCGGCCAAGGCCAAGGCCCTGCTGAAGGAAGCCGGCCAGGAGGGCTACAAGCTGGTCATCGCGTACCAGCAGTCCGACAACGCCGTGAAGCAGGCCGTCGCGATCAAGAACGCTCTGGAGGCGGCCGGCTTCACGGTCGTCAACAAGCAGATCGACAAGACGACCTTCTACACCCAGATCGGCAAGATCGACAACGGCTACGACCTGTTCGCGGCCGGCTGGAGCCCGGACTGGCCGAACGGCTACTCGGTCTTCTACCCCTGCTGGAGCGGCGAGAACATCGGCGACGGCCGGAGCAACTACGCCCAGCTGAACGACCCGAGCGTCAACAAGGCGATCAACGCCGCTGCCAAGATCGCCGACACCGCCGCGGCCAACAAGGCCTGGGGTGCCGTCGACAAGCAGATCATGGAGCTCTCCGCGGTGGTCCCGGACTACCACTCCATCCGCAACTGGATGTACGGATCCAAGATCGGCAACGTCGTGTACGACGCCGGCAACACCTGCATCGCGCTCACCAAGCTGTACGCCAAGAAGTAAGCGTCTGCCCCCCGGGGGACGGCCACGACCCGGCCGTCCCCCTACGGCCCACCCCCCTCTTGCCCCCGGCGACGGCGCCCCGTCCGGAAAGTCACGGCCCCATGTTCCGCTTCCTTGTCCGCCGAGTTCTCGGCGCGCTGGTCATCCTGTTGATCATCAGCGCCGTCACCTTCTGGCTCTTCTACGCCATCCCGCGTGACCCCGCCACCATGTCCTGCGGCAAGAACTGCACGCCCGACATGCTGGCTCAGATCCGGAAGAACCTGGGCATCGACCACCCGGTTCCGGTGCAGTACTGGGAGTGGCTCAAGGGTGTCTTCGTCGGCCGCGACTACGCCGGCTTCGGGCACTGCGACGCCCCCTGCCTCGGTTACTCGTTCGCCAACCGCGAGCCTGTCCTCGGCACGATCATGGACCGGCTGCCGCTGACCCTCTCGCTCGCCTTCGGCGCGGCCGTCGTCTTCCTCGTCTTCGGTGTCGGCGCGGGCATGCTGGCCGCCGTCAAGCAGGGCAAGTGGCAGGACAAGGTGGCCAGCTCGGCATCTCTGCTGGGTTCCTCGCTCCAGATCTACTTCGTCGGCTACCTGGCGATGTACCTGTTCGTCGCCAAGCTCGGCATCCTCGACAACCCGTCCTACACCCCGCTCACCCAGGATCCCGCCGCCTGGGCTTCCGGGCTGCTGCTGCCCTGGCTGGTCCTCGCGATCATCTTCACCGCGAACTACACCCGCATGGCCCGCTCGCAACTCGTGGAGCAGTTGAGCGAGGACTACGTGCGGACGGCCCGTGCGAAGGGCCTGTCCTCGCGCAACGTGTTCTTCCGGTTCGCCTGGCGCGGCGCGATGGGCCCCATCGTCACCGTCTTCGGCATCGACCTGGGCACGCTCATCGGCGGCGCGATCATCACCGAGTACACCTTCAGCCTCCAGGGCATCGGCCGGCTCGCGGTGGACTCGGTGGACAAGAGCGACCTGCCCATGGTCCTGGGCGTCACCCTGTTGTCCGCCGGTGCGATCGTGTTCTTCAACATCATCGTCGACGCCGTCTACGCCCTCATCGACCCGCGGATCCGGCTCGCCTGACCTCCGCCCCACCCCCGACCTCTCGCATCACCCCCCAGGAGCGTCACCGTGACGAGCACCGATCAGCAGCCGTTCCTCTCCGTCAAAGACCTCAAAGTGCACTTCTCCACCGAGGACGGCATCGTCAAGGCCGTCGACGGGCTCAGTTTCGACCTCGTCAAGGGCCAGACGCTCGGCATCGTGGGCGAGTCGGGCTCCGGCAAGTCCGTCACCAACCTGACGATCCTGGGTCTGCACGACCCCGCCCGCACGCAGATCGACGGTGAGATCCTGCTCGACAGCAAGGAGCTGCTCACGGCCTCCGAGCGAGAGCTGGAGAAGCTGCGCGGCAACAAGATGTCGATGATCTTCCAGGACGCGCTGGCGTCGTTGTCGCCGTACCACACCATCGGCACCCAGATCGCCGAGACCTACCGCAAGCACACCGGCGCCTCCAAGAAGGAGTCCCGGGCGCGGGCGATCGAGATGCTGAAGCGGGTCGGGATCCCGCAGCCGGACGTCCGGGTCGACGACTACCCGCACCAGTTCTCCGGCGGTATGCGCCAGCGCGCGATGATCGCGATGGCCCTGGTCTGCGACCCGGAGCTGCTGATCGCCGACGAGCCGACCACCGCGCTCGACGTGACGGTCCAGGCCCAGATCATGGACCTCCTCAAGGACCTCCAGCAGGAGTTCGGCACCGCGATCATCTTCATCACCCACGACCTCGGAGTCATCGCCGACATCGCGGACGACGTCCTGGTGATGTACGGCGGCCGGTGCGTGGAGCGCGGTACCAAGAAGCAGGTGCTGGGTACGCCGCAGCACCCGTACACGCTGGGCCTGCTCAACTCGATGCCGACCCTCGAAGGACCGGTCGACGTCCCGCTGTCGCCGATTCCCGGTTCGCCGCCGTCGCTGCTCAACCCGCCCTCCGGCTGCCGTTTCCACCCGCGCTGCGCGTTCGCGGACAAGGTTTCGGGCGGGCGGTGCTCCAGCGAGCGCCCGGTGCTCGACGTGGTCGAGGGCCGTGGGTCGGCCTGCCACCTGGAGCTGAGCCAGCGCGACGAACTCTTCGCCGACTACGCCGCCACCGGCCACAAGTGACGGACACGAGACGGGATTTCACGACCATGAGCAACACCACCCCCCTCCTGGACGTCTCCGGGCTGACCAAACACTTCCCGATCAAGGGCGGCTTCCCGATCAAGCGCACGATCGGCGCGGTGCAGGCCGTGGACGGCCTGGACTTCCAGGTCGCCGAGGGCGAGAGCCTGGGCCTGGTCGGCGAGTCCGGCTGCGGAAAGTCGACGACCGGGCGGCTGATCACCCGGCTGCTGGAGCCGACGGGCGGCAAGGTCTCCTACCGCGGCCAGGACATCACCCACGCCAACCGCAGGCAGCTGGCGCCGATCCGGTCCGAGATCCAGATGATCTTCCAGGACCCGTACGCGTCCCTCAACCCGAGGCAGACGGTCGGCAAGATCATCGCGGGTCCGATGGAGATCAACGACATCAACCCGCCCGGCGGCCGCGAGGCCCGGGTCCGCGAGCTCCTGGAGATCGTCGGCCTGAACCCCGAGCACTTCAACCGCTTCCCGCACGAGTTCTCCGGCGGCCAGCGCCAGCGCATCGGCGTGGCCCGCGCGCTCGCCCTGGAACCGAAGCTGATCGTCGCCGACGAGCCGGTCTCCGCCCTGGACGTCTCCATCCAGGCGCAGGTCGTGAACCTTCTCCAGAAGGTCCAGCGGGAACTGGGCATCGCCTTCGTCTTCATCGCCCACGACCTGGCGATCGTGCGGCACTTCTCGCAGCGCGTCGCGGTCATGTACCTCGGTAAGATCGTGGAGATCGCCGACCGCGAGGACCTGTACGACAACCCGCGCCACCCCTACACGCGGGCCCTGCTGTCCGCCGTGCCCGAGGCGACGGTGGACGTGGAGCCGCGCGAGCGGATCCGCCTGGTCGGTGACGTCCCGTCCCCGATCAACCCGCCGTCCGGCTGCCGCTTCCGCACCCGCTGCTGGAAGGCGACGGAGAAGTGCGCGACGGAGGCCCCGCCGCTGGTCCAGGCCGACGGCAACAAGCCCGGCCACCTCACCGCGTGCCACTATCCTGAGGTGCAGGGCACGATTCCCGCCCCGCGTTTCTCCAAGGACCCCGAGGCCGCGGCCTGACACACCCCTTTTCCGTCAGCCGCCGCCTGCGGAACGGACTTTCATTGGCCCATTGACCCGAGCCCTGAACGTCCGCTCCAGGGGAGCAGGGGCCCGCACCTCCCCAGGTGCGGGCCCTTCTCGTTGCCGGTCGGCGGCGCCCTCAGGAAGCGGTACCGGCTTCGAGGCGCTCGGGCTCGGCCGTGTCAGCTGTCCGCAGCGACCGCACCCCGGGCGACAGGAGCGCGGCCAGGGTGGCCGTGATGATCAGGGCGGCGCAGACGACGAGCATCCGGTCGGTGCCGAAGGTGTCGGCGGCGGGGCCTGCCAGCGCGAGGCCGAGTGGCGCGAGGGCGAGCGAGCCGAACCAGTCGTAGGAGCTGACCCGGGACAGGGCCTCCTCGGGGACTTCGCGCTGCACGGTGGTGGACCACAGCACGCCGAAGAAGTCCAGGCTGACGCCGGCGGCGAAGGCGCCCGCGGCGACGGCCCACAGCGGTGCGCCGGCCCCGAGGAGGGCCGGTGGCAGGGCGGACGGGAGGGTGAACAGGACCGCCGCCAGGATCGGCCGGGTCACGCGCGCACGGGCCGCGATCCCGGCGCCCGCCACGGCCCCCAGCGCCTGCGCGGCCACCACCAGCGACCATGCGCGGGCCCCGCCGAAGTGAGCGCTCGCGGCCAGCGGACCCAGCACGCCGGCATTGGCGTTCATGGCGGCCACCACCAGGGAGAACTGGACGACGACCACCCACAGCCACTGCCGGGAGGCGAACTCCCGCCAGCCCTCGCGCAGGTCGGCCCAGCCCGAGGCGGACTTCCGCTGCCGACGCGGCAGCCGCAGAGACGACGTGAGTGCGGCGCTGACCACGAACGAAAGACCGTTGACGAGCAGCGCCCAGCCCGCGCCGACCCATGCGACGGTCACGCCGGACAGGGCCAGCCCCAGCAGGAGGGAGGTGTTGGTGCCGACCCGCAGCAGGCCGTTGGCCCGCTGGAGGATCCCGGACGGCACCAGCTGCGGGACGACCCCGTCCATCGCGGGCCCGAAGAGAGCGGTCGCGGTGCCGGCCGTGACGGCGAGTGCGCAGAGCGCGGCGACGGGGGCGTGGCCGCTGAGCACCATGGCCGCGAGTCCGCCGTAGGAAAGGGCGCCCAGCACGTCCGACACGGCCATCAACGCGGAGCGGGACACCCGGTCCGCGATCACCCCGCCCACCAGGACCAGCGCGAGCTGCGGGACCGCCTGGCAGGCGACGACGAGCGAGAGGTCGCCCGGGGTCGCGCCGGGCAGCGAGAGCACCGCGAAGGCCAGCGCGATCCGGGCGAACCCGTTGCCGAGAACGGAGATGATCCGGGCGAGCGCGAGGCGCACGAAACCGGCGTTGCGCAGCAGGGAAGGGGGGTGCTCAGCGGCAGACATGGACGGGCACCCTACGCCTCCGCCGCCGCACGCAAGCCGCCGTCACGCACGCTTCCCGCCACGTACGGATCACGGGCCGGGCTTCCCCGACCCGCGCCCAGACCTCCGCCGTTCAGGACTCGGCGAACAGCTCGGCAACATCCGTGACGTGCACCGCCCGCTGGGCCCAGGTTTCGAGCTGGTCCAGATCGGTGCAGGCATCCACCCGCTCACGGACCGCATCACTCACCGGGATGCCGCGCCACTCCAGGACCCGCAGGACCATCTCAGCGCACTGCTGAACACGCCCCTCCTCCCGCCCCTCCTCGCGCCCTTCCTCCCGCACCTGCTCCGCCAGCGGGTGCCGCCAGAAGTACTGCATCGCCGTCATCAGGTCCCTCCACATCTGCTTCGCCCGGGGATCGACCAGGCACGAATCGACGAACTGCACGAACACCGCGGCACTGTCACGGTCGATGGTCTTCAGGGCGGCTGCCAGCGATTCCAGTATGGCCGCAGCATTCCGGCCCCGCCCGTGTGTCATGGCCGAAAGCACCGCGAGAGGTACGTCCCGCACCGCCTCCCGCTCATCCGCGATCACCGGTACATTCTCCGGCCCCAGCACCAACGGGCGCACGATCAACGACTCCCACCCCGGAAAGCCGAGCTGGATCGGTTGCGCCGCCCACCGCGCCGTCGCCCTGCTCTGCGTGGTCACGATCAGCACCGGCTCACACCGGTACTTCTCATACAGATACGACAGGTAGTACGGCCAACTGCCACGCTTCCTCTCGTCCGGCTGCCCCTGCGACTCCACGACCAGGAGATACGTCCCCGTATCCGTCTCCGCCCGCAGCAACGTGTCCACCCGACGCTCGACCGGCTCGATCTCCGTCAGGTCCACGTTCATCGCCGCGATCTCCCGCGGCTGCGGGAACGGCACCCCCAGCACCCGCTGCAACGCATGCGTCAGCAACCCAGGATCCTTCTGGAAGATCCGGTGCAACGCCTCATGCGTCGACCCCACCATCACGCCACCCCCAACTCGCACCACACGTACTTGCCCCGGTCGCCGAAGCGGGACGAGGGCTGCCAGCCCCAGCAGTCGGCACACGCCACCACCAGACCCAGCCCCCGCCCCGCCTCATCAAGGTCCGTCACCGCCTCCAACGACCCCGGCGGCTCCGGAGGCACGGGATCCGCATCCCACGCCCCGATCCACACAACGCCCTCCGGGGAGCGCCGGACCCTGAGCGCCGCCGGCCCCTTCGTGTGCCGTACGGCGTTCGAGACCAGCTCCGCCGCCAGCAGTTCTGCCGTTTCCGCGAGTCCGATCAACCCGTGCATGGTCAGGATCAGGCGCAGGGTGCGGCGGCAGATGGTGACCGCTCTGAGGTCGTTGGGGACGTAGAGCGTGTAGTCCCAGGTCTCGGGCATGCGTCATCAACTCCGTTGCAGGGGAAGGGGTTTCACGCACGGTGGCATCGCCGCACGGCAGGGGTGCGGTGCACTTCCACAGCGTGACCGTTACATCACCGACGGTAGAGTCATAATTTGGGACGACGCAAGTCGCTGCCGTAATCTTCCCCTCGAACGAGGTCCCGCTTCACGGCAGTTCCTGGCGAGGAGGAAGAGATGACGCGCAGGAAACAACCCACTGCACGCCAGGCGCGTCTGGGTTCCGAGCTGCGCAAACTCCGCGAGGCCGCCGGACTCAAAGGGCTGGAGGCCGCCGCGCTGCTCGGGACGGACTCGGCGCAGATCAGCCAGATCGAATTCGGTACGGCAGGCGTGAGCGAGGACCGGGTGCGGCGGCTCGCCGCCCATTACTCCTGCACGGACGCGGAGTTGATCGAGGCGTTGGTGGCGGTGGCGACGGACCGGACCCGGGGGTGGTGGGAGGAGTACCGGAGGCTGCTGCCGACCTCGTTCCTGGATCTCGCCGAGCTGGAGTACCACTCCTCGTACCGGCTCGACGTGGAGTTCCTGCACATCCCCGGCCTGTTCCAGACAGAGGACTACGCCCGCGCCATCTTCTCCTACCGGGTGCCCGAACTCCCGACGGGCGATCTTGAGCTGCGCGTACGCCACCGCATGGCACGCAAGGCGGTCTTGGAGAAGCCGACCCGGGTTCCTTACGAGGCCGTGATCCACGAGGGGGCTCTGCGCATCAGGGTGTGCGACCGCGCCGCCGCACGTGCTCAGCTCGGCCGTCTCCTGGATTTCTCCGAGGCGGAGCACATCACCCTACGGATCATCCCGTTCGACCTGGACGGCTTCGCCGGAGCGACGAACGCCATGATGTACGCGGGCGGTGCCGTGCCCAAGCTGGACACGGCGGTACGCGATGCTCCGCAGGGCGCGGGGTTCATCGACTCCGAGGCCCAACTCGGCGCATTTCGAACGCTCTTCCGTAAGGTGGAGTCCGCGTCCCTCGACCCCGAGCGGTCGCGCGACTTCATCCACAACCTGACGAAAGAGCTGTGAGGCACACCGTGGCCCCTGACACCTGGCGCAGGTCGTCCTACTCGGGAAGCGGCGACGGCAACAACTGCGTCGAGGTAGCCCCCTGCCCCACCCACATATTCATCCGCGACTCGAAAGACCCCACCAGAGCCCCCCTCGCCTTCCGCCCCCACACCTTCGCCGTCTTCCTCGACGCCTTGCAGACCGCTCAGCCCCGAGCCACCAGCTCCGCCTCGAACCCGTCCTCGTTCTCCAGGTACGCCGCGTAGTGGTCCGGGCCGCCGGCGTGTGGGTGGCGGGCCGGGAACAGGAGTGTCCACCCGTGTTCCGGAGCCGCCTGCGCCAGCGCGTCGACCGTCGTCCGGTCCGGTGCGCGGAACGCCAGGTGGTTCAGGCCCGGCCGCATACGGTCGTACCCGGCGTCACCGTCCCGCATCGCCGGTGATCGCTCGACCACCACATACGTCTCCCCCAGCCGCCAGCTCCGCCCGTCCGGCCAGTTCTGGTACGGCGTCCAGCCCAGGTTTCCCAGCAGCCAGCCCCAGGACTCCGTCGCCCGGTCCAGGTCAGGCACCCACAGCTCTACGTGATGAAGCACCCTCAGCTCCAGGGAAGTTGATAGAAGCTCAAGAAGAAAGCCGTTCCTGACCCTTCGTTCAACATCATGTGGCACACTGCCGCGGTGGTCGATCATTCGTACGCGGATATCTCACTCGCCGCGCTCTACGACAGCCTCAACCCGTGGGGGCCGGGTGACGACTTCTACCTGGATCAGGTGATGGCCGCCGGGTCCGTGCTCGATGTCGGCTGCGGTACCGGGCGGTTGCTGCGCGGGGCGCGGGCCGAAGGGCACGCGGGGCGGCTGATGGGGCTTGAGCCGGCCGCGGCGATGCTCGTGCAGGCGCGTCGGGCCGAACCCGGTGTCGAGTGGGTGCTCGGGGATCTGCGGGCCCGCCGGTGGGAGGGGCACGGCTTCGAGCTGGCCGTGATGACCGGGCACGCCTTTCAGGAGCTGGTCGGCGACGAGGAGCTGCGGGTCGCGCTGGCCGCCGTACGTGCCGCCCTCTCCCCCGCCGGCCGGTTCGTGTTCGAGACCCGTAATCCCGCCGCGCGGGCCTGGGAGAGCTGGACTCCGGACCGCGTGCACCACGCCACCGACACGGACGGCCGTCGGGTCCGGGTCTGGCACGAGGTCCAGGGTCTGCCGAGCGGGGACCGGGTGACCTTCACGGAGACGTACGAGGGGGGAGCCTTCGCGCACCCGCGGGTGAACCGCTCCACCCTCCGCTTCCTGGCCCCCGACGCCCTCGCCGGCTTCCTGGACGCCGCCGGTCTGGAGGTCGTCGAACAGTACGGCGACTGGGCACGCGGGCCGGTCACCTTTACGAGCCCGGAGATCATCACCGTCGCGCGGCAGCGGTAGGCGGCGGTCGGAAGGGGCAGGACGGTCACGGCGGTCCCGCGGCCTCGGCGGCCGCCGCGGTGAAGCGGGCCCCGAGTGCCGCGACCGCGGTGCGCAGTTCCTCCCCGCCCTCGACGCGGAAGGCGAACGGCACCCTCGCCAGCCACTCCTGTGCGTACATGTCGGGGTTGCGGGTGCTGCCCACCAGCACGCACCGGTCCTCCCCGAGGGGCTCGATCCTGCCCATGGGCGGCCGGATCCACCGGGCCACCTCGGCCAGGGGTGCGTCGAAGACCACCCGGGTGGCGAGCTCCCAGCCGAGGCCGAGGTTCTCCTCCAGCACCGCGACCGGGTCGAGGCCCTCGGAAGGATGGCGACGTCCCGGAGCCGGCCCGCGCCAAGCACCTCGGCTTCGCCGACATCGACTCCGGTCACTGGCCCGTGATCACCCGACCCGCCGAGCTGGCCCGGATCCTGGCCACGGCGGCGGACACGGCCTGACCACCCCGCCACCGCCTCACCACCCCGCCACCGCCCGGCCTCACGGGACCACCCGGCTCACGGGACCACCCCCGCCTCACCGTACGGACCACCCGGCCTCACGGGACCGGCCGCTCACGGGACTGCCCGGCCTCACCGGGCTGCGGGCGCTCAGCCCTCCTCCTCCAGCGCCGCCAGCGCCGGGTCCAGCACGATGTCCTCGTCGCGGGCCTCCGTCGTCGGGTCCTCCGGGAAGTGGCAGGCCGTGAGGTGGCCGTCGTGGTTGCCGGAGAGCTGGATCAGCGGGGGTTCCTCCGTCGCGCACTTGTCCTGGGCCTTCCAGCAGCGGGTGCGGAAACGGCAGCCGGAGGGCGGGGAGATCGGGGACGGGACGTCGCCGGCCAGGCGGATGCGTTCGCGGCCGACCGAGTCGCCGTCGTCCGTGAGGCTGACCTCGGGTACCGCCGAGAGCAGGGCGTGGGTGTAGGGGTGGCGGGGGCGGCTGTAGATGGCCTCCCGGTCGCCCACCTCGATGATCTTGCCGAGGTACATGACCGCGACGCGCTGCGAGAAGTGCCGCACGATCGCCAGGTCGTGGGCGATGAAGAGGAACGCGATGCCCAGTTCCTTCTGCACCTGCTGGAGGAGGTTGACCACCTGGGCCTGGATGGAGACGTCCAGGGCGGAGACCGGTTCGTCGGCGACGATCAGCTTCGGTTCCAGGGCCAGGGCGCGGGCCACGCCGATGCGCTGGCGCTGGCCGCCGGAGAACTCGTGCGGGAAGCGGTTGAAGTGCTCGGGGTTCAGGCCGACGATCTCCAGGAGCTCCCGGACGCGCTTCTCCCGGCCGCCCTCCGGTTCTATCCCGTTGATCTCCATCGGACCCGAGATGATCTTGCCGACCGTCTGGCGCGGGTTCAGCGACGAGTACGGGTCCTGGAAGATCATCTGGATCTCGGACCGGATCGGCGCCAGCTGCCTGCGGGAGGCGTGGCCGATCTCCTGGCCGCGGTAGGTGATCGTGCCGTTCGTCGGTTCCAGCAGACGGGTGATGAGGCGGCCCGTCGTGGACTTTCCGCAGCCGGACTCGCCGACCAGGCCGAAGCTCTCCCCCACCCGTACGGTCAGGTCGATGCCGTCGACGGCCTGGACCTGACCGACCGTGCGTCGGATCGGGAAGCCGCCCTTGACCGGGAAGTACTTGGTGAGGCCGGAGACTTCGAGGAGTGGTTCTCCGGCGGTCGCCTCGCGGGGGGCGGGAAGGACCGTGTCCTGGGTCATGACGTGTCGTCTCCTAGCCCAGACGGGGCTTGATCTCTTCGAGGAAGATGGTGCGTTTCTGGTCCGCCGTGAGGTGGCACGCCGAGGCGCGGTCGGGGGCCAGCAGGGGGCGTTCGGTGACACAGCGGGCGCCGCCGACCCGGTCCTGGAAGGTGCAGCGGGGGTGGAAGCGGCAGCCGGAGGGCGGGCTCAGCAGGGAGGGCGGGGTGCCGGGGATCGGGTTCAGCGGCATGCCCAGGTCGGAGTCGAGGCGTGGCATCGAGTTCAGCAGGCCCCAGGTGTACGGGTGCTGGGGCGCGCGCAGGACCTCGTCCGTCGTGCCGCGCTCCACCGCGCTGCCCGCGTACATCACCATGATGTCGTCGGCCATGTCGGCGATCACCCCCAGGTCGTGGGTGATGAAGATGATGCCTGATCCGAACTCCTGTTGCAGGTCCTTGAGCAGGTCGAGGATCTGCGCCTGGACGGTGACGTCCAGGGCGGTGGTGGGTTCGTCGGCGATGAGCAGGTCGGGGTCGCAGATCAGGGCCATGGCGATCATCGCGCGCTGGCGCATACCGCCGGAGAACTGGTGCGGGTAGTCCTTCGCCCGCTCCTTCGGGTTGGGGATGCCGACCTTGGCGAGCATCTCCACGGCCCGGTCCCAGGCCGCCTTCTTCGACGCGCCCTTGTGCTTCATGAACGGTTCGGCGATCTGCCGGCCGACCGTGTAGTAGGGCGACAGCGCGGTGAGCGGGTCCTGGAAGATCATGGCGGCCTTGTTGCCGCGCACCTTCTCCAGTTCGGACTCGCGGGCGGTGATCAACTCCTGGCCGTCCAGGAGGATCTCGCCCTCGACCGTGGTGAACTGGGGGTTGTGCAGGCCGAGGATGGTCAGGTTGGTGACCGACTTCCCGGAACCCGACTCGCCGACGATGCCGAGTGTCCTGCCTCGCGCCACGTCGAACGACAGCCCGTCCACGGCCCGTACCACGCCGTCCTCGGTCCTGAAGCTGACGTGCAGGTCCCGCACCGAGAGGAAGGCACCCGCGTCGGCCGGTGCGGGGGTGCCGGCGCCCTTGGTCAGAGTGGTCACGACGGTTCTCCTCCTGGCCGGCCTAGGACAGCCGGACGCGCGGGTCGATGAACGCGTAGGTCGCGTCGACGATGATGTTGAACAGCAGGATCATGGAGGCGGAGAACAGCATGACGCCGAGCAGCAGCGGCAGATCGCTGAACTGCACGGATTCCACCGCGAGGCGCCCGAGGCCGGGCAGTCCGAAGGTGTACTCCGTGATGATGGCACCGCCGAGCAGCGCGCCGAGGTCGATGCCGAAGATGGTGACGATCGGGATGAGCGAGCCGCGCCAGGCGTAGCGGAAGAAGACGTACCGCCGGGACATGCCCTTGGCGCGGGCGGTGCGTACGTGTTCCTCCTGGAGCTGCTCGATCATCGACGAGCGCGCCATACGGGTGTACTGCGAGGCGAAGATCGTGGACAGCACCACCCACGGGATGATCAGCCCGGTGAACCAGGTGACCGGGTTCGCGGTGAAGTCGTTGTAGGCGGGCTTGTCGAAGATGTGGGACTGGTAGACCAGGGCGGCCAGCGCCAGTGGCCCCAGGAAGTAGATCTGCATCGAACTGAGCACCATCGAGCCGGCGGTGACCGTCTTGTCGAGCAGGGTGCCGCGCTTCCACGCGGCGAGCATGCCGGTGCCGAGACCCACGATCAGGAAGACCACCGCGGCACCGGCGGTCAGCGAGAGCGTGGTGGGCAGGCGGTCCATCATGGTCGCCCAGACCTGGTCGTTGGTGTGGTACGAGTACCCGAAGCAGGGGGCGGGGCAGGGGCCCTGGGCGAACTTGTCGCTGCCCAAGATCAGGTTGTGCAGGAAGATCCAGTACTGCTCGGGGATGGACTTGTCGAGGCCGAGCACGTGGTGGATGTTGGCCAGGCTGGTCGGATTGCACGTCTTGCCGCACATCAGCAGGGCCGGGTCGCGCGGCATCCCGAAGAACAGCAGGAACGTCACGATGCTCAACAGGAAGAGGATGACCACGGCACCGAGGATCCGGCGGACGAGGAAGCGCAGCATGCGAGGGGCTCTCTGACGTCGGCGGGCCGGGCGGTACCCGGTGCGGTGTCGCCCCGAGGGGCGCACCGCACCGGGTACCGGCGGGCGGGCGGGGTTACTTGATGTAGAGACGACGCGGGTCGAGGCCGCCGATCACGTTGTCGTAGACGAGGCCCCCGACCTTGGAACCGGCGATCTGGACCTGCTTGTAGTCGATGGTGGGAACGGCGTTGATGACGTCCGTGACCAGGTACTGGTCGATCTTCTCCCAGGCGGCGGCCGACTTGACCGGGTCGCTGATCGCGTTGGCCGCGTCGATGTCGGCGTTGACCTTGGAGTCGTTGACGTGCGAGTAGTTCGGCGAGCCGTCGGCGATCGCGCGGCCGTCGAACAGCGGCGGGATCACGGTCGAGGCGGACGGCCAGTCGGCGCCCCAGGCGGAGGCGTAGATGTCGTAGTTGTTGTCGACCTTGCCGACCTGGTCGTAGTAGGTCTCGGCGGGGATGTCCTGCCGCTGCACGTTGAAGCCGGCCTTCTCCAGGGCCGCCGCGATGGCGGTGGAGTACTGCTGGCCCTCCGGCGTGTTCTGGTAGCCGTAGGTCAGCTTCAGACCGACCTTGCCGGCCTTCTTCAGCAGCGCCTTGGCCTTGGCCGCGTCACCGCCCGGGTTCTTCTTCTTGCCCCACGGGTCGAAGGAGGCGTCGTAGCCGCTGACCGTCGGGCTGATGTAGCCGCCGGCCACCTCCGCGGCGGAACTGCCGCCGAAGGCGCGGATGATCGGGGTGATCGGCAGGGCGTAGGCGATGGCCTGGCGGACCGTCTTGTCCTGCAGCGCCGAGTGCTTCATGTTGATGTTGATCTGGCCGACGTAGGGCTGGTAGCCGGCGACCGTGCGCGCCTTGACGGCCGCGTCGCCGCCGAGGACCTGGGAGATGTTGCCCGCGTCCACCGAGTTGTTGAAGCTGATGCCGGTCTGGTCGGCGCCGCTGTCCGCGAGCAGCGCCTTCGTGGAGTCCTCGTACTGGACGTTGAACTGGAAGTTCATCTGGTTCACGTACTGGTTGCGGATCGGGTCCGTCTTCGGGTCCCAGTTGGGGTTCTTGACCAGCACCATCGACTTGCCGGACTTGAACGACTGGATCTTGTACGGGCCGGTCGTCAGCGGGGCCTTGTCGTACTTCTCCTTCGTGTCGCCCTTCTTGGAGACGACCGCGTAGCCCGCCATGGCAAGCGCGTAAGGCAGGTCCGGGTGCGCGGTCTTGAAGTGGAAGATGACGGTCTTGCTGTCCGGGGTCTCCAGGATGCTGTCCGGCAGGTGCTTGCCCTTGTAGGGGCCGTCCGGGAGCAGCTTGCGGTAGTCGGCGCCGTTGGTGTCGGCCAGCCACTGCTGGAGGTACGTGGGGCCCTGGTTGATGAAGGACGCGAAGAGCCGCTCGTAGGTCTGGCGGAAGTCCGCGGACGTGATCGGCGTCCCGTCGGAGAACTTGATGCCGTCCTTGAGCGTGTACTTCCAGGTCTTGCCGCCGTCCGTGGTGGTACCGGAGTCGGTGGCCAGGTCGCCGACGACCTCGTGGCCGACGCCCTTGTTGTCGGTCGACTTGTAGCCGGTGAGGCCTCTGTGGATCAGCGTGGCGAGGGAGCCCTCGTCGGAGACGTAGATCTGCCCCGGGTCGAGGTGCGCGTACGAGTCGCGCTGCAGCACTTCCAGAGTGCCGCCGGTCTTCGCGCCCGGCACGGCGGCCGCGGGTCCGGTCGAGTCGGCCGCGTCGCCGAACTTGATCGAGGCCTGCTGCTGCTTGGCGTTCTGCTGGTCCTTCTTGTTGTTGTCGCTGGCGCTGCTGCCGCCTTTGCTGCAGCCGCTGAGCACGAGTGCCCCGGCCGCAAATATCGACAAAGTGGCGTATGCATGGCGTCCGCCCCTACTCATCACTGAAGTCTCCACCCATCTGTGTGTACGCCGGTGCGAAGGAAATGGCCGTGCGGTATCCGGGCGAGGACGCCCACAAGCTCCCGGTCAGCGCGCCGTCTTGGGATCGAAGGCGTCCCGGACCGAGTCCCCGAGCAGGTTGAAGGCGACGACGAAGACGACCATCGAGACGCCGGGGAAGAACATGTACGTGATGTCGTTCTGCAGGACGAGCTCGGTCGAGGCCTTGGAGAACATCTGGCCCCAGTCGGGGGTGGGCTCGACGATGCCGACGCCGAGGAACGAGAGACCCGCCTCGATCGTCACGAAGCTGGGGAGGATGTACGTGGCCTGCACCAGCAGCGGTGTCACCACGTTCGGCAGGATCTCCCTGCGGATGATCCGCCAGGGCGACGCGCCGCTCACCTTGGCCGCTTCGATGAACTCCCGTTCCCGCAGGGCGAGTGTGGTGCCGCGCAGGATGCGGGCGAGGCTCATCCAGCCGAGCACCCACTGGACGACGATCAGCGCGACGACCCGCACATAGGTCGGCGTCTGGTCGCGCGGACTCACGAACAGCGAGACCACGACCGGCATGCTGGCGATGAAGAACAGCTGCGAGGGGAAGGCGAGCAGGAAGTCGATGATCCGGCCGATGAAGAAGTCGGCCTTGCCGCCGAGGTAGCCCGCGGTGACACCGAGGAGGATGCCGGTGAGGACGACCGCGACGGTGACCGCCAGGGAGATCAGCAGCGAGGTCCGGATGCCGTAGATCAGCTTGGTGAACACGTCGTAGCCGTTGCCCGGCTCCAGGCCGAACCAGAACTCGCTGCTGATGCCGCCGTTGGGCTGCACCGGCACACCCGCGCTGTCGAAGAGTTCCGGCCGTTCGTCGGCGTAGATGGTGTACGGGTTCTTGCCGTACAGCTTCGAGATCAGCGGGGCCGCCGCCGCGACGAGGAAGAAGAAGGCCACGACGAACGCCGAGATGACGCCGGTGCGGTCACGCTTGAAACGTATCCACATCAGCTGGCCCGGCGACCGGCCTTCGACCGTCACCGTTCCGGTCTTCGTGTCGGGCTCCGGTCCGCCGTCCACGACGGCCGACCTTCCGCCACCCTCAAGGTCCGTAGGACTTGTCACAGTTCGTCCAATTCACAGGTGTGGGTGTGCCGAACCGGCCGCCGGCCCGCAGGGGGCACGGCCGCCGAGGCATGATCCGATGAGGCGTCAGGGCACCCCGCGGCGAGCGGGAATGCCGCAGCCGGACGCGCGTAGGAGAGCGGCGGCGCTAGCCGGCCGGCCGCTGCCTCAGGACCAACCGCCGGACGAACACGGACAGTCGGACGCAACGGCCAAAGCGGGCGCCGGAACCAGAACCCACCTGGTGCCTGTGACACTGCACATGGGACTTCTCCTCATGACTTCACGTGTTCACCGACAGGAGGTTTCCGTCCATACCCTCCGACACCCCTGACGGAGGGTCAGACACCCCCTGGTGCTCGTGAGTCGGGCGCTGTCCCCACAGCGCGAGACCCATTGACCCGAGCGCTACGCGGCTAACTATCTGCCATGAGCCAGGTGCCGACCACTGTCTTTAAATCTCAATTCAGTCACAGCTGACGCGTAGTTCTTCCGAAAAATGGACAAAGCGTTCGACGGGAGAAGGCCGCGAAACGGACTTGTTACATGGCTATCGGGCGCGGATCTCCGCATTTCGGACACTGATCCAAGATTGGCCGAGTCCCGCCCACGCGAAAACGGGTTGCAAAAAACCCGGGTACCCCCATCATGGGGGCACCCGGGCTCAGGTGTCCGGCGATCAGGTGCGATCAGCCGTGCTTGGCGCGGCTCGCGGCGCGGGCCCGCTCGCGGGCGTCCAGGTTCACCTTGCGGATGCGAACGGCCTCCGGGGTGACCTCGACGCACTCGTCGTCGCGGCAGAACTCCAGCGACTGCTCCAGGGAGAGCTTGCGCGGCGGGACGATCGCCTCGAACGAGTCGGCCGAGGACGACCGCATGTTCGTGAGCTTCTTCTCCTTGGTGATGTTGACGTCCATGTCGTCGGAGCGGGAGTTCTCGCCGACGATCATGCCCTCGTACACCTCGGTGCCCGGGTCGGTGAACAGCACACCGCGCTCCTGGAGGTTCGTCATCGCGAACGCGGTGACGGCACCGGAGCGGTCGGCGACGAGCGAGCCGTTGTTACGGGTCGTCAGGGTGCCGAACCAGGGCTCGTGGCCCTCGTGGATGGAGTGCCCGATACCCGTGCCGCGCGTCTGCGTCAGGAACTCGGTACGGAAGCCGATGAGACCGCGGGACGGCACCACGAACTCCATGCGGACCCAGCCGGAGCCGTGGTTGGACATGTTGTCCATCCGGCCCTTGCGGACGCCCATGAGCTGCGTGACCGCGCCCATGTGCTCCTCGGGCACGTCGATCGTCATGCGCTCGACCGGCTCGTAGGTCTTGCCGTCGACCTGCTTCGTGACGACCTGCGGCTTGCCGATGGTCAGCTCGAAGCCCTCGCGGCGCATCTGCTCGACCAGGATGGCGAGCGCCAGCTCACCACGGCCCTGGACCTCCCAGGCGTCCGGGCGCTCGGTGTCGAGCACGCGGAGGGAGACGTTACCGACCAGCTCGCGGTCGAGACGGTCCTTGACCTGGCGGGCGGTGACCTTGCGGTCCTTGACCGCGGCCTTGTTGTCGGCGCCCTTGCCGGTACCGCCACGGCCGACCAGCGGCGAGGTGTTGGTGCCGATGGTCATCGAGATCGCCGGCTCGTCGACCGTGATCAGCGGCAGCGGGATCGGGTTCTCGGTGTCGGCGAGGGTCTCGCCGATCATGATGTCCGCGATGCCGGCGACGGCACAGATGTCACCCGGTCCGGCCATCTCGGCGGGCTTGCGGGTGAGCGCCTCGGTCATCAGCAGCTCGGTGATGCGCACGTTGGACATCGTGCCGTCGCGCTTGATCCACGTGACGGTCTGGCCCTTGCGCAGCTCGCCCTGCTCGACCCGGAGCAGCGCGATACGGCCGAGGAAGTTGTCGGCGTCCAGGTTGGTGACGTGCGCCTGGAGGGGGGCCTCCGCGTCGTACTCCGGAGCCGGGACGTGGGCCAGGATCGTGGAGAAGAACGGCTCCAGGCTGTCGCTGTCGGCCGGGACGGTGCCGTCCTCCGGCTTGGTCAGCGAAGCCACGCCGTCACGCGCACACGCGTAGACGATCGGGAACTCGATCTGGTCCTCGTCGGCGTCCAGGTCGAGGAAGAGGTCGTAGGTCTCGTTGACCACCTCGTCGATCCGGGAGTCCGGGCGGTCCGTCTTGTTGATGCACAGGATGACGGGCAGGCGCTGCTGGAGGGCCTTGCGCAGCACGAAACGGGTCTGCGGCAGCGGGCCCTCGGAGGCGTCGACCAGCAGGACCACCGCGTCCACCATCGACAGACCGCGCTCGACCTCGCCACCGAAGTCGGCGTGGCCCGGGGTGTCGATGATGTTGATGGTGATGACGTCGCCGCCATCCTTGGGGTGGTACTTCACGGCCGTGTTCTTGGCCAGGATCGTGATGCCCTTCTCACGTTCCAGGTCGTTCGAGTCCATCATTCGGTCGTCGAGCGACTCGGCGGCGTGCGCAGCGAAGGCACCGGCCTGCTTCAGCATGGCGTCGACGAGGGTCGTCTTGCCGTGGTCGACGTGGGCGACGATGGCGACGTTGCGGATGTCGTGGCGCGTGGCCATGGTGCGGCGTACTCCCGGGGTATTGAGAAGGCCCTGTGCGTACGTCCGTGTGACGCGGGCCTGCCGGGCTTGACACGCCACGGCCTCACCCCATGTTACGTGCCCTTTGTAACTGAGGCTCGCCGGGCCGACCCCAAGGGGTACGGGCGGTATCGATATGCGGCTCCGCCGCGGGGCGCGACCAGCCACAATCCACCCGCACCCGACCACGAAACCGTGCCCTCTACCCCTTGCTGGGGCTCGGCGACACCACCGCCCCCTTCTTCAGGAAGCCCATGTCCTGGTACACCGGCGTCTGGAAGCCGAAGGCGCCCACGTTCACCAGATCCTTCCGCGCACCCACCAGCTGCGGCCGCTGGTACAGCGGCAGCGACCCCGCCGACGCCCAGATCCTGGAGTCCGCCTTGCGCAGCAGCCCGTCCGCCTCGTCCTCGTCCAGCGTGCCCAGCGCCTGGTCGAAGAGCTGGTCCACCTGGTCGGTGCCGACCCGCGTGTAGTTCTGCTCGACGTTCAGCGAGCCGTCGGCCGCCACCACCGGCTTCGCGTAGATCGGCCGGGCGTCCGTCGCCGGGAACGCGGACGACGGCCACGAGTACAGCGCGAGGTCGTACTGCCCGGCCGCGATGTGGTCCTTGAAGTAGCTGTCGTCCGAGACCTTCTGGATCTCGGTCGCGATGCCCACCCGGTCCAGCATCTGGGAGATCTGGGCGGCGACCGCCTGGAGGGTCTCCGAGCCCGGCCCCGAGGGCAGCACGAACCGCAGGGAGAGCGCCTTGCCGTCCTTGGCCAGCGGCCCGGCCGGCGCCCCGCCCCTGGGTGCCGCCGTGCCCTTCGGCGCGTACGCCCCCGGCGCGCCGTGGGCGTGGTCCTTCTGGTGGTCGCGGGTGTCCTTGTCGTAGGCCTTGTCGTCCTCGCCGACGATGTACTGCCCGTCGTGCCCGCCGTCCGACTCGTCGCCCTGCTCGCCGTCGTCCTTCTTCTTGTCGTCCTTCTTCTCGTCCTCGGCGCCGGCCGCCTTGCCGCCGGCCTTGACCGGTCCGCCGGCCACCCAGCCCGCGTCGGCGAGCAGCGCCTGGGCCTCGTGGGTGTCGAGGCCGCCGAGCGCCCCGCTGCCGTCCGTGTAGGCGGCCTGCCCGGACAGGGCGACGTGGCTGCCGACCGGCACCGCGGGCAGCCCCAGCGGGGTGAGGACCACCTTGGCGAGCGCCTGGCGGTCGAGGGCGCGGGCGACGGCCCGGCGGACCCGCTCGTCGGCGAGCGGGCCCTCGGAGCCGTTGAGGGCGAGCTGGGTGTAGGCGGGCTCCAGCGACTTGCGGACGCCGAAGTCGCGCAGCTCGTGCTGCTGCTCCAGCCACTTGGCGATGCTCCTGCGGAGCTTCTTCGGCCCCTTCGGCAGCTTCTCCTCGTTCATGCCGAGGGTCAGCGCCCAGGACCGCAGCTTCTTGGCGGAGGTCTTCCCGCTGCCCTGCAACGGCAGGCCGGTGCCCTTCTCGCGGCCGGCGACGGTGATCCGGTCGGCGTCGGCGGAGTCGATGTCGGCGACGTCGACGGTGCCGTCGGCGAGCGCGGCGGCCCGCTTCGTGCGGTCCACGGCGTGCAGGTCGATCTCGTCGAGCTTGGCCGGACGTCCCCACCAGCGCGGGTTTCGGGTGAGGACCACGTCCTTCCTGGCGGTGTCGACCTTGTCGACCCGGAAGGGGCCCGCGGTGACCGTGAGCTTGCGGCGGGCGCCGTCGTTGAAGGCGTCCGGGGTGCCCATGACGTCCTTCGGGTACAGCGGCGAGAACAGCGACCGCCAGTCGGCGTAGGGCCGGTCGAAGGTGACCCGGACCTCCAGGTCGTTGGCGCCGCGCTCGATCTGCGCGATGCGGTCGTAGCCGGCGTTGCGGGCGGTCCAGTAGGCGGAGTCCTTGCCGGACAGGGCGCGCCACTGGGCGGCGAAGTCGGCGGCGCCGATCTCCCGGCCGTCGCTCCAGACGGCCTGCTGGTCGAGCTTGTAGAGGACGACCTGGCGGGGCTCGGTCTCGATGACCTTCGCGGACTCCAGGTAGTCCGGGTTGCGGACCGGCTTCCCGGTGCCGTCGATGGTGAACATCGACGGCAGGACGGCCTGGGCGACCCGGGTGGTGCCCGCGTCGGCGTCGGCCTGGAAGGTGTTGAAGGTCTCCGGTACGGCGTCCACGGCCATCTTCAGGGTGCCGCCCTCGGCGACCGCGTCCCGGGCGACCGGCACGATGTCCTGGCCGGCCAGCGGCTTGCTCGCCTCGTCGTCGGAGCCGCAGCCGGCGAGGAGGGGCACGGCCAGCGCGCCTGCGGCGAGGAAGGCGAGGCTTCGCTGGTAGCGCCGGGAGGTGCCGTCGTTCGGCTGCGGCACCGTCGTGGCTGGTCGCGCAGTTCCCCGCGCCCCTGACGGGGCGCTACGGCTGACGCCCTGGTGAGACATCTCTGCTTACCTCCGGGAAGCCCCTTGGGTGCGGCTTGTTCGCATTTGGGGGTATTTTGGAGTTGATCACATGTACTCAGAAGTACGGACCCCACTGAAATGGACGGGGTCCGTCGGCCGGGGACGACACGGCGGCGGGGGCCGTCAAACCCCACCCGTGCGGCGCAATCCCGGCGCACACAGAGCGCGTGCGGGCGTGCGACGGAGGCACGCAATCCGCCAATCGCTGCACATGGCTTCACATCGGCAGGTGTGACGCGCAACACTCGCAGGCGCATGAACGTTGCCGCCTTGGACCACGAAGTCCGCGGAAGTGAGGTCACGTCATGTCCGTGCACGACGACCTGACGTCAGTCCAGCGTTGCCTAGAGGACCTGAACCGGTCCGTCGGCCGCCTGGAGCAGCAGCTCGGGAGCGGCGGACTGGAGATGCGCCGCGTCCGCGCCGACGCCGATCACCTGCGCGAGAGCGTGGCACTGCTGCGGGAGGCGGCCCACACGGGCGCCCCGAGCAAGCGCCCCGAGCTCGTGACCATCTCCGACGACCCGTACGACATCAACCTGTGGACGGACACGGACGACGAGGGTCTCGGCGCCCGCGACCGGCACGCCCCCTAGGAGCGCGCGCCCGCAGGCCCCGACCCCCGAACCGACCGGAGTCATCCCCTTGGCCACTGGTACGGAACCACATCCGAACAGCGGCGGCGTACGCACCGGTACGCGCGCCGCGATCTCCGCCCCGCACCTGCGGACCGACCGCTGGTGGCTGGCGCCCGCCGTCACCGCGGCCGGTCTGTTCGCGTTCGTCGTCTACTCGACGTGGCGGGCCTTCTCGAACGCGCACTACTACTCGGCGCCGTACGTCTCGCCGTTCTACTCGCCGTGTCTGGCGGAGAACTGCAAGACCATGCCGTCCGGCCCGAACGCCGACCTCTTCGGCAGCTGGTGGGCGATCTCCCCGGCGATCATCATCCTGATCTTCCCGCTGGGCTTCCGCCTGACCTGCTACTACTACCGCAAGGCGTACTACCGCAGCTTCTGGGCGTCCCCGCCCGCCTGCGCGGTCGCCGAGCCGCACGCGAAGTACACCGGTGAGACCCGCTTCCCGCTGATCCTGCAGAACGTCCACCGGTACTTCTTCTACTTCGCGCTGCTGGTCGCCTGCGTGCTGACCTACGACACGGTGCTCTCGTTCCGGGACACGGACGAGAACTGGGGCCACATGGGCCTCGGCACCCTGGTCTTCCTGGTCAACATCGTGCTGATCTGGGCGTACACGCTGTCCTGCCACTCCTGCCGGCACATCGTCGGCGGCAAGCTCAAGCACTTCTCCAAACACCCCGTGCGCTACAAGGCGTGGCAGTTCGTCGGCAAGCTCAACAACCGGCACATGCAGCTCGCCTGGGCGTCGTTGGTGAGCGTGGCGCTCGCCGACTTCTACGTCTACCTGCTCGCGTCCGGTGTCTTCGACGATCCGCGATTCTTTTAGGGACTGGGGCATCTGATGGCAGCGGTGGAGCGGCAGCAGTGGGACGTCGTGGTCGTCGGCGCCGGCGGGGCCGGACTGCGCGCCGCGATCGAGGCGCGCGAGCGGGGCGCCCGTACGGCGGTGATCTGCAAGTCGCTGTTCGGCAAGGCGCACACGGTGATGGCCGAGGGCGGCATCGCGGCGGCCATGGCCAACGTCAACGAGCACGACAACTGGCAGGTGCACTTCCGCGACACCCTGCGCGGCGGCAAGTTCCTCAACCAGTGGCGGATGGCCGAACTGCACGCCAAGGAGGCCCCGGACCGGGTCTGGGAGCTGGAGACCTGGGGCGCCCTGTTCGACCGCACGAAGGACGGGAAGATCTCCCAGCGCAACTTCGGCGGCCACGAGTACCCGCGCCTCGCCCATGTCGGCGACCGCACGGGGCTCGAACTGATCCGCACCCTCCAGCAGAAGATCGTCTCCCTCCAGCAGGAGGACGAGAAGGAGACCGGTGACTACGAGTCCCGGCTCAAGGTCTTCCAGGAGTGCACGGTCACCCGGATCCTCAAGGACGGCACACGCGTCTCCGGGGTCTTCGCGTACGAGCGGGAGACCGGCCGTTTCTTCGTCCTCGAAGCCCCCTCCGTGGTCGTCGCGACCGGGGGCATCGGCAAGTCCTTCAAGGTGACGTCGAACTCCTGGGAGTACACCGGCGACGGGCACGCGCTCGCCCTGCTGGCCGGGGCGCCGCTGCTCAACATGGAGTTCGTGCAGTTCCACCCGACCGGCATGGTCTGGCCGCCGTCGGTGAAGGGGATCCTGGTCACCGAGTCGGTGCGCGGCGACGGCGGGGTGCTGCGCAACTCCGAGGGCAAGCGGTTCATGTTCGACTACGTCCCGGACGTCTTCAAGGAGAAGTACGCCGAGTCCGAGGAGGAGGGCGACCGCTGGTACGAGGACCCGGACCACAACCGGCGTCCCCCGGAGCTGCTCCCCCGCGACGAGGTGGCCCGCGCCATCAACTCCGAGGTGAAGGCGGGCCGCGGCTCCCCGCACGGCGGGGTCTTCCTGGACGTGTCGACGCGGATGCCGGCCGAGGTGATCCGGCGCCGGCTGCCGTCCATGTACCACCAGTTCAAGGAGCTCGCGGACGTCGACATCACGGCGGAGGCGATGGAGGTCGGACCGACCTGCCACTACGTGATGGGCGGGGTCGCGGTGGACTCCGACACCGCCGCCGCCCGCGGCGTGCCGGGGCTGTTCGCGGCCGGCGAGGTGGCCGGCGGGATGCACGGCTCCAACCGGCTCGGCGGCAACTCGCTCTCCGACCTGCTGGTGTTCGGGCGCCGGGCGGGCTGGCACGCGGCCGACCACGCGGCGGACCTCGACGAGCGGCCGGCGGTGGACGACGAGCAGATCGACGCGGCGGCCGCCGAGGCGCTGCGGCCCTTCTCCGCCGAGGGCCAGGAACCGGACTCCGGCCCGCCGGAGAACCCGTACACCCTCCACCAGGCGCTCCAGCAGTCCATGAACGACCTGGTCGGCATCATCCGCCGGGAGGGCGAGATGGAGCAGGCCCTGGAGCGGCTCGCGGAGCTGCGGGTGCGGGCGCGCCGGGCCGGGGTGGAGGGGCACCGCCAGTTCAACCCCGGCTGGCACCTCGCCCTGGACCTCAGGAACATGCTGCTGGTCAGCGAGTGCGTGGCCCGGGCGGCGCTCGAGCGCACCGAGTCGCGCGGCGGGCACACCCGCGAGGACCATCCGACGATGGACCGGCGCTGGCGCCCCGTCAACCTGCTCTGCCGGCTCGCGGACCCCACCGGCGGGCTCGCCGCCACCGACCCGGAGCGCGGCCAGATCGACCTCACCCGTGAGAACACCGACCCCATCCGAGCCGACCTGCTCGCCCTCTTCGAGAAGGAGGAGCTGGTCAAGTACCTCGCCGAAGAGGAGCTGTACGAATGAGCGGCTACACGGCCCACTTCCGGGTGTGGCGGGGCGACGTCGAGGGCGGCGGCCTGGAGGACTTCAAGGTCGAGGTGAACGACGGCGAGGTGGTCCTCGACATCATCCACCGCATCCAGGCCACCCAGGCCGCCGACCTGGCCGTCCGCTGGAACTGCAAGGCGGGCAAGTGCGGTTCGTGCTCGGCGGAGATCAACGGCCGCCCGCGCCTGATGTGCATGACCCGGATGTCCGTCTTCGAGCCGGCGGAGACCATCACGGTCACCCCGCTGCGCGCCTTCCCGGTCATCCGCGACCTGGTCACGGACGTCGGCTTCAACTACCAGAAGGCCAGGGAGGTCCCGTCGTTCGTGCCGCCCGCCGGGGTCGCCCCCGGCGAGTACCGGATGTTCCAGGAGGACGTGGACCGCTCGCAGGAGTTCCGCAAGTGCATCGAGTGCTTCCTGTGCCAGGACACCTGTCACGTCGTGCGCGACCACGAGGAGAACAAGACGGCCTTCGCCGGGCCGCGTTTCCTCATGCGGGTCGCCGAACTGGACATGCACCCGCTGGACGCGGCGGACGCCTCCGGCCTGGACCGCAAGCGCACGGCCCAGGACGAACACGGCCTCGGCTACTGCAACATCACCAAGTGCTGCACGGAGGTGTGCCCGGAGGGCATCCACATCACCGACAACGCGCTGATCCCCCTGAAGGAGCGGGCCGTGGACCGCAAGTACGACCCGCTGGTGTGGCTCGGCTCGAAGATCAGGAGGCGCCCCGCAGGAGGCTGAGCACCTGCCGCAGGTTGGACTCGGCGATGTCCCGCATCGGTTCGCGCTCCGGGAAGTCGCCGTCCAGCAGCCGGAGCGGCCCGGCGACGAGGTTGAGGTGCATCGCGAGCCGGTACAGGGCCATCCGGTCCTCGTCGAGGTCGGCGGTGCGCAGCACGTCGTAGGCGGGTCCGAAGCGGAGCTGCAGGAAGACGTGCTCCCATTCGGCATCGAAGTACATCAGGCCTTCGACGTCGATGAGCGCGGGATCGCCCTCCTCGGTCACCAGGACGTGGTCCGGGCCGAGTTCGCCGTGCACGAGGGAGGCGTGGTCGCGTGGTTCGACCGCGTCGTAGAGATCGTGCACGCGCTCGGTCAGCGCCTGCCGCACCTCGCGCAGCCGGGGGTCCCGCTCGGCCACCTCCGCGATGTCGCGCATCGCGCGGTCCGCGACGACCTGTTCGCAGGAACTGCCGAGCGGCTTGCCGCCCTCCTCCACCAGGGCGGCCTTCCCGTACCCGGCGGAGACGTGCTCGCGGAGCACGCCGAGGGTCCCCGCCAGCCGGGCCAGCGGCACCCGGGCGGCGCCCGGGTCGCTGCGCAGCAGCACCTCCAGGCTGCCGCCGCGGACGTCCTCGACGACCGCGGCGTAGGCGGGCAGGTGTTCGGCTTCCTCGTCGGCGAAGAGCAGGCGCGGGGTGCGCACGCCGAGTTCGGTCAGCAGGTCGTGGGCGGACAGGAACAGGCCGAGGCCGGAGGCGTGCGCGAACGGGTCGCGGATGTCGGCGTCGACGGGCCCCCAGTAGTCCTCCTCCGGGGACCAGACGTACGCGACAGCGCTCCGGCCGTTGTCGAGGGCGAGCCGGTAGACGCCTTTCTTGCTCCCGCCGCGCAGCCGGGTGACGGCTGCGGGAGCACGGCCGAGGGCCTCGCGGGAGAGCGACGCGAGGTCGTCACGGGTGAGGTGGGCACGAGCGGTTGTCATGACGTACGAACCCAGTCCTTCCGATAAGAGGTCCAGTCATCCTCGGTGGCGGCGAAGTCGACGTACAGGGCGACGCCGAAGGTAGCGCGATCCGGGTCCGGGCTCGTCCACTGGGCGCCGCGCGCGCCGTGCGGGTTCTGCGCGGTCCGCACGACGTCGTACGACATCACATCAATCTGATCCACCGAGCGGGCGCCCCGGCTCGCCCCTCCTTCAACCACAATTGGGGGATGACCAGCGGCGTGACAGTACCCCAGAAGGATTGAATCCTCCCCTCCTGACGGCAGGGATTCCTGGCTCAGGCCGCCTCCTGGAGCAGCGCTCCAGGAGGTCTTCTGCCATCGGCACCAGCCGGGTTGAGACCAGCCCGGACGAGCATCACGTGTGCGGAATTCTTGTCCCGTGGGGACACGTTCTTACACACGGTGCAGGTGTAGGTGCGCTCTCCCAGCGGCAGTGCGTGCTTGGCTCTCGCTCCGCAGTGCGCGCAGTCCATCGTGGTGTGCGCGGGGTGGACGAGGCGGATGTCCCGCCCGTGCTTGCGGCCTATCTCGATCAGAGCGGCCTTGGTGGCGCCGATGGCGGCGTCAGCAGCCTTGCGGGCCATGGTGGTCCTGGTCAGGAACTTCGGGCGGAAGTCCTCGACCGCGACCGCGTCATGGTCGCGGACAACCTTCTTGGCCCACTTGCGGCCGGTGTCCTCACGCTTCCTGGCGACCTTCTTGTATGTCTTCGCCCGCAGTCTCCTCGCCTCGCGGTGGCCATTCGAGGCAGGTTGGCCCTTCTTCGGCCTGCGGCGGGCCACCATACGGTCATACCGGGTCAGCTTCGTCTGAGCCTTCTTGCCGTGCTCGGAGTGCGGCAGGTCGTGGTCGTCGGACGTGGTGGTGGCGATCTCCTTCACGCCCCAGTCGACGCCGACCACGCGCCCCGTCTCCGCCAACGGCTGCACCTGTGCACTGACGACGAACGAGGCATTCCAGTATCCGAGGCTGTCCTGGTACAAGCGCACAGAGGAAGGCTCAGTCGGCAGCTCCCGCGACCACACCACCGTCAGGGCGATGCCGCCCGCCAGGTGCAGACAGCCATCCTTCAGACGGAAGCCCCGCTTGGTGTAGTTCAGGCTCGGCAGCGCCTCACGCTTCTTCTTGTGCTTCGGCATCCCGGCCCTCCGCGCCAGGGGCAGGCGCTCCCGAATATCCCTGTGCGCCTTGGCGCGGAAGTGGCCGAAGTCTCGGATGATCTGCTGCTGGGGAACCGACGAGCCCTCACGGAGCCACGGCGTACGAGCGCGGGCTTCGGTCAACATCTTGTCCAACTGCGCCGGGCCGCACGTGGCTTTTTGTCCGGTGGCCTTGTTATGCACGTGTACGGCCCTGGACTTGGCGACACATTCGTTCCACACCCAGCGGCACCGGTCCCACTCCGCCACCAGGGCGGCACGGGTGGTCGAGGAGACGCGCAGTCGATAGGTGAACCGGGCGTGTCCCCTGCCGTCGTCACCTGCCACTCCAGTCATGCCGGCACCCCCGCTTTCGCTCTGGTCACTCCCCCCGCTACCGCAGGACCATACGAGCGAAATTCGCACACCCACCCCTGACTCCTACCATCATCACCCCCATCAGTGAGCCAAGGGACACACGTTCGACTCCTGCCGAATTGTCGCCCGCGAGCCCGGTGCGCCGGGTCCATCCGGCCTGAACCCTTCCATCACTCTGTCGTCTCCTGCTCCCGTGATCCCGTCGCCCCTCGCGTGTCCCGGCCCCGGTCGCGAAGCCGACGAGTTACCCATACGCTCCGAAATGTGACGTCATCCTTGATCCGGGGTCGGCCGAGGCATGCCACGGGGCACATAGCCGTGCGGGTGGGGCATGCGGTGCTGGGCGGGGTGGCCGGGGCGGTCTGGCTGGTGTTGCCGGTGATGACGAGCGTCACTCAAGATCCGGTTCCCGCGACGGGCGGCCGAACGGTCTCCGCGGCCCAGGCGGCCGACGGGGCGTCGGCGACCGACTACGTCCTGCCGCTCGTCGCCGTGGCGGCGGCCGGCGCGCTGGGCGGCTACGGCTACGTCCGCCGGACCCGGCGGGCCCGCTCGCGCACCACACCGGGGATCCTCTCCTCCGCCCCGCCGTCGCCGTCGCCCGCCGATGCCGAGCGGCAGGCGCGGGCCTCCCTGGTCCTCGCCGACGACTGCGTCCGCACCAGCCGGGAGGCCCTCGGGTACGTCGACGGCGCCACGTCCGCCGAGCGGGCGCTGCGGGCGGCCGAGACCGAGCTGACGGCCGCGTTCGCGATATGGCGGCGGTACGAGGAGGGGGTGCCGGAGGGCGACGCCGGCCGGCGTCAGGCGCTGGTGGGCGTGGCCGGGCGGTGCGCGGAGGCGGGGCGGCAACTGGACGCGGCGGCGGCCGGGTTCGACGCCGAGTGGGACGCGGGGGACGCGCTGGCCGCGGCCGAGGGGCGGTTCCGGCAGCTGGCGGGGCGGACCGGCGGGGTGGCGGCGGCGCTGGCCGGGGCGGGTGAGCGGTACGGTGCGGCCGCGGTCGCCTCCGTCGTCGGCTACGTCGAACAGGCCAAGGACCGGCTGGTGTTCGCGACCTCACGGCTCAACCAGGCCCGCCAGGCAGCCGATTCGGGCGACGGCGACGGTTTCCGGCGGGGGGTGCGGGCCGCCGAGGGGGCCGTGGCGCAGGCCGGGGTGCTGCTGGGCGGGGTGGAACGGCTGGCGGAGGAGCTGCGGACGGCGGCGGGACTGGTGCCGGCCGCCCTCACGGGCGCCGAGGCCGAGCTGGCCGCTCTGCGGGGGACGGCGTTGCCGCCGCGGCTGGCGCATGCGGACGCCGTGCTGGCCGGCGTACGGGGGGAGGTGACCGGCGGGCCGTACGACGCCCTGGACGCCCTGCGCCGGGTCGTGCGGGCGGTGGAGGGGACGGGGGGCGGGCGGTCCGGGGTGATCGCGGCGGGGGCGGAGCTGGTGGCGCGCAGTGCGGTGGGGGCGGCGGACGACTTCGTGGGGACGCATCGGGCGGCGGTGGGGGCGGAGGCGCGGGCGCTGCTGGCGGCGGCGGGGCGGTCGGCGCCCGCGGACGCCGACCGGCTGGCGCGGCGGGCGCGGGAGTTGGCGGAGCGGGATGTGCGGGCGCACGGGAATCCGTTCGCCGGGGAGGCCGCGCTTGCGCGTGGGAGCGGGGTGGCGGGGGTGGTGCTCGGGGGTGTGCTGCTGGGCGAGGAGGGGGACGGGGGGCCGGTGGTGGCCTTCGGGGGGCCGGAGAGCCGGGGTCGGTTGGGCTGAAGCCCACGGGGGTACCACGACCGGCCGTCGGGCGGCCGCGGGCGCGTGGGGGCTTGTCGCGCAGTTCCCCGCGCCCCTGAAGACAGGGGGTTGCGCTGGCGCCCCTGCTTCAGGGGCGCGGGGCTGTATCGGTATGCGCTCACCAGAGCGCCCCAAAGGGGCGCGGGGAACTGCGCGACAAGCCCCTGCGGCGCCGCGCCGTACAACGGTCCCTCAGAACAGGCTGAGCAACGCCTCCGCGGGGTCGGTGAGGCCCGTCTCGCCGTCCGGGAGCGGGAGTTCGAACCACACGGTCTTGCCGCGCGGCGTCCGGCGTGAGCCCCACGCCGCGCTGAGGAGGCCGACCAGCTGGAGGCCCCGGCCGCCCTCGTCGGTGTCCCGCGCCCTACGGCGCCTCGGCTGGACCAGGCCGGAGTCCCAGACCTCGCAGACCAGGGTCCGGTCGAGCAGGAGGCGGAGCCTTATCTCGCCCTCGCCGTACCGCAGCGCGTTGGTGACGAGTTCGCTGACGAGCAGCTCCGTCGTGTCGACCAACGGCTCCAGGTCCCAGGTGAGGAGCTGCCCGCGGGCGTACTCGCGGGCGCGGCCGACGCTGCGGGGCTCGCGTGGGAGCGTCCAGTCGCCGACGGAGTCGGCCGGCAGCCCCTGTACACGTGCCATCAGCAGCGCGATGTCGTCCTCGCCGTGGTGTGTGTCCAGGGTGTTGAGGACGTGGTCGCAGACGTCCTCCAGGGGCTGGGAGGGGTCCGTGAGGGCCCCCACGAAGGCCTGGAGGCCCTCGTCGAGGGGGTGGTCGCGGGATTCGACCAGGCCGTCGGTGTAGAGCGCGAGCAGGGCACCCTCGGGGAGTTCGACCTCGACCTCCTCGAAGGGCTCGCCGCCGACGCCGAGCGGCATGCCGGGCGGCACGTCGAGCATCAGGGCGGCCTCGCCGGGTTCCACGAGGACGGGCGGCAGGTGGCCGGCGTTGGCGAAGGTGCAGCGCCTGGTGACGGAGTCGTAGACGGCGTACACGCACGTGGCGAGGTAGACCTCGGAGAGGTCGGCGTCGCGGGGCTGGCGGGCCGTGCGGGTGGCCTGCTGGACCCCGCCGGGGGTGCCGAGGCCGCGGGCGATCTCGTCCAGCGCGGAGAGCACCTCGGCCGGTTCGAGGTCGAGCAGGGCCAGCGTGCGGACCGCGGTGCGGAGTTCGCCCATCGCGACCGCCGCGCGTAGACCCCGGCCCATCACGTCGCCCACGACCAGCGCCGTGCGGTGGCCGGGCAGTTCTATGACGTCGAACCAGTCGCCGCCGACCTCGGTGGCCGCGTTGCCGGGCAGGTAGCGGCAGGCGATGTCCAGGCCGGAGGCCTCCGGGTCGCCGGGCGGGAGCAGGGACCGTTGCAGTATCAACGCGCGTTCGTGCTCGCGCCGGTAGAGGCGGGCGTTGTCGATGCAGACGGCGGCACGGGCGGCCAGCTCCACGGCGAGCTCCCGGTCGCGGTCGCCGAACGGCTCGCTGCCCTTGGTGCGGGCGAACTGGGCGAGGCCGACGACCGTGTCGTGGGCGACCATCGGGACGGCGAGGGTGGACTGGACGAGGCCGCCGTCCACCGCCGGCACGTGCTGCGGGCGGGCCGTGCGCAGGGCGTCCGCGCACGGGGAGTTGAAGGGGTAGTGGTGGACCGCGCCGACGGCGACCGGGGCGCCGCCGCCCACGAAGGGCGCGTCGGAGACCGCGCTGGCGAAGGCGACCCGGCGCAGTTCGGCGCTGCCGTCGGCGAGTCCGGGCGGGGTCTCGTCGCCGGCCAGCAGCCCCTGGTAGAGGTCGACGGTGGCGAGGTCGCAGAAGCCGGGCACGACCACGTCGAGGAGTTCGCGGGCGGTGGTCTCCAGGTCGAGGGAGTTGCCGATGCGGGCGCCTGCCTCGTTGAGGAGGGCGAGATTCCGCCGGGCGGCGGCGGCCTCGCGGGCGGCGGCGCGGCGGGCGGTGATGTCCAGGCCGAGCCAGGCGATGCCGATGGGGCGGCCGGTGCCGCTGTGCACCCGGTAGAGGTTGATGGACCAGTGCCGGCGCTCCTCGGAGCCCGGCACGAAGCCCGTGACGTGCATGTCGGTGATGGAGTTGCCGGTCTCCAGGACCCGGCGCATGGTGGCCGCGACCCGCTCGGCCTCGGAGCGCGGCAGGTAGTCGTGGACGCCCTTGCCGCGGTGGTCGTCGGGGGTGCCGCCGAAGATGGAGGAGAACCGCACGTTGGCGCGGCGGATCCGCAGCTCGGGGTCGATCAGCAGGAAGCCGAAGGGAGATTGACCGAATATCGACTGCGAGGCCGCGAGGTCGGTCTCGATGCTGCGCAGGGTGCGGACGTCGACCACGATGCACACGGCCGCGTTCTCGCCCTCGGCGGTGCGGGTGGGCATGACGTAGACCTCGGCGAGGCCCTCCTCGCCGCGCTCGCCGTCCGCCGTGTCGGGCATCCGGAACGGGACCACGCCGGTCCACTCCCGCCCGTCCAGGATCTCGGCCATCTTCCGCTGGCCGCGCTCGCGCAGGTCCGGGTCGACGAACGCCTCTATGGGGTCCATGCCGACGGCCCGCTCCGCGGGGATGCCGAAGATCTGCTCGGCGCGCAGGCTCCACTGGTCGACCAGGCCGCCGGCACCGATGGAGAACGAGGCGACCTTGATGTAGTCGTAGATCGAGCCGGGCGGACTGCTCTGCCACATGGCGTCGCCAGGGGCCGCGGCTGTCTCCGCGGTCCCCGCCCTCGCGCCGTCCGACGGGTCCGAGGACTCCGTGGCCTTAGCTGGTATCTCGCTCACGCGAACCGTCCCCTCCAGCTCACCGCGTCCGGCACCGGTCACCGGGTGCGGCTGCCCGCAGTATCCAGCACTACGGTGCCGCCTGACACGGTGTTCACGATCACAGCACGGTCCCGACGATTTCCGGACCGGACCGTGACAACACTTCCAGTCTTCTAACCAGGGAACACGCCGTCGAATCACGTACTCCGGCACGTGTTGATCGGCCACTCGCGCGGGTGGACGCCGTAGCACTGCGTGTACACCCCGTTCACCCGGGTACGGCCAGCTCGAACCAGACCGTCTTGCCGTTGTCCCCCGGGCGGGTTCCCCAGCTGCGCGAGGAGCCCGCGACGAGCTGGAGGCCGCGGCCGCTCTCGTCGTCGGGGCTGGCGGCGCGCTCGCGCGGCGGGTCCGGGAGCGGGTCGGAGACCTCGACGCGCAGGGTGTCGCCGAGGCCCGGGGGGCGGACGAGGCGGACGCCGATGGGGCCGGTGGCGTGCCGCAGCGAGTTGGTGACCAACTCGCTGACCAGCAGGGCGGCGAGGTCGGCGAGGCCGTCGAGGCCCCAGCCGCGTAGTTGGTCTCGGACCGCGGTACGGGCGGTGCGCACGGCGCCCGGTTCCGCGGGAAAGGTCCACTCGACGGTGTCACCTTCGGTGTCGATCACACCGATCACTTCCCAGTCGCTTCCCCTGGCTGCGAGCCCGGCACTGTCCGGTTTCGTGGGGTTAATGGGCACATACCCGATTACGCGGGGGCAGTACCGCGTGGGAGGGCGCACTGTGGCACGAACGGCTTACGGCGGGAGGGCCGAGCGCCTACCGAGCCCGGGGGCGCGGATGCCGGGCGGGTGCGGCGCCGTGGGGGCTTGTCGCGCAGTTCCCCGCGCCCCGGTGGAACCGGGGCTACGCCCCGTGTCCCACCATCGCGGCCACCTCGTGTACCGCCGGCACGTCCTGGTCCAGCCAGTTCACGGTCCAGATGTCGGGCGGGGTGAGCCAGCGGAGTTCGTCGTGGTCCTGGAGGGGCTCGGGCCGGGGGGAGCCGGGGTGGAGGCGGGCGGTCCATACCTGGAGGACGTACGGGGAGCGCAGGGGCCACTCGCCGGGTACGCGTGTCAGGGGCTCCGCGTCGATGCCCAACTCCTCGTGGAGTTCGCGGGCGAGGGCGTGCTCGGGGGTCTCGCCGGGCTCGACCTTGCCGCCGGGCAGCTCCCAGCGGCCGGCCAGCTCGGGGGGTGCGCTGCGGCGGGCCGCGAGGAGGCGGCCGCCGTCGAGCAGGGCGGCACCGACCACCACGATCCGTTCACTCATGGGCCGGAGCCTACGGGAGGGTCAGTTCCGGGTGGCCCCGTCCCCGTTGCTGTGGCCGATGCGCTCGACCCAGTAGAGCTGCTTGTGTCCGCGGTCGTCGAGACTGTCGGCGATCTTCTGCGCCTCGGCACGGGTCGCGTACCGGCCGACGCGGTAGCGATTGCCGTTGTCGTCCTGCCGTATGACGAGCCAGGGGAGAGAGACCGTGCCTTCCGTCATCGCGCCCCTCCGCATCTCCCGGCTCCCGTCCATCCCCGCCCCGCTAAGGAAACCGCACTCCGCATATGCCCGAGCGTACGCCTAACCTTTACGCAGCGAATACGCCTTTTCACAAAGAGGTACGCAACCAGCCAGAACGGTGGGGGCGCACGACGACGAATGCGCCGTTCGCGCGCCCCGCGCTTCGGGTCGAGGGCATGCCGAGGACGGGCGGGCCACCTGGGAGAACGGCTGGATTACGGCGGCGGCCACCGGTCCGGACCCGAGTCGTGAAGGCGTCAACCATCGCAAGGGTGTGCGCTACTTCACGGAGAGGTGGTACTCCCGCCTACCTCACCGGCAGATGGTAGGAGGCCCGGTAGCGGTCGGCCGGGATGACGACGTCCGCGGTCTCCACCGGGCGGCCGGAGGCGTAGTACGTCCGCTGGATCACCAGCACGACATGGCCGGGGACCCCGCCCAGGGTGAGCAACTCCTCGGCGAGGCCGGGGCGGGCGCCGACCTCCTCGGTGACGTTGTCCACGACGACGTCGATGGCGCGCATCCGCTCGACGACCCCCATGCCGCCGAGCGGGCCCTCCTCGGGCAGCATCACGGGGGTGCGGCCGGTGACGGCGAGCGGCTCCCAGGAGGTGGAGAGCATCATCGGCTCGCCCGCGTCCCGGAAGAGGTACCGCGTGCGCATCACGCGGTCGCCCAGGTGGATGCCGAGCCGCTCCGCGATCACGGCGCCCGCCCCGGTCTGTTCGCTGCTTGACTCCCAGGTGCCGCGCGCCGCCGCGTCGGACTGCTCCTGCCGGAACGGGGTGGCGCCGCCCGCCGGCCGGTACCCGGAGCGGGCCACCCGCCGGGGCACCGGCCGCTCGCGCACATAGGTCCCGGAGCCGGACCGGCCCTCGACCAGCCCCTCCGCCATCAGCACCTTGCGGGCCTCCAGAGCCACCGTGTCCGAGACGCCGTACTCCTCGCGGATGCGGGCCTGCGAGGGCAGCCGGGTGTGGGGAGGCAGCGAACCGTCGACGATCTTCTTGCGGAGATCACCCGCGACACGCAGATACGCCGGCTGCTCACCGAAAGTCACTGGCCGCTCCCATCAGGTTGTACAGACAGCAACAGCGTGGCAACCGTGGGTTGAGCGGTGCAAGCAAAGGCCAGAGAATCACTCGATGTGATGACATGTGGCCCGGGGAGGCTTTACGCAGGCACTTTCTCCCCGTTATAGCCGCGATCACACCTCCATGCCGGAGCCACTTCCTCCGCTGCCGGCACCGGAGCCCCCGTCGTCGTACGAGGGCGGGGTCGTGGCGAGGCCCAGAGCCTTGCGGGCGGTGACGGTCCGCTTCGGGTCGAGGAGCGCCGAACCCTTGTCGTAATGGGCGTAGTAGGCGTCCGCGTCGGTGGCCTTCGCGGCCTTCGCCCACTCCGCCCTCGCCTTGTCGAGGTCCGCGACCAGGTCGTTCACCGGCTTCTTCCGGTCCGGGCCCCAGTCGTGCGCGCGCAGCGTCGCGGTCTGCTTGCCGAGGGCCGTGGTCACCCGGTCCGCCCACTGCCGGTAGCCGGGCAGGTCGTCCTCGACGTACTCGGCCTCGGGGACGGTGTCGAGGGCGGTGTTGAGGACGTGCGCGGCGTGCAGGTAGGCGATCTGGTCGTTGTCCAGCACGCTCTCGTCGTTGCGCAGCGAGCCGGAGAGGGTGCGGCCCTCGGTGGTGTTGCCGAAGACGCAGGCCACCTCCCGGTCGCCGTAGTCCCAGCTGTCCGAGCTGGGCGTGAAGTAGTACACGTCGACGTCGCCGGGGATCGCCCAGCCGTCCATCGCGTAGCCGTCCTCCAGGGCGTAGCAGCGCCGGTCGGCGGAGTCGCCGACGCTGTCGTCGCCCGGGTAGTCCGAGCCCTTGAGCCGGTAGGTGGCGAACACCTCGCCGTCGTGGGCCTTCGCGCAGTCCACGACGTCGACGTCGGAGACCAGGTCGCCGGTGAGCGTGCCGTCGGCGGTGTCGAAGCAGTCGCCGGTGGACAGGGAGAGGCTGGAGCTGTCGTTCGCGCCCTCCTTGACGCCCTCCCAGAAGTCCGCCGCCCCGCCGGTGGCCAGCACCAGCACCCACAGGGCCAGCCCGAGCGCGGAGAGCACCGACCCGATGACCGCCATCGCCTTGCCGCGCTCACCCCGCTTGCGGATCTGCCCCAGCCCGATCAGCCCCAGCACCAGCCCCACCCCCGGCAGGCAGCACAGCAGCCCGAGCACGAGGGAGGCGATGGCGAGCCCGTTGACGGGCTGCGGCGGGGGGTAGGGCCCGTAGCCCTGCCCCCAGGGCTGGTACGGCCCCGGGTACGGCTGCTGCTGCCCGTACGGCGCCTGCGGGTACTGCGGGTACTGCGGCGGGCCCGACTGGGGCGGCGGGTAAGGCCCTTGTGGCTGGTGGGGGCCGGGGGGCGGAGGTATGGACACCGGTACCGTGCTCCTGAGGGGGCGTCGGGCCGCGCGGAAACGGACGGCTGGACTGACGTACGACTGCGCGCATCGTAAGCGCGCCGTGAACGGGGGCGGAATGAGGGTGGGGAAGGCGACCGCGCGCGCGGTGAACGGGCTGACCGCCCGGTGGGCGGCCGTGGCGGAGGGCGGCACGGTGTTCTCCGCGGCCGGGGTGTGGCCGCTGCTGGCCTTCCTCGCGGACGGCGCGGACGGCGCGGACGGTGAGAACGGCGGGGCGCGCGGCGAGCTGGCGGACGCGCTCGGCCTGCCGGCGGACGAAGCGGCGGGGGCGGCACGGGAGTTGCTCGGCGGGATGGCGGCCATGCGCGGCCTGGACACCGCGGTGGGCGTGTGGACCAGGCGGACCCTGGAGCTGCGGGAGGCCTGGGCGGCGGGGCTGCCCGCCGGCACGCGCGGGGTGCTGACCGGGGACGCGGCGGCGGACCGCGCGGCACTGGACGCCTGGGCCGTGGACCGCACCGGCGGGCTGATCGAGCGGATGCCGGTCGGCCTGGACAGGGACCCGGAGCTGGTCCTGGCCGGCGCGCTGGCGATGCGCACGCGCTGGCTCGCGCCCTTCGAGGAGTCGCCGCTGGAGACGGCGTACGCGCCCTGGGCGGCCGTCGAACGGCTCGGACTGCGCCGCTCCGGCGCGCAGCCGGACCGGATAGGCCTGGCGGACACCCCGGACGGCTTCGTCACCGAGCTGAAGGTGCTGGGTGACAACGCCCTGGACGTCCATCTGCTGCTGGGCGAGGAGCGGATGACACCGGGGCAGGTGCTGGCGGCCGGTGTCGGCATCCTGGACGGCGTGCACCGGGTGGTGCAGGGCGGGCTGCTCCCCTGCGGCGAGCCCGGACCGGGGCTGAGCGTGGCCAAGGTACGGTGCGAGACACCGCAGCCGCCGCGGCTCGACGTGACGACCGCGGCCTACGACGTGACGGCGAGCCACGACCTGCTGGAACTGCACCGGCTGTTCGGGCTCACCACGGCGATGGACGTCGGCCGGGGCCACTTCCCCGGGATCAGCGCCTTCCCGCTGGCCGTCGGGTCCGCCGGGCAGACCACCATGGCGAAGTTCGGCGCACTGGGCTTCGAGGCCGCGGCGGTGACCGCGTTCGGGATGGCCGCGGCCGGCCCCCCGCCCGAGCTGCGGCACGTCACCACCGTGATCGACGCCGCCTTCGACCGCCCCTTCGGCTTCCTCGCCCTGCACCGGCACTCCCGGCTCGTCCTCGCGGCGGGCTGGGTCACGGATCCCCTGCCCTTCCCCGAGTACCCCTGGGAGGACGACGAATGAACGAGACCGTCAGCGCCGTCAACGCGCTCACCGCACGCTGGGCGCGGCAGACCAGACAGGGCACGGTCTTCTCGGCCGCCGGTGTCTGGCCGCTGCTGGCCTTCCTCGCCGACGGCGCCGCCGGCCCGGCCCGGGACGAACTGGCCCGGGCCGTGGGCAGGCAGGCCGATCAAGCCGCCGCCGGTGCGCGGGAGTTACTCGGCGGGCTCGACTCGATACCGGGCGTCGGGTCGGCTCTGGGACTGTGGACCGACCGGGCGCTGGAGCTGCGCGAGCCGTGGGCGGCGGGGCTGCCGGCCGACGCGCACGGGGTGCTCGGCGCCGATCCCGCGGCCTCCCGGGCGGCGCTGGACGCGTGGGCGGCGAAGCGCACCGAGGGGCTGGTCGAGCGGCTGCCGGTGCGGCTCGCCGAGGACGCCCGGCTGGTGCTGGCGACCGCGCTGGCGCTGCGCACGGACTGGCAGCACCCGTTCCGGGAGACGGTGCTGCGGCCCGGCTCCGGGCCCTGGCAGGGGCGGGACCTGGCCGGTCTGCACCGCAGCAGTGTCCGGCCCGACCGGATCGGGGTGGCCGCCGGTCCGGACGGGCCCGTCACCACGGTGAAGGTCCTCGGCGGCAACGGCCTCGACGTGCACCTGGTGCTCGGCGCGGAGGGGATGGCCCCGGGGCAGGTGCTGCACACCGGCATCGGCGTCCTGGAGCGGGCCCTGCCGGTGACGACCGGCGGACAGCTCCCCTACGGGCCCGCGGGGCCGGGCGTGGTCGTGGAACGGCAGCCGTCCGTCGCCCCGGACCCGATCCGGCTCGACGTGACCACCCCCGCCTTCACCGTCCGAGCCGACCACGATCTGCTCCAGCTGCACGGGCTGTTCGGGCTCAGCACGGCCGCGGACGCCCGCGAGGGGCACTTCCCCGGGATCAGTGCCGCGCCGCTGGCCATCGGGGCGGCCGGGCAGTCCGCGGTCGCGGAGTTCGGGCCGCTGGGCTTCCGGGCCGCGGCGGTCACCGCCGTGGTGGCGGCGCGGGGCGGCGGGGCGCCGCGGTACCCGTACGAGTCGACGGTGGTACGGGCCGTCTTCGACCGGCCGTTCGGGTTCCTCGCCGCGCACCGGGAGAGCCGGCTGGTGCTGGTCGGGGGGTGGGTGACGGAGCCTGCGGTGGCCGGGTAGCCGGAGGGGCGCGATGCGTTGTCGTTCGGCTCCGGCGCCGTGGGGGCCGGTCGCGCCCACGGCGCGGCTGCCGCACATGCGGTACAGCCCCGCGCCCCTTACGGGGCGCACCGGTGGCCGCATGTCGATACAGCCCGGCCCCCTGTAAGGGGCGCTGAAGCCCAGTCGGAATCAATAGCCCGCGTGCGCTTCTCCCACGCGGCGATGTCTCCTCGTCGGTGTCCAGGGCGGCCAGGATCGGGGCGGCGGCCCTGGCTCTCCGCCGCCGGTGCAGCCGACCGGCCTCACCCGTAGGGGAGTTCGCGTCCGATGGGTTTCCGGGGCGGGTTCACCTCACCGGCGTACGCCGGGCACAGCGGCAGCCGTACGGTGAAGACCGTGCGGCCCGGTTCGCTGCCGGCCTCGGCGGATCCGCCGTGGGCGGCGGAGACGGCGGCGACGATGGCGAGGCCGAGGCCGCTGCTGCCGGTGGCCCGGGAGCGGGAGGCGTCGCCGCGGGCGAAGCGTTCGAAGATGCGGGGCAGCAGGTCGGGCGGGATGCCGGGGCCGTCGTCGGCGACGCGGATCAGTGCCTGGTCGTCGGTGGTCCGGACGGTGACGGTGACCTTGGTGCCGGGCGGGGTGTGGGTGCGGGCGTTGGCGAGGAGGTTGGCGACGACCTGGTGGAGGCGGTCCGGGTCGCCCTCGACCAGGACCAGGTTGCCGGGCATGAGGAACTCCCAGCGGTGGCCGGGTCCTGCCGCGCGGGCGTCGGCCACGGCCTCGGCGAGCAGCGGGCCGAGCCCGACCTCCTCACGGGCCAGCGGGCGCCCGGTGTCCAGGCGGGCGAGGAGGAGCAGGTCCTCGACGAGGGTGCGCATCCGGCCGATGCCGGACTCCATGCGGCCCAGCGCGTACGCGGCCTGCGGGGCGGCCGGTTCCGGGGCGCGGCGCACCAGCTGGAGGTGGCCGGCGACGGAGGCGAGCGGGGTGCGCAGTTCGTGGCCGGCGTCGGCGAGGAAGTCCCGCATGCGCAGTTCGGTGGCGTAGCGGTCGGCGAGGGCGTTCTCGACGTGGCCGAGCAGCCGGTTGACGGCTTCGGCGAGCCGGCCGGTCTCGGTGCCGCAGTCGGTCTCCGGGACGCGTTCCAGGGCGCGGACCGCGCCGTGCCCGAGGGGTTCGCGGGAGATCCGGGTGGCGGTGGCGGCGACGCGCCGCAGGGGCCGTAGCTGACGGCCGATCACGGTGGCCCCGATCAGCGCGGCCACGAGCAGGGCGGCGGCCGCGCTGGCCGACTCGACGGCCAGCAGGCGGCCGAGCATCCGGTCCACCGGCCGCACCGACACGGCGGTGACGATGGTGATCTCGGTGTTCCGGGAGTCGGCGCGCACGGCCTTGACCCGGTAGGTGCCGCGGCCGGGCAGGTCCAGGGTGTGGCGATGGCCGTCGGCCTCGACCCCGGCGAGGATCCGGCGCTGGCCCGCGGTCGGGGCGGCCAGCCTCCCGGTGCCGTCCACGACCGCCGCGTGGCGGACGGTGGCCGTGGCGTGCCGGCCGGCCACGGAGACGCCGATGGTGCCGGCCGGGACGCCGAACGCCCTGAGGTAGGGCAGGCCCGCGGTCGGGGCGCCGATCTGGCCGCGGGCGGCCGAGGAGTGCTCGGCGAGGGCGTCGAGGCGCTGGTCCAGGCCGGTCATCAGGTAGGTGCGCAGGGCCAGTCCGGAGATCGCGATGATCACGACGGACAGCGCGGCCAGCAGCAGGCTGCTGGAGAGGATCATCCGGGAGCGCAGGCTGCGCGGCCGGTGCGGGCGGCGTCTCATCGCTTCGCCGCGGCGGGCTTCATCAGGTAGCCGACGCCGCGCACGGTGTGGATGAGGACGGGACGGCCGCGTTCGATCTTGCGGCGCAGGTAGCTGACGTAGCTCTCGACGATGCTCAGGTGCCGGTCGGCCTCCTCCGCCCAGACGTTGTGCAGGAGTTCCGCCCGGCCGAGAACCCGGCCGGTGTGCCGCATCAGGTAGCGCAGCAGCTCGAACTCCCGGGCGGTGAGCCGGACCGGGGTGCCGGCCCGGTGCACCTGCCGGGTCTCCTCGTCGAGGGTCAGGTCGTCGACGACGAGCAGCGAGGCGTCCGGCCGCAACGCGTCGCAGCGGCGCAGCAGGGCGCGCAGCCGGACCACGACCTCGTCGAGGTCGAACGGCTTGGGCACGTAGTCGTCGGCGCCCGCGCACAGGCCGGCGACCCGGTCCTCGACGCTCTCCCGGGCGGTGAGGAACAGCACGGGCAGGTCCGGCCGCCAGGCCCGGAGGCGCCGCAGCACCTCCAGGCCCTCCAGGTCGGGCAGCCCGCGGTCCAGGACGACCGCGTCGGGCCGGAAGCCGCGGGCCGCCCGCAGGGCCGTCGTGCCGTCCGGCGCCGGCTCGGTCCGCCAGCCCTCGGCCCGCAACACCGTCACCAGCAGGTCGGTGAGGTCCTTCTCGTCGTCCACGACCAGGATCCGTGGGGTACCGGTGGATAACTTCATGGCCGGTGACCGTCCACCGCCGGGCCGTGAGGCGCGTGGGTGCGGGCTGTGAAAGAGCTGTCGGGTCCTGTTGTTCAGGCGCCTGCCGTGATCCGCAGCCTGATCGTGCGGGCCTCGGGGCGCAGTGCGAACTCCGGCCACACGTCCGGTCCGCAGGCGCGGGAGCCGAGGCCGTGCTGGGCCGCGTCGACGATGAGGTGGCTGGTGGCGGACTCCGGGAGTTCGTAGGGGTGGGCGGCCCGGTCGATCTGCTGCGGGGTGTGGCGGGCGAGGGTGAAGCCGGGGCGCCGCCCGCGGGTGTCGGGGAGGGCCGCGAGGCGCAGTACCTCGGTGTCGCCGCTGGTCAGCGTGAGCGTGCGCAGCTGCGAGCGGTGGCCGGTCTCCTGGGGGCGGGCGTAGTCGACGGACAGGTCCCCGACGGTGGCCGAGAACCGGCCGGTGCGGGCCGCGCGGAGGCTGTCGGGGTAGGACTCCAGCGGGCCGAGGCCGAACCACTCGGCGCCGTCCACGGGGGCGGTGCCGTCGGGCAGTTCGAAGCGGATCCCGATCCGCGGCCACACCGTCGTCCAGCCGCGCGAGGGCTCGATCTCGACGCGCAGTTCCAGTTCGCCGTCCTCGACCGACCAGACCGACTCGACCGTCACCCACAGTGCGGAGTCGGCGGCGGAGACCCGGTCGACGGTGCGCAGGGCGTCGGTGGTCTGCTCCACGCCGATCCGGCGGGTGGTGAGGCGGTCGAGGCCGTCGCGGCGCCACAGTTCGGCGCTGGACACCCCGGCCTCGCTGGCGTCGCTGCCCTCCAGCCGGTCGGCGGTGCCCTCGTCGTTGTCGGTCGGGGCACGGAACAGTTCCAGCCGCGGCCCGGTCACGGCCCGCCCGGCGAGCCGGGTGAGGGTGCCGCCGGTGAACCCGGCGATGCCGAGCGTGCGGGTCCCCTCGCCGGGCCGCCAGCCGGACCGGGGCCGGACGGCGGGCACAGGGCGCCGTGCCGAGCAGTCCAGCTGGGCGGTGGCGACCTGGTGCCCCGCGGGGGCCCAGGCCGTGTCCGTCGCCAGTACCGCCTCGACGGTCAGCCAGGTCTCGGCGTCGGCGGCCACCACGATCGCGGGCAGCGGCACCCGGCCCGACTCGCCGGCCGCGAGCAGCGGGGTCTCCAGCTCGCCCGCCTCGACGGGGATGCCGTCGAACTCCGCACGCCAGCGGAACCGCAGGTCGGAGGTGTCGGCCGAGTGCCGCAGGTTGGTGATGGCGAGCTTGTCGCCGTCGAAGGCGAACCGGACCGGCTGGACGACCGCCTTGAACTCGTGGAGGCCGGGCGTCGGCACGTCGTCGCTGAGCACCATGCCGTCCATCACGAAGTTGCCGTCGTGCACGACCTCGCCGAAGTCGCCGCCGTAGGCGTAGTACGGCGTTCCGTCGGGGGCGGTGGCCAGGATGCCGTGGTCGCGCCACTCCCAGACGAAGCCGCCGTGCAGCCGCGGGTGGCGGTGGACCAGTTCCTCGTACTGGTCGAGGGCGCCCGGCCCGTTGCCCATCGCGTGGGCGTACTCGCAGAGCAGGAACGGCTTGGTGCGCTGCCGGGCGCCCTGGGCGGGGGTGCAGCCCAGCAGCGGGGCGGTGGAGCCGTCGGTGCCGATCTGCTCGGTCTCCGGCACCGTCGAGTACATCCGGGAGTACACGTCGGTGTAGTCGCCCGTGTAGTCGCCCTCGTAGTGGACGGGGCGCTCGGGGTCGCGGGCGTGCACCCAGGCGGACATGGCGGCGAGGTTGGACCCGGTGCCGGCCTCGTTGCCGAGGGACCAGATCACGACGCCGGGGTGGTTCTTGTCCCGCTCGACGGTGCGCTCGATGCGGTCCAGGCAGGCGGCGCGCCAGGCCGGGTCGTCGGTCGGGTTGCCGGTCCAGCCGACCTTGTCGAAGCCGTGGGTCTCCAGGTCGCACTCCAGGACGACCCAGAAGCCGAGTTCGTCGGCGAGGTCGAGCAGCCGGGGGTGCGGCGGGTAGTGGCTGGTGCGGATGGCGTTCACGTTGAACCGCTTCATCCGGGCCAGGTCGGCGCGGGCGTGCGCCTCGTCGAAGACCCGGCCGCGCTCGGGGTGGGCCTCGTGCCGGTTCATGCCGTGGAAGACGACCTTGCGGCCGTTGACCAGGAACTGGTCGCCGCGGATCTCGACCGTGCGGAAGCCGATGCGCAGGGCGATGCTCTCGGCGGCCGAGGACACGGTCGCGTCGTACAGCCGCGGCAGCTCGGCCGACCACGGCTCCACCTCCGGGACGTCGACGGGCGCCACGTCGGCGGCCGTCTCCCAGACCCGCTCCACGCCCAGTTCGGGGATGCGCAGGGTGACCGGGAACGCGGAGGCCTCCGCGCTGACCTCCGGCTCGACCCGCCCGCGCCCGTCGTCGTACCCGGTGCGCAGCCAGACGTCCTCGATGCCACCGGCCGGGCGGGTGAGCAGGGTGACGTCCCGGAAGATGCCCGGCAGCCACCACTGGTCCTGGTCCTCCAGGTAGCTGGCCGCCGACCACTGGTGCACGCGGACGGCGACGACGTTGTCCCCGGGGCGCACGGCGGAGGTCACGTCGAACTCGTGGGCGAGCCTGCTGCCGCTCGCGGTGCCGATCGCGACGCCGTTGACCCACACCTTGAACAGCGACTCGACGCCGTCGAAGCGCAGGACGATCCGCTCGGCGTCCGTCCGTCCGGCGGGCAGGTCGAAGTGGCGGCGGTAGTCGCCGGTGGGGTTCTCGTCCGGGACGTGCGGCGGGTCGATCGGGAACGGGAACTGGATGTTCGTGTACGCCGGCCGGCCGTGGGCGCCGTCGCCCTCCAGTACCCAGTGCGCGGGCACCGGGATGCTGTCCCACCCCCGGTCGTCGAAGTCCTCGGCGGCGAAGTCCGGCGCCACCGCCGCCGTGGGCGACAGCCTGAACCGCCAGTCGCCGTTCAGCGACAGGGCCGGTGCGTCCGAGTGCAGCCAGGACCGGGCCGGACGCAGGGCACCGTGCCAGGGGGTGGGGTCGGATACGTAGGCGGTGAGGTCAGAGGTCAAGGCGTCACAACTTTCTTGAAGACGGGGGGATGGCAGCGCCCCGTCAGGGGCGCGGGGAACTGCGCGACCAGCCACAACGGCGCCGCAGCCGACAGACGGCGGACGTGACATCGCGGCCCTACCGACGGAGGACGACCGTGCGGATCTCCCAGGGGCCGAGGCCGAGTTCGAGCCCGTCCCGGACCGGCTCGGGGGCGAGCGGCCGGCCGAGCAGGTCTACGGTGGTCGCCTCGGTGAACGCGCCGGTCACGCGGACGGTCGTCGCGGTGTCCCGCATCGCGGCCAGCCGGAGCTCGGTGCCGGGTCCGTGCTCGGGGTCGGTGATCCGGCGGATGCTCGACACGTGCACGTCCCGGCCGTCGACCTGCACGCCGGACGCGTCCGGGGGCAGCGGGCCGCCGCTAGGCGCGGTGCCCCGGGTGACCAGGGCGTCGCCCCGGAACTCCTCGGCGAGGGCGACCGCGTTGGCGCCCTGCCAGCCGGATGCCCAGGGCAGCACGGCGAACCGGTTCCCGATGCGCATGCCCAGGTCCTGGGCGCCCGGTGCCGGGATCTCGCTCGCGGCGGGTTCGTCGCGCAGGGGGTGGATGTTGACGCTGATGGAGCCGATGGCGCGGAGCAGGGTGAGGGCGAGTGCGGAGCCGTCGTCGACGAGTTCGTACTCGGCAGAGTGGTCGAGCAGGACGGTGGCCGGGCCCGCCGCCACGAAGGTGCTCGCCGGGAAGGTCGGCAGGGGGTACTCGCCCCAGCCGCCCTCGGCGGTCAGGCCGCGCTCGGTGACGGCGAACTGCCCGGCCGACGCCGAGGTGGTGACGGGCAGCGGCAGCGGGACGTGCAGGCGCAGCCGGTGGTCGGCGGACCGGTTCAGGAACGACGTGGAGATCCGGACGAAGGGTTCGCCCGCGCGGACCTCCACCAGCATGTCCACGGGGGTCGGGACGGTGCGCCCGCCGCGCCGGTCGCGGTCGCCCTCGGCGAGCGCCTCCGGCCACTCGTAGACGCGGGTGACGCGCAACCGGGCCCGCAGCGGGCCGCTTTCGAGGAGTTCGACGCCGACCCGGACCGGCTCGGACACCAGGACGTCGTGGGCCGGCGGCGCGTAGTTGTAGCTGTCGCCTCGGTCGCCGCCGTCCACCAGGCGGCCGACGCCCGACAGCACGGTGCCGTCGACGCCGGTCACGTCCAGGGTGCCGTCGGCGGCGACGGCGACCTCGACCAGGCCGTTGGAGAGGCGGTCCGCCGTCGCCGTCGCGCCCTGCATCGCGGGGGCTGCGGGCAGGTCGCCCGGCCCGACCCGGAAGGCGGCGAGTCCGGCGGCCGGGACGGGGACGGCCACCAGCGCGGTGGCCCGGGCCTGGGCGAGGGTCCGTACCCGCCACTCCCCCGGGTGCGCCACGGCCGCGGCGGCGACCTCGCCGCGCAGGGTCATCAGGTCGAAGGGGCCCTCCGGGACCTCGGCGAGGTGGAAGACCAGGGAGTTCGGGGTGAGTTCGTACCCGTTGATCAGCAGGCCGAACAGCTCGCGGCGGTGGATGCGGCGCAGCACGCGCTCCAGCTGGGCGGCGTCGAGCCGCTCGTCGCTGAGGACGGTGGGGGCCTGGGCGACCTGCTGTACGGGGTGCACGGTGCCGTCGGCGGTGGTCGCGACCAGCGTGCTCCCCTCGGGGGCGGCCACCACGTCGACCTCGACCAGTGCGGTGCGGGGCGCCGGGAGCGGGTTGGCGACCAGGTAGGCGTCGCCGGGCACCCCGGCGGCGGGCTCGGCGAGGGCCGCGTCCCGGACCGCGCGGGCGGTCTGCGCGGCCTCGGCGAGGCGGGCCGCGACCTGGTCGCAGGTCTCGTCGGTGCCGGAGCCGACCACGGAGTCGTGCGCGGTGGACTCGATGATCTTGTGCCAGGCGAGGGCGAGGAAGGCGGAGTCGTCGCGGCCGGACCACAGGGCGTTCATCCGCTCGGCGTGGTCGACCGTCCGCTCGGCGGCGGCCATCCGCTGCTTGAGCCCGAGCCGCACGGACAGCACGCCGGGGAGGATGTTGCCCCGTACGTGACTGCGCAGCTCACCGGTGACGACGGCGGTCGCCTCGTCCCGTACATGCCCCCGGACGTACTCGTCGAGGGTGGCGACGGTGATCGGCCGTTCCTCGCCCGAGGCCGTGCGGAGCCAGTCCGCGAGCCGCGGGTCGGGCGCGTTGTGGTCGGTGCCGGCCATCGCGAGCACCGGGTCGCCGCCCCACCGCTCGGCCGTCATCCCGGCGTACTCGGCGAGCGCGGACTGGATCCGGTCCGGTACCAGCAGGACGTCGAGACCGTTGTCGTACCCGTCGAAGAGGAACTCGGTGCGTACCTCGGAGCCGTCGGGTGCGCGCCAGCGGAAGGCGTGGCCGTCGACCGTGCCGGGCACCCCGCGCCACAGCGCCGCGTGTTCGAGGCCGGCGCGGGCCAGGATCTGCGGCATCTGCGCGATGTGGCCGAACATGTCCGGCAGGTAGCCGACCGGCATGGCGCCGCCGAGCCGCTCGGCCGCCGCCCACCCCATCTGGAGGTTGCGGACGATGGTCTCGCCGGAGCAGAGGAACTCGTCGAGCAGGATCAGCCACGGCCCGACGGCCAGCCGGCCCTCGCGGACCAGGGCGGCGACCCGCTCGCGGTTCTCGGGCCGCATCTCCAGGTAGTCCTCGACGGCGGCCATCTGCCCGTCGACGGTGAACCGGAAGTCCGGGTCGGCCTCGGCCGTCTCCAGCACGGTGTCCAGGGCGATGACGAGCCGGTGCCGGAACACCTGGAACGGCTCATACCACTCCCGGTCCCAGTGGAAGTGGGGCACGAAGACAGCCGGGTTGGGCATGGTGGGGAACACCTTCTGTGCGTGGGGGGTCACTTGAGCGAGCCGGCGGCCAGGCCGGTCCGCCAGAACCGCTGGAGGAGGATGAAGACGACGATCACCGGCAGGATCGACACCAGTGAGCCGGTGATGATGGACTGCTGGAGCAGCGGGGCGCGGGCGGTCTGGCCGTTCCACTCGTACAGGCCGAGGGTGATCGGGAAGAGGGACTCCTTCTGGAGCATCACCATCGGCAGGAAGAAGTTGTTCCAGATGGCCACGAACTGGAACAGGAAGATGGTCACCAGGGCCGGTGTCATCAGCCGGAAGCCCACCGAGAAGAAGATCCGGAACTCGCCCGCCCCGTCCAGCCGCGCCGACTCGATCAGCTCCTGCGGCACCGAGGCGTTGGCGAAGATCCGCGCGAGGTAGACGCCGAACGGGCTGACGATGCTGGGCAGGAACACCGCGAGGTAGGTGTTGACCAGGCCGGTCGCCGAGAACAGCAGGAACAGCGGCAGGGCGAGCGCGGTGGTGGGCACCAGGACGCCGCCGAGGATGACGGAGAACAGGAACTCCCGGCCGCGGAACCGGAACTTGGCGAGGGCGTAGCCGCACAGCGCGGAGATCAGGGTGCCCACGGCCGCGCCCAGCACCGCGTAGAGGACGGTGTTGAGGGCCCAGCGGCCGAAGACGCCGTCGCTGCGGGTGAACAGGGTGTGCAGGTTGCCGAACAGGTTGAAGTGCGAGAACGCCAGCCCGTTGGTGGCGGCGAGGTCGCCCTGCGGCTTGGTCGACGCGACGACCAGGAAGTACACCGGCAGCAGGAAGTAGACGGCCAGGAGCACCATCAGCCCCATGGCGGCGGTACGGCTGACCCGGCTCTCGCGTTGCATGCGCGTGTTGCTCACAGTCCGGCCTTCTTCGAGGTCAGTCGCATGAACCCGAAGCTCAAGACGAAGGTGATGACGGCGATGACCACCGAGATGGCCGCGGCCTGCTGGTAGTTGTTCCCGGAGGCCACCGTGTAGGCGAGCATGTTCGGCGTGAACGTGCTGGAGATGTTCGACGAGATCTGCCGCAGCACGGCCGGCTCGGCGTACAGCTGGAGCGTGCCGATGATCGAGAAGACGGTGGTCAGCACGATCGACGGGGCGATGATCGGCACCTTGACCCGCCAGGCGATGGTCCAGTTGGAGGCGCCGTCGAGCTTCGCGGCCTCGTAGAGCTCCTGCGGGATCGACTGCAGTGCCGAGAACATGATCAGCATGTTGTAGCCGGTCCACAGCCAGGTGGAGACGTTCGCGGCCGACCAGAGCACGGCGCCCGGGCCGAGGAAGTCGGGGTGCAGCCCGATGCCGTTCAGCAGGTCGACGACCGGGCTGAGCTGGGGCGAGTACAGGTACGACCACATGATCGCGGCGATCACGCCGGGTACCGCGTACGGCATGAACGCGACGGTGCGGAAGAACCCCTTGCCCTTCAGCAGGGGCGTGTCGAGGAGCAGCGCGATGATCAGGGCCACGAACAGCATGACCGGCACCTGCACGACGCCGAACAGCCCGATGCGGCCGATGCTGGACCAGAACTCGGCGTTCTGGAAGACCTGCGTGTACTGCTCGAAGCCGCCGAAGGTCGTGTACGAGGTGCCGTACTGGCCGCCGGAGCGGCGCACGACGCGGAAACTCTGCCAGAGGGCGTAGCCGACCGGCACCAGGTAGAACAGCAGGAACGGCAGGAAGAACGGGGTCACGAAGGCGGCGACGGTGGCCGCCCGGGGGCCGCCGCCGTTCGGGCGACGGCGGCCTCCGGGCGTGGTTCGCACGCCGGCCGAGCGGGTTGCGAGGTCGGTCATCGAACGGTCACTTGCCCGCCGTCGCCGGGATCGCCTGGTCCTTCATCGACTTCAGCGCGGCGGCCTGGGCGGTCTCGAGCGCATCGGTGAGGGTGCCGCCGCCGGCGGCGGACTTGGCCAGGGCGTCCTGGAGTGCCAGGTTCACCGTCTTCTGCGTGGGGCCCCAGGCGAAGCTGGTGTCGATCTTCCGGGAGGCGTCGGCGAAGACGTCGAAGATCTTCTCGTTGTTGTAATAGGGCACGCCCTGCTTGAGCGCGGGCAGGTCCAGGCCGGCGGTGGCCGCCGGGTAGAGGCCGCCGAGCTTGTTCTCCAGCGCGAGCGCGTCCGGGTCGGTGTTCAGCCAGGTGTTGAACTCGACCGACTCGTAGAGGTGCTTGCCGCCCTTCATGAACGCGACGGTCGAGCCGCCCCAGTCACCGGAGGAGCCGTTCGCGCCCCACGTCGGCATCGGGACGATCGACCACTTCCCGGCCTGCTTGGGCAGGTTGTCGCGGAACATGCTGTAGCCCCAGGCCGCACCGACGTAGGTGGCGATCTGGTCCTTCTGGTACGCCGCGTACATCTGGGTCGAGCCGTGGGCGAGGTCGGTGCGCACGACCTTCTCGGAGACCAGCTTCTGCCAGTAGTCCGCGACCTGCCTGCTCTGCGCCGAGTCGACGCTGACCTGCCACTTGTCGCCGGAGTAGCCGTACATCTTCGCGTCGTTCTGCCAGAGGAGACCGTTGAACCACTCGGCGTTGTTCGGGTCGAAGAACGTGATGTCGAGGTTCGGGTCCGCCTTGTGCAGCTTCTCGGCGGCCGTCGCGTACTCGTCCCAGGTCGTGGGAACGGCGACGCCGTACTTCTTGAAGAGGTCGCTGCGGACGTAGAGCGCCATCGGGCCGGTGTCCTGCGGGATCGCGAAGACGCCGGTGCCGCCGAAGCTGGTCTGCGACCAGGTCCACGGCACGAACTTCGACTCGGCCGCGGTGGCCGCCTTGCAGGCGGAGGCGTCCACGAAGGCGCTCTGGGTGCGCAGGTTGGGCAGTTCGTCGTAGCCGACCTGGGCGAGGTCAGGGGCCTTGTCCGCCTTGAGGGCGTTGCCGAGGGTGCCGTACTGGTCGTTGGAGATGTTCTTCGTCTCGACCTGGATGTTCGGGTGCTGCTTGTTCCACAGGTCGACGACCTTGTCCATGCCCGGAACGGTGTTCCAGTACTGGAGGGTCACCTTGCCCTTCGCGGGCTCGCACGAGGACGCGGACGCGTTGTCCGACGAACCGGACGAGGAACACCCGGCGAGTACGACGATGCCTGCGGTCGCGGCTGCGGCGGCGAGGCGGGTGCGCATGGCTGTGCTTCTCATGTCTTCCGTTCCAGAGAACGCCTGGCGACGGGGCCCAGGCGGGTCGACGTTGACACCTGGAGGCGGATGCCTTCTGGTTGGAATTGGGTTCCGTGAGCGGTACCGTGAGCGCTCACGGGAGCGGTAACGGGAAGTGATTGGGAGTGTGGGCTTCCGACCGCCGGAGTGTCAAGGTTTCAACGCGCCGGGGCATACTCGGTGTCCCTGCGACGCTGGCGCGTCGGCAATTACGCGGAGGTGAGAGATGGCGTCGTCGGGGACCGGACCCCGCAGGGTCACGATCGACGATGTGGCCCAGGCCGCGGGCGTGTCCCGGCAGACCGTGTCACGTGCGCTCAACGACAAGGGCGAGATCGGCGTCTCCACCAAGCAGCGTGTTCTCGACACCGCCCTGGCACTCGGCTACCGGCCGAGCCGGTTCGCCCGGGGGCTGGTCCGGCAGGACACCATAAGTGTCGGCCTCGTCATCCCCGACCTGCTCAACCCGTTCTTCACCGAGGTCGCCGCGGCGGCCCTGGAGGCGGCCCGGGACCGCGGCTGGCACGTCGTCGTGTACGACACCGGCGACCGGACCGAGGAGGAGCGGGGCACGCTGGAGGTGATCGCCTCCCAGGTGGACGCCGTCGTGGGCTATCTCAGCCTGCCCGAGGACGAGATCGACAGGCTGACCCGGGGGCTCCCCGTGGTGCTCATCGACCGCGAGCACCGCACCCAGCGGTTCAGCTCGATCCGGATCGACGGCGAGAGCGGCGTGCACGCGGCGATCAGCCATCTGACCGCTGGGGGACACCGGCACATCGGCATGCTCGAACACGCCGAACGGTCCGAACCGAGCATCCGGCACAGGTGGTTCGACGCCGCGATGTCCGCGTGCGGGCTGGACTCGGGCTCCGTGGCCCGCGCCGACCAGAGCGTCGAGGGCGGGGAGAGCGCGCTCCAGGAACTCCTCGCCGGGCACCCGGAACTGACCGCCGTGTTCACCTTCAACGACATCATCGCCATAGGCGCGCTGCGCGCCGCGCGCCGGCTCGGTCTGCAGGTCCCCCGGGACCTGGCGGTGGTCGGCTTCGACGGCCTCCAACTGGGCACGCTCGTCGACCCCCCGCTCACCACGGTCGCCCTGGACACTCGCCGCCTCGGCGCCCTCGCGGTCGAACAGGCGGCCCGCCTGCTGACCGACGGCGACCCACTGCCGGCCGAGCAGCTGAAGGTGGGGGCGGAGCTGCGGGTGCGGGAGTCGGCGTAGAAGAACAGGGGAGACCGGGGCGACAGGGGGCCAGGACTGAGGGTCCGCTGGTCGCGCACGGAGCCGGAGCAGCACGTTCTCCGGTCCGGGTGTCAGGCGTCCGCTCTCTCGTCGTGGTTCCCGTCGGGCCGCTGGGCTCCCTGGGCTCCCTGGGCTCCCTGGGCTCTCCGGGCGTGGTCCCCGTCCGTCATGCCCAGACGGGCCTGCTCCTCCTCGACGATCCGGCGGGCCAGTTCGGTGTCCGACACGTCGACCGCGTCGGGGGTGGCCTCGGCCACCGCGCTGCGGCGGGCGTAGGCGTCGAACAGGCGGGTCTTCCGCTCCAGCATCTCCACCAGGCGTTCGTCCACTCCCCCGGTGGCGAGGAGGCGGTGCACGCGGACCGGTCTGACCTGGCCCATGCGGTGGGCCCGGGCCACCGCCTGGTGTTCGACGGTCGGTTTGATCTGGGGTTCGCAGATGACGACGACGGAGGCGGCCTGCATGTTGAGGCCGACGCCCGCCGCCTGGATCTGCGCCAGGAGCACCGCGGCGCCCGGGGCGGCGGCGAAGTCGTCGACGAGCCGCTGCCGGCGTGCGGCCGGGACATCGCCGGTGAGCGGGCCGAAGACCGTGGCGCCCTCGGCGAGCGCTTTCTCGACCACGCGCAGGACGTCCTTGAAGTAGGAGAAGACCACCGTCTTCTGCCCGTTCTCGCCGGCCTCCTCGACGATCTCCCGGAGCCGCTCCAGTTTGGCCGACTTCTCGGGGCGCAGGTAGGCGGCCCTGCGCATCGCCATGAAGTTGCCGGCGCGTACGGCGTCGCGGTACGCCTCCGCGTCGGACGCGCTCAGCTCCTCCCACTCGTCGGTGTGCTGGAGACTGGGGAGTTCCGTCAGCACGTCCTGCTGGTTGCGCCGCAGGTAGACGGGGGCGACGGCCTTGCGGAAGGCGACCGATCCGGCCAGGGCGTCACCGTCGTCCAGGGACTCCGCGACGCCGCGGTCGAGCATCCCGACCAGGCTGCGGAACTCCGCGACCCGGTTCTCCATCGGGGTGCCGGTCATGAAGAGGGTGCGCTCGCAGCGCTCCGCCCACAGGGCGACCGCCTGGGACCGCTTGGCCTTCGGGTTCTTCACCGAGTGCGCCTCGTCGACCACGAAGAGTCCGACCTCGCCGCCGCCCGGTGCGGGAAACCCGCGCAGGGCGTCGAACGTGGTCACCCCGACCCCGCCCCGCCCCTTCCAGTCGGCGAACGCGTCGCGCCGGTCGGGGCCGTGCAGCAGCAGCACCCGCAGGGCGCTGCGGGCCTCGATCTCCCGCGTCCAGTTCACGAGGACGCTCGCCGGGCACACCACCATGAAGTGGCTCTGCCCCTCGGCGGCCAGGTGTGCCAGCACGGCGATCGCCTGGATGGTCTTCCCCAGTCCCATCTCGTCGCCGAGGATCACGTTGCGCTGCGCGAGGGCGAACCGCGCGCCGAACGCCTGGTAGCCGCGCAGGGAGACCCGCCGGTGCGAGTCGTCGAGGTGCTGGGCCCGGACCCGCTCGGCGATCTCGTCGGGCAGGAAGCCCTCGGCGGCGGCCACGTCGGGCGCCGCGCCGGAGATCTCGGCGAGCAGGCTGTAGTAGTCGGCGGAGCGGAGTTCGAAGTCCGCCCAGGCGGCGAGGTCGGACGACGGCCCCCGGAGCAGGTCGACGGAGGCCTGGGCGAAGAGTTCGAGCAGCCGCCCCCGGTCCGCCTCGTCGACCAGCGGCCGGAGTTCGGCCACCGCGGCCAGCGCGCGGGCCTTCCGCTCCCGGCCGGCCAGGAGCATCCGGAACCGCCCGGCGGCGGGGCGGGCGTCGGCCAGCAGCGGCTCCAGCCGTTGCGACAGGGCGTCGGCCCGGTCGACGGCGCGCCGTGCCTCCGGGCCCGCCTCCACCAGCACCTGGAGGGCCACGACGAGCGCGGTGGTGCTCGGCTCCGGCCGGTCCACGTCGATATGGACCGCCACGGTCTCGTGCACGGCTTCGGAGAGTCTGCGGGCCGCGGCGAGCATCTGGTCGACGGTGCGGCGTCCGACCCCGGGTATCTGCAGCAGGCGGTACGCGCCCGCCTCCAGCACGGCGCCCACCGTCCGCAGCCCGCTCTGCTCGACGCCGCCCAGCCGCAGCCGGCCCTCGGTGACGTCCTGGAGCCGCGCGACCGGGATGGCGTCGAGCTCCCGCCGTACGGCCGCGTCGTGGATCGGCGTGAGTGCCGCCCGTACGGCCTCGACGGCCCTGCCGTGATCACCGGCCACGTTCCGGGCCGCCTCGGCCAGCCGCGCTCCCCGCGCGACCACGCCCCGCTCTTCCCGCCCCACGCGCCCCGCCCCTCACTCCTCGCCGGCCGTTCCGGCATCTTCCCACCCCACGCCGACATCACCGGCAGGGCCGGGGAATCGGCCGCCGGAGCACGGCGGTGGAACTCAGGCCCGGTGACGCTCAGGTCCGGTGACGCTCAGGTCCGGTGACGCTCGTGACGACCCGTGGCGGAATCCGTCCCTCGGACCGCCCGCCGCCCGCCGCCCGCCGCCCGAAGGTGAACCACGGATGGCTGTGCACGGTACGGGAGGCGTCCGAGCGCGCGTCACGCGATGCCGTGCGAGAGAGAAGGGGCAACCAGGTCACGTGGGGTGGATTGTGTGGTTTGATGCGCGGGCTGTGACCGCGCGCCGCGTCCCCTCTTCATGAGGAGGCCGCCTGAGGCGCCGTCCGGCTCGGGGAAGGGCGGTCGCGCGGGGAGCGCGGTCGCGGGGGCTTCAGGGACCGGCATCGGAGGGGGTTTTCGTCGTGGGTGCTGACAGACGCGGCGGCATACGGAAGAGAGGCGCCGGGTGGCGCGGGCTGGTGCTCGCGGTGACGGGCGCGCTGGCGGCGGGGCTGCTCGGCGTGGGGGTCCCGCAGGCGCGCGCCAGCGAGACCACCGGGTCGGTGGACTCGCTGCGGACCGGCTGGGACCAGGGTGAGGCAGGCCTGAGCGCGGCGGACGTGCAGTCGTCGTCGTTCGGGCAGTTGTGGAAGACCCCGGCCCAGCTGGACGGGCAGATCTACGCGCAGCCGATCGTGGTCGGCGCCACGGTGGTGGCGGTCACCGAGAACAACATGGCCTACGGCCTGGACCGGACCACCGGCGCCGTGCTGTGGCAGCGGAACTTCGGGCCCGCGTGGCCGGCCGCGACGCTCAGCTGCGGCGACCTGGCGCCGAACGTCGGCAGCACCGGCACACCGGTGTACGACCCGGCGACCGGCGCGGTCTACCTGACGACCAAGGTCGACGACGGCCCCAACGCGCTCAACCCGCACTGGTACATGCACGCGCTCGACCCGGTCACCGGCGCGGAGAAGCAGGGCTTCCCCGTGACGATCCAGGGCTCGGCGTCCAACGACCCGAGCCAGTCGTTCCTGCCCGCGTACGAGATGCAGCGGCCGGGTCTGCTGCTGCTCGACGGGGTCGTGTACGCGGGCTTCGGCGGGCACTGCGACGCCAAGCCGTACCGCGGCTACGTGGTCGGCGTCAGCACCACGTCGCCCTCGGTGACGTCGATGTGGGCGGCGGAGACCGGCGCAAGCAACAGCGGCGCCGGCATCTGGCACTCCGGCGGCGGGCTGGTCTCCGACGGTCCCGGCCGGATCTTCGTGGCCACCGGCAACGGCGTCAGCCCGGCGCCCGGCCCGGGCACCTCGCCACCCGGCACGCTCGCGGAGTCCGTGGTCCGGCTCCAGGTGCAGCCCGACCAGAGCCTGAAGGCCGCGGACTTCTTCAGCCCGTCCAACGCGCCGACGCTCGACCAGCAGGACACCGACCTGGCCTCCGGCGGCCCGGTGGGCCTCCCGGACAGCTTCGGCACCGCCTCCCACCCGCACCTGATGGTGCAGCAGGGCAAGGACGGCCGGGTGTTCCTGCTGGACCGCGACCACCTCGGCGGACGCTCCCAGGGCCCCGGCGCGACGGACGCGGTCGTCGGCGTCACCGGACCGCTGAAGGGCCAGTGGGGCCACCCCGCGGTCTGGGGCGGTGACGGCGGCTACGTGTACGTCGTCGGCAACGGCGGCTCGCTGACGGCACTGCACCGCGGCGTGACCACCAAGGGCGACCCGGCGCTGAGCGTCGCGGGCGCGAGCCAGGACTCCTTCCCCTACACCAGCGGCTCGCCGGTGGTCACCTCGGACGGGACACGCTCGGGCAGCGCCCTGGTGTGGGTCGTGTGGTCGGGCGGCCCCACGGGAGTCAACGCCCAACTGCGCGCCTACAACCCGGTGCCGGACGCGAACGGCGTCCTCAAGCTGGTGTGGTCCGCGCCGATCGGCACCGCGCCGAAGTTCGCCGTCCCCGCGACCGACGGCAACCAGGTCTTCGTCGGGACACGGGACGGCAAGGTCTACGCGTACGGCAACCCGGTGGGCAGCCCGCTCAAGGGCGGACCGGTCGACTTCGGGACGGCAGAGGTCGGCGCGACGGCGAGCACCGACGTCGTCCTGACGGAGAACCAGAACCCGTCCAAGGAGCTGGCGATCAGGTCGGTGAGCGTCGAGGGCCCGTTCACCGCGGACACCTCGTCGCTGCCGGCCTCGATCCCGGCCGGCGGGCAGCTCACCGTGCCGGTCACGTTCAGGCCGACCGCGGTCCTGGGCGCGAGCGGCACGCTCAGCGTCGTCACGGGTGCGGGCACGTTCGCGCTGAGCCTGCACGGTGTCGGGACCAGGGCAGGGCTGGCCGCGTTCCCGGGCACGGTGTCCTTCGACAACCAGCCGACGGGGACCCCGGCCACCGCGAACGTCCAGGTGACCAACACCGGCACCGAGCCGGAGACCATCACCTCCGTCACCCCGCCCACCGGGCCGTTCAGCGCGGACAACCTGCCGAGCGCCGACCCGGCGGACCCGACGGTCGTCCCGGCCCAGGGCTCGGTCGTGCTCCGCGTCGGCTACGCGCCCACGGCCACCGGCCTGCACTCCTCGTCCATCACGCTGACGAGCACCAGCGGCACGCTGACCATCCCGGTCGAGGGCAACGCGATCAGCGGCAAGGGGCATCTGCTGCTCACTCCCCCGTCGCTGGCGTTCGGCGGGGTCACCCGCGGCACGTCGGTCACCAAGTCGTTCACCATCACCAACTCCGGGAACGTCCCGGTCACGATCACCAAGGCGAAGGCGCCGGCGGGCGTGTTCAGCAGCGCCGACCCGCTGCCCGAGGGCCTGGTCATCGGCCCCGAGCAGAGCGTCCGGCAGACCGTCACCTTCTCGCCGACCACCGTCGGCGCCCGGTCGGCGTCCTACGAGATCACCGGCGACGCCGGGCAGGGCGCGATGCTGGAGGCGGTCAGCGGCACGGGTACCCCGCCGCCGGCCCAGCTCGGCACCCTGCTGGCGCGGGACACCTCCGGCACGCTGTGGCAGTACCACGGCACGGGCGTGCCGGCGGCGCCACTCGCGAAGCGCCTCGGTGTCGGCCCCGGCTGGAACACGTACAACCTGATCACCAGCGTCTCGCGGGTGATGTCCGACGGCAGCGGCTCGGTCGTGGCCCGCGACGCCTCGGGCACCCTGTGGCTGTACCAGGGGACCGGAAAGGCGTCGGCTCCGCTCGCGGCCCGAAAGAAGGTCGGGCCGGGCTGGGGCGGTTACACCTCACTGACCGGCACGGGCGACCTCACCGGCGACGGCAGGGCCGACCTGGTGGCCCGCGACACCACGGGCAGGCTCTGGCTCTACCGCGGCACCGGCAACGCCACCGCCCCCTTCGCCGCCCGCACCCTGATCGGCGGAGGCTGGAAGACCTACTCCACGCTGACCGGCGCGGGCGACGTCACGGGGGACGGCAGGGCCGACCTGCTCGCCCGCGACACCGGGGGCGGCCTGTGGCTGTTCCGTGGCACCGGCAAGGCCGCCGCCCCGTTCGCCGCCCGCACCCGGATCGGCACGGGCTGGAACACCTACAACGCGTTCGCCGGCCCCCGCGACGTCACCGGCGACGGCAGAGCCGACCTGCTGGCCCGCGACACCACGGGCACGCTGTGGCTCTACCGCGGCACCGGCAAGGCCACGGCACCCTACGCGGCGCGCGTCAGCGTCGGCCCGGGCTGGAAGATCTACAACTCCCTGATCTGAGCCCAGGTCCCCGGAAAACAACGGGCGGCGCGACACCCGCGAAGGGTGCCGCGCCGCCCGTGCCACCGCACTCACTCACACGTTGAACCGGAACTCCACCACAAGGCTTGACCTGTGGAAATGTTGGCGCGTCCCAGCACCATCCCAGCACGGGATTCGCGCTGATCGCCCTCAGGGACTCCCGTGTCTCGCCCGCCGTCCGCCGCTCACAGCGGCCAAGCGGTCAGCAATTCGCCGGGGCCATAGGCGGCATCGAGCCCCGGACAGTCGACTCCGGCGCGCGAGACCGCCACGACTGGCACAGGTTCGCCCGTGAGGGCGGCCCTGTGTCGATGGAGAACTGCCAGGTCGTGCCGGTCGAAGGGCGACTGCTCCAGCCACTTGATGGAGCCGACGAAAAGCAGCTCCTTGGCAACGGGAGCGCGGTCCGCCCCGACGATGTCGATCTCGACATCGTCGGTGCGGGTCCAGTACCCGCCCACCGCGGGAGCCGCGGGGAGCCAGTCGTCGGGCAGTATCCGCGCCAGGGCCTCGCGGACAAGGGGCTCGACGGCCCGGCCGCGCCAGCTGGTCCAGTTCTCCCGGATCCGCGCCAAGGTCAGATCGCCCCGCCCCCGCTCGATCTCCTCCATGGACGGGCCTAGCAGGTGTAGCCAGAACCGCAGGTAGGGATCTGTCACCCGGTAGCGGCGATCCTTCGACGGACGCAGCGACACGGGCAACTCTGCGGCAACGATCCGCTTGTCCGTGAGCAGCTCCAGCGCTCGCTGCAGCGGCGTGGCCCCGATTCCGCCGGCCGCACGAGCGATGTTGGTGAACGTCCGCTCGCCACTGCCGATAGCCGCCAGCACCGTACGCGCCTGAGCCTGCGGGGGGAATTCGGCCGCCAGCGAGCGCTCGGCTGACACCAGCAGGGCCGAGACCGGATCACTCAACGCCTCACCGAGGAAGTCCCACAGCCCTGCGCCGCACGGCCACTCCGCACAGATCAGCGGCAGCCCGCCGGTGACGAGCGCGGCGTCGAAGGCTTCCGCCGGATCCAGACCAAGCATCTGCCCCACCTCGGCGGGGTTGAGCGGTCCCAGCACCATCTCCCGGCCACGCTGGTGGAAGGGGCGTCCGTAGCTGTTCAAAGCCTCCATCATCGACAGATCGGAGCCGATGAGGACCAGCAGCACCGGCTTGGTCTCCAGCACCCGGTCCCAGGCCCGCTGCAGCATCCCTTCAAAGGCACCATCGGCGTCCATCAGGTACGGCACCTCGTCGATGACCAGCACACTCGCCCGGTCGGCGGGCAGTGCCGCGGCCAGCACATCGAACGCGGCGTCCCAGCTCTCCGGCCGTGCGGCAGCCACGAGCTGCGCCAGCGGTAGCGTCGATGACCGGGCGTCCCGGGCCAGCCGCGCCAGATCGTCCCTAGGAGACGCACCGGTCGCCGCGTAGAACAAGAACGGGGCTCCGGAGCTCTCCGCGAACCGCTCGACCAGTCGCGACTTGCCCACCCGGCGTCGCCCGCGCAACATCACGCACCGCCCGGGCCTCTCCCCGCCAACCCCTGTCGCCACCCTCTGGAACTCTCGCTCCAACGTCGCCAGTTCCTGCCGACGGCCCACAAAGTCCACCATGCCTACCGACCCCCAATCACGATACTAACGTCAACGTTAGCAACATCTACGTTAGTGTGATGTCTTGCCGGGTGTCGCTCCCGGTCAAGAGTCGTGGACCGACGTGTCCCTCTGACCGTGCGGCACCGGGCCGGTCGATCCGCGCAGGGGCCAAGGGCGGCATCACGGTGCCCGTCCGAACTGGCCGTTCCCGATGATCAGCGAGGTGCGGACGACGGCCGCATCCGGATACAGGAGCCGTACGGCCGTCTCGGCGGCGGCCTTCACGGCCCCGTACGGCGTGATCGGGTCCGAGGCGCAGGTCTCGTCCTAGTGGGCCCGGGTTGCCGGAGAAGACGGTGTCGCTTCCAGTCCGCCCCGCCGCTGGTCACGTTGATCACCGCCTGCGGAGCCACCACGGTCAGCACCGTCGTGCCGCAGACCCGCAGCCAGCCTCAAGCGGGATGGGTCCACCGACTTGGGGACCGTGCCGGCCGCGCTGCGTGGAAAGGAAGGCGTCAGCTCAGCGCTCCGGGGTCCACCTGTGGATCAGCTCGTGCTGCGCCAGGTCCTTGAAGTAGCGGTGCCGCGACCAGGCGTCGAAGTCGCCGATGACGATGAGGCGCCGCCGGGCGCGGGTGACCGCAACGTTGAGGAGGTTGGGCTTTTGAGCGGCCCAGTTCCGAGACCCCACCTGGCCGGCGCCGGTACCCAGGACCAGGATCACGATGTCCGCTTCCTTGCCTTGCGTGGTGTGCACCGTGCCGTAGCGCTGGGAGGTGAGAGTCCCGCCCACAACCTCGCCGAGGCCGTGGACGACATCGCGGAACGGGCTGATGACAAAGACGGAATCGTTCAAACGGCGCTTTCGCGCTGCGGCGTGGTCGCCTCCCTGCGCGGCGCCGTGGAACGCCTCGCCGGTGTGCAGGCCCTCCTGCCGGATCGCCTCGTCAATGCGGGTGCGGATCCGGTCAAGGGTGGCTTCCAGGGCACTTCCTTCCTCGGGATTCCACTTCTCCTCGCCCGGCAGGGCTCGGACGTCCCACCACACACTGCGCTGTGCCAGCGGGAAGTCGTCCTGGTCCCGATGAACTCCGTAGACCATCATCCCGTCGTAGGCGATCTTGTTGCTGATGTCGAACATCAGGCGATCGCAGCGGCGGTGTACCCGCAGGGGCGAGCCGAGCCAGATGTCCTCGCCGTCCTGGTCCTTCAGCCACGTGCCGTATGGGTTGAGGCGGTCGGCGAGGGCCTGAACGGAAGCGGCGGCCGGGGCCCACTGGCGGTCCACAGCAAAGTGTCCGGCCAGGCGCTGCTGGCCGGTCCAGGGGAGGGTGACCACAGGTTCGAGCTGCAGCGGGTCACCGACGACGACGGCGCGGCGGGCTCGCCACAGGGCGCCGACCACCTCCTGCGGGGCGGCTTGGCCAGCCTCGTCGACGAACAGCCAGCCCAGGGCCTCGCTGCCCAGCTGAGCGAACATACGGCCCATCGACGCGAAGGTCGTCGAGACCACAGGGACAACCAGGAACAGCAACTGCCAGGCGGCCAGCACTGTTTCAGCGTCCAGGTCCGCCGGCGCCTGGCCTTTGACCACCTCCATCACGGCCTGCAGATTTCTGCGCATGCGCTCGGGCGCGGTAGCCAGCAGCGCGCGGTGCAGATCCAGGGCCGCGAGGAAGAGTTCCGAGCGTGCCTCGGCGAATACGGCGTCCATCCAGGGCGCTGACTGCTCGCGCGCCTCCATCGCCTGGCGGTCGTCGAGGGCCGCCTGCCATTCGGCTCCCGGCACCCGGTCACCCCACCGCTCCTTGGCCGTGGCCAGCCGGCGTTGCTCGGCTTCCCGCTCGCGGCGCCGTCGGGCCACCTGCTGTCCGGCCTCGGTGGTTGTCGTGACCTGCCGCGCGCGAGCCTGCTCGCACGCGGTCAGCCGGGCCTGGGCGCGCACAATGGCGGCCAGTACCTGGTCCAGTTCTCCCTGGGCGGTGCGCAAAGCGGCGTGCCGTGCGGCACGTACGGATTGCAGCTCAGAGAGACGGACGTCTGCGGCGTCCACATCCGCCTGGCGGGGGAGGCGCCCGGCCTCCCAGCGCCGCATGGGCTCGCGGGTGACCAGCCTCCTGATCAGGCCGGGTTTGCCCGCGTCGTAGGCGTGGAGTGCCGACTCCGCTGTCCTGACGCCTGCCTCGCCGTGGCGGACCGCGGCTTCGGCAAGGTCGAGCCGCGTTCGCTCGGCGGACATCGCTTCCCGGCACCGGGCATGCTCCTCCCGGTGGCCGGCAAGTTCGACGTCGACGCGCTGCTGCTCCCGTCGCAAGAGCAGCAGCGCGTCACGGGCTCCGGACTCCCGGGCCACCAGTTCATCCAGGAGGGCATCGGGGCCGGCGAGCCGAGTGAGCAGATCCGCGATCTCCTGCCGCTCTGCGCCCAGCGCGCGCACGCGGCTGCGGGCCTGGGTGAAGCGCCGGACTGCCTGTGCCCAGGTCTCCTGCCCCAACGGCGGCGCCGCGTCGGCTCCAGGGCTCGTGCTCTGGGCGTTCCGTGAGGACGCAGAAGGATGACTGCCCTGCAGCTGCAGCATCTTGTGGAGGCCCAGGAGCGGTCGGTCCTCGCTCGCTTCCGGCCTTGGCCGGCTGTTGCCCTTGGGCTGCTCGCCCCACCAGAAGCGCTGGACGAAGTCTGAGCGATTGCTGCGCCGTCCCAGGCGCGCGGCGATCGCACCCCAGGCGTCTTCCTCCAGTGCCAGGCTGGCTGGGCCGGCCAGGTAGTCGGCGCGTCCTTGCCATGCGCCGCTGATCGCGCGTGCTCCGGGAACTTCCAGGGTGACGTTCTCCACCGCTCCGTTGTTGGACGAGGCGATCACGATCTCGAAGCCGGTGAGTTCGGGGATCAGAGGATGGATGGTGCGCGGGTAGGTCTTGCCGGCGGTCTCCTCCGTGCGCCAGGCGCGCGGCTTTCGGACGAAGGCGTCCTCCGGCCGCTCCAGGGCCGCCAACCGTTCGGCCCGCTGGACCACCAGGGCCGCGATCAGGTCGCGCAGCATGGTCGTCTTGCCGGTCCCGGGTGGTCCGTTGACCGCGTAAAGACCGCGGCCGTCATCCTGCCCGAGAGTCGCCAGGATGCGGTTGACCGCAAACTGCTGGCTGAGCACCAGCGGCTTGTCGGTATCCGCCAGCCATCGGCCCAAGGGCATGCTCGACGGCTGCACGCTCTCCAGCACGATCTCGGGCAGACGTCGCACGTCAAAGCGGTTCATCGCATCCAAATCCGCCTCAGCCCGCAGGTAGTCCAGCAGGGCGGTGCCGGCCCGGCCGGCCTCGAGGACACCGGCGACCCGTTCCAGATCGTCGGCGTAGAAGCTGTTGAGGAAGACATCACCGCCCGCCTCATCCGCATGCCGGGCCGCAACCTGATAGCTCTTGATACGGATCGCGTTGGGTGCGAGGGCCTCGGCGACGCCGAGCTGCTCGGCCACCCACCGGGTGATGGCCGCCAGGTCAAACACATCCAGGACCTTTGCGCCCACCTCGGGCGGAGGTCCCTCCGGCTCCGCCTCGTGCTGCTCCGCTTCCTCCACGTCATCGCTGCCCAGTCCTTGGCCGGACACTGCGCTGTCGCCCGGGGTGTGGTCCGTGAGCCGAGCAGCAGCGGAATCGATCAAGTCACCGCCGACCTGCTCGATCACCTTCGCGGCCACCGCCCCCGCCACGGAGCCCAGCCCGGCACCCACCGCACCGGCCGCCACTCCCAGCCCGCCCTTCGCCGCACTGACGACGAGGCGGGACATCAGCCCCGCGACCGGGCCGAGCCCCATCTGCGGCGACTCAGGGCCCGCCACGGGCCGGCGATCGACTTCGATCCTCCCGTCGCCAAGGTCCAGCAGCCGCTGCAGCAGAAACGTGCTGTGCTCGTCGAAGCCGGTCAGCCACTGGTCGCTGTGCGGCCCGGGGTCCAGGGTCTGCCCGACTGCCCAGGCGCACGAGGACAAGGTGACACTGTCCTTGATCAGCAACCCGTCTTGGTTCACGGTGAAACACAGCACAGCGCTGTCCCCGCCGATCCGGCCATCGAAGTCCCGTTCGGACTCCGGAGCACGGAACGCCTGTAGCAAGACGTCACGCACCTTGTCGACCGCGAAGATCCCGGCGTAAACCGTGTGCTGCCACGCGAGGCCCGGTCGGGACCGACTCCGGCTGATCACGGAGTCGGGTTCCCAGGGCAGTGGACGATTCGGCCCCACAGCGAAGAGGTTCTTACGCGGATTTACCGGGTCGACCTTCGGCGGGCTGAAGTACTCCACGGCGCGCCAAAAGCGCAGGATCTGCGCTTGACGCTGCCGCTCAGCCTTCGCCCGATTGACCGCCCCCATCCGCCCCCCTGTGATCGTCGATCACAGGGCACCGTAACAGAGGCCGGAGAAGGCAATCGCGGTTGCCCACATGCCCGTTGTGACACGTCCACCGGGGCACCGGTCGAGGCACGCCGCCGCTGCGAAAGCCATGGCGCGGCAACTGGAGTTGAACTACAACCTGCTCCTGCCCTCCCGGGTGACGGGCTGAACGCGTCCTCCGTCAAATACCACGGCAAAAACAAAGGGCCCGACCCTGAAGAGTCGGACCCCTTCCGACCTGCACGTTTACCAGATCAGCGACGTGGTGATTGAGAACCCGTTACACGTTGAACCGGAACTCCACCACGTCCCCGTCCTGCATGACGTAGTCCTTGCCCTCCATGCGGGCCTTGCCCTTGGCGCGGGCCTCGGTGACCGAGCCGGTCTCGACCAGGTCGGCGAAGGAGATGACCTCGGCCTTGATGAAGCCCTTCTGGAAGTCGGTGTGGATCACGCCGGCCGCCTCGGGGGCCGTGGCGCCCTTCTTGATGGTCCAGGCGCGGGATTCCTTGGGGCCGGCCGTGAGGTAGGTCTGGAGGCCGAGGGTGTCGAAGCCGACGCGGGCGAGGGTGGCCAGGCCGGGTTCCTCGGCGCCCACCGACTCCAGGAGCTCCATGGCGTCCTCCTCGTCGAGTTCGGCGAGGTCCTGCTCCAGCTTGGCGTTGAGGAAGATCGCCTCGGCGGGGGCGACCAGGGCGCGCTGCTCGGTCTTGAAGTCCTCGTCGAGCAGCTCGTCCTCGTCGACGTTGAAGACGTAGAGGAACGGCTTGGTGGTGAGGAGGTGCAGGTCGTGCAGGAGCTCGGCGCGCTCCGAGCCCTGGACGATGCCGTGGGCGAAGAGCGTGTCGCCCTTCTCCAGGATCTCCTTGGCCTCCTCGACCGCCTTGACCTTGGGCGCCACGTCCTTCTTGATGCGCGACTCCTTCTGGAGACGCGGCAGGACCTTCTCGATGGTCTGGAGGTCGGCGAGGATCAGCTCGGTGTTGATCGTCTCGATGTCGTCCTTCGGCGAGACCTTGCCGTCGACGTGCACGACGTTCTCGTCCTTGAAGGCCCGGATGACCTGGCAGATCGCGTCGGACTCACGGATGTTCGCGAGGAACTTGTTGCCCAGGCCCTCGCCCTCGGAGGCGCCGCGCACGATGCCCGCGATGTCGACGAAGTCGACCGTGGCCGGCAGGATGCGCTCCGACTTGAAGATCGACGCCAGCTTGGCCAGGCGGGCGTCGGGGACGCCGACGACACCCACGTTGGGCTCGATCGTGGCGAACGGGTAGTTGGCCGCGAGCACGTCGTTCTTGGTCAGGGCGTTGAACAGGGTCGACTTGCCGACATTCGGCAGGCCGACGATTCCGATCGTGAGCGACACGTTGCGACTTCCCGTAGTGAGTGGGTGAGTGAGCCGGGGGGCTGCCAGTGCCGGCGGGCCGGCCGATCCCCCAGTTTACGGGGTTCGGGGCACCCGGCCGGCGACAGTGTCGAACACCTGGCCAACGTCCGCTCTTCGGCTTGGTTTCGGCGTGTCCGGGGTGCGATCGGGCCCATGAACCGACCTAGGTTGGTCCGGTGGAGCATCACAGGACCCGACCCCGACAGCCCGGACCGCGTCGAGGCGGCCCCCGTGCGCCGCTGCCCCCGCAGGCGAGACCGCGGCCGGAGACGGCCCGGCGCCGGCCCGCTCCCGGAAGGCCGCGGCCGACTCCGGCGGCGGGGCCCGCGCGGCTGCCGAACCCACGGCTCACGGGGCTCGGCTGCGGCCTCTTCTGCATGGCCGCGATGCTCACGCTCGGCTTCCTGGACGACCTGCTCTTCGGGGCGTCCCTGACCGTGTACGGCGTGCTGTCCCTGCCGGTGTCCGCGCTGACCGCGCTGTGGGTGCGCGGGGGCGATCTGCTGACCGCCCCCGTCGTCATCCCGATCGCCTTCGCCGTCGGCCTGTCGACGGTCGCCGACGACGGCGGCGGCGGTTTCCTGGGCGGGGTGATGGGCCTGGTGACGGCCCTGTCCACGCAGGCCGGCTGGCTCTACCTCGGGACGCTGGTCGCCGGGGTGATCGTCATCGTCCGCCGGATCCGGATGATCAGGACGGTCCGGATGCTCCGGCGCCGCCGGGCCTGACCCCGGGTGCCGGGACCCCGGGTGCGCGGCTACTTGGCGTGGTGTGCGGCGCGCATCGCCGCGCCCACGATCCCCGCGTTGTTCTGCAGCTGGGCCGGGACGATCTCGGCCTTGATGTCCTGGATGTACGGCAGGAACTTGTCGGCCTTGCGGCTCACCCCGCCGCCGATGATGAACAGGTTCGGGCTGAAGAGCATCTCGACGTGCGCCAGGTACTTGTTGACCCGGTGCGCCCAGTGCTCCCAGCTCAGCTCCTGGTCCTCCTTGGCCTTGCTGGACGCCTTCTTCTCCGCGTCGTGGCCGTCCAGCTCCAGGTGGCCCAGCTCGGTGTTGGGGACCAGCTCGCCGTCGACGAACAGGGCGCTGCCGATGCCGGTGCCGAAGGTGAGCAGGAGGACGACGCCCTTGCGGTCCCGGCCGGCGCCGAACTCCATCTCGGCCACGCCCGCCGCGTCCGCGTCGTTGACCACGGTCACCGGGAGACCGCCGAGCCGCTCGCTGAACAGCGAGCGCGCGTCGGTGTCGATCCAGCTCTTGTCGACGTTCGCCGCCGTACGGATGTGAGTGCCGTCGGTGATCACCCCGGGGAAGGTGAGCCCGACCGGGCCGTTCCACCCGAAGTGGTCGACGACCTGCTTGACCCCGTCGGCGACGCCGTCGGGCGTCGCCGGGTGCGGGGTGAGCACCTTGCACCGCTCCTGGGCCAGGTCGCCCTTGTCCAGGTCCACGGGAGCGCCCTTGATCCCGGAACCACCGATGTCCACACCGAAGATCTGCATGGCTCCACGTTACGTCGTACGACTGACAGTCACGACGTCGGGCGAGCCCGCGGTCACACAGTTGTACGGACGGTGATCACGCGCCGGCGCCGGTGCCGCCGCGCTCGGCGACCAGGGTGGCCGCCTCTTCGCGCAGGTCGCGGCGGAGTTCCTTGGGCAGCGAGAAGGTGATGGACTCCTCGGCGGCCTTGACGATCTCGACGTCCCCGTAGCCGCGCTCGGCGAGCCACTCCAGGACCTCCTCGACCAGGACCTCCGGGACGGAGGCGCCCGAGGTGACACCGACCGTGGTGACGCCCTCCACCCAGGCCTCGTCGATCTCGCCGGCGAAGTCGACCAGGTAGGCCGCGCGGGAGCCGGCCAGCTTGGCGACCTCGACGAGCCGCTTGGAGTTGGAGGAGTTGCGGGAGCCGACCACGATGACGAGTTCGGCCTCGGCGCCCATCTGCTTCACGGCGAGCTGACGGTTCTGCGTGGCGTAGCAGATGTCGTCGCTGGGCGGGGAGATGAGCTGCGGGAACTTCTCCTTGAGGGCGTCGACCGTCTCCATCGTCTCGTCCACGGAGAGGGTGGTCTGGGAGAGCCAGACGACCTTGGACTCGTCGCGGACCTCGACCTTGGCGACGTCCGCGGGGCCGTCGACCAGCTGGATGTGGTCGGGGGCCTCGCCGGAGGTGCCGATGACCTCCTCGTGGCCCTCGTGCCCGATCAGGAGGATGTCGTAGTCCTCGTTGGCGAATCGGACGGCTTCCTTGTGGACCTTGGTGACCAGCGGGCAGGTCGCGTCGATGGTGGCGAGACGGCCGCGCTCGGCCTCCTCGTGGACGACGGGGGCGACGCCGTGCGCGGAGAACATCACGATGTTCCCCGGCGGGACCTCCTCGGTCCGCTCGACGAAGATCGCGCCCTTCTTCTCCAGGGTCTGCACGACGTACTTGTTGTGCACGATCTCGTGCCGGACATAGATCGGGGCCCCGTACTGCTCCAGGGCCTTCTCGACGGCGATCACGGCGCGGTCCACACCCGCGCAGTAGCCACGGGGGGCGGCGAGCAGGACACGGCGGCCAGACGAAGCAGTCATGGCACCCATCGTAAGGCCGCGCCGTGTCGCCCCCGCCGCCCCTACCCGTCCCGTCCTCCAGGGGGTGGACCCCCTTCGACCGCCCGCTCCGGGGGCCGCCGCCCCCGCACCCCCGCATCGGCCTGAACGGCCTCGTCCTCAAACGCCGGACGGGCTGGAAGGCGGGGGGCGAACCGGCCTTCGTCGCCGAACGCCCGACAGAGGAGACGGTGGAGGTGCGGACCGTTTTCGTCCTCGGACGCCGGACCGGCTGGAGGGTGACGGTGCGGGGCGGGGCCCGTCGAACACCGGACCGGCTTGAGAGTGACGGTGCGGGGCCGGGGCTCGTCGGGCGTCGAAGCGGCTGGAGGGTGGGGGTTCGGGCCTGGGCTTGTTCGTGCAGGTCTGGCTGGGACTGTCGGTGTGCGCCGTTACGCTCGCCGCATGGCTTTGAACACGTCCGCCGAGACCCCCGTCCCCGTCGGTGAGATCTCCCGGCTGATCGGCGGGTGGATCGACCGGCTCGGGGCCGTCTGGGTCGAGGGGCAGATCACCCAGCTGTCGCGGCGGCCGGGTGCCGGGGTGGTGTTCCTGACCCTGCGGGATCCGTCGCACGACATCTCGATCGGCGTCACCTGTTTCCGGCAGGTGTTCGACACCGTGGCCGACGTGGTCGGGGAGGGCGCCCGGGTCGTCGTACACGCGAAGCCGGAGTGGTACGCGCCGCGTGGGCAGCTGTCGTTGCGGGCGGTGGAGATACGGCCCGTCGGGGTCGGGGAGCTGCTGGCGCGGCTGGAGCAGCTGAAAAAGGCGCTGGCCGCGGAGGGACTGTTCGCGGCCGGGCGGAAGAAGCCGTTGCCGTTCCTGCCGCAACTGATCGGGCTGGTGTGCGGGCGGGCTTCGGCCGCCGAGCGGGACGTGCTGGAGAACGCCCGGCACCGGTGGCCCGCGGTGCGGTTCGAGGTGCGGAACGTGCCGGTGCAGGGCGTGCACGCGGTGCCGCAGGTCGTGCAGGCCGTGAAGGAGCTCGACGCGATCGACGAGGTGGATGTGATCATCGTCGCGCGCGGCGGCGGCAGCGTGGAGGATCTGCTGCCGTTCTCGGACGAGCAGTTGGTGCGGACGGTCGCCGAGTGCCGTACGCCCGTGGTGTCCGCCATCGGGCACGAGCCGGACAACCCGCTGCTCGACTACGTCGCCGACCTGCGGGCCTCCACCCCCACCGACGCCGCCAAGAAGGTCGTCCCGGACGTCGGGGAGGAGCTGGAGCGGGTGCGGATGCTGCGGGACCGGGCCCGGCGGTGTGTCGACGGGCTGGTGGCGCGGGAGGAGCGGGGGCTGGCGCATGCGCTCGCGCGGCCGGCCATGGAGGACCCGCACCGGATGGTCGACGAACGGGCCGATCACATCGCCTCGCTGGTCGACCGTTCGCGGCGCACCGTCGGGCATCTGCTCGACCGCGCCGACTCCGAGCTGACGCACACGCACGCGCGCGTGGTGGCCCTCTCCCCCGCGGCCACCCTGAAGCGCGGGTACGCCGTGCTGCAGAAGGACGACGGTCAGGTGGTGCGCGACCCGGGCGACGTCGGGCCGGGTGAGGCCTTGCGGGCACGGGTCGCCGAGGGTGGGTTCACGGTGCGGGTCGACGGCTGACACCGCGCGAGCAGACGAGAAAGGTGTGCGGATGAGCAGCAGGACGGAAGAGGCCGGTCTCTCCTATGAGCAGGCACGGGACGAGCTGATCGAGACCGTGCGGCGGCTGGAGGCCGGCGGGACGAGCCTGGAGGAGTCGCTGGCGCTCTGGGAGCGGGGCGAGGAGCTGGCCAAGGTGTGCCGGCGGTGGCTGGAGGGGGCGCGGGCCCGGCTGGACGCGGCGCTGGCCGAGGAGGACGGGGAGGAGGAGACCGCGGAGCAGGAGTGAACGAGCGGGCGAATGTGAAGCGGATCACCACGCCCCGCTTTTTGTTGAAGCTTGAACCTTCCTCGCGTACGGTGATGCCGTCAGCCTATCCGGACCGCGGTCCGGTACGGATCGGACGTCACCCCCCGAGGAAGTTCCGCAATGTCTCTCGTTCTTGACCCCTCCGCTCAGGACCTGCTGTTCCGCGAGGCCCGCACCGCCAACACCTTCACCGACGAGCCGGTGACCGACGAGCAGGTACAGGCGATCTACGACCTGGTCAAGTTCGGCCCGACCTCCATGAACCAGTCGCCGTTGCGCGTGGTCCTGGTCCGCTCCCCCGAGGCCCGCGAGCGCCTGGTGCAGCACATGGCCGAGGGCAACCAGAAGAAGACCGCCACCGCCCCGCTGGTCGCGATCCTCGCCGCGGACAACGAGTTCCACGAGGAGCTGCCGGAGCTCTTCCCGCACTTCCCGCAGGCCAAGGACGCCGTCTTCGCCGACCGCGGGGTGCGCGAGGGCAGCGCCGCCCTGAACGCCACCCTGCAGGCCGCCTACTTCATCATCGGCGTCCGCGCCGCCGGTCTCGCCGCCGGCCCGATGACCGGCCTCGACCTCGCGGGCGTCCAGAAGGAGTTCCTGGACGACGACCACACCCCGCTGATGGTCGTCAACATCGGCAAGCCGGGCGCGGACGCCTGCTTCCCGCGCTCCCCGCGCCTGGCCTACGACGACGTCATCACGACCGTCTGAGTCACCCCGCAGCACCGAGAGAGGCCCCCGGCAACGGCGCCGGGGGCCTCTGGCGTCAGGTCAGGGGCATCAGGACATCTCCAGCGCCGTCGCCATCTTCGTCAGCTCGGTGAAGGAGGCCGTGCCGGCCACCACCGTGGTGGAGCCGGTGGTGCCGTCCAGCACCAGCGCGTCGTAGCGACCGCCGGTGTAGTGCGTCCAGGTGCGCTCGCCGATCTTCTCGGTCGTCTTCGTGGCCGACGCGCCCTGGCTGGCGTCGTCGATGAAGTCCGCGGGCTTCTGAGTGGACTGCTCGATCTGGACGTACTGACCGTCGGGGGTCTGGTAGCCGAGGTGCCAGCGGTCGCCGTTCTCGCCCTGGAAACGGACCGAGGTCGCCTTCCAGGTGCTGGGCAGGCCCTCCGGCGCGGCCACCTGGTAACTCGCCGCGCGCCGTGCCGTCAGCAGCTCGACCCGGTAGTCGACCCGCTGGATGTCGGGAGCGTGATCGTCGTGCGGGACGAGCAGGTAGATGAAGCCCGCCGCGAGGCCGATCAGGGCCAGGGAGAGAATCATGTCCCGGACCGTCTTCTGCTTGCCGTTCGTGCCTGCCACGCCCCCTATCGTCGCAGGTGCCCTTTGCGCTCATCCGTGGGGTCCCCTGCTCATTTTGTCAGCCTGGCGATAGAGTCGACGGGAAACCCTCATCCGGCCGTCGTCGTATCAGAAAGGTGCGCTCCGATGACCGAGAATCATCATCACCTGCCGTCCGAACTCGATGTTCCCTCCGAAGCCCCCGACCGGAACCTCGCCCTGGAGCTCGTCCGGGTCACCGAGGCCGCCGCGATGGCCGCGGGACGCTGGGTCGGCCGCGGCGACAAGAACGGCGCCGACGGCGCCGCGGTCCGCGCGATGCGGACCCTCGTCTCCACCGTGTCGATGAACGGCGTGGTCGTCATCGGCGAGGGCGAGAAGGACGAGGCCCCGATGCTCTTCAACGGAGAGCGCATCGGCGACGGCACCGGGCCCGAGGTCGACATCGCCGTCGACCCCATCGACGGGACCACGCTGACCGCGAAGGGCATGCCCAACGCGATCGCCGTGCTGGCCGCGGCCGAGCGCGGTGCCATGTTCGACCCGTCCGCCGTCTTCTACATGGACAAGCTGGTCACGGGCCCGGAGGCGGCGGACTTCGTCGACATCGACGCGCCCGTCTCCGTCAACATCCGGCGGGTCGCCAAGGCGAAGCGGGCCACCCCGGAGGACGTGACCGTCGTCATCCTCGACCGGCCGCGGCACGAAGGGATCATCAAGGAGATCCGGGAGGCCGGCGCGCGCATCAAGCTGATCTCCGACGGTGACGTCGCCGGGTCGATCTACGCGCTGCGCGAGGGCACGGGCGTCGACATGCTGCTCGGGATCGGCGGCACGCCGGAGGGCATCATCTCGGCGTGCGCGGTGAAGTGCCTGGGCGGCACCATCCAGGGCAAGTTGTGGCCCAAGGACGACGCGGAGCGGCAGCGGGCGATCGACGCCGGGCACGACCTGGACCGGGTGCTGACCACCGAGGACCTGGTGACCGGGGAGAACGTGTTCTTCGTGGCGACCGGGATCACCGACGGTGAGCTGCTGCGCGGGGTGCGGTACCGGTCGGAGACCGCGCTGACCGAGTCCATCGTGATGCGGTCGAAGTCGGGGACGGTGCGGCGGATCGACTCCGAGCATCGGCTGCGCAAGCTGCGGGCGTACAGCACGGTGGATTTCGACCGGGCGAAGTAGCGCCTTCGGGGGAGGGGCTGCGGGCGCGTCGGTGACTGCGGGCGCGTAGTGGCTGGTCGCGCCCACGCGGCGGCAGCCGCACATCAGCACAGCCCCGCGCCCCTGACGGCGCCTGCCCTCAGGCACGTCAAAAGGCGCCCTCTGTGCGGAGAGGGCGCCTTTTGTCAGCCTGCTTGTGCTATGCGGTTCGCCGCTGCCGTCCTCGCCGCCTTCTTCAGTTCCATGTCGCGGCGCCGGCGGCGGGCCAGGACCACGCGGCGCTCGGCCGCGGTGAGGCCGCCCCAGACGCCGTAGGGCTCGGGCTGGAGCAGCGCGTGTTCGCGGCACTCGACCATCACCGGGCAGCGGGCACAGACCCGCTTGGCCGCCTCCTCCCGGGACAGCCGGGCGGCGGTGGGTTCCTTGGAAGGTGCGAAGAACAGGCCTGCCTCGTCGCGCCGGCACACCGCCTCGGTGTGCCAGGGTGCGTCTTGGTCCCTGTCCCGCACTGGCACCCGCTGGGCCGGAACGGCAGCTACCTGCAGGGACGAATGCGGCGGTTGCAGCACGGGTCTACTCCTGACGACGGCTTCGCGAGCGAGAGACGATGCAGCAAGGCCTACCCGCTGTGCGCGGGCCTATGCACAGCGTCCTCAACAGCCGTACCCCGGCGGCTTGTTCACGACCCCTGAGGCCGCTGGGCAAGGAGTGATTCGCGACCGTCAACGGTCCAGGTGTTTGCGCAACTTCCTGTCGACCTTGTCCTGGACCCGGTCCAGGATGTCCGCGATGAGCTTTCCGCGCTTCGGCCGCGCCTCCACGTTGCCGAGGACTGCCCAGCCGTCGACGTAGACGACCGGCGCGTCGGAGTCGACCGAATCCAGCGTGTCCGCCTCGAAGTTGCCGAGCACACCGCCGCCGGTGCCGCGCAGCGACACGTTCTCCGGGACGCGGATCTGGATGTCGCCGAAGACCGAGACCGCCTTGATGACGACCTGCTGGTACTCGAAGATCGCCTCGGTGAGGTCCAGCTCGATGGAGCCGAAGACCGCGTAGGCGTGCAGCCGGCGGCCGGCCCGCCAGCGGCCTCGGCGGCGGGCGCTGCTGAAGACCGCCACCACGTTGCCGTCCGCCTCGACGGGGATCGCGCCGGGCGTCGGCCGCGGCGGCACCGGCGTGTAGCCCGGGGCGGCCGGGCCGGCGTGGGCCGCGGGCAGGTCCCGTATGAAGACCTCCAGCTCGCCCACCGTCTTGGCGTTCAGCACCCCCTCCACGCGCTCGGCGTGCTCGTCGGCGGTCAGGCGCCCCTCGGCGAGGGCCTCCCGCAGGATGTCGGCGATGCGGTCGCGGTCGGCGTCCGAGGCGCGCAGCTCGGCCACCGGCGCTCCGGCACGCTCCTGAGGGGTCTGCTTCTGAAGGTCCACGGCAGCAGCGTACCGAAACGCGATAGATCGCGACTACCCCTCGTCGCGGCCTGTGGAAAACCCGTGCCATTCTCGAACTGAGCCTTACCTCACAGGCTCTCCGTCAGCGGCAGGTTCTACGCTGGTGAGCGCCCGCCAGCGTCGGCGGGCGGCCGTCCGTCAGAGTGAGGAATGGGCTGAGATGCCTGAGTTCGCGTATACCGATCTGCTCCCCCAGGGCGAGGACACCACCCCGTACCGGCTGGTGACCTCGGAGGGTGTGTCCACCGTCGAGGGACCGGACGGGCGGACGTTCCTCAAGGTGGAGCCGGAGGCGCTGCGCAAGCTGGCCGCGGAGGCCATCCACGACATCCAGCACTACCTGCGGCCCGCGCACCTGGCGCAGCTCCGGCGGATCATCGACGACCCCGAGGCGTCGAACAACGACAAGTTCGTCGCGCTCGACCTGCTGAAGAACGCGAACATCGCGGCGGCGGGTGTGCTGCCGATGTGCCAGGACACCGGTACCGCGATCGTCATGGGCAAGCGCGGGCAGAACGTGCTGACCGAGGGCGGCGACGAGGCGGCGCTGAGCCGCGGCATCTACGACGCGTACCTGAACCTCAACCTGCGCTACTCGCAGATGGCCCCGCTCACCATGTGGGACGAGAAGAACACCGGGTCGAACCTGCCGGCCCAGATCGAGCTGTACGCCACCGACGGCGGCGCCTACAAGTTCCTCTTCATGGCGAAGGGCGGCGGCTCCGCCAACAAGTCGTTCCTCTACCAGGAGACGAAGGCGGTCCTCAACGAGGCCTCCATGATGAAGTTCCTGGAGGAGAAGATCCGTTCGCTCGGCACGGCCGCGTGCCCGCCGTACCACCTGGCGATCGTCGTGGGCGGCACGAGCGCCGAGTTCGCGCTGAAGACCGCGAAGTACGCCTCCGCGCACTACCTGGACGAGATCCCGGCCGAGGGCTCGGAGCTCGGGCACGGCTTCCGGGACAAGGACCTGGAGCAGAAGGTCTTCGAGCTGACCCAGAAGATCGGCATCGGCGCTCAGTTCGGCGGCAAGTACTTCTGCCACGACGTGCGCGTGGTGCGGCTGCCGCGGCACGGCGCGTCCTGCCCGGTCGCCATCGCGGTCTCCTGCTCCGCGGACCGGCAGGCGGTCGCGAAGATCACCGCCGAGGGCGTCTTCCTGGAGCAGCTGGAGACGGACCCGGCGCGGTTCCTGCCGGAGACGACGGACGAGCACCTGGACGAGTCCTCGGACGTCGTGAAGATCGACCTGAACCAGCCGATGGACACGATCCTGGCGGAGCTGACCAAGTTCCCGGTCAAGACCCGGCTCTCGCTCACCGGGCCGCTGGTCGTGGCGCGCGACATCGCGCACGCCAAGATCAAGGAGCGGCTCGACGCGGGTGAGGAGATGCCGCAGTACCTGAAGGACCACCCGGTGTACTACGCGGGTCCGGCCAAGACGCCCGAGGGGTACGCGTCCGGGTCCTTCGGGCCCACGACCGCCGGGCGCATGGACTCCTACGTGGAGCAGTTCCAGGCCGCCGGGGGGTCCAAGGTGATGCTCGCCAAGGGCAACCGCAGCAGGCAGGTGACCGACGCGTGCGAGGCGCACGGCGGGTTCTACCTGGGCTCCATCGGGGGGCCCGCGGCGCGGCTCGCCCAGGACTGCATCAAGAAGGTCGAGGTCGTCGAGTACGAGGAGCTCGGCATGGAGGCCGTCTGGAAGATCGAGGTCGAGGACTTCCCGGCGTTCGTCGTCGTGGACGACAAGGGCAACGACTTCTTCCAGGATCCGGCGCCGCAGCCGACGTTCACCAGCATTCCGGTGCGGGGGCCCGGGCTGGCGTAGCGCGTTCGGTGCGGCGGGGGGTGTCGCCCCCGCCGCCCCTACCCGTCCCGTCCCTCCAGGGGGTGGGCCCCCTGCGACCGCCCGCTCCGGGGGCCGCCGCCCCCGCACCCCCGCATCGGCCTCCGGCCTCGTCCTCAAACGCCGGACGGGCTGGAGCGGATGCGGACCGGCTTGCTTCCTCAAACGCCGGACGGGCTGAGAGGTGGTGCCGACCGGCCTTCGCCCTCAAACGCCGGACGGGCTGGAGAGTGGGGGTGCGGGCGCCGGGCGGGCTGGTTGGTGGGGTCAGTCCGGTACGCAGCCGAACCAGTTCACGGTGTCGCCGTCCTTGAGGTAGCCCATGCACCTGACGGTTTCGTCGTGCAGTTTCTCGGTGTGGTCGACCGGGCCGTTCGTGTAGTCCGTGGTGTGGTGGGGCTGGGCCAGGGTGTCGATGGCGACGCGGTACCAGGGGCGCTGGGCGGACGGCAGGGTGCAGCCGTGGCTGGTCATGTTGCGGCTGGGGTCGCCGCTCCAGACGGGGCGTTCGGCGCGGGCGCAGTGCGCGCGGTGGGCGCCGCCTCCGGCGGCGGCGGTACCGGCCGTCGCGCCCAGCAGGGTCGCCGCGCCTATGGACACCGCCGCGAGGGCGCCGAGCAGACCCTTGGGAGTGAAGTTCATCGAGTGGTCCTCCTGCCAGCGGTGGTGACGGCGGGGAGTCGCCCTGTCACCTTGGGGTGATCGTCACACTTGTTCGTGATGTCCCGCCCGGTGGGCGGAGGAGCAGTCCCCCGACCCGGTGACTTCGGTGGTGCCAATGCAGCAGGCGTCCGGAACAACCGCCGCGTCCCGTTCGCTGACAAAGGCATGAGCGACTACCGCATCGAACACGACTCCATGGGCGAGGTCCGGGTCCCCGCCCACGCCAAGTGGCGGGCCCAGACACAACGGGCCGTCGAGAACTTCCCCGTCTCCGGGCAGCGGATCGAGCGCGCGCACATCGAGGCGCTGGCCCGCATCAAGGGGGCGGCGGCCAAGGTCAACGCCGAGCTGGGGGTGGTCGACGAGGACATCGCGCGGGCGATCCAGGAGGCGGCCGAGGAGGTCGCCGAGGGGAAGTGGGACGAGCACTTCCCGGTGGACGTGTTCCAGACCGGGTCGGGCACCTCGTCGAACATGAACACCAACGAGGTGCTCGCGACGCTGGCGACCGAGCGGCTCGGGCGCGACGTCCATCCCAACGACCACGTGAACGCCTCCCAGTCGTCCAACGACGTGTTCCCGTCGTCCATCCACATCGCCGCCACCGCCGCCGTCACCCGTGACCTGATCCCGGCGCTCGACCATCTCGCCGACGCGCTCGCCGGGAAGTCCGAGGAGTTCGCCGATGCGGTGAAGTCGGGGCGGACCCATCTGATGGACGCGACGCCGGTGACGCTCGGGCAGGAGTTCGGGGGGTACGCGGCCCAGGTGCGGTACGGCGTCGAGCGGCTGCGGGCCGCGCTGCCCCGGCTCGCGGAGCTGCCGCTCGGCGGGACGGCGGTGGGCACCGGGATCAACACGCCGCCCGGGTTCTCCGCCGCGGTGATCGAGGAGGTCGCGCGGGTCACCGGGCTGCCGTTCACGGAGGCCCGGAACCACTTCGAGGCGCAGGGCGCGCGGGACGGGATCGTGGAGACCAGCGGGCAGCTGCGGACCGTGGCGGTCGGGCTGACGAAGATCGCCAACGACCTGCGGTGGATGGCCTCGGGGCCGCGGACCGGGCTCGCCGAGATCTCGCTGCCGGACCTGCAGCCGGGGTCCTCCATCATGCCGGGGAAGGTCAACCCGGTCATTCCGGAGGCCGTGTTGATGGTGGCCGCGCAGGTGATCGGGAACGACCAGACCATCGCCGTGGCCGGCGCCGCCGGGAACTTCGAGCTCAACGTGATGCTGCCGGTCATCGGCAAGAACGTGCTGGAGTCCGTACGGCTGCTCGCCAACGTCTCGCGGCTGCTCGCCGACCGGACCGTGGACGGGATCACCGCGCACCGCGAGCGGGCCCGGGAGTACGCCGAGTCGTCGCCGTCCGTGGTCACCCCGCTCAACAAGTACATCGGGTACGAGGAGGCCGCCAAGGTGGCCAAGAAGGCGCTCGCGGAACGTAAGACGATCCGCCAGGTGGTCATCGAGGGCGGGTACGTCGAGCGGGGCGACCTGACCGTCGGGCAGCTGGACGAGGCGCTGGATGTCCTGCGGATGACACGGCCGTAACCACGTGCGAACGTTTCGCGCCGCCCGGCCAGAACCGTGACGTCCGCCGCAGCGTCGTATGCCTACGGCACCTAATATCTGTGCATGGCAGACGGTGGAGCGGTGAGACGCGTGAGGCGCGGGGAAACGGGCGGTGCGACCGGCGACGGGACCGGTTTCTGGACACCCGGGAGCCAGATCCTGTGGCGGTACCGGGAGAACGCCGGGCACGGCTTCCACATCGCGCGCCCGGTCACCGTCGTCCGGGACGACGAGGAACTGCTCGCCGTCTGGCTGGCCCCCGGCACCGAGTGCGTCCGGCCCGTGCTCGCCGACGGTTCGTCGGTCGGCGAGGAGCCGCTGGAGTCCCGCTACACCAAACCCCGGTCCGTCACGCACGGCCACTGGCGCGGCACGGGCGTGCTGAAGCTGGCCCGGCCCGGCGAGCCCTGGTCGGTGTGGCTGTTCTGGGAGCCGGGCTGGGAGTTCAAGAACTGGTACGTCAACCTTGAGCAGCCGCTGGTCCGCTGGGGCGGCGGAGTGGACTCGGAGGACTACTTTCTGGACATCTCCGTGCACCCGGACCGCAGTTGGCAGTGGCTCGACGAGGACGAGTTCGCGCAGGCCCAGCGGGACGGGCTGATGGACGCGGAGACGGCCGTGGCGGTGCGGACGGCGGGCCTGGCCGCGGTGGCCGCCGTCGAGGCCTGGCAGGCGCCGTTCTCGGCCGGCTGGCAGCACTGGCGCCCGGACCCGTCCTGGGCTGTACCGTCACTGCCGGAGGACTGGGACCGTACGCCCGCGCACGTGTCCTCATGAGACCCTTGATGCGCCCCCGGTCCACAACCGTAGGATCGTCCTCCGCAAGGAAGCGTACGCACAACTCCCGGACCATGTGCCGGGCTTGACCGAACGTCACCGAGGGGCGGCAGGACGTGAGCGAGGGGTACGAGGGCAACACCGGCGAGCGGTGCGCGGGCCGCAGATCGTTCGCCGGTGGCACAGGAACAGCCTCCAGCCACGCCGAAATTCCGTTCCTGGGACACGTAATCCGGGTATCGGCACTTCGGCGGGACCACCTGCGCGCCCGGCGCGCAGCCCCGGACGGACGGATTCGACACGAGTGACGGAGCACCCCACCTCCTACGAGCGCCCACAGCCGGGCGCCGACCCCGCGGAGGCCCGCGGGGCGCTCCTGCGTACCCCGCAGCCGCAGCCTCAGCTACAGACGCAGGGACAACCCCAGCCCTGTCCGCGCGGCGGCACCGCCTTACCGGCACAGGCCCGCGCGGGCGAGACGCCCTCCGGTCCCGGTACCAGCACGTCCAAGGAGCACTCCGTCAACGGCCCCGAACACGCCCAGCCCACCAGCGCTGAGCCCGATCCGCACCGGCCGCGCCCCGCTCCTGAGGGCATCCCGCCGCAGCCCGGCGCCGAGGCGGAGCGGCTGGCGGCGGCCGCGCAGGAGCGCCGTACCGGACGCGGGCTGCCGCCGGGCCGGCCGATGCCGATGCGGCGGGACGGCGACCGGCTGCGCTTCGTGGGCGCCGCGACCCGGCGGATCGCCCGGGGCATCGACCTGGACGAGATCGTGATGGGGCTGTGCAGGGCGACCGTGCCGACCTTCTCGGACGCGATCCTGGTCTATCTGCGCGACCCGCTGCCGGTCGGCGACGAGCGGCCGGTCGGCCCGGTGGTGCTGCGGCTGCGCCGCACCGACCGGATCCCGGAGGAACGGGACACCGACGGCGGCTTCCTGCCGGTCCCGGAACCGGATCCGGCCGACCTCGGCCTGGCCGCGCTCACCGCCGACCTGTGCGAGGTACGGCCGGGCGGTGCGCTGAACGAGGTACTGCGGGGCGTACGACCGGTTTTCGCCGACTCCCCGGCGGCGCGCGCCGCGCTGCCGGAACTCCTCGGCGAGGGCAACGAGTCGCTCGTCCCCGGTGCCCAGCACGCGATCCTCGCCCCGCTGCGCGGCCGGCGCCGGGTGATCGGCGCGGCCCTGTTCCTGCGCCGCCCGGAGCGCCTCGCGTTCGAGGCCGACGACCTGCTGGTCGCCGCCCAGCTGGCCACGCACAGCGCGCTCGGCATCGACAAGGCGGTGCTGTACGGCCGGGAGGCCTACATCGCCGACGAGTTGCAGCGGACCATGCTGCCGGAGAACCTGCCGAGCGCCACGGGCGTACGGCTGGCGTCCCGCTACCTGCCGGCGGCCGAGACGGCCCGGGTGGGCGGCGACTGGTACGACGCGATCCCGCTGCCCGGCAGCCGGGTGGCGCTGGTCGTGGGTGACGTCATGGGCCACTCGATGACGTCGGCGGCGATCATGGGCCAGTTGCGGACGACCGCGCAGACCCTCGCCGGGCTCGACCTGCCGCCGCAGGAGGTCCTGCACCACCTGGACGAGCAGGCCCAGCGGCTCGGCTCCGACCGGATGGCGACCTGCCTGTACGCCGTCTACGACCCGGTGTCGCACCGCATCACCATCGCCAACGCCGGTCATCCGCCGCCGGTGCTGCTGCACCTGGGCGGCCACGCCGAGGTGCTGCGGGTGCCGGCCGGGGCGCCGATCGGCGTCGGCGGGGTCGACTTCGAGGCGGTCGAGCTGGACGCGCCGGCCGGGGCGACGCTGCTGCTGTACACCGACGGTCTGGTGGAGTCCCGGCTGCGGGACGTGTGGACCGGCATAGAGCAGTTGCGCGAGAAGCTCGCCGCGACGGCGCAGCTGACGGGGCCGGACCATCCGCCGCCGCTGGAAGCGCTGTGCGACGAGGTGCTCGACATGCTCGGGCCGGGTGACCGCGACGACGACATCGCGCTGCTCGCGGCCCGGTTCGACGGGATCGCGCCGAGCGACGTCGCGTACTGGTTCCTGGAGCCGGAGGACGCGGCGCCCGGGCGCGCCCGGCGGCTGGCGCGGCGGGCCCTGGCCCGCTGGGGCCTCGAAGAGCTGACCGACTCCGTCGAGCTGCTGGTCAGCGAGGTGGTCACGAACGCCGTGCGGTACGCGTCGCGGCCGGTGACGCTGCGGCTGCTGCGGACGGACGTGCTGCGCTGCGAGGTCGGGGACGACGTCCCCCAGCTCCCGCGCCTGCGGCAGGCCCGGGCCACGGACGAGGGCGGCCGGGGCCTGTACCTGGTCAACCGGCTGGCCCGGCGGTGGGGGGCGACCCGGCTCAGCACCGGCAAGGTCGTCTGGTTCGAGCTGAACCGCTGAGAAGCGCCGAACGGCCCTGCCCCGCACGCGAGTGCGGGGCAGGGCCGTTCACGTGCCGGACCTCAGGTCCCCGTCACGCGTAGCGCTCGGCGCGGCGCTTTCGGGACGGCTGGGTCATGTCGACCAGGACGCCCGCTCCCCGACCGGGGATCTCCTCCCGGGAACGGATCTCGGCCGCGACCCGGGCCGGACGTGGATCTCGCGGGCGGACCGCCACGTAGAACAGGCCCTCGCTGGGACTACGGTCGTCGCCGCCCCAGCGGACGACGCCCTCGGTGTCGGCGATGATGTCGCGGATGATCAGTTGCCGGCCGGCCGTGAAGGCGCCCCGGGCACCCGGCGGGTAGGAGCCCGGCCGGATCGCCACGGCGGTGCCGGATGCCCGGTTCGACTCGGGAAGCCGGCTGCCGCGGATGTCCGTGGGCGGTACCCAGCCCTCGACCGGCCGGGGTTCGCCCTGGATGCCGTAGGTCCAGATCGAGCCGTGCGCGTCGGTCTCGTTCTCCATCTCCCATCCGTTCGCGGACGGGCGGCTCGTCAGGAGACGGCGGCCTGGGGTACGGCGGCTGCCGGGGCGGCGGTCAGTCCGGTCGCGGCCAGGCTCGCGGCGGCGGTGACACCGGCCGCTGCGGTGAGGGCGTGTCTGCGGGTTCGGACGGTATGACTCAAAGGGTCGGCCTTTCTTCCGTCCTGGCCGTTCGCTGCTTGCGGTGGAGCACGGCGGCGGTGATCGCGCAGGCCAGGGCCGGCAGCAGCAGAACGGCGAGGGAGGGATTGAGGCAGCCGGGGACCACGACGGTGTAGCTGCGGTCGGCGTCCGTGCGGCAGACGAGCCGCAGGGGCACGAAGTCGCCGTGGAACGCGGCCACCCGAATCCCGTCGGCCTTCTTCGCGCACTCGTTGCCGATCTCCTGCCGTTCCAGGAAGACGAGATGCAGGCACCCCCAGAGATAGAGGGTGAGCGCCCCGGTCACCGCCGTCAGGGACAGGTCGCGCCACACGGTGGGCGGGGTGCGGGAACCGGGGTTCTGTCTCGTCAGCCGGGAGGTGCCGGTGGTGCCCACGGTGACGGTGTGGGACCTCAGGCCGGTCTGGGTGGCGGGACCGAAGACGCCGTTGGCGGTGCCGTCGGCCATACCGAGCTCGTACTGGATGGCGTACAGCAGGGATTCGGCGACGTCGCGGGAGTGGTCGCCGTCGCAGGGGATGATGAAGAAGTCCTGCCGGTTGACGTAACGGCCGTTCATCCACTGCTGGATGCCGCGGATCGTGTCGGAGCCGCTGTTGACGGTGACACAGGCGTCCATGCGGCAGGGCGCCCAGCCGGTGCTGGGCGCCCTTTCCGTCGTGCTCGGTGCCTGTCCGCCGCCTACGGGTCGAGTTGGTCGAGCGGCTGGTCCGTGTTCTCGCCGCCCGGGGTCGTCGGCGTGTCCGTCGGCGTCTGCGAGGGCGTCTGGGACGGAGTCTGGGACGGGGTCTGCGACGGCGTCTGGGACGGGGTCTGCGACGGGGTCGCGGACTTCGTCGGGGTCGAGCTCGGGGTCTGCGAGGGAGTCTCGGACGGGCTCTCGCTGTAGCTCGGCGTGTCCGTCGGCTTGACGGCCGCGCCCAACTCGGTGTTCAGGTCGAACTTGGTCTTCGTCGTGACGCCGAAGGTGTACGCCGCCCAGATCTGCGCCGGGTAACCACCGCCGTTGATGCGGCCGGTGCCGGGGATCAGACCCGTGGCGCCGGTCAGCGGGACCTGGTTGTGGGTCTTGGCGTCCTCGCCGAACAGCCCGACCGAGGTGACCAGGTCCGGCGTGTAGCCGGTGAACCAGGCCGACCTGTTGTAGTCCGACGTACCCGTCTTGCCCGCCACCTGCTGGCCCTTGCGCAGCGGGTTCTGGGCCACCGACACCTTGGCCGTACCGTCGTCGACCACACCGGTCAGCACCGACGTCACCTGGTCCGCCGCCTCACGGCTGATCACCTGCTCGCCGATCGGGTCGGGCAGGTCGACCTTGCGGCCGGTCTTCTCCGCCGACGCGAGGACCGACGGGGTGACCTTCTGCCCGTGGTTGTCGAGGGTGGCGTACACCGAGGCCATCTCCAGCGGGCTCGCGCCCATGGTGCCCAGGGTCATCGCGGGCACCGCCTGGAGCTTCTCGGTGTCCAGGCCGAGGTCGTCGGCGGTCTTCAGCACGTTCTTCATGCCGACGTCCACGCCCATCTGCGCGAACACCGAGTTGACGGACTTGTTCATCGCCGTCTGCACGGTGATCTTGCCGTAGTCGGCGTCGTCCTCGTTCGGCGGCGCGAAGGCGATGTCGCTGCCCTTGACCGGGCGGCGGCTGGTGCCGTCGTAGATCGTGTTGGCGTTGATGTCCTTGCTGTCCTGCGTCTTGGCGTCCTGGTCGAGCGCGGCGGCGAGGATGATCGGCTTGAAGGTGGACGCCGGCTGGTAGTCGGCGCGGGTGGCGTTGTTCGTGTAGTGCTTGTAGTAGTCCACGCCGCCGTACAGGGCGAGGATCTTGCCCGTCTTGGGGTCGACGGAGACGGCACCGGCCTGGACGTTCTTGTCGACCTTGCGCTTCTTGCCGTCGAGCTTGCTGGTGAGCTGGCCCTTGACGGCCGCCTCCAGCTTGGCCTGCTTCTTCGGGTCGATGTTCAGGGTGATCGTCCAGCCCTGGTCGACGACCTGGGCCTCGGCCTCGGACCGGGTGAGGTTCTGGGTCTTCATCAGCTGGTTCTCCAGCTGGGTGTTGGCCAGGTCGACCAGGTAGCCCTTCTGGCCCTCCAGACCGGACGCGGCCTTCGGCTCCTTGGGGATCGGGAACTTCATGGCGTCACGCTCGGACTTGTCCAGCCACTTCTGGCCGACCATGTTGTCCAGGACGTAGTTCCACCGTTCCTGCACCAGCTTCTTGCCGATGGGACCCGCCACCGCCCAGTCGTACTGGCTGGGCGCCTGCAGCAGCGCGGCCAGGTAGGCGCCCTGCTGGACGGTGAGCTTGTCGGCGTCGACGCGGTAGTAGGCCTGGGCGGCGGCCTGGATGCCGTAGGCGCCGCGGCCGTAGTAGCTGGTGTTGATGTAGCCGGCGAGGATGTCGTCCTTGGACTTCTCGCGGTCCACCTTCAGCGAGATGACCAGTTCCTTCAGCTTCCGGGTGACGGTCTGGTCCTGGTCGAGGTAGTAGTTCTTGACGTACTGCTGGGTGATCGTCGACCCGCCCTGGGTGCCGCGGCCCCGCGCGGTGTTGTAGAGGCCGCGGGCCATGCCCCTGAGGTCGATGCCGTTGTCGTTGTAGAAGGTCTTGTTCTCCGCGGCGACGAAGGTGTGCTGGACGTCCTTCGGGACCTTGGAGAGGTCGACTATCTCGCGGTTGACGGTGCCCTTGCGGGCCAGGACGGAGCCGTCGCTGTACTTGTAGACGTTGCTCTGCGTCTGCGCGAGCGCGTTGCCCTCGGGGACGCTCACCATCATGTACAGCGCGATGAAGGAGCCGATGCCCAGCAGGCAGACGGTGAAGAACGCGCCGAGCATCTTCTTCCACGTGAACAGCCGGCGTATGCGGCCCTTGGCGGGCTTGCCGTCCTTGCCGTCCTTGGCGTCCTTGCCCGGCCGCGTCTTCCCCGCGGCGGCCTTGCGGCGCTCCGCGCGGGTGGCGCCCTCGGCCGCCGCGGCGGCCGGCGCGGCCGGCGACTCGACCGCGGTCGTGGTCCCGCCCTCCGCCGTCACCGACGTCTCGGGCCCGGTCTGCTGGGACGTGCGGTTCCGCGGCGCGGCGCGGCGGCCGCCACGCTGTCGCGCTCTTCTCTCGTCCGCTCGTCCCATGAGTCCGTCTGCTCCGCTTCGTCTCGGCTGTCACACGTGTGTACGGGTGTCACACAGGTACGTGGCTCAGGTCAGTCCAGAAAACTAACACCGCTCTCTATGACAGAGGACGCACGATCTGCCCTTTTTCGGACGTGACAATCAGCACCCCCACCCAACGGAACCGACGAGCGGAGAGGGCCGAGGGTTGCCCGCTGAGGGCAAGTGATACCAACGAGACGGAAAAGAGCAGGCCAGAGCGGGCTCAGGCCGGCTCCTGCGCCAGCTCCTCCTTGAACCCCTGCCGCCAGGAGGGGTACCGCGGCTCCCAGCCCAGCTCCCGCCTGGCCTTGGCGTTGGAGAAGCCGCGGCCCTGGGTCATGATGACGACCGCCTGTTCGCCGGCCACGAGGCGGGCCAGCCACACCGGCAGCCGCAGCGGCCGCTTCGCCCCGGCGCACTCGGCCAGGTAGGGCAGCCACTCGGCGGCCGGCGCCGGTTCGTCGTCGACGACGTTGAACACGCCCCGCGCCCGCTGCTCCACCGCGAGGACGGTCGCGCTCGCCGCGTCGTCGAGGTGGATCCAGCTGCTGTACCCGGTGGCGCGGCCGACCAGCGGGTACTGGCGCCTGCGGACCAGCTCCACCTGATCGTCGATGGCGCCGGGGCCGTAGAAGGCGCCGTAGCGCAGGGCGGCGCCGCCGGCCCGCAGGACCGCGTCCTCCAGGTGGCGCAGCGCGAGCATCCCGCCGTACGCGGGGGTCCCCGCCAGCAGGTCCAGCGGGTCCTCCTCCGTCTTCACCCAGCCGCCCTCGCGGATGCCGTTCCAGCTGGCGTGGCTCTGCGCGACGACGTGCCGCACGCCGGTCGCCTCGGCGGCGGCCAGCAGGTGGTCCGTGCCCTCGGTGCGCAGCCGGTTGGTGAGGGCGAACCAGCGGTCGGGATGCTTGATGTCGGGCTTGCCGGCGTGCGCCATGGAGATGGCGGTCAGCTGGTGGACGATCACGTCCGGGCGGGCCGCGGCCACCGCCGCGCCGACCGACAGCGCGTCCAGGCCGTCCATCACGACCCCGTCCGCGCCCAGCTTCTCCAGCAGCCCGAGCCGGGCCGCGCCGGTCGTGGTGGCCGTCACCTGATGCCCCCGCGCCACCAGTTGCGGCACCAGCCGCCGCCCCAGGACCCCGCTGCCCCCTGCCACGAACACCCGCACGGTGATCACCTTCCTGTTCCGACCCGATCCGGTCCGACGTGGGAGACCCGCTCCCGGACCGGAGACGAGACGCCCCCCGCCGCTGTGACATCGCGCCCGCGCCGCCCTGTCGCAGAACCGTGACAATCAGCTCCCGCCCGCGCCCCACCTGCGGGTCCGTACAGCGGGCCATGATCTACACACGGCGCGTATACACGCGGCGTATACACCGTGTGTAGAGTCCTCCCCATGTCCATCGGTCACACCCTCCTGGGGCTCCTGGAGTCCGGCCCGCGCCACGGTTACGACCTGAAGCGGGCCTTCGACGAGAAGTTCGGTCACGACCGGCCGCTCCACTACGGCCAGGTCTATTCGACGATGTCCCGGCTGCTGAAGAACGGGCTCGTGGAAGTCGACGGCATCGAGGCCGGCGGCGGACCCGAGCGGAAGCGGTACGCCATCACCGACGCCGGGGTCACCGACGTCGAGCAGTGGCTGGCGACACCCGAGAAGCCGGCGGAGTACCTCCAGTCGACCCTGTACACCAAGGTCGTGCTCGCGCTGCTGACGCACCGGAACGCCGGCGACATCCTCGACAGCCAGCGCTCCGAGCACCTGCGCAGCATGCGCATCCTCACCGACCGCAAGCGCCACGGCGACCTCGCGGACCAGCTCGTCTGCGACCACGCCCTGTTCCACCTGGAGGCCGACCTGCGCTGGCTGGAACTGACCGCGGCCCGGCTCGACAAACTCCGCGCGGAGGTGGCCAAGTGAACGCTCCCGCCGGTTCGCTGCTCACGGCCGAGAACCTCCGCAAGGCGTACGGCCCGACCGTCGCCCTCGACGGGGCCGAGTTCTCCATACACCCGGGCGAGGTCGTCGCCGTGATGGGGCCGTCCGGCTCCGGCAAGTCGACGCTGCTGCACTGCCTCGCCGGGATCGTGCCGCCGGACTCGGGCTCGATCGTCTACGCCGGGCGCGAGATGGCCACCATGAGCGACACCGAACGCAGCGCGCTGCGGCGCAGCGAGTTCGGGTTCGTCTTCCAGTTCGGCCAGCTGGTGCCCGAGCTGACCTGCGTGGAGAACGTCGCGCTGCCGCTGCGGCTGAACGGCACCTCCCGCAAGGAGGCCCAGCGGGCCGCGCTGGGCTGGATGGAGAAGCTGGAGGTCGACGACCTCGCGAAGAAGCGGCCCGGCGAGGTCTCCGGCGGCCAGGGTCAGCGGGTCGCGGTGGCCCGCTCACTGGTCACCGGCCCCCGGGTGCTGTTCGCGGACGAGCCGACCGGCGCGCTCGACTCGCTCAACGGCGAGCGGGTGATGGAGCTGCTGACCGACGCCGCCCGCTCCACCAACGCGGCCGTCGTCCTCGTCACCCACGAGGCACGGGTGGCCGCCTACTCCGACCGCGAGATCGTCGTACGGGACGGGAAGTCCCGGGACATGGAGCGGGCGGTATGAACGTTCGGCAGTGGTCCAGGGATCTGGCCATGGGGGTCCGGTTCGCCTTCGGGGGCGGCCGCGAGGGCTGGTTCCGGGCCGCGATGACGGCGGTGGGCGTGGGCCTCGGGGTGGCGCTGCTGCTGCTCACCACGGCCATCCCGAACGCGCTCGCCGTGCGCCACCAGCGCGACGTGGCACGGGCGGACTACACGTACGTCTTCGGCCACCCGATGAAGGCCGGCGAGAAGACGTTCGTCATCGCGGACATCGAGACCCCCTACCGGGGCAGCGACATCCGCGGCCGGATGATCCAGCGGGAGGGCGCGAAGGCGCCGGTGCCGCCCGGGCTCACCGCGTACCCGGCGCCCGGCGAGATGGCCGTCTCGCCCGCGCTGAAGCGGCTGCTCGACTCCCCCGACGGGGCCCTCCTGCGGGCCCGGCTGCCGTACCGGGTCACCGCCACCATCGCGGAGAGCGGGCTGACCGGCTCGCAGGAGCTCGCCTACTACGCGGGCTCCGACGACCTCGCCGCCCACATCCACCCGCCGGACGTGGCCCGGATCGACCACTTCGGCAGCCCCCGGTCCCCGGACGCGGAGTCCGACCCGGTCCTCACCCTGCTCGTGCTCCTGGTGTTCGTGGTGCTGCTGATGCCGGTCGCCGTGTTCGTCGCGGCGGCCGTCCGCTTCGGCGGCGAGCGCCGCGACCGGCGGCTGGCCGCGCTGCGCCTGGTCGGCTCCGACGGCCGGATGGTACGGCGGATCGCGGGCGGCGAGGCGATGGCGGGCGCCCTGCTCGGACTCGTCCTCGGCGCCGGCTTCTTCCTCGTCGGCCGCCACCTCGCCGGAAACGTCGACGTCTTCGGCACCAGCGTGTTCCCGAGCTATCTCAACCCCTCCCCCGTGCTGGCCCTGCTGGTGGCGGTCGCCGTCCCGGCGGCGGCCGTCCTGGTGACCCTGTTCGCCCTGCGCGGGGTGGTCATCGAGCCGCTCGGCGTGGTGCGTACGGCGAAGCCCGCGCGCCGCAGGCTGTGGTGGCGGCTGCTGCTCCCGGTGGCCGGTCTGGCGGCGCTCTACCCGATGATCGGGCAGGGCCGCGGCGACGGCGACTTCAACCAGTACCTGGTGACCGGCGGCGTCCTGCTGCTCCTGGTCGGCATCACGGCGCTGCTGCCGTGGGTCGTGGAGACGGTCGTCGGCCGCCTCGGCCAGGGCGCGGTGGCCTGGCAACTGGCGGTACGGCGGCTGCAGTTGAGCAGTGGCACGGCGGCCCGCATGGTCAACGGCATCGCGGTGGCGGTGGCCGGTGCGATCGCGCTCCAGATGGTCTTCGCCGGCGTCGAGGCCGACTACACCAAGCAGACCGGCAACGACCTCACCCGCGCGCAGATGTCGGTCCAGGTGCCGGACGGCGTCCAGGTGCCCGAGGTGGCCCGGGCCATGGCCGCCACCAAGGGCGTACGGAAGGTGGTCTCGATCGCCGACGGCGAGGTGGGCGACCGGAAGAAGGACCCGAACCAGACCGCCCAGGTGAGCGTGGGCAGTTGCGCCTCGCTGCGGGAGGTCGCCACCCTGCCGTCCTGCCACGACGGCGACGCCTTCGCGGTGAAGGGGTCCGACAGCGACTCCGAGACGGCGAAGCTGCTGGCGGCGGGGGCGAAGCAGGGCCGGACGCTGTACCTCGACCCCTCCTACTCCGGCGACGACGAGGGATCCCCGAGCCGCTGGACGGTACCGGCGGGGCTGAAGCAGGCGACGACCCGCCAGGACCCCACCGGCTACGACCGCGGCGGCCTCCTGCTCACCCCGGGCGCGCTGCCGGCCGGCGCCAGTACGGCGGTGCAGGGCGTGGTCTATCTGTCCATCGACTCCGCGGTCCGCGACGTGCACGAGTACGTGATCAACACGGCGGTCCGGATCGACCCGCTGATGCACGCTGAGACGCTGACCTCGGTCGAGCGGGACGGCCAGTTCAATTCCATCCGCAACGGACTGCTCGTCGGCGCGGCCGCCGTACTGGCGCTGATCGGCGCGAGTCTGCTGGTCGGCCAGCTGGAGCAGCTGCGCGAGCGCAAGAAGCTGCTGGCGGCCCTGGTCGCCTTCGGCACCCGGCGCCGCACGCTGAGCCTGTCGGTGCTGTGGCAGACGGCGATCCCGGTCGGGCTCGGCCTGCTGCTGGCCGGCGTGGTGGGACTGACGCTCGGCACGGTGCTGCTGAAGATGGTCGGCTCCACGGTGCGCGTGGACTGGCCGGGCGTGCTGGCGATGACCGGCTTCGGCGCGGCGGTCGTCCTGGCGGTGACCCTGCTGAGCCTGCCGCCGCTGCTGCGGCTGATGCGCCCCGAGGGCCTGCGCACCGAGTAGCAGGTGTCAGGAACCGGCGCCGAGGACCCGGACGGGCAGCGGCCGCAGCGCCTCGCGCAACGCGGCCGCCAGCTCCCGGTACTCGGCGCCGCGCGCCGCTCCGGCGCGCATCGCGAGGGCGACCCGGCGGCTCGGCGCGGGCTCCGCGAAGGAACCGGTGAGCAACTGCTCGCTGCGGCTGGTCTCGACCCTGACGGCGGTGTGCGGCAGCAGGGTGCAGCCGAGCCCGCCGGCGACCAGCTGGACGAGGGTGGCGAGCCCGGCGGCCGTGGTGGTCACCGCGACGTCCTCCCGCCCCGCCTCCCGGCAGATGTCCAGGGCCTGGTCGCGCAGGCAGTGCCCCTCGTCCAGGAGCAGCAGGTTCAGTTCCTTGAGCGCCTCGCGGGCGATGCCGATACGACCGCCGAGCGGATGCCCGAGCGGCGTGACGAGCACGAAGTCCTCGTCGAACAGCGGGAGTTCGACCACCCCGGGGATGCCCAGGGGGACCGCGAGCAGCAGCAGGTCGAGCCGGCCGGCGGCGAGCCCGTCCAGGAGGCTGGCGGTCTGCTCCTCGTGGACCTGGAGGTCGAGGTCCGGATAGCGGTCGTGGACCAGTCCGAGGACCGTGGGCAGCAGATACGGCGCGACGGTGGGGATCACGCCGAGCCGCAGCGCGCCGGTGAACGGTGCCCGCACCGCCTCGGCCTCCGCCAGCAGCGCCTGCACCTCCGCCAGTACCGCCTTCGCCCGTACGGCGAGCCGGGCGCCGGCGGGCGACAGCAGCACCTTGCGGGTGGTCCGCTCCAGCAGGGTGACGCCGAGCGTCTCCTCCAGGGCCGCGACCGCCCCCGACAGCGCGGGCTGGCTCATGCCTATCGCGGCCGCCGCGTCCCGGAAGTGCAGGTGCTCGGCGACCGCGCAGAAGGCGCGCAGCTGCGCCAGACTCGGCTGCCGCCGCCTGCCGCCGGTCCCGACCCCGCCCCCGGTACCGTTCCCCAGGGGATTACCCAAAGCCACTAATAGCCACCTCCGATCAACTCGACCGATTGTAGCTATTTCAGGAATCAATGCACCTCGTGCCACGATCGGCGGCGTCCAACCCATCGGAGCCGGCCCCGCGATCCGGGGCGCTCCGCGCTGCAAGGAGAGCGTGTGCTCACTGTCGGTGACAAGTTCCCCGAGTTCGAACTGAAGGCCTGCGTCTCGCTGGAGAAGGGCCGGGAGTTCGAGACGATCACCCACAAGACCTACCAGGGTTGGAAGGTGGTCTTCGCGTGGCCCAAGGACTTCACCTTCGTGTGCCCCACCGAGATCGCCGCGTTCGGCAAGCTGAACGAGGAGTTCGCCGACCGCGACGCGCAGATCCTCGGCTTCTCCGGTGACTCCGAGTTCGTCCACCACGCCTGGCGCAAGGACCACGACGACCTGCGCGAGCTGCCGTTCCCGATGATGGCCGACTCGAAGCACGAGCTGATGCGCGACCTCGGCATCGAGGGCGAGGACGGCTTCGCCAAGCGGGCGGTGTTCATCGTCGACCAGAACGACGAGATCCAGTTCTCCATGGTGACGGCGGGCTCGGTGGGCCGTAACCCCAAGGAGGTCCTGCGGGTCCTGGACGCCCTCCAGACCGACGAGCTCTGCCCGTGCAACTGGTCCAAGGGCGAGGACACCCTCGACCCGGTCGCGCTGCTGGCGGGTGAGTGACCCCGTGTCCCTCGACGCCCTCAAGTCCCGTCTCCCGGAGTACGCCAAGGACCTGAAGCTCAACCTGGGCTCGGTCATCGGCAACTCGGAGCTGCCGGCGCAGCAGCTGTGGGGCACGGTCCTGGCGACCGCCATCGCCGCCCGCTCCCCGATCGTGCTGCGCGAGCTGGCACCGGAGGCGAAGGCGAACCTCACGCCCGAGGCGTACACGGCGGCGAAGGCCGCGGCCGCGGTGATGGCGATGAACAACGTCTTCTACCGCACCCGGCACCTGCTGTCCGACCACGAGTACGGCGCCCTGCGCGCGGGTCTGCGGATGAACGTCATCGGCAACCCCGGGGTCGACAAGGTCGACTTCGAGCTGTGGTCGTTCGCGGTGTCCGCGGTCAACGGCTGCGGGATGTGCCTGGACTCCCACGAGCAGGTGCTCCGCAAGGCGGGGGTCGGCCGTGAGGTGGTCCAGGAGGCGTTCAAGATCGCCTCGGTGGTCCAGGCGGTTGGCTCCGCCCTGGAGGCCGAGGCCGTGCTGGCCGAGTTCGAGTAGCGCCGCTGCTCCGGGGACCCCGTTCACCGCTGGTGGGCGGGGTCTTCCGCATCCCTGGGGGCTGCGCCCCCAGACCCCCCTTCGGCCTGAACGGCCTCGTCCTCAAACGCCGGACGGGCTGAGGTTTGCGGCTGAGCACCGTCGTCGGGCTCAGGACGGGCCGAGGTTTGCGGCTGAGCACCGTCGTCGGACTCGGGACGGACTGAAGTTTGTGGTTGGGCGCCGTCGTCGGACTCGGGACGGGCCGAAGTTTGTGGTTGGGCGCCGTCGTCGGGCTCAGGACGGGCCGAAGTTTGCGGCTGAGCACCGTCGTCGGACTCGGGACGGGCCGAAGTTTGTGGTTGGGCGCCGTCGTCGGGCTCAGGACGGGCCGGTGTGGGCGGCTGGTCGGCGTCCGCGTCTGCGTCTGCGGGCTCGGTGCCCTCGTATCGTTCGCGTGAGTAGTGGTGGAGGTAGCTGACCACCGTGTTCGTCACCGCCACCAGGGGTACGGCCACCACCGCGCCGCCCAGGCCCGCCACCAGGCTGCCGGCCGTGACCGAGAGGACCACGGCGAGGGGGTGGACGCGGACCGCCCGGCCCAGGATGAACGGCTGCAGGATGTGGCCCTCGATCTGCTGGACCGCGAGGACGACGGCCAGGGTCATGACCGCGGTGAAGACGCCCTGGGTGACCAGTGCCACGATCACCGCCAGCGCGCCGGAGGCGACGGCGCCCACCAGTGGGATGAACGAGAACAGGAAGATGAACACGGCCAGCGGCACGGCCATCGGGACATCCAGGAAGTAGATGCCGATGCCGATGAAGATGGCGTCGATGAGGGCGACCAGGACCGTGCCCCGGACGTAGGCGGTGAGCGTGCGCCAGGCGCGCGGGCCGGCGCCGGCCACTCCCTCGCGGGCGGCGGCGGGGACCAGCTTGAGGATCCACTTCCAGATGCGGTCGCCGTCGTAGAGCAGGAAGAGCGTGGAGAAGAAGACCAGCAGCAGGCCGGTCAGCGCCTCCACGACGACCTGGACGCCCTCCAGGCCGAACGACGTGATCTGGTCGGTGTTGGCGCCGATCGCCTCGCGGAGGTTCTTGGCGATCTGGTTGATCTGTTTGTCGGTGACGTGGAACGGGCTCTTCAGCAGCCAGTTGCGCAGGTCGTCGATGCCGTTCTGGATCTGGTCGGAGAGCGTGTCGATGTTCTCCATGACCTGCCAGGTCACGAACCAGCCCATCAGGCCGATCACCACGAAGCCGGAGATGGCGGTGAGCGCGGTGGCGGGACCGCGCGGCACGCCGTAGCGGCGCAGCCGGGCGACGGTGGGCTGGAGCAGGGCGGTGATGAGCATGGCGACGACGAAGGCGAACACGACCAGTTGCACGGAGCTGATGACCCGCATCAGGATCCAGACCGCGCCGGCCAGCACCAGCAGCCGCCAGCCGGCCTCGGCGGCGACCCGCACACCCCACGGGATGGCGGTCACCGGGTCGGGACGCGGCACCGGCTTCCGGACGGGCGCGGGGGCCGGCGGCTCCGGGGCCGGGGCGGGTGCCGGAACGGGTACGGCCGGAACGGGCGGCTCCGGCGCGGCGTGCTCCCGCTCCACCTCGGCCCGCCGCTCGTCCAACCGCTCGCCCATCTCGGTCAGTCCGGCCCCGACACGGCCGAGCCACTCAGGCACGCGCGACATGATCCGCCCTCTCCCCACCACTCCCCCCTGGAGTCGTCCGCAACGACCGTACAGGGCAACAGCCCCTCCCCCTAGGACGGGGAGGGGCTGCCGAAGGTTGAGAAAGGCTCACTGGAACGCGCCCTGTTTTGTCTCTTGGGGGCGCGGGGAACTGCGCGACAAGCCCCCACCGGCCGGCAGACACCCACGAACCGCAAGACAGCTTGTCGGCCGAACCCGGCGGAACGCCTAATACCAGTGGTTCGCCTGCCAGAACGACCACGCCTCACACGGGCTGCCGTACCGGGAGTTCATGTAGTTCAGGCCCCACTTGATCTGCGTGGCCGGGTTGGTCTGCCAGTCGGCGCCCACCGAGGACATCTTGGAGCCGGGCAGTGCCTGGAAGAGACCGTAGGCGCCGGAGGAGGCGTTGACCGCCTGGTAGTTCCAGCTGGACTCGTGGTCCACGATGTTGCTGAAGCACTGGTACTGGCCGCTGGCCACCATCTGCTGCGCCATCGCCTGGATCTGCGCCACGGTGTACGAGCTCTGGACCGGGAAGCTGGCCGACGACACGGAGGACCGGCTGGCCGCTTCCTTCGCCTCGGCGCGCTCCTTGGCCTCCTTGGCCGCCTTCTCCGCCTCGGCCTTCTTGGCCTCCGCGGTCTTGGCTGCCGCCACCCGCGCGGCCTGCTCGGCGTCCTTCTTGGCGGACACGTCCGCCTGGATCGCCACGGCGTCGGCCTGCTGCGTCAGGGACGCGGTCTGCACCTGGGCCTGCTGGCCCGCGGGCAGGTCCGCGAGGAGCGTGGTGTCGGCTGCCGTAGCCTCGGCGTCGTTGTTGGGCTGGGCAACGCTGCCCGAGGCAACACCCACGACGCTTCCGACGGCGGTGACCGCGGTGGCCGAAGCCACTGCGAATCCCCGGACCGAGATCCGGCTCACACGGTTTCCTTCCAGCATCGCCCGCTTCGGTGACCCTGGCGGACGCAATCTTGCCCCTGGCACTGGTCTCCTCACTACTGGGTCACGGGAGACACGGGCCCGGTGGGCAACTCCCCTCGGGGAGCGCCGCGTGGTGCTCGGGCGGCATACGACGTCGCTATGGAATTAGCAGTGATGCTTCTGTTGTTCCGTACCGCTGGGGGTACAGGTGTGTCGTATGCGGGGCCTGACAGGAGTGAGACTCTGCCGTAACCCGACGCCGGGTGGCAATTCAGAGTTGCGTGTGAAAGCTCACATGCGGTTTCTCCCTGGGGATTTCAGGAAACCACCACGCGCGAAGGCGCCGCCCGGCTAGGCTCGGGGCCTTTGCCGGACGGCGCCAACGGGTGGGCGGTCAGCCCAAGTTGGACACAGGGGTCAGATGGTTCAGATGTGACCGTCCTCCAGCATTTCGGTCACAAGGGCGGCGATCTGGGACCTCTCGGACCGGGTGAGGGTGACATGCGCGAACAGCGGATGCCCCTTCAGCTTCTCCACGACGGCGACCACACCGTCGTAACGCCCCACCCGCAGATTGTCCCTTTGCGCCACATCGTGGGTCAGAACGACCCGTGAATTGGCGCCGATCCGGGACAGAACGGTCAGCAGGACGTTCCGTTCCAGCGACTGGGCCTCGTCCACGATCACGAACGCGTCATGCAGGGAACGGCCGCGGATGTGGGTGAGCGGCAGCACCTCCAGCATCCCGCGGGCGGTGACCTCCTCGATGACGTCGCGACTGGTGACCGCCGAGAGGGTGTCGAAGACCGCCTGCGCCCAGGGGCTCATCTTCTCGGCCTCGGAGCCCGGCAGATAGCCCAGCTCCTGCCCGCCGACCGCGTACAGCGGCCGGAAGACCATCACCTTCTGGTGCTGCCGGCGTTCCAGGACCGCCTCCAGGCCCGCACAGAGCGCCAGCGCGCTCTTGCCGGTGCCGGCCCGGCCGCCCATCGACACGATCCCGACGTCCGGGTCGAGCAGCAGGTCCAGCGCGATGCGCTGCTCGGCGCTGCGGCCCTTGATGCCGAACGCCTCACGGTCGCCGCGCACCAGGCGGATGTTGCCCTCCGCGGTCACCCGGCCGAGCGCCTTGCCGCGCTCCGACTGGATGGTCAGCCCGGTGTGCACCGGGAAGTCGGCGGCCTCCGGGACGTACACGTGCCCTTCCTCGAAGAGGATGTCCACCTGTTCGCCGGGCAGGGTCAGTTCGGACATCCCGGTCCAGCCCGAGGAGTCCGTGATGGCGAGTTCGGCGCGGTACTCCTCGGCGAGGAGGCCGACCGACGACGCCTTGATCCTGAGCGGCAGGTCCTTCGAGACGACGGTGACGTCGTACCCCTCGGCCTGCAGGTTGCGGGCGACCGCGAGGATGCGGGAGTCGTTGTCCCCCAGGCGGTAGCCGCTCGGCAGCACGCTGGGGTCCGAGTGGTTGAGCTCGACACGGATGGTGCCGCCGAGTTCCCCGATCGGGATGGGGGCATCGAGGCGACCGTGCCGGACCCGGTAGTCGTCGAGCAGGCGCAGCGCCTGCCGGGCGAAGTAACCGAGTTCGGGATGGTGCCGCTTGGCCTCCAGTTCCGTGACCACGACGATCGGGAGCACTACCTCGTGCTCCTCGAAGCGGGCCATGGCGTTCGGGTCGGCCAGCAGGACGCTGGTGTCGAGAACATAGGTGCGCCGGTCGGACTTGCGGCGCGTTGTGCTGGTCACCACGGAAGGACGTACCCCCTCGGATGAGGTCGGGGAGCGACGATGGCGAGCTGGACCGGTTGACGGCCACCCTGCACGGGCCGAAAACCGGCCCCCCGCTGCTTCTTCCGTGCCGTGACCGCACGGTCGGGCTGGTGCAAAGGGCCTCCCGGGCGGACGGCCCCGAGCCGCCCGCTGAGATCCGATGCCCGGGGTTCGGGCGTCGACCTGTCTGGCTTATGCCCTCGAACATGCGCCGCCATGCCACGGTCCGCAACGACGCGCAGGTGAACTCCGTGTTACTCGCGCCCCAATATGGGTGATTTACGCCTCATGGGTGGCGTGCGGTCATCCACCGTGACGACGTGGTCATCCAGCGTGGCGGCGGTGCCGGGGGTCGTATGCCGTGTTGACGTCCGCCGTCACGATGACGTCACCCGCCGTAGCGGCGGTGCCGGGCGGCGTAGTCGCGCATGGCGCGCAGGAAGTCGACCTTGCGGAACGCGGGCCAGAAGACCTCGCAGAAGTAGTACTCGGAGTGGGCGGTCTGCCAGAGCATGAATCCGGACAGCCGCTGCTCGCCGCTGGTACGGATCACCAGGTCCGGGTCGGGCTGGGCACCGGTGTAGAGGTGACGGCCGATCATGTCGACGTCGACGGCGTCGGCGAGGTCCTCCATCGCGACGCCCTTGTCGTGGGCGTCGAGAATCATCGAGCGGACGGCGTCGGCGATCTCCTGACGGCCGCCGTAGCCGATGGCGACGTTCACCAGTATTCCGTCGACGTGCGCGGTGGCCTCCTCGGCCTCCTTCAGCGCGGTCTGCATCGGGGCGGGCAGCAGGTCGGGGGTGCCGACGTGGTGGACGCGCCAGCGGCCGTCGGCGGCGAGGGTGCGGACGACGTCCTCGATGATGCCGAGGAGCGGGACCAGTTCCTCCTTGGCGCGGTCGAAGTTGTCGGTCGACAGCAGCCAGAGGGTGACGACCTCGACGTCGGTCTCGGAGCACCAGCCGAGGAACTCCTCGATCTTCTCCGCGCCGACTCGGTGGCCGTGCACCGTGCTGGATCCCGCGGCCTTCGCCCAGCGCCGGTTGCCGTCCATGATGACGCCGATGTGCTTGGGCACCTGAGCGTGGTCCAGGTGGCCTTCCACCCGGCGTGCGTAGAGCCTGACGAGCAGGCCGCGCAGCTTGTCGCGCAGGTTCACTTGAAGTCCGCCCCTCGTGAATCGGATGCGGGGGTCCACGTGGAGTCGCGTGGAGTCCGCGTGCTTGGGGATGCGGGAGTCCGCGGGCCGAAGCCTACCCCTCCGGGGGTTGAGCCCGTTGACGCCCCAGGGGGCGGGGGGTTGAGGCCGGTGCGCGACCGCGGGCGGGTCGTGGCTGGTCGCGCAGTCCCCCGCGCCCCTGCGGGGCACGGCCCTGAGGCCGATTGAAAAGTGGGTGAAAAAACGGGCCGGTCCGTGGGGGGGAGACGGACCGGCCCGAGGGGGGGCTTCCACCATAACCCTTCGTAAGTGATGCTGCGCGCATCAGCACGCATCAACTACTCTCCGGAGTCGCCCGGCGACGCCCCGACGGGCCCGAAGCACTGGATTCGGGGGTCCAGCATGGCCGATTCACAACGGAATCCCAGGAAAAGTAGCCGCTTACGGGGAGATCAAGAGGGTTTGGGCCGTCTTGTGGACGACTCGCCGAGTTGTTCACCCGTCCCCCCGACGGGCTACCCCGGGTGCGAACGACGCCTTGACGGGAGCGAGTGGGGCGATACGGCACCGCGCAGCCCCCTCCACCGCGCGGTACCGCCCGCGCAGCTTTGCTCACGCGAATTACCTTGGTCTGAACTTACGTGAGCCGATCGGGTGATACGAAGCAAATGAGGTAACGATGTGAGAACACTGTGAAAATGAGAGATGAACAAAGGGGTGCACTCTTCACTTATGCGTAGATCTACGCCCTAGAGCACGAGTTGCCCCTATTGATCACTGACGCCCCTTAATGTGTCGCCTTGATCGTTTCACTCTCCGCATGGCCGCACGGGCGTCCGGACTCCCGGACGGCGGTTCTTGGCCATTCTTCGCCGCCTGGCATTCCAAGGCCGGTGCATCAGGGCCGGCGCACCGGTCTGCGGGCGTCGAAGAGGTGCCGGGAGCTGTGCGCCACGAAGGGTCCCTCCGTCTCGATCCGCCGGTGCAGGGCCCGGAGTTGCGGCTCGTACGCCTCGACCGTGAAGCCCGGGACCAGCCACACGACCTTCCGCAGGAAGTGCACGACGGCCGCGATGTCGTGGAACTCCATCCGCAGCCGCTCCGCCCGCAGCCCGGCCACCTCCAGCCCGGCCGCTTCGGCCGCGGCGCGCTCGGCGTCGGGGTGACGGCCGCCGCGGACGGCCTCCGGCTGCGGGCCGAGGAAGAACTCGACGAGCTCGAAGACGCTGGCGGGCCCGACGTGCTGCGCGAAGTACGTGCCGCCCGGCCGCAGCACACGGGCGATCTCGGCCCAGTCGGCCCGCACCGGGTGCCTGCTCAGCACCAGGTCGAAGGTCCCGTCGGCGAACGGCAGCGGGGCGTCCTCGGGCGAGGCGACGACCACCACGCCGCGGGCGCCCAGCAGCGCGCTCGCCTTCGGGACGTTCGGCGGCCAGCCCTCGGTGGCGGCGAGCAGCCGGGGCCGGTCCGGGGCCGCCGTACCGAGGGCGAAGTCGAACACCTCGCCGCCGCCGGTCTGGATGTCGAGCGCCGCCGCGGCCCGGGCCAGCCGCCCGCCGGCCGCCCGGGCGTACCCCCAGGAGGGACGTGCCTCGGTGGCCCGCCCCTCGAACCAGGAGAAGTCCCACCCCTCGGTCGGCACGGCGGCGCCCTCGGCGACGAGGTCCTCGAAGGTGCGGTGCGTGGGGTGCATGGGGTGCGTGCGCTGCGTCCGCTGCTCTGCCATGGCCGCAGGATCGCAGCGGACTGTCAGTCCCCGCTGCTAATTTCACCCGCCATGACGACCCACGACACGTACACCGCCGGCGAGAAGGACATCCTCCACGCGAGCCTGGACCGGCACCGGGACGCGGTCCTGTGGAAGCTGCAGGGACTGGACGACGAACAGCTGCGGCGCCCGATGACGCCGTCGGGCACGAACCTGCTGGGGCTGGTGAAGCATCTCGCCTCGGTGGAGTACGGCTGGTTCGTCTCGGCGTTCGGCGGCGAGGTCGAGCCACTGTGGTTCGACCCCTACACCGACGACGACCTGTCCGTCGGCCCCGGTGAGACCACCCAGCAGATCACCGACTTCTACGGCCGTGCGCGCGCCGCGTCCGACGCGGTGATCACCGGACGCCCGCTGGACACCCCGGGCCGCCCGGACTGGCGCGACCACGAGGTCTCGCTCCGCTGGGTCCTCGTCCACATGATCGAGGAGACGGCTCGGCACGCCGGGCACATCGACATCCTGCGGGAGCTGATCGACGGGGCGACGGGGGACCATCCGCGCGCCACGGGCACGGCGTGACGAAACCGCGGGCGGCGCCCCCGCCAGGAGGGGGGCGAGCGCATCAAGGCGCCGCCGTTACCGCCCCCATGGGCTCCCCCGTGGCGTGATCCCGCAGGACCAGCAGCACGTACCCCTCGTCCACAGCCTGCTGCCCGTCCCCGTCCCCGCCCTCGTCCCCGCCCTCGTACGGCAGGAAGCCGTTCCTCCGCAGCAGCCGTACGGAGGCGGTGTTCTCGGCGAAGGGGTCGGCGAACAGGGGCCGTACGGTCTCCTCCCGGAGGAAGAGGGCGAGGGCGCGGCTGCCGACGCCTCTCCCCCAGTAGGCCCGCCCGAGCCAGTACCCGGTGAAGCGGCGCTCGCCGTCCCACCAGGCGACGATGTTCCCCGCGACCTCGCCGTCCGCGACGACGGTCCGCACCCGGCCGCTCGGGTCCCCGAGCACCCGCTCCCTCCAGTGCCGGAGGAAGGCCTCGCGCGGCCGGGGCGTGAACCTCGACCGCCGGACGGCCTCCGGGTCGTGCTCGTAGGCGAGGAAGATCTCGAGGTCGTCGTCCTGCACCGGCCGCAGCCGAACGTCATCGGTCGTCATGCCGGCGAGTGTGGCACCCGCCACTGACAACGCCGGGCGGCCGGCGCTACGCCACCAGCGGCCGGACCTCCTCGGTGGTGAACCGTACGAAGCCCTCGGGGTCGGGTTCGTCCGCGGTCGGCTGGAGGATGACGGTGTCGGCGCCGGCCTCCACGAGCCGCTGCACGGCCTTGGCTACGGCGTCCGCGTCGCCGGCGACACCGAGGTCGGGGACGGACTCCAGCCCCTCCGCGACGAGTTCGGCACGGAGCCGGGCGGGGCCGTCGGACCCGGTGGCGGTCAGCAGGTACACGACCACCGTGTGCGGCTCGTCCGCGCCGCGCCCCGCGGCCAGCCGCCCCTCCTCGATGAGCCGCAGGGCCCGGCGCACCCCGTCGGGCGAGGTGGCGGAGGTGAGAACGGTTCCGTCGGCGGCGGCACCGGACAGGCGGAGGGTACGGGGTCCCTCGGCGCCGGCGAGGACCTCGACGGGGCCGGCGGGCGGCCAGTCGAGCGCGACACCGTCCAGCCGGACGTACCGCCCGTCGACCGTGACCCGCTCCCCGCGCAGCAGGGCGCGCAGGGCGTCGAGATGCTCGCGGAGCAGGGTCAGCGGGGACTCGGCGCGGGCGCCGACCTGGCCCATCCAGTCCTGCACACCGTGCCCGACGCCGACGATCGCGCGCCCCGGGAACATCCGGTGCAGCGCGGCGACCTCCATCGCGGTGACCGCCACGTTCCGCAACGGCACCGGCAACAGCCCCACCCCGACCCGCACCCGCTCCGACCACCCGAGCGCGGCCGCCGCCGCGGAGATCCCACCCTCCCGGAAACAGTCCTCCCACAACCACAACTCCTCAAGCCCCACCCCATCAGCAACACGAACGACGTCCCGAAGCCGCTCGGGGGGTAGCTGGGGACGGAAGACTGCGCCGAGTGATGTCATGGGGGAGGTATTACCCGGGGACCGACTCCGTCACAACAGAATCGTGTTCCGGCAGGCAGAGCATCCAGGTCACGGGCCAGCCTGGCTGACGTCCGGTACCCGGGCCCCGGCCCGGCGGGCGAGTTCCACTGCCTGGGGGCCGGCTCCATGGGCGTCGGCGGGGAGACCAGGGGTGTGACTCGGCAGCTGACGGATGACGTAAAGGCGGCGCGGCCCAGGTACCGCGAGCACCGCGGCGAAGCGGGGATCGCCCGCGAACCAGATCTCCCGTACCTGTGCCTTCCGTTCGGCGCCGGCACGCTTGCCGAGGCGGCCTCCCCACCAGATGGAGCGCACGTGCGAGTGCATCACCATCGTCACCTGCTGGTCCGGCACCTCAGGGTTGGGCAGGTTCAGCCAGGCATAGCCCTTGCGGACGCCGGGGATGTTGCCGATCCCGCTCTCCGGAGCTTCGTACATCTGCCAGGGGTACTGTCGCAGGATGAGCCGCGCGCGGAACGCTCCCCTCCAGTAGGCCCACTGGAGAAACGTCCGGTAGAACGCGTAGGCCATCGGGACGAAGAAGAGCCACAGAGTCCAGGTGACCGACATGCTGACGTACCACGCCAGCAACGCCACCCAGGCAACAGGCCAGAGGACCTGGCCGAGGGCGGCACAGATCAACAGCTTCGTCCAGGCCCGGCGGGTCGCCTGATCGTCCCAGGCCGTGGGATGGGTGGGCGGCATGTCAGTCCTTGTCGGGTACGTCATCGGCTACATCCGGGAGGGGGTTCTCGAAACTGACCGTGCCGGCGATCTCCTTGAGCAGGGCACAGTAGTTCCTCGCTCGTGTGACGGATGTCGTGGCGAGCGAGAGAATCGCGACGCGCCGGCTGTCGGGACACGGCACGTAGACCGTGGCCTGGAGCAGCTCGCACGGGGCACCGAGGTTCAGTTCCGGTGGCGCCGTCGTGCGTGTCTGCACGAGCGCGGCGGAGCCGCACGGCAGCTCCAGCATCTCGATGTACTCGGCGTTCTCCGCGCCGACTGCCGCGCGGGCTGCCAGGACGCTGCGCGGAGCCCATTCGGTGGCCCGCTGGGCAAGCGTGAAGAGCGACAGGAGGGGACCGCCGTCTCCCTCGTCATCTGCATGCAGACCAAGGCAACAGTGCACTGTTCCTGCTTCGAGGAGCAGTCGGGCCAGCCGGAACACCGGACCGTGCCCGGCCGACGGCTCCGCCGCCGCTGTAGGTTCGCGCTCTGCCGTCGTCAGATCATGCAGGGGGAGCGGGACGAAACCCGGAGGCAACGCGAACCAGATGTCGGCGTCGACGTTCCTGGCCGAGGCATCGATCACGTACGGGGCGCCGGTCATGAGGCCTCGCCCGCACCGCGCAGGAGGAAGTGAAGCGCGCCCATGGCCGCTGGCACGTCGATGCCCAGGGTTCTGGGTCCGTCGAGGAGGTTGCTGACCGTCTTGGCGGCATCGTTGTCCAGGGTGTCGACGAAGCTGCTCGTCACGCCATAGACGGCTGTGCCGGTCCCCAAGATCGTCGCGGGTTTGTCGATCTTCTCCACGATCGGGGCCAGCCTGCCTCCGAACACCCGCGAATGGGCCAGGAAGCTGGCCGCCCCGCCGGCAGCCTCGGCCTCGGACTTGATCGAGGAGCCGACCGACCTGAGTGACGTTCCGCCATTGGCTCCGGCTCTCGCCAGCCTCTGTCCGAGGGACAGCACTTCATCTCCCTCTGCCACGAGCGAAAGCAGTTCACCCGACTCCCCGACCGAGCGCAGTCCGAGGTAGGTGCCCTTGGCCACCGCCCCCAACCCCGGCAGCATCCCCAGGAAGTCCCCCGCGACGCCCAGCAGGTTGCTCCAGAAGTCGATGTCCAGTTCGTCCTGGGTGAAGCCGTCCTCCAGGGAGGCCAGGACCTCGGGGTCGCCGACCCGCAGGCCGAAGGCCGTTCCGCTGAGCAGGCCCGCCGCGAGGAACAGCATCCAGGGGGCGACGGCCGTGAGGCCCAGCAACGCGATCACGCCCAGTACGGCGGCGCACGCGCTGAGGATGTCGGGGAGGTTGTCGCCCAGCCAGTCGGTGAACCTGTCCCACCCGTTCGGCTCGTGCGGCGCCAGCCGGTGTGTGGCGTCGCCGATGTGCCGGGCCCGCCTGCGCGCGGTCTCCTCGTGCTCGTCGGCGAGAGCGCGGGCACGCTTCAGTACGTCGTCCAGGTCCCCCTGCGCCGCCGTGACCTCGGCGTTCGCCTTGTGCAGGGCCGAGTCGCCCTTGCCCGCGATCCGCTCGGCCTCGTCCGCGTGCCCCCGGGCCCGCCGCAACGCCTCGCGGGCCTCCTCGGCCTCGCCGTCGAGTTTCTTCGCGCGCCGCTGGAACTCCTCCAGCTCCGTGCCCCAGAGATCCAGTTGTCCGGCCGCCCGGTCGACGGAGTGGGCGCCGTTCGTCAGGTTGAGCGGCAGCGGGCCGTCCTCCAGCTGCGCACGAAACGCGACGGCCGCGTCGCCCTCCCAGTAGCTGCCGTTCATCAGCTTCGTGACCTTGGAGTGCGCCCTCTCCATCTCCTTGGCGCAGTCGGACAGCTTGCGGCGGAGGTCCCGCACCAGGTCGGTGCTGCCGGGCGCCGGGTCGAAGCCGAGATGGGGGTAGCGGCTCGCGACGGTCACTTGCCCCCGCCCCTGCTCCGCGTCTTCTCCAGCGCCTTCTCCAACGCCACGTCCACCTCGTGGAAGTCGTCCTTCGCCTTCTTCGTGATGTCCGTGAGCTCCCCGATCTGCTCGGCGATCTCCTTCGCCCCGTAGTGCCACTCCTCCTGGAACCGGTCACAGGCCCTGTCCAGGTCGTCCGTACCGAGGCCGTCGGCACCCGGGGCACGCAACGCCTCCCGCAAGGCGGTGAACGACTCCTGCGCCTTCTTCAAGTCCCTGAAGAACCTGTCCAGTTCCGTGCCGTCGATCTTCAACCGGTCAGCCATGTGCATTCCTCGTGGGGCTGGGGACGGCCGGAAGCGGGGACGCCGAAGTGACGGGCGCGAGGCGGTTCACCGGGGTGACTCCAGGTGGGGCTGGGGGTCTCTTGCCCCGCTCAACGATCTCCGCGTGCCCGGGTGACACGTATTCGGGCCTCGGACAGAACCCGCCGCCCGCGTTGTGGATACGGTCGGGGCGAGCAGCTGCGGTGCAGCCACGGAAGGGGTCGGGTGTGAGGCGCTGGCGGGACGGCCGGGGAACGTTGCTCGTGCACGGGGAGGGGGGCCGGCGGGAGGCCGTTCCGCTGGAGATCGCCGTGTCCTATCGTGCGCGCACCAGAGGGTTGCTCGGGCGGGACGGGATTGACGGCGCGATCCTGTTGTCGCCCGCCAACGGGATCCACACCTTCCGGATGCGGATGGCGATCGACGTCGCCTACCTGGACCGCCGGATGAACGTCATCGCCGTGCGGACGATGCCACCGGGTCGCCTCGGCCGGCCCCGTCTCCGTTCCCGGCATGTGCTGGAGGCGGAGGCGGGAGCGATGGCGGGCTGGGGTGTGGCGGTGGGGACGAGGGTGAGTGTCGAGGAGGGGCGGGCGGGGTGACGACCGGAGCGGCCGGGCTCGGGAGGATCCTCAGGAACCGGTCCGCGGGAACGTGACCTCCACCCGGCGGTTCTTCTTCCTTCCCTCCTCCGTCGAGTTGTCCGCGATCGGGTACTGCTCGCCGTAGCCGCGTACGTCGAAGGTGATGTTCGGGTCGTTCAGGTCCTGGTCGAGGACGCCCTGTACGGCGTTGGCGCGCTGGCGGGAGAGGACGTCTCCGTGGGCCGAGGTGCCCAGGTTGTCGGTGAAGCCGAAGACGCGGACCTGGGTCGGGTTCTGCTTCCTGATCTCGTCCGCGATCGCCCCGATCCGCGCCTTCGCCGCCGCGCTGAGCTTCGCGCTGTCCTTGCTGAACAGCACCTCGGCCTGGAGGGCGAACGTCACGTCCGCGTTGGTGTCCTCACGCCGTTCGTCACCGCTCTGGTCCTCCACGACCGACTTGATGTCCAGCACCTTGGGCTCGGCGAGGGTGGCGCCCTCGGGGAGTTTCAGGTCGGGGTCGGTGGGGTCGATCTTCACGGGGGCACCGGCGGAGGGTTCCGTGCCCGGGGGGACGCTCGGGTCACCGCCGTCCGCACGGGCGGTCGTCGCGCCGTAGAGGTTCGCGGCGAGGAGGAGCGTCGCGGCGCCCAGGGTCAGGGAGAGGCGTGGAGTGGTCACTTCGGCCTCACCCGGAGATCTTGATGGTGCCGCTGGAGAAGGTGGGGAGTTGGAGGGTGACCTCGGTGGTGTCGGCGGGTGGGGCGGGGAACTGCATGAAGACGGGGATGGTCTGGCCGGCCTGGATCTGGTTCAGATCGGTCGTGGTGAGCGGTCGTCCGTCCGTGTCGCGCAGGACGTAGTAGCGCTTCTTGCCCTTGGAGTCCACGAGCGTGGCACCGCCCAGCGACGTACCGTGCTTGACGATCTCCGTCTCGTCACCACGCAGTGCCACCGGGACCACGACCGTCTGGGAGCCGTCGTTCTTCATGTTCGCGTTGACGGTGAGGAAGCCGCCCGAGTCCCGAACCGCGGAAGTGACCTGGAGGAGGAGCCCGGAGGGACCCGAGAGTTCGGCGAGGGGCGTCGCGGACTGCCCCTCCTGCGCGCTCGGCTGGGAACCGGTGCTGCTGGAGGCCGATGCCGACGATCCGGGCTTCTTGTCACCACCGCTGTCGCCACCGCCGCCGCATCCGGCCACGCCGACGGCCAGGCCGACCGCGACGGCCAGGGCGACCGTCCCCTTGCGAGCCTTCGCAGTGAACCGAACACTCATCGCTACGCCTCCTCCTTCACTCGTCGATTCCGTTTGTCAGTCGGCCAGGTGGACGTCGAAGAGGTCCTCGGGGCCCGGGAGATGGGTGAGATCGGCCGGGTCCAGGGTCCAGTTGCGGTCCTTGCAGGTGAGTTCGGGCAGTGCGCCGCCCGCACCGGACAGCGAGAACGTGCAGAGGGGCTCGATCACGGCCGTGGCATGCGCCGTCGACTTCATGTTCTCGGTGCCGGGTACGACCGAGCTGCCCACGGTCTTGTTCGTCTCGGCGTCGACCTTGTAGCTCAGCGGCGGCGCGGCAGTGCACTGTGCCGTCGCATCATTCTGGGCGGCCAGTTCGCTGGCACGCCAACACGAGTCGGCCACCGCCACATTGCCGTCGAAGATGTCCTGCCACTTGGTCGGGTCGAGTACGTCTTTCACCCACTGGTCCGTCAGCTGGTCACGCGTGTTCATGGCCGCGGCGAGCGCCGCGGCATCGGCGGCCGTCTGGGCGCCGTTCCGGTTCACCGCGGCCTGGCCGACCGCGAAGTATGCGAAAGCGAGAAAGAGCAGGCCCCCCACAACCGTGATGTAGATGGGGAAGGCCTGCCCGGAGTCGCCGTAACGGCGGACACGCATCACACGATTTTGCCGATCTGCGTCAGGATCGCCTGCAGGATCGTGTTTCCGATACTCGTCCCCGTAACGGCCAGCACGATCGCCACCACCACCGCGATGATCCCGAGATACTCGACCGCGGTCTGACCCCGGTCGTCGGCACGGCGCTGCATTGCGACAAGCATCCTCAGCATCAGGTTGCTCATGGTGCTCCCCTCCGGGTTCGGTTCCGATCCTGGCAGCGTATGGCGGAACATACCCTTCGGTGGAGGGTCCCGAGACCCAAATCCGGACCCAGTTCACCCGGTTCTTCTCCGGCCTCATGTCAGGCCACCCCCAGCCACTTGGCCGTCGCCTGGGCGCGGGTGGGGGTGTGGAGCTTGGCGAAGATGCGGTTGATGTGGTTCTTGACGGTCTTCTCGCTGATGAAACAGACGGCGGCGATCTGCTGGTTGCTCATGCCGGACGCGATGAGGTCCATGATCTCCGCCTCCCTGCCGCTCAGTTGAAACCGGGACTGGGATGACTGTCCCACAGTGGATTGCAATTGTGAAAGGTCTGTGTGGGTAAATTTCTTTGGTAGAGCTCGTAGTTCCGGTTTCGCGTGTGCAGTTGCGTTTCCTCTGACGTGCGCGAGCAACGCGTTCGTCGCCGTCGGGGTGAAGTGCGGGCGGCCCCGGCCCACGTCCCGTACCGCCTGGGTCAGCTGCTGTGTCGTGAACTCGCCGTGGACCAGGTAGCCCCCGGCGCCCAGCCGGACCGCCTCCTGCACGAGGTCCGTCCCGTCGCTGTACGTCAGCATCATGACCGGGGCGACACGGACCAGGTGGGGCAGGGCCGCGATGCCGTCCACGCCGGGCATGCGGACGTCCAGGAGGATGACGTCGGGGCGGTGGTGCAGGGCCGCCTCGTAGGCCGCGCGGCCGTCCTCGGCCTCCGCCACCACCGTGAGGTCGTCCGCCGCGGAGAGAACGGCCGTCAGGCCCGCGCGGATCACCGGGTTGTCGTCGGCCACCAGGACGCGCAGTGCCCTTGGTCCGTCGGCCGTGCCGGTCGGGTCGGTCGGGTCGGTCATGTCAGTGGCACCTCCACTCGGACCTCCGTGCCCTTGTCGGTGGTCAGTTGGATGCGGGCGCCCACCGCCGCCGCCCGTTCCGTCATGCCGAGCAGGCCGAAGTGGCCGGTGCGGCGCAGGTCTTCCAGGGACGTGTCCGGGGGCAGGCCCCGGCCGTCGTCGTGGATCGTCACCACCAGGTGGGTGGGGGTGGTGGCGGCCCGTACGTCGACTCTCGTCGCGTGTGCGTGGCGGTGCGCGTTCTCCAGGGCTTCCGCCGCGATGCCCAGCAGCTGGCGGGCGGTGGGGGGCGGGAGCGGGACGGGGGCGGCGGGGCCGTCGTACCGGGCGGGGAGGGCCGTACGGGCGGTGAAGCCGGTCGTCAGCGAGCGCAGTTGGGAGAGTACGTCGGCCTCCGGGTCGCCGCGCAGGTCCGTCAGGAGTTCGCGGGACTCCGCCGCCGCCCGGCGTGCCGCGCGCGCCAGCAGCTCCGCCTGCCGCCTGATCAGGGCCGGGTCCAGGCGGTCCGGGGACACGGCCGCCGACGCGGCGAGGCCGTCGGCGACCAGCGCCACGCCGTACAGCGTCTTGGTCACCGAGTCGTGCATCTCGCGGGCCAGCCGGGCGCGTTCCGCGTTCGCCGCCGTGCTCGCCGCCTCGGTCGCGGCCAGGCGGGCCCGGGTCTCGGTCAGGGCCTCGGTGGCGGTGCCGAAGCGGAGCATCAGGTTGCGCAGGGTCGAGCCCATCGCTCCGGTGATGACGCAGAGGCCGGGGAGGAGGAGGGACTCGGCCAGTACCGAGTGGGGGTGCTTCAGCGCCTCCTGCGCCACCAGGAGGATCAGCGACTGGAGGGACGCGAAGACCGCCGCTCCGCGCCAGCTGTAGAGGAGGCCGGCGAGGAGCGGGGTGCAGACGCTGACGTAGGCGAGGGTGGTGTCGGGGCCCGCCGAGATCAGGAGCAGGGAGCCGAACAGGGTGTCGGCGGCCAGGAGGGTGGGGTGGCGCAGGAGGAGGGGGCCGAAGCGCTGCCAGTCCCGGAAGAGGACGTACGAGACCATGAACGTGACGACCACGGCCGAGCCGACCAGGCGGGCACCCAGGCCGGGGCTGGCGTTGAGGAGCGCGGCGGGGGTCGCCACGGCGATCATCGCCAGACGGAGGCCGAAAACCTGCCGGCACATCGCCTGGAGGGCACGGACCTCGACCTTCACACCGTCCGCGGCCGTCGTGGCGTCCGTAACCGTCGTGTCCTGCGCGGTCTTCACACCGCCCGTGACCGTCGTGCCGCCCGTGACCGTCGTGCCCTGCGCGGCCCTCACACCGTCCGTGGCCCTCACACGGTCCGCAAGCGTCTCGTCGTCCGCAGCCGCCGTGCCCGCCGCTCCGGTGGCGTAGGGCGCGGTCTTCTCGTCGGCCTCGGCCTCGGCCTGGGCCTGGACTTGAGCCTCGGCCCCGGCCGCGTCCTTGCTGGTCGCCACGGTCGTCATCTCCGCCTGCCTCCTACTTCCCCGTGACCGACCCGAAGTCGACGCCGGAGCCGAGCAGCAGGCCCGCGGCCAGCAGCAGCATCGTCGCCGGGACCATGAACGTGGTGATCATGAGGGTGGCCCTCGGTACCGCGCGGGCCGCCTTGCGGCGGGCGTTCTGGGCGTCGGTGCGGCGCATGTCCTTGGCCAGCGCGACCAGGGTGTCGACGATCGGCGCGCCCAGTTCCTCGCCCTGCTGGAGTGCCGTCACGAACATGGCGACCTGCTCGGAGTCGTTGCGGCGGCGGAGCTCCGCGAAGGCCTGGCGGCGGCTCATGCCGAGGTCCATCTGGCGCAGGGTGATGCGGAGTTCGTCGGCCCAGGGGCCCTCGTAGTGGGTGGCGACCCGGTCCAGGGCCTGGCGGAAGCCGAGGCCTGCGCCGACCACGACCGCGAGGACGTCGAGGAAGTCCGGCAGGGTGCGCTCGATGACGTCCTTGCGGAGGCGGATCGCCGACCAGATGCCGACCTCCGTCCAGAACGCGCCGAAGAGGAGGAGCAGGACGGCGACCAGCCACTGGCCGCGGAGGAGGAAGACCAGGAAGCCGGTGCCGCCGAGGGCGCCGTAGACGGCGCGGCGGGCCGCGTAGCGGTCGATGGTGAGGCCGCCGGGGTTGCCGGCCAGGTCGATCCTGCGGCGGTACTTGGCCACCTGGCGCGGGCCCATCAGGCGGAGGACCGCGGGGGCGTAGCGCATGCCCATGCGGTCGATGAGGGAGTTGGCGGCGCCGGTGCGGGTGGCGCCGACCTCCAGGGCGATGGCCAGGTCGGCGGGGAGCTTCGCGTCCGCGCGGTACATGCGGACGCCCGCGAAGACGCCGTAGACGGCGAGGGCCATGAGGAGGGCCAGGAGGAGTGCCATGTGACATACCACCTCTTACCTATACGTCGATTGCCTATACGTCGATGCGGCTGAGGCGGCGGATGAGGACGAACCCGATGACGTACAGCCCGAAGGCGATGACCACGGCCGCCTGGCCGAGCCCGGTGCCCGTCATGCGGGCGAGGGTGCCGTCCTTGACCCCGTTCATCAGGAACAGGGCGCCGACACCGAGGACCGGGACGGCGTACGACGTCATCGTCACCTGGGAGAGCTGGGTGCGGATCTCCCGCCGGGTCTCCTTGCGCTCCTCCAGGGTCTCGGTGAGGTTGCGCAGGGCGGAGACGACCTGGCCGCCGGCCCGGTTGGAGAGGACGAGCGTGGTGACGAGGACGACCAGTTCGCGCGACGGGAGCCGCTCGGCGAGCTCGCCGAGCGCGTCGTCCATGGAGTGGCCGACGGCCAACTGGTCGGCGACCTTGGCGAGTTCCTCGCCGGCCGGGGCCTCGAGCTCCTCCGCCGCCATGCCGATCGCGGTGCGCAGGGCGAGGCCGGCATGGGTGGCGTTGGCCAGGATGCGGGCCAGTTCGGGGAGTTGGCCGATGAACCGCTCGATGCGTTTCTGCCGCTGCCAGTTGAGGAACTGGACGGCGGCGAAGACGCCGAGGAGGCCGGCGACCGGACCGAAGAAGGGGGCGAGGGCGGCCTGGCCGATGAGCCAGAGGGAGGCGACGGCGGCGAGCATGTAGACGAAGAACTCGCCGGGCGTCACGTCCAGGCCCGTGGCCGCCAGCCGGAGTTCCAGGCGGCGGCCGACCGACGTGCCGCGCAGCCGGCGGTCCAGGTTGCGGAACCGGCGCCGGCGGCCGGAGAGCGGGGCCTGTCCTGAGTAGGAGAGGCGGTCCACCAGGGCGGCGCGCTGGGCCCGGCCGGAGGCGTAGGCGTGCAGGCCCAGTACGGCCAGGAGGCAGGCCAGCAGGGTGATGCCGGTGGTGAGGGTGACGAGGTCGTGGAGGGACATGGGCCGCCTACCGGGCTTCTCGGGTGGTGAGCTGGTCGAAGTGCTGGGCCACGCCGAAGGCCTGCGGGATCGGCTGGCCCGCCATGTAGAGGCGGTCGGCGGTGCGGCGCGGGAGCGGGTGGTAGCGGAAGACGCCGTGGACCCGCCCGTCGTGGGTCATGGGCTGGGCGTCGAAGCGGGCCACGGTCGCCAGCCGGTACGGCTCGCTGCCGTGGCTGTCGAGCATCGCGATCTCGGTGATCCGGCGGGCGCCGTCCGCGAACCGGGTCAGCTGGACGATCACCTCGACCGCGCTGTTGATCTGGTCGTGCAGGGCGACGAAGGGGACCTCGACGTCCGACATGGAGGCCAGGGTCTGGAGCCGGGTCAGCGCGTCCTCCGCGCTGTTGGCGTGGACGGTGGCGAGGGAGCCGTCGTGGCCGGTGGACATGGCCTGCAGCATGTCGAGGGACTCGCCGCCGCGGACCTCACCGACCACGATCCGGTCGGGGCGCATCCGCAGGGAGTTGCGGACCAGGTCGCGGATGGTGACCTGGCCCTTGCCCTCGACGTTCGACGGGCGGGACTCCAGGCGGACCACGTGCGACTGCTGGAGCTGGAGTTCGGCGGAGTCCTCGATGGTGATGATGCGTTCGTGGGCGGGGATCAGGCCGGACAGGGCGTTGAGGAGGGTGGTCTTGCCGGTGCCGGTGGCGCCGGAGACGATGATGTTGAACTTCGCCTGCACCAGGCCCGCCAGCAGGAACACCATGGGCTCGTCGAGCGAGCCGAAGCCGATCAGCTCCTGGAGGGTGAAGGAGCGCGGGAAGCGGCGGATGGTGAGGGTGGGGCCGGTCAGCGAGAGCGGCGGGATGATGACGTTGACGCGCTCCCCTGAGGGGAGGCGGGCGTCGACCATCGGGTTCGACTCGTCGACGCGGCGGTTGACGGTGGAGACGATGCGTTCGATGGTCTGCATCAGCTGGTCCGCCGAGACGAAGCGGAGCGGCAACTGCTCGACGCGGCCGCCGCGTTCGACGAAGATCGCGTCGGGGCCGTTCACCATGATTTCCGTGATCGACGGGTCTTCGAGGAGCGGTTCCAGGATGCCGAGGCCGAGGGCCTCGTCGACGACGCGGCGGATCAGCTGGGAGCGTTCGACGGTCGACAGGACCGGGCCCTCGCGGCTGATGATGTGGCCGAGGACGCGTTCGAGCCGGGCCCGGCGCTCGGCGGCGGCCAGCGCGCTCATCTCGGCGAGGTCGATCTCCTCCAGGAGCTTGGCCCGGTACGAGGAGACCAGGTGGCCGTCCTCGCCCCGGCTGCCTTGCTCCTCGGGGGAGTTGATGCGTGCCCGCAGGCTCATGGTGGTCCGTGCTCCTCGTTCAGTGGTCGACGGGCATCGTGGCGGACTTGGTGGCGTTGCCGAGGTCCTTCCACATGATCTTGGGGATGTGGACCGTGGCGGTGACGGTGACCGAGTCGCCGCCGCCGGAGGTCGCGCAGCTCACGTGGATGCCGCTGCTGACCGCGGACGCGCAGGCGGCGCCGACGTCCTGCTGCAGCGAGGCGGCGCGGGCCCCCGCCCGCGCCGCGGTACCGGCCTGCTCGGCGGCGTAGGCGACGGCGCCGAGCTGGATGCCGGCCAGGCCGACGATCAGGAGGACCGGGAGGAAGCCGAGGTACTCGACGGCGACCTGGCCGCGGTCGCGGTGCTGCCGACGGGGAAGACGGGGGTGCGGGGGGCGGGAGCGCATCTCAGTTCTTCACCTCCTCCACGGTGCCGGCGTGGCCGTGCACGGTGACGGGGAAGTCGATCGAGCCGGGGAAGAGGACCGGGACGCGCAGGGAGACGTCCGCGGTGACCGTGCCGGTGCCGCCGCACCGGTCCACCGTGGCTCCCTCCCGCCAGGAGCTGGAGAGGTCCGCCAGGGCGGCCTGCTCACAGACGCCGAAGCGTTCCCCCCGGGGGACGGCGGTGCCCGCGCGTACGCCCTCGTCGGCGGCGTTGCCCGCGAGGGTGAAGGCGTAGCCGACGAGGACGGCCTGCCACATGAGCACCAGGGTGAGGATGATGACCGGGGTCATGCCGAGGAGTTCGATGCTGACCTGGCCGCGGTCGCCCGCGGGTGCGTGGGGGCGGGCCGCGCAGTTCCCCGCGCCCCTGAAGGGGCGCTCACCGCGACGCCCTGCTTTTAGGGGCGCGGGGAACTGTGCGAACAACCCCCACCGGCCCGCACCCGACCGACGGCCCACCGCCCCCGCACCCGGCCACCGGCCTCTCACGGCAGCTCCTTGCGTCGCCGGAAGCCCACCGCCGCCCGTTCCCCGCCCCTGGCCCGTGCCCCGGACCGGCGTGGCGGTGCCGTCTCCCCCGACCTGACCAGTCCGAGCTCCCCGGCCAGCCCCCACAGCGCCTGCTTCACGGTGCTCCGTGCGTCCAGCTCGTGCATGCGGCCCGCGTCGACCGCGCCCTGGAGTTCCTTGAAGTTGGCGGGGATCGGGGTGCCCGCCATGGCCGTCCCGGTGATGCGGGCGATCAGCGCCGGCTGGATCTCCGTACCGCGCGTGTACCGGTTGACCACCACGGTCGTCTCCTCGGCCTTGCGGATCTGCAGCCGGTCCCACATCCGTACCGTCCGCTTCGCCGCCCGTACGGCGACCACGTCCGGCGTGGTGACCAGGAGGGCGAGGTCGGCGGTCTCCACGGCCGCCGCGCCCGCCCCGCCGAGCTGGGCGCCGCAGTCGACAATGACCACCTCGTAGCGGGAGCGCAGGGCGCTGAGGATCTGGCGGGCGGCGCGGTCGGTGACCTCCTCGCCGCGTTCGCCCTCGGCCGGGGCGAGGAGCAGGGCGAGCCCGGAGTCGTGGCGGAAGACGGCCTCGGCCATGACGCGTGGGGAGATGTCGTTGACCGCGGCGAGGTCGGCGACCGAGCGGCGGAACTGGACGTCCAGGTAGGAGGCAACGTCCCCGGTCTGGAGGTCGAGGTCGACGAGGGCGGTGGAGTGGCCGGAGGCCTGCGCGGCGAGGGCGATCTGGACCGCGACGAGGGTGGCGCCGGTGCCGCCCTTAGCGCCGCTGACGGTGACGACGGTGCCGCCGACGCCGGCGAAGACGTCGGCGCCGTGGCCGAGATGGCGTCGTACGCCCGTGGACCACTGGGCGACGGCCTGCACGCGGCCGGCCAGTTCCTCGTAGCTCAGCGGGAGGCCGACCAGGCCGCGGGCGCCGGAGTCCATGGCGGCGGCGAACAGGCCGGGGCTGGTGTCGGTGGTGACGAGGACGACGCCGACGGCGGGGAAGCGCAGGGCCACCTCGCGGATCAGTTCGAGGGCCGGGACGGGGCCGATGCGTTCGTGGACGACGACGACCTCGGGGAGTTCGTCGACGGACTCGGCGGCGGCCCGGGCCAGGGTGTCGACGAGTTGCGTGGAGTCCACGACGGGGGCCAGCGGTTCGGCGTCCGGGAGCTGGCTGAGCAGGGAGACAAGGGTGCGGACGGCGTCCGCGTCACCGACGGCGGGGAGGATCCTGATGGGCATGGAGGGCGCCTCTCACTTGTCCGTCGCGAGTTCGTAGGTACGGTCCTTGTCCGGCACGGTGGTCGTCGTACCGGGCGCGACCAGGGCGAGCCGGACCCGCTGGGCGAAGGACTCCGCGTAGGTGAGGCGCTGGGCGTCGAGCGTGGACAGCGCGAAGGTGATGGGGACGGCGTCGCTGGGCTGCTGGTTCCGGTTGTCCGGGTCCACGTAGCTGAGCTGGGCGCCGACGTCCAGGACCCGGGCGTCGGTCACGATGATCTTCGACTCGTCGGGGTCGCTCTGCTGCTTGCCCTCGAAGGTGGCGTAGACGTTGACCCGCGAGCCCGGGGTGATCTTGCCGGCCACCCCGGTGGCCGCGTCGATCATGATGGCGACCTCCTGCTCGCCCGGCTTCAGCTCGGGCTGGTCGACGATCATGTCGGTCTGGAGCAGCGAGCCCTTCTTGAGGGTGGTGACCGCGATCTTGCCCTGGATCTGGCTGAGGCTGGTGACCGCGTTGGCGGACAGCCACCGCTTGGGCAGCGAGATCTTCCGGAACTGGCTCGCGCTCAGCGTGGTGTACGGCGTGACGTCGGACCGGAGTTCGTACGCGGTGACCTTGGGGCCGACCTCGGACTTCGCGTTGTCGATGACCGAGAGCACGCCGGCGAACGCGGCGAGCGCGCAGAGCACCGACAGGATCAGGAGTATCACGCCGCGGCGCTGACGGGAGTTCATGGACCGTGCGACCTCATCGGGGAAGCGGGGAAAGTGGGGGAAGCAGGGGGAACCGGGCGATGGCGGGAGGTACGGGTCAGGCGGGCGTCCGCTGTTCCAGCGCGCGGGGCGCCGGCGGGTCGTAGTCGGGCGGGGTGGCGGAGCAGAAGACACAGCGGTCGCCGATGACGTCGATGCCGCACCAGTGGCAGCTGGTCTGCCGTACCGAGGTGACGAGTTGGTAGAGGACCGACAGGTCGGCGAGGTAGCTGGTGAACTCGATCATCCGGCCGGTGCCCCACCACACGGGTGACTCGGCGGGCAGCGGGGTCTCGCGCAGCCCGTGCGCGCCCCAGGCCTTGGCGAGGCCGCCGATCCAGTCGGACTGAAGCTGCCCCCTGGCGACCAGCATCCAGGTGCTGAACTCGGGGCCGTTCAGCACGGCCTCGGGGGCGACGCGGACCAGTTGCGGCTCGGGGTGGGCGACGACGCCGAACTGGGTGCCGGGCATCCAGGACTTGGCGTGCGTCTTGAGGCCGACCGGGACGCGGTCCAGTTTGGCGACGGAGCCGAGGACGGCGCCGGAGTGGATGTAGTGGGTGAGCAGCCGGCCGGCCGACGCGAGCACGCCGGGGCTGAGGTCGCAGGAGGCCAGCTGGCGCAGCTGCCGGGCCAGGACGGCGATGCCGAGCGGCGGCAGGTCGGGGCGGAACAGCGCGATCCGGTCGCTCTCCAGGAGGGAGCGCAGGGTGTGCAGGCGCCGGACCACGGCTTCCGGTACGGCGTCCGAGTAGACGACGACCACGTGTCCGTACTGCTCGATGAGACCCACGAACTCGGCGAGGGCGTGGTCGAGGGGCCGCTGGTCGAGGTCCTTCAGGACGACCGCGGGCATGGTCCGCTCGTCCTGGATGGGCAGCGCCATGTCGGCACTGGTCACGGCAATGGCAGTTGGCACGCGCAGCTCCCCGCTCTTCACACCCGGCGGCCCACCGGTGTTACTCCAATGAGCCGGGACGACTTCATTGCGTGACTTCCTCAGCACTGTAACCACGCGCCTGTGACCGGAGAACAGCGTTTGTGTAGCTGTCTGGGATCCGTGACCGCACAAGTGACGCCAAATCGGGACAGGTTGAGCATATGACCGGGGCCCGTTCAGCCCCGCGGGGACTTCCTCCGGCCTTTGAATTTGGTCTGGACCTATTGACACGTGAATTGGTCTGGACCACCTTGTTTGTCATGCCCAGACTCATCCCCCGGCTCGTGTCCCGGCATGCCGGACAGCGACGCATCCGCACCTGGTCGGCCGTGGCCACCCTCGCCACGGCACTCGCGATGGCGGGCCTGGCCTCCGCGCCCGCCTCCGCCGCCGACATCAACAACGCGAAGAACCCCGGCTTCGAGTCGGGCCTGTCCAACTGGACCTGTTCCGCGGCCAGCGGGACGACGGTCTCCTCCCCCGTGCACTCCGGCGCCGCCGCGCTGAAGGCGACCCCGGCCGGGCAGGACTACGCCCAGTGCAGCCAGACGGTGGCGGTGAAGGCCAACTCGACCTACACGCTGAGCGCGTGGGTGCAGGGCTCCTACACCTACCTCGGCGTCACCGGCACCGGCACCACGGACGTGTCGACCTGGACCCCGAACACGACCTGGACCCAGCTGTCGACGACCTTCACCACCGGCGCCTCGACCACCTCGGTGACGGTCTGGACGCACGGCTGGTACGGCCAGCCCGCCTACTACGCCGACGACTTCTCGGTCTACGGCCCCGACGGCGGAGGCGGCTCCGACCCGGCCCCGACCGTCCCGGCGACCCCGGCCGGCCTCGCGGTCTCCGGTACGACGTCCTCCTCCGCCTCTCTCTCCTGGAGCGCGGTGTCCGGCGCGACCGGCTACAACGTCTACCAGAACGGCACCAAGGTCTCGGCGGTCACCGGCGCCTCGGCGACGATCACCGGGCTCGCGGCCTCGACGTCGTACTCCTTCCAGGTCAGTGCGACCAACTCGGCGGGTGAGTCGGCGAAGTCGTCGGCGGTGACGGCGACGACCACCGCGACCGGCACCGGTGGCGGCGGCTCCGTGCCCAAGCACGCGGTGACGGGCTACTGGCAGAACTTCAACAACGGCGCGACCGTGCAGAAGATCTCGGACGTGCCGTCCTCGTACGACATCATCGCCGTCGCCTTCGCGGACGCGACCAGCACCCCGGGCGCGGTGAGCTTCACCCTCGACTCCGCCGGCCTCGGCGGGTACACGGTCGACCAGTTCAAGGCCGACATCAAGGCCAAGCAGGCGGCCGGCAAGAAGGTCATCATCTCGATCGGCGGCCAGAACGGCACGATCTCGGTGAGCGACTCGGCGTCCGCGACGAACTTCGCCAACTCCGTCTATTCGCTGATGCAGACGTACGGCTTCGACGGCGTCGACATCGACCTGGAGAACGGCATCAACGCCACGTACATGAGCCAGGCGCTGCGCTCGCTGTCGTCGAAGGCGGGCTCGTCGCTGATCATCACCATGGCCCCGCAGACGATCGACATGCAGTCGACGTCCAACGGGTACTTCCAGACGGCCCTGAACGTCAAGGACATCCTCACGGTCGTCAACATGCAGTACTACAACAGCGGTTCCATGCTGGGCTGCGACGGCAAGGTGTACAGCCAGGGCTCGGTGGACTTCCTCACCGCGCTCGCCTGCATCCAGCTCCAGGGCGGTCTGTCGCCGTCCCAGGTGGGCCTCGGCCTGCCGGCGTCGACCAGCGCGGCGGGCAGCGGCTACGTCTCGCCGACCGTGGTCAACAACGCCCTGGACTGCCTGACCAAGCTCACCAACTGCGGTTCGTTCAAGCCGTCGACGGCGTACCCCGGCCTGCGGGGCGCGATGACCTGGTCGACGAACTGGGACGCCGCGGCCGGGAACGCGTGGTCGTCCTCGGTGGGCGCCCACGTGCACGCCCTGCCGTAACCGGCGGGAGGGTCCCAGCGGCCGGTCCGGCCGCCGGGACCCGAACCGCTCCGGGCGCCACGGCCGTCCGCCGACGGCAGCCGTCGCGCCCGCGGCGCGGCACGCGGGTACGGCGTCCGCTCACGCGTACTGGACGCGGATCCTCGCGCCGTCCCCCGCGACCCCGTCCCGGACGTCGACGTACGCGCACACCTGGCGCGTGAACCACAGTCCCTGCCCCGGCTCCGGTTCGCCGCCGGGCGGCGGCACGAACCCGGCCAGCGGGTCCGCCACCGCCCGGCACAGCCGCAGTTCGCAGACGCAGGCCGGGGCCTCGCCCCAGGCGAGGATCTCGATCACCGGCCCGTGCGCGGCGGCCGCCGCCCCGACGGCCCGGCCGAACAGCCCGGCGTCCACCGCCGGAAGCCCCCGCCCCGCGGCCCAGGCCCCGACCGCCTCCGGCGCGGGCAGCCGCGCCGCGGACTGCGGCGCCGGGGGCAGCGGTACGGCGTCCAACTCCCGCACCAGGACCGGCGGCTGCTCGTACACCCCCGTCCCCGGGTGGGCCCGGCGGGCCGCGTCGACGACGGCCGGGCCCGCCGTACGGGTGTCGTACGCGCACAGGGCGGTGGTGGCGAAGGGCGCGAAGAGCAGGTTGGCGAGGGACTCGTAGCGGATCCACTCGGTGCTCTCCCGCACCGAACGACCCGCGCGCCCGGCCCAGTCGGGCTCCATGAGGAGGTGGACCCGGCCGCCGGGCCCGGCGTTCGCCGCGAGGTAACCGGCACCCCGGGCCACGGCGTTGGCGGCCGTACCCGTGTACCAGTCGGTGTGGTCGATGAAGCCGACGTCCCGGGCGTCGGCGCCGAGCGCGTCGCGCAGGGCTGCCAGCAGGCCGGGGCCGGCGATGGCGACGGGCGGGGGCTCGTCGGGCGCGGCGAGGCCCTCGGCGAGGAAGGGCAGGGCGGCGGCGACGAACCCGTCGTCCGAGCCGAACACGGCCATCCGGTGGTCGAACCGCCCCTGGGCCGCGGCGGGGCGCGCGCCCGTACTGGTGGTACTCATCGGGTCTCCTGTGCGTCGGCGCCGGACGGTCACCCGGGCGGCGGTCCGCCCGTGATCAGCCGGCCCTCCTCCCGGCCGTCCGACCAGCGTCTCCCGGCGGACCGGGTGAACGCACACGGGCATCACGCGGGCGGGTGCACTTCGGCGAGGGCCGCTTGCGGTGTCGGGCACACGCGTACACTGCGCGGCCGGTTTTACCATCTTGACCTGTTCATGCCATCACTTGGACGATGGGCGGCACCCGCACAGCCCACGCACAGGTACGTCGCACCGGACCACCCCCACCTCTCCCCCAGGAGACCTCATGCGACTTCGCACGCGCGCCTCCGGCGCCCGCGGCGGCAGACGGACCGCCGCCCTCGGCGCCCTGCTGGCCCTCGCCCTCGCGGCCCCCGTGTCGGCGACCGCGACCCACGCGACCGCCGACAGCGCCCGGCCGTCCGCCCCCTCGGCCGACGACGTCCGGCAGTACGAGATCCACCAGAGCACCACCCCCGTGACCCGCGCGGCCATCCAGCGGACCGGTGTCACCGTGGACGAGGCCGACGAGGAGACGGTGGTCGTCTCCGGCCGGGCCGCGCAGATCGCCGCGCTGAAACGGCTCGGCTACGAGGTCACGCCCCTCGGCGCGGCCCCGGACCGGTCGGCCCCCGCCGATCAGCTGCGGCTGTTCGACTTCCCGACCGCCGACTCGAAGTACCACAACTACGCGGAGACGAACGCCGAGATCGACCAGCGGCTCGCGGCCTACCCGGGCATCATGAGCAAGCAGGTGATCGGCAAGTCGTACCAGGGCCGGGACATCGTCGCCATCAAGGTCAGCGACAACGTGGCGACGGACGAGAACGAACCCGAGGTCCTCCTCACCTTCCACCAGCACGCGCGCGAGCACCTCACGGTGGAGATGGCGCTGTACCTGCTGCGTGAGCTCGGCGCCGGGTACGGCACGGACTCCAGGGTCACGAACATCGTCGACAGCCGCGAGATCTGGATCGTGCCGGACCTCAACCCGGACGGCGGCGAGTACGACATCGCCACCGGGTCGTACCGGTCGTGGCGCAAGAACAGGCAGCCCAACTCCGGTTCGTCGTACGTCGGTACGGACCTGAACCGGAACTGGAACTACAAGTGGGGCTGCTGCGGGGGCTCTTCTGGATCGACGTCCTCGGAGACCTACCGGGGTGCGGCCGCCGAGTCGGCGCCCGAGGTGAAGGTGGTCGCCGACTTCGTGCGCGGCCGGGTCGTCGGCGGCAAGCAGCAGATCAAGGCCGGGATCGACTTCCACACGTACAGCGAGCTGGTGCTGTGGCCGTTCGGCTACACGACCGCCGACACCGCCACCGGGATGACCGCGGACGACGCCGCCGCGTTCAAGGCGGTCGGGCGGAAGATGGCGGCGAGCAACGGCTACACGCCGGAGCAGTCGAGCGACCTGTACATCACCGACGGCTCGATCGACGACTACCTGTGGGGCACCCAGAAGATCTTCGACTACACCTTCGAGATGTATCCGACGTCCAGTTCCGGCGGTGGTTTCTACCCGCCCGACGAGGTGATCGAACGGGAGACCTCCCGGAACCGGGACGCGGTGTTCCAGCTGCTGGAGAACGCGGACTGTATGTACCGGTCGATCGGGAAGGAAGCACAGTACTGCGGCTAGCCGCGAGAGCACCGCTCCGGCCGTGGGGCAGCCAGGGCCGGAGCGGTCCGGCGACTACTTGTCGCTGCCGAGAACCTTGTCCTCGGCCTTGCTGTCGGCCTTGTCGTCGGCGTCGTCGGCCTCTGCCGCGGCTTCTCCCACGGGGAGGTCCGCCGCTTCCGCCTTCTCCGCCTCGCCGTCGTCGAAGTACGCGTCGAGGACCGCGTCCAGCTGCTCCTCCCACTCCTTGAAGCGGGAGCGGGACGTCGCCTCGATCTCGATGGGGTACCAGCGGCGTTCCGGCGTGTGGACGGTGATCGTGAAGCGCCTGCCGAAGCGGGGCGCCTCGGTCTCGATCGCGCCGATCTCGTCCCAGCGGAACTCGCAGTTCTCCTCGTCGAGGCTGAGGCGCACGCCCTGGCGGTCGGCCACTATCCGGGCGCGCCGGTCGGCGGCCTCGAAGGCGGGGCCCTCGGCGGTCTCATCGGCGTCGGCGTCATCCGCGTCGTCCGCGTTGTCCGCGTCGGCGGCGGCGTCCTCGGCCGGCGTGGCGTCGGCACCGGCCACGGGCTCTGGCGCCGCCTCCGCCGCTTCCACCTCCCCTGCCGCCGCTGCCTCTTCGACCTCCTCGGCCTTCTCCGGCCGGGCGTCCTCCGCCTTCGCGTCCGCGGGCTCGCCGGACGCGGGTGAGGTGAGCCCGGGGATGAAGGCCGGGTCGAATCCGGCGCCTTCCAGGGGCTGGCTGTTGGCTCCTATGCGCTGCTCCACAGCGGGCAGTATGGTCCAAAAACCTGTGCCGGACACAGCCAGCCCCGACTTCGTTATCAGACGCCTACACGAAGACGCCGAGCACGCCCGCCACCGCGAACCCCGCGACCGACAGCACCGTCTCCAGCACGGTCCAGGTCTTCAGGGTGTCCCGCTCGGTGATGCCGAAGTACTTGGCCACCATCCAGAACCCGCCGTCGTTGACGTGCGAGGCGAAGATGGAACCGGCCGAGATGGCCATGATGACGAGGGCGACGAAGGCCTGGGAGTGGTCGCCCTCGGTGAGGAGCGGGGCGACGATGCCGGCCGTCGTCACGATCGCCACCGTCGCGGAGCCCTGGGCGACCCGCAGGACCACCGAGATCAGGTACGCCAGGACGATCACCGGCAGGCCGACGCCGTGGAAGGTGTCGGAGAGGGCCTGGGCGACACCGCTCGCCTTCAGCACGGCGCCGAAGATCCCGCCCGCGCCGACCACCAGCAGGATGTTGCCGACCGGCTTGAGGGACGCGGTCGACACGGTCTCCAGGGACTTGCGGGACCAGCCGCGCCGGATGCCGAGCAGGTAGTAGGCGAGGACCAGGGCGATGGTGAGGGCGACCATCGGCGTGCCGAAGAACTCCAGCACCGAGCGGCCGGTGGAGGGGTCCAGGGCGATGGAGGAGAAGGTCGAGGCGAGGATGAGGACGAGGGGCGTGCCGATGATCGCCAGGACCGTGCCGAGCGGCACAGGCTTCTCCTGGGGTTCCACTCCCGCGGCCCGCTGCTCCGCCACCACCGCCTGCCTGGCCTCCTCGGCCGCCTCGACCATGTCCTGCGGTACGGCGACGAAGATCCGCCTGCCGATCCACGCCGAGTACGCCCACGCGGCCAGCACCGCCGGGATGCCGCAGACGACGCCCATGAGGATGACCCAGCCGAGCTGGACGTGCAGCAGCGCGGCGGCGGCCACCGGGCCGGGGTGCGGCGGCAGGAAGGCGTGGGTCATGGAGAGACCGGCGAGGAGCGGGAGGCAGTAGAGGAGGATCGACTTGCCGCCGCGCTTGGCCGCCGCGTAGACGAGGGGCGCCAGGACGAAGATGCCGACGTCGAAGAAGACCGGGATGCCGAAGACGAGGCCGGTGAGGCCCATGGCGAGCGGGGCACGCTTCTCCCCGAAGAGGTTGAGCAGACGGGTCGCCAGGACCTCCGCGCCGCCGCTGACTTCGAGGATCGCGCCGAGCATCGTGCCGAGCCCGATGATGATCGCGACATGGCCGAGGATGCCGCCCATGCCGGACTCGACGGTGGAGACGGCGTCCGAGCGCTGGACGGTGCCGAAGAGTTCGGTGACCGAGAGCCCGGCGAGCAGGCCGACGGCTATGGAGACGGCGAGGAGGGCCACGAAGGGCTGGAGCCTCGCCTTGATGATGAGGAAGAGGAGCAGGGCGATGCCGATGGCGGCGACCGTGAGGAGGCCGGCGGTGCCGTCGAGGAGGAGGAGCAGGCCTCCGGTGTGGGGTGGGGCGGTGGGGGTGGCGGAGGCGGCGAGCGGTAGGGACATGTGGGGGTCCTCTTCTGCGTAAGTGCATCGCGCTTTCGGGCAGGGGAGGTCGCCGCACGGCACCCGGGCGGGTGCCGTGCCGTGACGGACGTACGGTGTGCGGGAGTTGACGGAGTATCGGCCTCAGCCGAGGACGGCGAGGGCGTCGATCTCGATGAGGAGGCCGGCGGGCAGACCGACGTACACGGTCGTGCGGGCGGCGGGCGGGGCGGTGAGCGCCTGCTCCTCGAAGTAGGTGTTGTAGATGCCGTTCATCTCGGCGAAGTGGTCGACGTCCGTCAGATAGACGCGGATCATCATGACGTCGTCCCAGGACGCGCCGCCCTCCTCCAGGATCGCCTTGACGTTGGCGAGGGTCTGGAGGGTCTGCTCGCGCAGGGTCGGTCCTGCCGGGGTCGGGGGCCTGCCCTCCTCGGCGGGCAGGAAGCCGACCTGGCCGGCGACCTGGAGGATGTTGCCCTTGCGGACGCCGTGCGAGAACTTCGCGGGCGGGGTGGTGTGGGTCGCGGGGGTGAGGGCGGTCTTCTCGGTCATCTGGTGCCGGCTTCCTTGATCGGTGTTCTGCCTGAGTACTCGCCGCTGATCGCGTCCGCGGTACGGCGCACCTGCGGGAGCAGGGTGAGGAGTTCCTCGGCGGTGACGACGACGTTGGGCGCGGAGACCGACATCGCGGCGACGACGCGCCCGTCGGCGCCGCGGATCGGTGCGGCGACGCAGTTGATGGACTCCTCGTGGCCGCCGAGGTCGGTGGCCCAGCCCTGTTCGCGCACCCTGGCCAGTTCCTTCAGGAACGCCTCCGCGTTGGGCGTCGAACGGGCCGTGTACATGGGGTAGTCGAGCTTGTCGGCGAGGGCCCGGCGCTCGGGCTCGGGCAGGTCGGCGAGGAGCAGTTTGGCGACGGCGGCGACGGTGATGGCGACGGGCTTGCCGATCCGCGAGTACATGCGCACCGGGTAGCGGCTCTCGACCTTGTCGATGTAGAGGACCTCGCCCTCCTCGTACACGGCGAGGTGCACGGTGTGTCCGCAGGCCGTGTTGAGGCGGGCCAGGTGGGGGTGGGCGATCTCGCGGACGTCGAGGTTCTCCATCGCCTCCTGGGCGAGGGCGAAGAGGCGGGCGCCGAGGCGGTAGCGCTGGTCGGACTGGCGGTAGACGAGCCCGTGTTCGTGGAGGGTGCGCAGCAGCCGCAGTGCGGTGGACTTGTGCACGCCGAGGCGTTCGGCGACCTGGCCGAGGTCGGCGGGTCCCTCGGCGAGCAGCGGCAGGATGCTGAGCGCTCGGTCGACGGTCTGGCTCATGGGCTGGGTACCTCCTCTTCGGCCGCGTCGGCTTCGGTCCAGCCGGGGCCGAGTCGAAGTCTCCCCCACGCGTCGGCGTCCAGGGCGGTCAGCCGGTCGGTGGTGTCGCGGGCGGGGGGCGGGGCGAGGTCGGCGGGGGTGGTCAGGGCGGCGGCGGCGAAGAGGTGGCCGAGCCTGAGTGTCTGCGGGAGCGGCAGGCCGCGCAGGAGGCCGGAGAGGAAACCGGCGGCGAAGGCGTCACCGGCGCCGACGGTTGCCACGACGTCGACGGCGGGGGCGGGTTCGAAGGTGCCGGTGGGGTGGGGCCGGGGGGTGGGGACACTCACCGGCGCTGGCAGGGTGCCGCCCGCGCCCACCCTCCCCCGCTCTCGGCTTCGCGCGAGCGGGGGGACCCCCATCGCCCCGGCGGCACGACTGCCCGCGGCTGGAAAGGAGGGACGGTCGTAGCGCCCTTTTAGGGGCGCGGGGAACTGCGCGGCCAGCCCCCACCGGGCCGCGGCCGAGACGAAAGCCGTCGCCCCCGCACCGCCCTGCTTCACCACCAGCACCGCCGGCTCCGGCAACAGGTCCCGGACCGCCGACGGCCCTCCCGTCACCCCCCACGCCTGCTCCGCCTCGTCCTCCCCCACGAAGACGACGTCGGCCCGGCGGGCCAGCTCCAGCAGGATCCGCGAGCCGTCACCCGAACCCCACAGCCCCGCCCGGTAGTTCACGTCGAACGACACCAGCGGCGGCTCTCCCCCGGCGGGATCCGTCAGCTCGCGCAGCAGCCCCAGGCAGCCGTCCGACAGGGCCGCCGTGATCCCCGACAGGTGCAGGATCCGGCCCGCGCGCACCGCCGCGAGGTCCACCGTCGCCGCCGACATCGCGGACGCCGCCGACCCCGCCCGGTAGTACGCGACCTCGTGCGCGTCCGTCGCCCGGTCACCGGCCGTACGGAAGTAGACCCCGGTCGGCCGCGCCGGATCCCGGCCCACGGCCGAGACGTCCACGCCGTACGAGGCGATCGTCTCCAGCAGGTGGTCGCCGAACCCGTCCGCGCCGACCCGGCTGACCCAGCGCACGGCGTGCCCTGCGGCGGCCAGCGCACACGCGACGTTGGACTCGGCACCGCCGATCGCGCGGTCGAAGGACGGCACGTCCGCGAGGCGCCCCGGCCGGGTGGGCACAAACGTGACCATGGACTCGCCGAGCGCGACGACGTCCACGGCGTCAACGGCGCCGGTGGCCTTCACGATGGTCGTGGCTCCTCGTCGTCGGGGAAGGGTCGCTGCGGGCTCCATTGACCCGGCGTTGGCGTGGATGTTAGACAGCGGTAAGCGATATACGCAATGGACGTTGCACAGAATGCAACCAACCTGATCAGGGAGGCTCCGTGTCCCTCGACACCGGCACCGAAGCGCTCGCCCGGCTCGCGAAGGAACGCGTCGACCACCGTTTCAAGGGCCTCCCGCCGGACGCCGAGGGCCTCACCGTCGGCGAACTGGCCGCCCAGCGCCGCAACCTGTTCACGGACGGCTTCGCGACCCCGGTGCTGGCCCTGTCCGCCGAGCGTCTGGAGCACAACCTCGCGCTGATGGAGTCGTACACCGAACGGCACGGCCTCGCCTTCGCCCCGCACGGCAAGACCTCGATGGCCCCGCAGCTCTTCCACCGGCAGACCGGGCGCGGGGCGTGGGGCATCACCCTCGCCGTGCCGCACCAGGTGCGGGTGGCGCGGGCGTTCGGCACCCGCAGGGTCTTCCTCGCCAACGAGCTCGTGGACGCCCCGGCGCTCCGCTGGATCGCCGGCGAACTGGAGCGCGACGCCGACTTCCGTTTCGTCTGCTACGTCGACTCCGTGCGCGGGGTCGAGCTGATGGACGCCGCGCTGCACGGGACCGCCCGCCCCGTGGACGTCGTGGTCGAGCTGGCCGCCGGGGAGGGCGCCCGGACCGGCGTCCGTACCGAGGCGGAGTGCGCGGCGGTCGCGGACGCGGTGGCCGCGACGCGGACGCTGCGGCTGGTCGGGGTGGCGGGGTACGAGGGCGAGGTCCCGCAGGCCGACCCGGACCGGGTGCACGCCTATCTGCGCCGGCTGGTCGCCCTCGCCGTCGGGTTCGACAGGGCGGGCCGGTTCGCGGGCCTGACGGAGATCGTGGTGAGCGCGGGCGGCAGCGCCTGGTTCGACGCGGTCTCGGACGTCTTCGCCGGCATCCCCGAACTGTCGGCGCCCGTGCTGAAGCTGCTGCGCTCGGGCGCGTACGTCTCGCACGACGACGGCCGCTACCGGGACGTCACCCCCTTCAACCGGGTCCCCGAGGAGGGCGCCCTTGAGCCCGCCTTCCGGCTCTGGACGCAGGTCGTCTCCCGTCCCTCCCCGGAGCAGGCCTTCACCAACGCGGGCAAGCGGGACGCGGCCTACGACCTCGACCTCCCGGTCGCCCAGGTGATCCGCCGGGCGGGCACCGAGCGCCCGGCGACCGGGGTCGCGGTCACCGGCCTCTCCGACCAGCACGCCTGGCTGCGCACCGGCCCCGACGCGGACCTGGAGGTCGGGGACTGGGTGGGCCTCGGCCTCTCCCACCCGTGCACGTCGTTCGACAAGTGGCAGCTGATCCCGGTGGCCGAGGCGGACGGGACGGTCGTCGACTACATCCGCACGTTCTTCTAGGAGGGGTCGTGGAGCAGCTCGTCATCCGGGACGCGGACGTCGTCGACGGCAGCGGGGGACCCTCCTACCGCGCCGACGTGGTGATCGACGGCGGCCGGATCGTGTCGATCGTCAAGGAAGCCGCGGCGGCGGGCTGCCAGCGCCCGCGGGCGGTGCGGGAGCTGGACGCGGAGGGCCTGGTCCTCTCCCCCGGCTTCGTCGACATGCACGCCCACAGCGACCTGGCCCTGCTCCGCGACCCCGACCACAGCGCGAAGGCCGCGCAGGGGGTCACCCTGGAGGTCCTGGGCCAGGACGGCCTGTCGTACGCCCCGGTCGACGACCGCACGCTGGCGGAGGTCCGCGCCGCGATCGCCGGCTGGAACGGCTCCGGCGACGACATCGACGTCGACTGGGGGTCGGTCGGCGAGTACCTGGACCGCCTCGACCGGGGCATCGCCGTCAACGCGGCCTACCTCGTCCCGCAGGGCACGGTCCGTGCGCTCGCCGTCGGCTGGGAGGACCGCCCGGCGACCCCGGCCGAACTGGACCACATGCGCCGCCTGGTGGCCGAGGGCCTGGCCCAGGGCGCGGTCGGCCTGTCCTCCGGGCTCACCTACACCCCCGGCATGTACGCGCCGGACGCGGAACTGACCGAGCTGTGCAAGGTGGTGGCGGAGTACGGCGGCTACTACTGCCCGCACCACCGCTCGTACGGCGCGGGCGCGCTGGAGGCGTACGCGGAGATGGTGGCCCTGACCCGGGAGGCCGGCTGCCCGCTCCATCTGGCCCACGCCACCATGAACTTCGGCGTGAACAAGGGCCGGGCCCCCGAACTGCTGGCCCTCCTCGACGAGGCCCTCGCCGCCGGCGCCGACATCACCCTCGACACCTACCCCTACACCCCCGGCAGCACGACCCTCGCGGCGATGCTGCCGAGCTGGGCCAACGAGGGCGGCCCTGCGGCGGCCCTGGCCCGCCTGGCCGACGACGACACGTCCGAACGCATCCGCCACCACCTGGAGAGCGTCGGCTCCGACGGCTGCCACGGCGTACCCGTCGAGTGGGCCACGATCGAGATCTCGGGCGTGGGCGACCCGGCACTGTCCGGCTTCGTCGGCCGGACGGTCGAGGAGTCGGCGCGGCTGCGCGGCGAGCCCCCGTGGACGACGGCCCGCCGCCTTCTCCTGGCGGACCGCCTCGCCCCCTCGATCCTCCAGCACGTCGGCCACGAGGAGAACGTCCGCACGATCATGCGCCACCCGGTCCACACCGGCGGCTCGGACGGCATCCTCCAGGGCGCGAAACCCCACCCCCGCGCCTACGGCACGTTCCCGCACTACCTCGGCCACTACGTACGGGAGCTGGGCGTGCTCTCCCTGGAGGAGTGCGTCGCCCACCTCACCGCCCGCCCCGCGGCCCGGCTGCGCCTGCCGGACCGCGGCCTCGTACACGAGGGCTACCGCGCCGACCTCGTCCTCTTCGACCCGCGGACGGTGGCGGCGGGCTCGACGTTCGAGAACCCACGCCAACTGCCGACAGGCATCCCCCACGTCCTGATCGACGGCCGCTTCGTCATCGAGGACGGCCGCCGCACGGACGCCCTGGCGGGCCGAGCAATCCGACGCACCCCGCTGTAGCGCCCCTGAAGGGGCGCGGGGCTGTATCCGATGTGCGGCTGCCGCCGCGTGGGCGCGACCAGCCCCCACCCACCCGCACCCGAAAGCGGCGCCCCCAGCGAAGCGCTACGGCTTGGGCAGGGTGCAACCACTCGCGCTGAGGTTCAGCACATTCCCCGTCGTGAAGCACGCCGGAATGATGTACGTCTCCTCCGCGTAGTTGATCCCCTGCCGCACCGTCACGTTCCCGCTCTCGTCCACCTCGCACGGGTTGTCGACGGTGCACCGCTCCCCGTCCTCGTTGCCCGTGTTGTTGACGGCGACGACCTGCCCGGTGGTGGTGTCGATCACCGGCGACCCCGAGGTCCCGCCGATCGTGTTGCACGCGGAGGTGTAGCGGACCGAGTCCTTCCAGGTCCAGTCGCCCTCCTTGAGCCGGTACACGAACCCGTCGATGTTGCAGCTGTAGATCGTCTTCCAGTAGCCGGAGACGACCTTGATGGCGGTGCCGGCGGTCGGGTGGGTGGCGCTGACGGTCAGCGGGCTGATGCCGTAGGAGCTCTTGATCGCCGCGTACGTCGTGGTGGTGCGGTAGATCGTGACGTCCGTGTCGGTCATCGTCGAGTAGACGACCTGGTTGGCGCGGAGCGTGGCGACCCTGGTGCCGGAGGAGTTCAGCAGGCCGAAGGTACGGCTGGAGGACTGGCCGGTGATGACCTCGCCGGGCTCAGGGAAGCCGGTCTCCAGGCAGTGTCCGTTGGTGAGGACCAGCGCCGGGTCGCTGTCCGCGGAGTTCGGGAAGCGGATGACGGAGCCGGAGCAGTTGCTGAGCGAGACGGTGCCCGCGAAGTTGACGGTCACCGCGGCGGCCTTGGCCGTCTGCGGCGCCGCGACCGCCGGTGCCGTGCCGATCCCGGTGATGGCCAGGGAGGCGAGCGCGGCGACGAGAGGCTTGTTCATGTGGGGGTCCCCTCTATACGACGAGGTGACCGGAGATCTTCCGGCCACCCGCTGTTTTTGTCATGCACATTCTCAACACAAGTGGCCGCGCGGGCAAGGAGCTGTTTCAGGAACGGTGTTGGCGGATTTCCGCACAGGCGGCGTCGATGTGCTCGACCAGCATGCGGCGGGGCCGGTCACCGGCCCCCTCCGCCCAGGCGGTGGCGAGCTCCCGCAGCTCGGTCCGCAGGTAGTTACGGGCCTTCGCGTCGACCGACAGCTCCGCCCAGAACCGGTCGACCAGGCCCGCCAGCCCGACCGTCGCGCCGGCCACCGTCAGCGTCGCCCGCAGGGTCGTGAGCCACGGTTTCCGCCCGGAGAGCCGGGCCACCGCCCGCCGCAGCACCCGCTCGTCCAGCCGCATCAGGACGGTCTTGATGAGCCCTTCGAGGGCGTCGGCGCCGGTGGAGGTCCAGGCGTTGTACCAGACGGTCTCGACGTCCTTCTGCCGTAACTCCGCCTCGACCAGCCGCATCAGACTGCTCTTCCCCATGCCCCAGCCGGCGTCCACGGCAAGGGTCAACGGGGTCGCGGACCGGGAGTCGTGCAGCAGCTTGGCCAGCTGCCGGGCGGCCTGCCCGGCGCCGAGCAGATCGGCCGCGGGGCCGGTCACGGGCTCGTCGTTGAGCAGCGAGAATTCCATACGACCCCCTTCGTCCTGGGGGCCAAACTACATATTTCCGCGGCCACTTGGGACCGAGCGCACCGCCCTGCCCATGGGGGGCTCGCCCCTAACGCCCCCGGCCGCCGCCATGCCCGTGCCCCCAGCCGTGCCCCCCGTACGTGGGGCTCGCCGTCGAGGACGTGGCAGCGACCGTCGGCGACGGGGTGACGCTCGCGCCGGCGCTGCGCGTCGGGGTGGCACTCGCCGAGAGAGTCCCCGATGCCGAGGCGGGCGTCCCGGCCGTGGACGTGGCGCGGGCCGACGGCGACTCCCCGACCGGCGCGGCCGACTTCACGGAAGGTGCGGCGGACGCACCGCTCGGGCCTTCCTCCGGCGCCTGTGCCAGCGCCGACGACTCACCGGCCGTGTGCTTCGCGCGGTCCTGCTCCACCTGGCCGCCGCCGGACGACGAGGAGAAGGCGAACCCGGCGACCAGCGCGGCCACGGACGCGGCGCCCACCGCACCCACGGCGACCGCCACGTGCTTGGCGCGCAGGCCGCCCGCGCCACGGGCCGCCCGCCGCCGCTCCGCCCGGCCCGGCCCCGGCGCGGCGGACGCGACCCTCGGCAGCTCGCGTGTCTCGTCGTACGCGTTGAGCCAGCCGTGCGCGGAGGCCGGATCCCGGTACTCCTCGTACACGGGGGCCGGTCCGCCCTCGGGTCGGTAGACGCTGGGCGCCCCGGTCTCGTCCTCGGCAGGTCTCGGCATGGACGCGAATTCTAGGGAGAGGAGGACCCTTTGAGACAGCTACCGGCGATAACAGGCCAAATCAGCCCGAGGTGCCGAGCCCCGGCAGGATGGCCTCTTTCAGATCGAGAAGAACCATCACCCCGTCAGGACGGCAGGGCGAGGCCCGGCACAATGCCGGGAAACATGCCGCATGCCATCGGTCTGCCATGAGCGCGGTACGCCCGCACAACCAGTACGACAGAGCCCGGAAAATCGAACACACACACCCTCGCTCACCGATTGAGGTGATGGCGACGCGATGACGGCGTGGGCATTCGACCTTCGTACATACAGTCAGGCGACGGTGCTGAGTCCCAGACGTGAGGGCGGCGGTGACTGCGGTGCAAGGGCGCCAGGGCGTGAGGAACGCTCGGTACAGCTACCGGCTGCGGGTGTCGTCCACCGCACGTGAGGCGCTGCTGGCGGAGTGGGGGCGGTGCCGGTGGGTGTGGAACGAGTGCGTGGCTCGTTCGAAGAAGGCCCACGGCGCCGGGGAGGAGTGCGGTCCGGCCCGGCTGGACCGCATGCTGACTCAGGCCCGCGCCATGATTCCTTGGCTGGCCGAGGGCGCCAGCGTGCCGCAGCAGCAGTTGATCCGCGACTTCGGCAAGTGCCGCGCAAAGGCACTGAAGGACATCAAGGAGCGGCTGCCGGTGAGGCTCCGGGCAGGGATGCCGGGCCTGAAGAAGAAGCACCTGGTCGATCCCACGCTGAACTACACGCGGAACGGCTTCCGACTCAAGGACGGTCGGCTGCATCTCGCGGGCGGGATCGCGCTGACCGTGGTGTGGTCGCGGCAACTGCCCGCCGAGCCTTCGTCAGTACGTGTCTACCGAGACGGTCTGGGCGACTGGTACGCGTCGGTCGTCGTCCCTGCCCAGGTCGAACCCTTGCCTGCCACCGGACGGTCGCTCGGCGTGGACTGGGGCGTCAAGGAGATCGCGACCACTACCAGCGACGCCCACGATCTCGCCCACCCCGGACACGGCAAGAGGGCCAAGGCCAAGCTGTCCCGGTACGACCGCATGATGGCCCGCCGTAGACCCAGGAAGGGCCAGGCTGCGTCGAAGGGCTACCGGGAGGCGAAGCGGTGGCGGGCGAAGACTTACCAAAAGATCGCCCGGCAGCGGCAGGACACCGCACGAAAGTGGGCGAAGAAGGTCGTCCGGGATCATGATGCGATCGCGGTGGAGAACTTCCGGCCGAAGTTCCTCGCCAGGACCACCATGGCGCGCAAGGCGGCGGACGCCGCGATCGGCACGACGAAACAGGCCCTGATCGAGATGGGCCGCAAGCACGGGCGGGACGTACGTCTGGTCCATCCCGCGCACACCACCATGGACTGCGGACGCTGCGGTGCGAGAACCAAGCACGCACTCCCACTGTCAGAACGCACATACACCTGCGCCGCATGCGGAGCCGTCTCCCCAAGGGACAAGAACTCCGCGCACGTGATGCTGGTCCGGGCTGGTCTGGCCCCGGCTGGTGTTGAGGGCGTAAGACCTCCCGGAGCGCCACTCCGAGAGGCAGCCTGAGCCAGAAATCCCCTCCCACCAGGGACGGGAGCAGCCAAGTGGTGGAAAACACGGCCCGACGGGCGTTACCGCCCCGTAAGCTCACCGACATGCAGGTGATCCAGTCGACCAAGCTCGCCAACGTCTGTTACGAGATCCGGGGCCCGGTTCTCGAGGAGGCGATGCGGCTAGAGGCGGCGGGGCACCGCATCCTCAAGCTCAACACCGGCAACCCGGCCGCCTTCGGCTTCGAGTGCCCGCCGGAGATCCTGGAGGACATCCTCCGCAACGTCTCCACGGCCCACGGCTACGGCGACGCGAAGGGGCTGCTGGCCGCCCGGCGCGCGGTCGTCATGCACAACCAGACCATCGGCATCGAGACCGACGTCGAGCACGTCTTCATCGGCAACGGCGTCTCCGAGCTGATCGTGATGGCGATGCAGGGGCTCCTGGACGACGGCGACGAGGTCCTCGTACCCGCGCCGGACTACCCCCTGTGGACCGCCGCCGTCTCCCTCTCCGGCGGTACGGCCGTGCACTACCGCTGCGACGAGCAGTCGGACTGGATGCCCGACCTCGCCGACGTCGAGCGCAAGGTCACCGACCGCACCAAGGCGATCGTCATCATCAACCCGAACAACCCGACGGGCGCGGTGTACGACGAGGCGATGCTGCGCGGGCTGACCGACATCGCCCGCCGCCACAACCTGCTCGTCTGCTCGGACGAGATCTACGACAAGATCCTCTACGACGGCGCCACGCACACCCCGACCGCCGCCGTCGCCCCGGATCTCCTCACGCTCACCTTCAACGGCATGTCCAAGGCGTACCGGGTGGCCGGCTACCGGGTCGGCTGGATGTCCGTCTCGGGGCCCCGGGCGCACGCCGACTCCTACATCGAGGGCCTGACGATCCTCGCGAACATGCGGCTGTGCGCGAACATGCCGGGTCAGCACGGGGTCGTGGCCGCGCTCAGCGGACGCCAGACGATCAACGAACTCGTGCTGCCGGGCGGGCGCCTGAAGGAGCAGGTGGACACGGCCTACGAGCTGCTCACCCAGATCCCGGGCGTGAGCTGCGTCCGCCCCAAGGGCGCGCTGTACCTCTTCCCGCGCCTCGACCCCCAGGTCTTCAAGATCAAGGACGACCGGCAGATGGTCCTCGACCTGCTGCGGCAGGAGAAGATCATGGTCGTCCAGGGCACCGGCTTCAACTGGCCGGAGCCGGACCACTTCCGGGTGGTGACCCTGCCGGCGGTGGGCGATCTGCGGGACGCGATCACCCGGATCGGCCGGTTCCTGGACGGCTACGGCCAGCCGTAGGCAGCCCACGGCAGCCGCCGGGCGACCGTCCGCGACCCGGGTCAACTTTAGACGGAATCTAAGCTAGGATGGCTTCCTGTCAGAGCACAGGAGGCCATCCCATGTACGAACCGATCCGCACCAAGTCGGTCCACAGCACGATGGCCGGCCCCTCTTCCGACTTCCCCCACCGGACGCGCGAGGAGGAGCTGGACATCCAGCTCGCGGGACACCTCGCCGCGCTGCTCGCCGTCACCGACGAGCTGCGCGCGCTCGCGCCGTCCACCGACCTCGACGCCGCCGCGACCCGGCTGGCCGAGCAGGTGGCCCGGCTGCGGGGCGGGCGTACGCCGGTCCGCGCGTCACTGACGGCGGCCCAGGAGCCGGCCGCGCTGCACGAGCGCGCACATGCCGTCGCCGGCCGCGCCCTGCTGGTCGCGGCGTCCCGCGCGGACACCGCGGCGGCGATCCTCGCGGCGGAGCGCATGGACGCCCACGCGGCAGCCACGGAACTCACCACGGCCGGCTGACCCACCCCCCTACGGCCCCGGTCCGCGCGCTCCCGCAGCGACGCGCGGACCGGGTTGCCATATCTCAGTACGCTGAGGTCATGGGCATGGACTACTCGAAGATGCGCGGGATCGCCGAAGAACTCGGGGCCTACGCCGAGCAGCTCGAAGGGACCTGGAGCGTCGAGATCGGACCGTCCGGCCCGATACTGGCGATGATGCGCCCGTCGAAACGGCATGAGGGCACGATCAGCCGTATCCGCAATCAGCTGAACACCCAGCTCCAGGTCACCCACCCCGGCTACATGTGCGAGAACGGCCCGGAGATCGAGCACCCCGCCCTCGGCCGCATGCGCCGCCCCGACGCCGTGGTCATCCCCGAGGACGTGCTCGACGAGGAGGGTCTCGCTGTCGACGCCTCACAGGTGCTGGCCGTCGTCGAGATCGTCTCACCGTCCAACCCGGAAAACGACTACGTCGAAAAGATCTGCGAATACTCGGCCATGGGCATCGCCCACTACATGATCGTCGACCCCCGGAAGGGCACGATCGAAGTGCATTCAGAACCGTGCGGAAACCGCTACCGGCACATGGGCCCTTACATCTACGGCGACCTGGTGCCCTTCGGCCCCTGGCAGGTGGAGACCTCCGCTTTCCGCCGCTACGGCAAGGCAGGGAACGACCCGAACGACCCCGCCTGACGGCGCCCGGCGGACTTCGGCGCTCCGGTTTCGTTCCGGGGCGCCCCCTTCACCCCCCGTTCATCCGTTCCACCCAGGACTGAGGGATTCCGGGAGCACTCTCCACCTCGTGAGACGTATCGCTGGAATCGTCCTCGCGGTACTGCTGATCGGTGGCGTGGTGGCTGCCGTCGTCGCAGGCCGGCATGGGGATGACAAGGGCACGGCAACGAAGACCGTGCGTGGTGTGATCGGTTCGGAGAAGTCGGACTTCTTCGCCGATCCCGATGTGGTGAAGGCCCTCGCCGCCAAGGGCTTCACCGTGAAGACGGAGGCGTCCGGTTCCTGGGCCATGGAGGATCTGGACCTGAAGGGCTACGACTTCGCCTTCCCGTCCAGCTCGGCGCCCGCCGACACGCTGGCCGCGAAGTACCACGCCCGCCAGCCCCTCCCCCGCCCCTTCTACTCGCCCCTCGTCGTGGTCGCCCACCGCAGCGCGGCCCGGGTGCTGGCCGCCAACGGGCTCGCCGTGCTCGACGCGAAGGGCGGCAAGGGGACCCTGAAGATGGCCGCCTACCTGGACGCCGCCCGGCACGACCGGACCTGGCAGCAGCTCAAGGGGGCCAAGGCGCACGGGGAGCTGACCGGGACGCTGTACATCACCAGTACCGACCCGGAGACCTCCAACTCCGGCGCGCTGTACCTCGCCGCCGCCTCCTACGTCGCCAACGGGGGGAGGGTCGTGGCGAGCGACGCCGACGTCGCGAGGACCGCGCCGCTGCTGCACAAGCTGGTCAGCGTGCAGGGGGCGCAACAGCCCAGCAGCGACTCGGTGTTCAGGGACTTCATCAGCGGCGCCGGCAACCCGCTGGTGTGCCTGTACGAGTCGCAGGTGGTGTCGCTGCTCGCGGAGCAGCACGACGCCGACGACCTCGTCGTCCTCTACCCGGACACCACGGTCAACAGCGACCACACCATCGTGCCGCTCGACGACGCCGGCCGGCAGCTCGGCGAACTCCTCAGCACCGACCCGGCCCTGCGCGGGCTCGCCGTCAAGCACGGCTTCCGGCCCCAGGGCGACTCCGCCGAGTTCGTCAAGGACACCGCCGACCGCGCCGCCTACCTCAACCAGACACTGACCGGCGTCCGGCAGGCGCCCGTGCCCACCTCCGCGGTGCTGCACGAGATGGCCCGCCGGGCGCGCGGCTGACGGGGGGACCCTGTGAGCAACTTCGACAAGATGCGGCCGAGCGGCGGCGAGCACCCGCCCACGCTGAGCGGTGAGGACGTCTTCACGCTGACCCCGCCGGAGGCGGTCGCGCCGGTGCCGCGGGAGAAGGCCGGCGGGCTGGTGCCCGTCGACGACGGCGTCCGTACGGACATGGCGCGCAAGGCCTCCGACTACGTCCGGGACCTCGCCTCGCTGGACGCCCGGTCACCGGAGTTCGCGAGCAAGGTAGGCGAGATCACCGGCCTGGGCGCCGGCGAGATGCGCACCGCCGCCTCGCAGTCCAACCGCATGCTGGAGCGTGCCGTCCGCAGCCTGCCCGACAAGGGCGGCGACGCGCAGGCCAAGGTGGCCGGCTCGCTGGTCGAACTCCGCCGGGTCGTCGAGGACCTGGACCCGCGCGACCTGCCGGCGGGCAAGGGCCGCAAGTTCCTCTCCCGGCTGCCCGGCGGCAACAGGCTCCGCGACCACGTCGCCAAGTACGCCTCCGCGCAGGGCACGTTGAACAAGATCGTGGGTTCGCTGCGCGGCGGCCAGGACGAACTGCGGCGGGACAACGCGGCGTTGCAGACCGAGCGGGTGCGGCTCTGGGAGACCATGGGCAAGCTCCAGGAGTACGTGGTGCTCACCCAGGCCCTGGACACCGCCGTCGAGCAGCACGCCGCGCGGATCCCGGACCCCCAGGAGGCCGACGCCGTGCGGGCGGACGTGCTCTTCCCGGTCCGGCAGAAGCACCAGGACCTGCTCACCCAGCTCGCGGTGTCCGCGCAGGGCTACCTCGCGATGGACGTCGTACGGCGCAACAACGACGAACTGATCAAGGGCGTCGAACGTGCCGCCACCACCACGGTCTCCGCGCTGCGGATCTCGGTGATGCTGGCCTCCGCGCTCGACAACCAGAAGAAGGTGATCGAGCAGGTCAACGCGTTGCGCGGGACGACCGAGGACCTGATCAGGGGCAACGCCGAGATGCTCGCGACCCAGAGCGGGGAGATCCAGCGGATCGCCGCCGACCCGGCGGTGGGCGCCGAGACGCTGCGCTCCGCGTTCCAGCAGATCTACCGGACCCTCGACGCCATCGACACCTACAAGGTGCAGGCGACCGAGGCGATGGCCACCACCGTGCAGTCCCTCACCGACGAGCTCCACCAGGCGAGCGCCTACCTGGAGCGCAGCCGCTCGAAGAGCGCGCTGGAGGGCGGCCTCGGATGAGCAGACGCACGCTCCCCGCCCTCTCCGCCCTCCTCGCGACGGCGGCCGTCGTCCTGGCCGGCTGCACCTCCCAGAATCACGGCGACGACGACTCCACGGCCCCGAAGGCGGGCACCCTGCGGGTCCTCGCCTCCTCCGAACTCAGCGACATGACGGCCGTCTTCGACCGGGTCCGCAAGGACACCGGGGTCACGATCCGGCCCACCTACATGGGCACCCTGGACGCCATCGACCTGGTGGCCGAGGGGAAGACGGACGGCAGGTACGACGCGCTCTGGCTGTCCTCCGACGACTACCTGCGGCTGCGCCCGGAGGCGGCGAAGAAGGTCGTCTCCGAGACGTCCGTCATGTCCAGCCCGGTCGCGATCGGCGTGAAGACGGCCACCGTCCGGTCGCTGGGCTGGAAGCCGGCCGACGTCACCTGGTCCCAGGTCGAGCAGGCCGTGGAAGCCGGAAAGCTGACGTACGGCATGACCGACCCGGCGCGCTCCAACTCCGGCTTCGCCACGCTGGTCTCGGTGGCCTCCGCGCTCTCCGGCGCCCAGTCGGCGCTCACGGACGCCGACGTCACGAAGGCGACTCCCCGGCTGAAGAAGTTCTTCAAGGGCCAGACCCTGACCTCGGGCTCCTCCGGCTGGCTGGCCTCGGCCTACCAGCGGCGCGGCAACGTGGACGCCCTGCTCAACTACGAGTCGGTGCTCCAGGGCATCCCCGGTCTCACCGTGATCCGCCCGAGCGACGGCGTGATCACCGCCGACTACCCGTTCTCGTCCCTGGCCTCGACCTCCGCCGCGACCCGCGAGGACGTCCGCAGGGTGACGGAGGACCTGCGTACGGCGGCCGTGCAGAAGCTCATCACGGACTCCACCCACCGCCGCCCGGTGGTGGCCTCCGTCGCCCCGGCGGCCGGCCTGGACACCAGCCGCCGCCGCGAGCTCCCCTTCCCCGGCACCCAGTCGGTGGCCGACGGGCTCATCTCGGCCTACGAGAACGACCTGCGCAGGCCCTCCCGCACGGTCTACGTCCTGGACACCTCGGGCTCGATGGAGGGCGACCGCCTCTCCCGCCTGAAGGCGGCCCTCACCGGCCTCACCAGCGACTTCCGCAACCGCGAGGAGGTCACTCTGATGCCGTTCGGCTCGGCCGTGAAGAGCGTCAGCACCCACGTGGTCGACGACAAGTCCGACCTGGCCGCGATCCGCAAGGACACCGACGCCCTGCACGCCGACGGCAACACGGCGATCTACACCTCCCTGGAGAAGGCGTACGCCCAGCTGAACCCCTCCCAGGAGACGTTCACGTCGATCGTGCTGATGACCGACGGCGAGAACACCACGGGCGCCAAGGTCGGCGACTTCGACGCGTTCTACAACAAGCTCTCCGCCGACCGGCAGCAGATCCCTGTCTTCCCCATCCTCTTCGGCGACTCGTCCCGCGCCGAACTCCAGCACATCGCCGACCTGACCGGCGGCCGTCTCTTCGACGGCCGGCAGGACTCCCTGGACGGCGCCTTCGAGGAGATCCGTGGCTACCAATAAGGCCCTCGCCTACCTGGAGTCCCGCAAGAACCTCACCGGTTCGGCGGGCGGCCTGCTGGGCCTGGTCCTGACGTTCACGGGCGTGGCCGGCCCGTACTGGCCGGTGGTGGTGGCGGGCCTGTACGGCGCGGGCGCGCTGATCGCCCCGCCGGAACGCCCCCCGCTGCCGGACTTCCCGACGCCCTCCGCCCAACTGGAGGAGGTACGGGCCGACTTCCGCCGGCTGGAGACCTACCTGGCGGAGGTCGGCCTGCCGGCCTCGACGGAGACCCGGCTCGCCGAACTGACCGACCTGCTCACGGCGTTGCTCGACCCGGGCTGGGCCGCCGAGCTGCTGGCCCAGGACCCGGAGGGCGTCCACGTCCTGTCGCGGACGGTACGGCAGGACATCCCGGAGGCCGTCGACAGCTTCGTACGGACGCGGTGGTGGACGCGTCTGACGCCCGGACAGGAGCCGCCGGAGCGCCATCTGGAGCGCCAGCTGGGCCTCCTGAAGGAGGAGGCCGAGCAGCTGGCGGCCGGGCTGCGGGACACCGAGGCGAGGCGCCAGGAGACCCACACGCGGTACCTGGAGGACCGGAACAACTAATCCGCTGCGGTTCGGCGCCCCAAAGGGGCGCGGGGAACTGCGCGACCAGCCACGACGGCGCCGCAGACGGCAGACGGCAGACGGCCGGCCCCCCGCGGTGCACGGGGGGCCGGTGTGGGCGGTCAGGGGCAGCTGATGCGGGTGTCGCCCGCGTCGGTGGTGCAGGTGTCGGTGCCGGGGCCGCCGTTGGCGGTGTCGTTGCCGGAGACGCCGTCGGTGGTGATCACCCGGTCGTTGCCGGCGGCACCGTTCACGGTGTCGTTGCCCGGGCCGCCGTACAGGGTGTCGTTGGCGTTGCCGCCGTCGATGTTGTCGTTGCCGTAGTCGCCGTAGACGGTGTCGGTGCCGTCGTTGCCGCGGAGGGTGTCGTTGCCGCCCAGGCCGCAGATGACGTCGTTGCGGAAGGTGCCGTTGAGGGTGTCGGCGCCGCTGGTGCCGATGATCGTGCAGCCCCGGGAGTTGTTGACGGTGCCGCTCGCGGTGGCGGTGTTGTTGCCCGTCGCCGGGTCGGTCTGGGTGGCCGCGGCCCTGGCGGTGTTCGTGAGCGTGCCGGTGGCGCGGGGTTCGGCGACGACCGTGACCGTGGTGCTCGCGCCCGGGGCCAGGGTGCCGAGGGCGCAGGTGGCGCCGGTGGCGGTGGTGGTGCAGCTGCCCTGGGCGGGGGCGGCGGAGACCAGGGTCGCGCCCGCTCCGGAGAGCGTGTCGGACAGGGTGACGCCGGTGGCCGCCGCGGTGGAGCCGGCGGCGTTGGTGACGCGGACGGTGTAGGTGGCCCGGTCGCCGATGGTCACGGTGGACGGGCCCGTCTTGGTCACCGAGAGATCCGCGCTGGGCGGCGGGGGCGGGGGCGTGCTGCCTCCGCCGCCCAGGTAGCGGGCCAGGGCGAAGTCGTCGCCCGGTCCGCCCTGGCCGGCGGCGACGATCCTGCCGTCGGGCTGCACGGCCACGCCGTGGGCGACGTCGCTGCCGCCGAAGCTCGTGGCCGTCCGGCCGCCGTTGCCGAAGCCGCTGTCCAGACCGCCGTCGGTGTTGTACCGCAGGACGTTGAAGCCGCCCGGCCCGTTGCCGGCGACGACGATCCGCCCGTCGCCCTGCAGCTTCATGTCCTGGGCGCCGGCGCCGGGGGTGACGACCATGCCGTTTCCGTCGAAGCCCGGGTCCAGGGAGCCGTCGGTGTTGTAGCGGGCGATGGCGACCCGGCCGCCGCTCGAACCGGCCGCGACGATCCTTCCGTCGGGCTGGACAGCGAGCGCCTCCGCGGAGTCGTAGTCGCCGAAGTCGGTGCGCTGGATGCCGTTGGTGCCGAATCCGGTGTCGAGGCTGCCGTCGGTGTTGTAGCGGACGAGCACGAAGTCGAAGCGGGTGGACCCGACCTCGCCCGCGACCACGATCCTGCCGTCGGGCTGCACGGCCAGGGCGCGCAGGTCACCGCCCTCCTGCAGGGACGGCGCCAGGTCGGTGGTCACCTTGCCGTCGCCGCCGAAGGTGGTGTCCGGGGAGCCGTCGGCGTTGTAGCGGGCCACCGCGGCCTGACCGCCGACATAGCCCGCGGCGACGATCTTGCCGCCGGGCAGTGCCACCACGTCCGCGGCCTCCTCGGGGACGCCGAAGTCGGTGAAGACCCGGCCGTCGCCGTTGCCGAAACTCGTGTCCAGCGAGCCGTCGGCCGCCTTGTACCGGACCAGCGTGAACCAGCAGCAGTTCTCGGGCCCCCGCCAGCTGCTGCCCGCCACCACGATGTCGCCGTTGTCGGGTTGCAGGGCGACGGCGTGGGCATCGCTCCACTGGAGGCCCTCGTTCGACGGCAGGTTGTTGACGGCGGTGGTCACCCTGCCGTCGCCGCCGAAGGTGGTGTCCAGGGAGCCGTCGGCGTTGTGCCGGGTCAGCGCGAAGTCGCTCTCCGACCCGGAGCTGTCGAAGGTGGTGCCGACGGAGACGATCCTGCCGTCGGACTGCACCGCGATGTCGTTGGCGGAGTCGTTGCCGCCGAAGTCGGTGAGGACCGTGCCGTCGCCGGCGAAGGCGGTGTCCAGGTCGCCGGGGGCGGCGACCGCGGTGCCGGGCAGGGCCAGGAGCAGCGCCGCGAGGGTGGCTGCCACGGTTCCGGCCCGGACCGTGAGCGATCGAACACCAGGTGTGATCGATCGAACGTGAGGTGTGAACATGGGCGACAGCGTTCCGAGGGCGGTCCTCAGGTCGGCCCGCCACGAGCCGTCTTGCGCTCACCGGCCGCAGGAATCCACCCGCGCGGGTGAGGCCCGCACCGGCTGCCGCACACAGGCGAAGGCCTGTCGCCACCGGTCTCCCGTCGGGGCGGACGGGAGCGAGTGACGACAGGCCCAGGAGCCGCGCACGCCGTTGTACGCGGCCTCGCCGGTTCGCACCGCGGCCGGCCGTGACGATCGCTGGTCAGGGCACATCCCCCAACCGGCCGCGGAGTCTTTCCGGTGGACCGGGGGACTCAGCCCAGCCGCTCCACCAGCGCGCGGTACTCGGCCCACAGCTCCTTCGGCGTGTGCTCGCCGAAGGTGTTGAGGTGGTCGGGGACGAGCGCCGCCTCCTCGCGCCAGATCTCCTTGTCGACGGTGAGCAGGAAGTCGAGGTCGCCGTCGGCCAGGTCCAGCCCGTTGGTGTCCAGGGACGCACGCGTCGGCAGCACGCCGATCGGCGTCTCCACGCCCTCGGCCCTGCCGTCCAGCCGCTCCACGATCCACTTCAGGACGCGGGAGTTCTCGCCGAAGCCGGGCCAGACGAACTTGCCCTCGTCGTTCTTGCGGAACCAGTTGACGTAGTAGATCTTCGGCAGCTTGGCCTGGTCCTTGCCCTTGGCCACGTCGATCCAGTGGGCCATGTAGTCGCCCATGTTGTAGCCGCAGAACGGCAGCATCGCGAACGGGTCGCGGCGCAGCTCGCCTACCTTGCCCTCGGCGGCGGCGGTCTTCTCGGAGGCCACGTTGGCGCCGAGGAAGACGCCGTGGTTCCAGTCGAAGGACTCGGTCACCAGCGGGACGGCGGTGGCGCGACGGCCGCCGAAGAGGATCGCCGAGATCGGCACGCCCTTGGGGTCCTCCCACTCCGGCGCGATGATCGGGCACTGGGCGGCGGGGACGGTGAAGCGGGCGTTGGGGTGGGCGGCCGGGGCGTCGGACGCCGGCGTCCAGTCGTTGCCCTTCCAGTCCGTGAGGTGGGCCGGGGTCTCCTCCGTCATGCCCTCCCACCAGATGTCGCCGTCGTCCGTGAGGGCGACGTTGGTGAAGACGGCGTTGCCCCAGAGCGTCTTCATCGCGTTGGCGTTGGTGTGCTCACCGGTGCCGGGCGCGACGCCGAAGAAGCCGGCCTCGGGGTTGATGGCGTAGAGGCGGCCGTCGGCGCCGAACCGCATCCAGGCGATGTCGTCGCCGATGGTCTCGACGGTCCACCCGGAGACGGTGGGCTCCAGCATGGCGAGGTTCGTCTTGCCGCAGGCGCTCGGGAAGGCTGCGGCGACGTACTTCGACTCGCCCTGCGGGGGCGTGAGCTTGAGGATCAGCATGTGCTCGGCGAGCCAGCCCTCGTCACGCGCCATGACGGAGGCGATGCGCAGGGCGTAGCACTTCTTGCCGAGCAGGGCGTTGCCGCCGTAGCCGGAGCCGTAGGACCAGATCTCGCGCGACTCGGGGAAGTGCGAGATGTACTTGGTCTGGTTGCACGGCCAGGCCACGTCCGCCTCTCCTTCCGCGAGCGGGGCGCCGAGGGTGTGGACGGCCTTCACGAAGAAGCCGTCGTCGCCGAGTTCGTCGAGGACGGCCTGGCCCATGCGCGTCATCGTGCGCATCGAGACGGCGACGTACGCCGAGTCCGTGATCTCCACGCCGAGGGCGGACAGCGGCGAGCCGAGGGGACCCATGCAGAACGGGACGACGTACATCGTCCGGCCCTTCATCGAGCCGCGGAACAGGCCCTTCTCGCCGGCGAAGATCTCCCGCATCTCGGCGGGGTCCTTCCAGTGGTTGGTCGGGCCCGCGTCCTGCTCCTGCTCGGAGCAGATGAACGTGCGGTCCTCGACCCGGGCGACGTCGGTCGGGTCGGAGGCAGCGTAGTAGGAGTGGGGGCGCTTGATCGGGTCGAGCTTCTTGAAGGTGCCCTTCGCCACGAGCTCTTCGCACAGTCGCTCGTACTCGGCCTCGGATCCGTCACACCAGACCACGCTGTCCGGCTGCGTCAGTTCGACGATCTCGTTGACCCACGAGATCAGTTCCTGATGGTTGGTGGGGATGACGGTGGTGGGAGCCGCGATGTCGCGCGCCACGATTGCTCCTAAATGAGGGATTTTTGATCTTGCGGCCCTGTTTCAGGCCTTGTTGCCCCGTGGGGGCCGCGACCCGGACGCTTCGTAGCCGCTCATCCGGTGCCGACCGCACTCATTTGATCCTCCGACTCGATCTCCCATCTGTCCAGAGGGAGTCACAGATGAGCGACGTGAGGAAGGCCACGGTTTCTGCGTCCACCTGCGTTTCTTTGCGTCCACATTGAGTTCGCCTCAAGGTCTTTTTGCTCACCGATGTGAGCGCAACCGAGGCTCCGTGAGACGATGGCCACTCTTCGGCGGTCATCGAGCGAGACTGATCCGTAACTTACGGTTCCGTAGATACGATGCCCCTCATGACTGCGTCCGCCCCCGACGCGCCCACGGAACCGCCGGCCGCCGGCCGCGGTCCCGCCGCGCTCTCCTCCCTGTCGCAACAGGTCAAGCCCAAGCTGCGCGGCTGGCTGCACCTGGGCATGTTCCCGGCCGTACTCGTCGCGGGACTCGTCCTCACCGCCCTGGCCGACTCACCGCGCGGCCGTGTCGCCTGCGGGATCTTCGCCCTGACGGCGTGCCTGCTGTTCGGCGTGAGCGCGCTCTACCACCGGGGCAACTGGACCCCGCGCATGGACGGCATCCTGCGCAGACTCGACCACGCCAACATCTTCCTGATCATCGCGGGCACCTACACGCCCCTGACCATGCTGCTGCTGCCCGAAGCGAAGGGGCAGTGGCTGCTGTGGGGCATCTGGGGCGCGGCGGCCGCGGGGATCGTCTTCCGGGTCTTCTGGGTCGGCGCACCACGCTGGCTGTACACGCCCTGCTACATAGCGATGGGCTGGGCGGCGGTCTTCTTCCTGCCCGACTTCATGCGCACCGGCGGTATCGCGGTCCTGGTCCTGGTGATCGTCGGCGGCCTGCTCTACAGCGCGGGCGGCGTGATCTACGGCATCAAGCGCCCGAACCCGTCACCGCGCTACTTCGGCTTCCACGAGGTGTTCCACTCCTTCACGCTGGTCGCCTTCGTCGTGCACTACGTCGGCATCTCGCTGGTGGCCTACCAGCACGCATAGCCCTCCACCACCGCTCCCCGAGCGGCCACGGCTCCCCGAGCCGTGGCCGCTTTTTTCATGCCCTCGCCCACATTACGACATCAGCTCCCCATTGACAGCCACTAGATTTTGAGAGCTACTCTCATTTCATGGCTACTGTCGCTCATCTTGAAGAGACACATCAGAACCCCCGCCGCTGGTGGGCCCTCGGTGCCCTGGTCGCGAGCATGCTGGTGCTCGGCTTCGACACGACGATCCTCAACGTGGCGCTCCCGACCATGGCCGAGCAGCTCGGCGCCACCACCAGCCAGCAGCAGTGGATGGCGGACGCGTACGTCATCGTCTTCGCCTCGCTGATGCTCCCCGCCGGACTCCTCGGCGACCGCTTCGGGCGCCGCCGGATGCTCGTCGTCGGCCTGCTGGTCTTCCTGGCCGGCTCGGTGATGGGCTCGCTGGCCGGCGACGTGAACTGGGTGATCGCCGCCCGCGCCGCCATGGGCGTCGGCGCGGCGCTGGTCATGCCGCTCGCGATGTCCGTGCTGCCCTCGCTGTTCGGGCCCGCCGAGCGCACCCGGGCCGTCGGCATCGTCTCGGCCGCCTCGGCGCTCGGCCTGCCGCTCGGCCCGATCATCGGCGGCTTCCTGCTCAACCACTTCTGGTGGGGCTCGGTCTTCCTGATCAACGTGCCGATGGCCGCCATCGGCGTCGCCGCCTGCGTCCTCCTGCTCCCCGAGACCCGCGACCCCGCCTCCCCCAAGGTCGACGCCCTCTCCACCGCGCTCACCGCGGTCGGCCTCGGCGCCCTGGTCTACGCGATCATCGAGGCCCCCGACCGCGGCTGGGGCGACGCGCTGGTGCTGGCCCTCTTCGCGGTCGCCGTCGTCCTGGTCACCGCCCTGGTGCTGCGCGAACGCCGGGCCGGGCGCCCCATGCTCGACATGGGGCTCCTCACCCACCGCGGCTTCCTGCTCAACACCCTCGCCGCGACCCTCGTGATGTTCGTGCTGTCCGGCCTGATGTTCGTGCTGCCGCCCTACCTCCAGGCGGTCCTCGGCAACGACGCCTTCGGCACCGGCCTGCGGCTGCTGCCCATGATGGGTGGCCTGCTGGTCGCCGCACGGGCCGCCCAGCCGGTCGTCGCCCGCTTCGGCGCCCGCGCCGTGGTCTCCGCCGGCCTGGTCGTGCTCGCCTTCGCCGCCCTGCTCGGCAGCCGTACCTCGGTGAGCGACGGCTACGGCTTCACCGCGCTGTGGCTGTCCGTCGCGGGCCTCGGCTTCGGCTTCTCCGTGGTCCCGTCCATGGACGGCGCGCTCGGCGCCCTGCCCGCGGACCGGGCCGGCAGCGGCTCCGGGCTGCTGATGACCATGCGCCAGGTCGGCGGCGCGATCGGCATCGCCCTGCTCGGCAGCCTGCTGGCCGGCGCCTTCCGGGACCGGCTGGACGTCACCGGCCTGCCCGCCTCGCTCGGCCACACCGCAGGCGAGTCGGTGGTCGCCGCCCACCTGGTCGCCGGGAAGACCGGCTCCGCGCACCTGGCCGCCTCCGCGAACGCCTCGTACGTCCACGGCATGGGCCTGGTCCTGCTGGTCTGCGGCATCGCCGCGCTCGCCACCGCCCTGCTGGCCGCCGCGCTCCTGCCCAACACCCCCACCGAGCGCCCCACCGAAGGGAACGAGTCCCCGGCCGTGGCCCCCGCCACCGCCGATGCCGGACAATGACCAGCATGACGGCCGCACACTCCTCCCTCTCCCCCGCCGACAACCCCCGGCTCGGCCTGCGCGAACGCAAGAAGATCAAGACCCGCGAGGCGATCCGCTCCGCGACGTACGCGCTGGTCGAGGAGCAGGGGTACGACGCGACGACGATCGAGCAGATCGCCGAGCGGGCCGAGGTGTCGCCGTCGACCGTCTTCCGGTACTTCCCGACCAAGGAGGACATCGTCCTCACCGACGAGTACGACCCGCTGGTCCTGGAGGAGCTCCGGGACCGGCCGGCCGACGAGCCGTGGCCGGACTCCCTCCGCTATGTGATGCACCGGGCGGTCCAGCTGGGCATGAAGGAACCCGTCCGGGTCTCCCGGCTCCGCACCAGGCTGATGACCGAGGTCCCGGCGGTGCGTTCCCGGATGATGGAGAGCATGTCGGAGACCGGCCGGATGCTCTGCCAGGCCATCGGCGAGCGCACCGGCCGGGACCCGCAGAGCCTGGAGGTCCGGGTCTACGCGATGTCGATCATCGGCGGGCTCATGGAGGCCTCGATGTACTGGGCGGAGAACGCGCACGAGGACGACTTCGACGGCCTCGTCGACCGCGCCCTGAACGTCATCGAGCACGGCCTGCCCCCGGAAAACCACTGAGGTCACGGCCGTCCCCCGTGCCATCCTGACCAGGTGAACGCTGCCCAGATCCACGTCGAAGTCGCCCCCGGGCTGGCCCTGTTCGTCCCGCACGCCCGCCGCGTCGGCGTCCACCCCCTCGCCGTCGACGGCGTCTCGACCCTCGGCCACGTCATCGAGTCCCTGGGCGTCCCCCTGACCGAGGTGGGCGCCCTGGTGGTGGACGGCCGCGAGGTCCCCGTGGCCCACATCCCGGCGGACGGCGAGCGGGTGAGCGTACGGCCGGTCGCCCGCCCCCAGCGCGTCCCCGGCGCCCCGCTCCGCTTCCTCCTCGACGTCCACCTCGGCACGCTGGCCCGCCGCCTCCGCCTGCTCGGCGTGGACGCGGCGTACGAGTCGACGGACATCGGTGACCCGGCCCTCGCCGCCCGCTCGGCGGCCGAGAAGCGGGTGCTGCTCAGCCGCGACCGGGGCCTGCTGCGCCGCCGCGAACTCTGGGCCGGCGGCTACGTCTACAGCACCGGCCCCGACGACCAACTCCGTGACGTCCTGGACCGGTTCGCCCCCGACCTGCGCCCCTGGACCCGCTGCACCGCCTGCAACGGCCTGCTCAAGCAGGCGACGAAGGACGAGGTGGCGGACCAGCTGAAGGGCGGCACGCAGAAGTCGTACGACGTCTTCGCGCAGTGCGCGGAGTGCGGTCGCGCGTACTGGAAGGGCGCGCACCACCAGCAACTGGAGGCCATCGTGGCACGCGCCCTCGCCGAGTTCTCCTGAACCGGCCCGTTCCCGCGGTCAGTTGCGGCCCAGCGCCCGGTACTCCCAGCCGGCCGCGCGCCACTCGGCGGGGTCGAGGGCGTGCCGGCCGTCCACGACCCGGCGGCGGTTCACCACGGCGCCCATGACCTCCGGGTCGATCTCCCGGAACTGCGTCCACTCGGTGAGCAGGACGACGACGTCGGCGCCCGTGGCGGCCTGCAGCGCGTCGGTCCCGTACGCCAGCTCGGGGTGGACGCGGCGGGCGTTGTCCATCGCCACCGGGTCGTAGACCGTCACCTGGGCGCCGGCCCGGTGCAGGGCGGCGGCGACGTCCAGCGCCGGGGCGTCCCGGATGTCGTCGGAGTTGGGCTTGAAGGCCGCCCCGAGCGCGGCCACCTTCGTCCCGGCGAGATCGCCGCCGACCAGCTCGCGGACCAGGTCCACGGTGCGGGCCCGGCGGCGCTGGTTGATCGCGTCCACCTCGCGCAGGAAGGCGACCGCCTGGGCGACGTCCAGCTCCTCGGCGCGGTGGATGAACGCCCTGATGTCCTTGGGCAGGCAGCCGCCGCCGAAGCCGAGCCCCGGCTTCAGGAACCGGCCGCCGATCCGGTCGTCGTAGGCCAGCGCCTCGGCCAGCCGGTGCACGTCGGCGCCGGTGGCCTCGCACACCTCGGCCATGGCGTTGATGTACGAGATCTTCGTGGCGAGGAAGGAGTTGGCGGCGACCTTGACCAGTTCGGCGGTCGGCAGGTCGGCGACCACCACCGGGGTGCCCTGGGCGATGACGGGCGCGAACGCGGCACGCAGCTGCTCCTCCGCCCACGCGGACTCGGTGCCGAACACCAGCCGGTCGGGGTGCAGGGTGTCCTCCACCGCGAAGCCCTCGCGCAGGAACTCCGGGTTCCAGGCCAGCTCCACGGCGTCCCCGGCCGGGGCGGTCGCCCGGACCAGCTCCGCGAGGCGGGCCGCGGTGCCCACCGGCACCGTCGACTTCCCGACCACCAGCGCGCGGCGGTTCAGGTGCCGGGCCAGCTCGGTCACCGCGCCCTCCACGTAGCGCAGGTCCGCGGCGTAGGAGCCGGGCTGCTGCGGGGTGCCGACGCAGACGAAGTGGATGTCGCCGAACTCCGCGGCCTCCGCGAGGCTGGTCGTGAAGTGCAGCCGGCCGGATTCCTGCGCCTTGACCAGGAGTTCGGGCAGCCCTGGCTCGAAGAACGGCACCTCCCCGGCTCTCAGCAGCTCGATCTTGCCGGGGTCGACGTCGACCCCGAGCACCTCGTAGCCGAGGGCCGCCATGCACACGGCGTGCGTGGCGCCCAGGTAGCCGGTGCCGATGACGGTGAGACGGGGAGCGGCGGTGCCGTCGGGAAGAGTGTCCATGATGCCTCCGAGGGGATGTCCGGGCGGGAAACGCGCATGCCGAAGTCGCCCGGTGGTGCGGTGGGTGAAGGAGAGGGAACTACGGCCGTACGGGGCCCGGGTGCGGGCCGGGCCCCGTCACGTCACGTCAGGACGAGCAGGCGACGTTGGCGAGGCCCTTCGCCGCGTCGCTGACCTTGTTGTCGCAGCCGACCTTGTTGTTCTCGACGGGCGCGAGGTGGAAGCCGTAGCCGGGGCCGTCCACCTGCGCGGTGTTGGACTGGAAGACGTTTCCGGTGCCCCAGCCGTCGAGGATCTGGTGGGTCTGGAAGCCGTCCTCGCGGGAGTGGCTGCCGACGTTGCCCTTGATCAGCCAGTCGTTGCCCTTGACGTCGACCCAGGAGTCGTTGTGGCCCCCGCTGAGGGCGGCGCCGTCGAAGGTGTTGCCGATGAGAGAGCCCCCGGTGGTGCCCTCCTTGATGTCGACGGACTCCGCGGTGGTGTCGCTGACGTGGTTGCCGCGGATCACGTTGTCGTCGCTCTTGTCGGGCTTGCAGTCGGTGACCGTGCACCAGTTGGACTCGGCGGACCCGACGTAGATGCCCTCGCCGAACTGCTCCTTGCGCTTGCCCGTGGCGCGGACGGTGTTGTTCTCGACCACGTTGCCGGAGCTGAAGTCGCGCAGGTGGATGCCCTCGTCGCCGATGTTCTCGACGGTCAGGCCCTGGATGACGGTGCCCTGGACCTGGTCGGCCATGACCCCCTTCTGGCCGTTGCGCACGGTGAAGCCGATCAGCCGCCAGTGGCTGGCGCCGTCCAGGTGGAAGGCGTAGCCGCCGTCGACGTCCCCGGCGTCGATCACCGCGCCGGGGCCGCCGCACAGGAAGATCGGGCGGTCCGCCGTGCCGGGGGTGTCGGCGGTGAAGCGGTCCGAGTAGACCCCGTCCGCCATCTTGATGACGTCACCGGGCCGGGCCTGGTCCAGCGCGTCCTTCAGGGACTTGGCGTCGCTGACGGTGACGGTGGCGGCCGGGCACTTCACCGGGCCGGAGGCCGCGGTCGCGGCCGAACCGGTCGCGGTGGGCGTGGCCTGTCCGTCGCCGGCCGCCGTGGAGCCCGGTGCCGGGTCGGAGGCCGTGGCGCCGGGGTCGCCGGTGCCGTCCCCGTCGTCGGTGGGTTCGGCCACCGGGATGGTGGGACCGGCGGTGGGGCCGGCGCCGTACACGACGGGCCGGTCGTCGCCGGCCGAGACGCCCGCCACGATCAGCGCCACCACCGAGATCAGCAGAGCGGCCGAGGCCACCCACAGCGGCGGCCCGCCGGCCAGCCAGATCCGGCGCGCCCGTGCCACGGCGGACTCACCCGCCGCGGAACCGCCGCCGTCGCCCGAACGGTTGCCCTCGCCCGAAGCTCTGTCGTCGCCCGAAGCGCTGCCCCCGCCCGAACCTCTGTCGTCGTCCGGCGCGGGCGCCTGTGGGGTGTCGTCGCTCATTCGCTCATCACCGGCTCCCGTCGGCGGCCCGCCACGGCGACCTCGTCCGGCGGCGGGGAGGGCAGCGGTGCCTTGTCGGAGTACGGGTGCACGATGCCCGCACCCCGCGCGCCCGCCCGCCGCCTGCGCCGGCCCATGACGGCCGAGAACAGGATGAGGAGCAGGATGCCCGTCCAGAGCAGGGTCATCGGGCTCGCGTAGTGCTTGACCTTGACCCAGAAGGAGCTGGTGTCGTACCAGGCGAAGGTCTGGTTCTCCTTAATGTCGGCGCCGCCGTGGGAGCGGCTGGAGTCCAGCGCGCTGGGGCCGACCCCGCCGATCACGTTGAAGGAGACGGTCGTACCGTCCACCCCGCCGACCAGGCTGACCCCGTGGTTGGTGGCGTCCTGGACGGTGTTGCCGCGTATCTCGGCGACCGAGTCACGGACGTACACGCCGGTCTCCGGCCCGTCGATGATGTTGCCGGTGACGGTGGCGTCGGTGACGCCGTCGCGCACCGAGATGCCCTGCCGGTTCTGGCCGGTCAGCCGGTTGCCGGTGATGGAGACCTTGTCGGCGGCCAGGCGGGCCACGATGCCCATGTCGCCGCCCTCGATGCGGTTGTTCTGCACACCGACGTCGAAACCGCCGAGCACCTCGACGCCGTAGCGGCCGTTGTCCTTGGCCACGCTGTTGGCGACCGAGTTGGAGCCGTAGCTGTCGACGGCCTGCCCGGAGGCGGAGGGGCCGTCGGCGAGGGGCCTGCCGCTGAGCGTGTAGCCGTTGCCGCCGTTGCCCTCGGCAGTGGAGCCGCTGACCCGCACCTGCTGGGTGGCGCGGGAGAGGATGAAGCCGTCGCCGCCGTTGTCCTTGGCGACCGTGCGCTGCACGAGCGAGCTGGAGACGAACCGGTGCATGACCACCCCGTCCTCCAGGCTGTTCTCCACGGTCGTGTCGCTGATCTCGATCCCGGTCGCGCTGGAGATGAAGATCCCGAAGGCGTTGCCGGTGATGGTCGAGTGGGTGATCGACCCGGAGACGTAGGAGAGGCCGCCGGTGGAGAAGCGGGCGTCGGGCGTGGTCAGTTCACCGGAGGGCATGGCGGTGACGTCACCGCTGGTGGTGTTCTGGTCCTGCTCGTCGCCCTGCGCGTCGGCCCGCTCGCGCGCGGTCTTGCCGTGCACCTGGCCGGTGTCCTCCAGCGAGCCGGTGTTGGGCCGGTCGGTGCCGGTGAGGCTGAGTCCGCCGGTCCGGCCGCTCCAGAACCCGAGGTTGGCGAGCTTGGCGTGCGTCATCTCGAACTGGCCGCCGATGGTGCGGATGTAGGCGCGGCCGTCCCGTACGTCGCCGTCGGCCTTGTTGGCCTGCGGGTCCCAGCTGGTGATGGTCAGCGGCGCCTGCGCGGTGCCCTGGAGGGTCAGTTCGCCGCCGAAGGAGACGATGGAGACGAACCCGGTCCGGTTGCTGGCCATCCGCAGGGTGAGGCCGCCCGGGTTGGACAGCTTCAGCTTGGCGCCGACGTTGAGGTAGATGTTCTCGGTCAGCAGGTACGAGCCGTCCTTGCGCCGCACGAAGGTCTGCGGGGCGAGTTTCAGCAGGTCGGCGATGGTGTACGCGTTGCTGCGCTCGGTGAGGACCAGGGTGTACCCGTTGTCGGTGTCCAGCCGGTACGGCACGGTCCACTTGGTGCTCTGCAGAGGTGCCACCGAGGTGAACGCCCGTACCTGGTTGAGGCGGTGGTCCTCGTCGGCGACCAGCGCGGCCTGGGTCTCCGCGTCCTCGGCGGCCAGTTTCTGCTTCTTGTCGCCGTCCCCGTCGGCGTGGGCCGTGGCCGAGGCGCCGAGCAGCAGCGTCGCCGCCACCGCGAAGGCGCCCAGCAGGGCCGCGGTCCTGGCACCGGCCCGGCGCAGCCGGGTGCCGGGGCCGGGTCTTCTCCTCGTAGCGGGGTACGTCATGAGGGGGGTGGTCATGGCGTCAGATCACCTCGGGCTGGAGGGCGGAGTGGCTCTGGCCGCCGGCGGTTCCGGAGAGCGTGGCGGCGCTCTGGCCCTCGCCCCCGATGCTGGTGCTGCTGCGGGTGAGCCAGCCCTGCTTGTTCATGGTGACGAATGCGTACAGCTTGATCGGCAGCGAGATCATGATGACCACGACGGCCGTCAGCGGCAGCAGGAAGATCTCCTGCGGGTGCCTGCGCAGGTGCGAGTAGCCGCGGACGGCCCGGCCAAGGAGCAGCCAGATCAGCGTGAGGACGACACCGCGCGGGCTGAAGTCCAGCCGGCTCAGCAGCAGATAGCCGAGGGCCATGCCCATGGTCACCGGGGTCAGCAGGATCTGCAGCACGGTGATCTTGGTGACCAGCGGGACCCGCCACAGCCAGCCCTTGTAGAGCGCGGTGAGGTAGCACCGGTAGGAGTTGCGACTCCACCGGACACGCTGCTTCACGAAGGCCCGGAAGGACGACGGGAACATGGAGACCGCCCGCGCGGAGGACTGGTGCACGGTCTTGTAGCCAGAGGCCAGCACCAGCCAGGTCAGCCGGCCGTCGTCGCCCGCCACACAGCGGCGGCCGAGGAAGAACTCGTTCTCCAGGTTCTCCAGCACCGGCAGGACCGCCTCGCGGCGGTAGGCGGCGGTACGGCCGGACAGGCACGCCACGGCACCGGCCCGGCCCATGGCCGGAACGTAGTCGTAGTAACGGAGGTTGACCAGCCAGTCGGCGACCCGGCGCCAGACGCTGGTGGTGCGCTGGTAGACGTTCTGCTGGGTGCCCACGCCGCCGACCGTGGGGTCGGCGAACGGCATCTGCACGGCGTCCAGCAGCCCCGGCTCCCAGCGGGTGTCGGAGTCCACCAGGACGAGCAGCTCGCTCGTGGCGGCCCGTATGCCGACCCCCAGGGCGGAACGTTTCCCCCTGTGCTCGAAGGCGAGCACCCGGACCCGGGGGTCCTCCACCAGCGACAGCCGGTGCAGTACCTCGTGGTCCTCGACGTCAGGAACGATGATGATCTCGGCCGGATCCTGGGCTAGCCAGGTCTCCAGGCACTCCAGCAGGATCTCCGGATCCTCCCGGTAGGCCGGGACCACCACGGAGACGCTGGTACGGAAGTTGTTGACGACCGGCTTGGCGAACCGCGAGAGCACCGCCCGGTACAGCCAGAGTGCCCAGACGAACAGTCCGGCCAGCCCCAGCGGCATCAGCTCTCGCCACGAAGTCTCCCCCACAGCCTCGACGATCCACGACCAGACCTGGTCGAAGAACTCGGACAAAATTGTGCTCTCCCCCCACATAACGCGACTGCCACGGCCCGAAATACGACAGAACCGGGCACTGCTCCAGCGATGCTAGGGGCTCATGGGTGAACAGCGATCACACAAAGCACAAACTTCACTTACAAAGTCTTCACACCCATCCCGCCCCAACCGTGACGGCGGGTCACACCCGTCACAGCGATGGCTGGATCTTATGAGGATGATGTGAAGAACGTGAACTCGCCTGATAAATGGCATGTTTCGGCGCAACGACCGGAAAGTGCGCTGTGGCGCCCTGTATGGGGCGCGGGGAACTGCGCGACCAGCCCCCACGCACCCGCACCCGCACCCGCACCCGCACCCGACAACGCGCCCACAGGCATCGGCGCACCTCAGCCCCCGAGCGCCACCTTCAGCCGCTCGGGGTCGACGGTCGGGGCATCACACGTGAAGTTGCGGCACACGTACGCCGCCGCCTCCCCACCCACCAACGGCCGCCCCGCGAGCAGCGGGAACTCGTCGCTCTCCACCGTCCCCACGGCCACCACCGCGCCGGGCGCCGTGCCCAGCAGTGCCGTGCGGTGCAGATCGGCCATGCGGGGATCCGCCGCGTCCGGTCCGACGACCGCGACCTCGCGCGGACCGTCCAGCAGCGCCTCGGCGACGGCGAGCCCCCACCCGACGAAGCGCGGCACGCGCGGTCCGAGCGTCCCGACGATCCCCAACGCCCTTTCCGCCGCGGTCCGATGAGGTTCGGCACCGGTGTGCGCCGCGTAGCCGAGCAGGGCACCGGCCGCCGCCGTCCAGCCGGAGGGCGTGGCGTTGTCGGTCGGGTCCTGCGGCCGGCGGATCAGCTGCTCGGCGTCGGCGGCGGTGTCGTACAGGGCCCCGCTCTCCGGGCTCTCCTGGTCGGTGAAGCGGGCCAGGACATGGTCGAGGAGGAGTCCGGCGAACTCCAGCCAGACGCCCTCGCCGGTCACCGAGGCGAGCGCGAGGAAGCCCTCGGCGACGTCGCCGTAGTCCTCCAGCACGCCCGCGTTGGCGCCGGCCCTGCCGTCCCGGCTGGTGCGGGCGAGTCGCGCGCGGTCGTCGAGGTGGAGCCGTACGAGGAGATCGGCGGCGCCGACGGCGGCCTCGACCAGGTCGGGGCGGTCGAAGTAGGCGCCGGTCTCGGCGAGCGCGGCGACGGCGAGGCCGTTCCAGGCGGCGACCACCTTGTCGTCCCTGCCCGGGGCCGGGCGCTCGGCCCGTGCGGCCAGCAGCCGCCGCCTGACGGACTCGATCCGCTCGGCGTCGAACACGCCCTCCTGTTGCGGGAGTTGCAGCACGGACTGCCCCTCCTCGAAGGTGCCCTCCGCGGTGACGCCGAAGTACCGGGCGGCCAGGTCCGCGTCGTCCTCGCCGAGGACCTCGCGGAGCCGGGCGGGCGTCCAGACGTAGTAGGCGCCCTCGACGTGGCGTCCGCTCCCGTCGTCGCTGTCGGCGTCGAGCGCCGAGGCGAACCCGCCCTCGGCGGTGCGCAGTTCGCGGACCATGAAGTCGGCGGTCTCCAGCGCGACCCGGCGGGCCAGTTCCGACCCGGTGGCCCGCCACAGGTGGGCGTACACCCGGCAGAGCAGGGCGTTGTCGTACAGCATCTTCTCGAAGTGCGGCACGACCCAGTCGCGGTCGACGGAGTAACGGGCGAAGCCGCCGCCGAGCTGGTCGTAGAGGCCGCCCCGGGCCATCCGCTCACAGGTGTCCACGGCCATCTGCAGCGCGCCCTCGGAACCGGTGCGGGCGTGGTGCCGCAGCAGGAACTCGATCACCATGGACGGCGGGAACTTTGGGGCGCCGCCGAATCCGCCGCGCTGCGGGTCGTACTCGCGGGTGAGCCCGAGCAGCGCCTGCGCGAGCTCCTCCTCACCGGGCGGCCGGCCACCCTGGTGCCCGAGCTCCCGCTGCGCGAGATCCCGCACGATCTTCCCGGCCACCTCGGCGACCTCCTCCCGCCGGTCCGCCCACGCGGCCCTGACCCCCTCCAGCACCTGCCGGAAGGAGGGCATGCCGTGCCGGGGCGCGGGCGGGAAGTAGGTGCCGAAGTAGAAGGGTTCGGCATCCGGCGTGAGAAACACGGTCATGGGCCAGCCGCCCTGCCCGGTGGCGGCCTGCACAGCCTCCATGTACACGGCATCGACGTCCGGCCGCTCCTCCCGGTCGACCTTGACACTGACGAAGTGCTCGTTCAGGTACTCGGCGGTCGCCCCGTCCTCGAAGGACTCGTGGGCCATGACGTGGCACCAGTGGCAGGAGCTGTACCCGACGCTCAGCAGGACGGGTTTGTTCGCGGTCCGCGCGGCCTCGAAGGCTTCGGCCGACCAGGGCCACCAGTCGACAGGGTTGTCGGCGTGCTGGAGGAGGTACGGGGACGTCTCATGGGCCAGTCGGTTCACCCTCCCACTCTCCCACGGGGTCGGGAGCCGCGTAGAAGCGCAGGTTGACCCGGCGTGCCCCGTCGGGAGCGGTGTCGCCGGGGTGGCCGTACCGGTCGAGGAGTTCCTGGTAGTCGCGGACGAAGGCGTGCAGGTCGTCCTTGGTCATCCAGGTGCCGGCGCGCCGGACCTGGGCCCAGCCGCCCGGCCCCCGGTACTCCCGGTGGGCGCGGTGGAAGAGGCGGGTGTCCAGCTCGATCTTCAGCAGGGCGAGCTGCTCGGCCGCCGCGTACTCCTCCGGGGCCATCGTCGCCGGGTCGGGTGTGGTGTGGCTGAAGGGCAGGCTCCGCCACCAGCGTTCCCGGCCGCCGGACTTCTCCGGGATCTCCTCGATGAGCTTCTGTTCGGCGAGTTTGCGCAGGTGGTAGCTGGTGGTGCCGGAGCTCTCGCCGAGTTCGCGGGCGAGCACGGTGGAGTTGGCCTCGCCGTGCCGGCCGAGGTAGTCGAGGATCCGGCGGCGCAGGGGGTTGCCGAGGGACTTGTAGAGGGCGGTGCGTTCGAGGCTGGTCAGCTCGGCGGGCGCGGGTGCGGGTACGGGTGCGGCGGGCCCGGGTGGTCCGGCCGTGCGGGGCGTGCCGTCGGTCATGCGGCCACCGTATCCCCGTCGCCGGAAGCCCTGTCGCCGAGAACCCCGCGAACCCTGAGACATCCCTGAGCCTCCCTGACGCTTCCCCGATGTCTGCCGAATTTTCTTTGCAGAATTTTCTCTGCGGTCTAGCGTGAAGGCAATGGCGGAGGAGCCGCACGGATTCACAGGTTCCACAGCCGCCGATCCGGAACAAGGCGAGGGGGATCAGATGTTGGACCGGTTGGCGGTGGTGCAGACCCGGCAGACCCGGAGGACGAAGCGGATGAGGCGGCTGAAGCGGTGGGCACTGATCCTTCTCGGATCGTCCTCCGTGCTGCTCGTCCCGTGGATGGTGGTGCTGGCGCTGACGCTGCCCACCAAGACCGAGGTGCACAACTGGTCGCTGGCCTGGATCGGGCTGGACGTCCTGATGGCGGCGGGGTGCGCGGCGACCGCGGTGCTGGGATTGCGGGGCGACGTCCGGGCCCGGCTCACGGCCTCGGCGACGGCGTCGGTGGCCGTGCTGGACGCGTGGTTCGACATAACGACGTCGCCGTTGGGCACGGCGCTGGTGGAGGCGCTGGCGAGCGCGGTGGCGGAGGCGGGGCTGGCGGCGGCCTGCGTGTACCTGGCCCTGTCCAAGGGCTGGGGCCGGATACCCGCCCACCCCGGTCCGGCCGCCCGGTAGCCGCGACCACCACCGAACGCGACCACCACCGAACCCTCACCCACCCCCTGATCGTCACCCTCTCGCCATCGCGCCCCTTCGCAAGGACACTTGTGGACAAAGGAGTTGCAGCTGGAGGGGGACGGAACATGCGGGACGCCCACCGGGCGGAAGCCGATCGGCTGCTGGTGCGGGCCGTGGAGGAGGAGGTCCGCCGTTCGGGCGGCCGTATCGACGGGCAGGTGCTGCTGGTGCGGGCCCGCGGCGGCCTGGCGGAGATGGAGCGCACGGCCGCCGAGGAGTACACGGCGTACACCCACGCCCTCGACGAGACGGAGGCGGACCGGCCGAGCTTCGGCCGGCGCTACGCGAAGGAGGGCTCCGGAACTCCCCTGCTGGTCGCGGCCGTAGCGGCGGTCGCCGCCACCGTCGCCGACCTCTCCCTGGGCACCGGGGCGGCCACGGCGCTCGGCGCGGGCGTGGCCGTCGGGGTGATCGGGGCGGCGGCCACGGTCGTCAAGGTCGCCGGCTCCCATCTGCCCGCCGCTCATCACCACGCCGGCGCGGCCGGTCAGCCCGGCGGTCCCGAGCAGCTGCGGCTGCAGTGGCTGACCGCGCTGGAGGTGCGGGGCATCCGGCCGTTCCTCGACCAGCAGCGGGTGCTCAGCGCCTCCACGGGACCGAAGAAGCAGGGCCCGGGGCTGCGCGGCGCGGACAAGAGCGCGGCGGCCCGCAGGCGTTCGGTGCTTGAGCAGTCGTTCGGTCAGCTTCCCGACGCGGACCGCCCGTTCGCCGGCCGGCAGCAGGAGCTGGCGCGGATCCGGCAGTGGGCGCAGGCGGCCCGGGCGGCCACCGAGACCCGGCCGACCGTGGTGGTCCTGCACGGGGAGCCCGGCTCCGGCCGTACCGCCCTCGCGGTCCGGGCCACCCACGAGCTGCGGGACCTCTTCCGGGGTGCGGTCGTCGTGGACCTGCGCGGCGCCAGCCGGGAGGAGCCGCCGCTGTCGACCCGGGACGCCCTGCTGCATCTGCTCAACCGGCTGGGCGCGCCGCGCGAGCAGCTGCTGTTCCGTGAGCGTTCCTCCGCCGACCAGCAGGTCAAGCGGCTGAGCGAGCTGTACCACCAGCACCTCAGGGGTCTCCCGGTGACGATCGTGCTGGACGACGCCTCGGATCCGGAGCAGGTGCGCACGCTGGTGCCGGAGCGTTCCGACAGCCTGGTCCTGGTCACCGCCCTGGACCAGCTCGACCTGCCCGCCGACCTGCCGGCCTGGGTGCACCGGCTGCCGGTGACCGCGCTGGACGCGGCCGGCGCGGAGGAGTTGCTGGGCGCGGCGGCCGAGGACGTGTCGGGGCCGTACGACGCACAGTCCGCGGACCGGATCCGGGAGTTGTGCGGCGGGCTGCCGCTGGCGCTGCGGGTGGCGGGGTCGTCGCTGGGTTCGCGGTCACCGCTCCAACTGGCCTCGGACCTGGGCGCGTACGGTCCGGTCGGGCCGGTGGAGCGGGTGCTGTGGCTGCGGTACACCGACCAGCCGGAGACCGGGCGGCGGCTGCTGAGAAGGCTGGCGCTGGCGGGCCGGGCCTCGATGGGTGCGGCGGCCGCGGCGGCGCTGCTAGGCGCCGACGAGGCGGAGGCGACCCGGCATCTGGTCGCACTCACCCGGGCCGGTCTGATCGACCACGTCCGTGGCAGCCGCTACCGCCTGCACGACCTGGTCCGCTCGTTCGCCCAGGCGCGCCTCCTGGACGAGGAGACGCCCGCCGACCGTACGGCGGCGCAGGAGCGGCTGATCGTGAACTACGCGGAGCTGGCCGACTCGGTGCTGCGGCTGGTCGACGGCAACATGTCGACCCGCTCGGACCGGTTCAGCCCGCACGGCTTCACCTCGCTCGACGAGGCGCTGCGCTGGCTGGACGACGAGTCGAGCTTCATCACGGCGGCGCTGCGGCACGCGGAGGGCGTCGACCAGGCGGCGGTGCAGAACCTGCTGGGGGCGCTGTGCGACTACTGCCTGCTGCGCGGGGACCTCTACCGGCTCGGTGAGATCAGCGAGCTGGCCCAGGCCGTCGACCAGGGTCTCCTGGTCCGCTCGGTGCAGTGGCGTACCGGTATCGCGGCCCGTCAGCTGGGTGAGCTGGACAAGGCCCGCACCACTCTGACCTCGGTCGTCGACCTCTACCTGGAGGCGCATCACGACGCCGGTGCGGCCCGCGCACTGTGTTCGCTCGGGATCACCCTGCACCACCAGGGCAACCTGACCGAGGCGGCGGCCAAGCTGCAGGAGGCCCTGGAGCTGCAGGCGGCCCCGGAGCTGGCGACCGACCGGGCGTGGACGATGCACGCGCTGGCGGCGGTGCAGCGCGACCGGGCGCTGCTGCCCGAGGCCCTCGACCTGCTCACCCGCTCGCTGGTCCTGCACCGGGAGGGCGGTTCGGTGCACGGCGAGGCGTGGGCGCACTTCCAGCTCGGCCAGCTGGCGCTGCGCATGGGCGAGGTGGCGCGGGCGGAGCGGGAGCTCGGGGCGGCGCTTGACCGTTACCGCCGTACCCGGGACGCCCGGGGCGAGGCCTGGGCGCTGACCCAGCTGGCGCGGGCCCGGCTGGTGGCCGGCGACGCGTCCCCGGCCGCCGACGGGCTGCGGGCGGCGGCGGCCCGGCACCGGGAGAACGAGGACGCGCGGGGTGAGGCGTGGACGCTGTACTACCTGGGCCTGGCCCTGGAGGAGAACGGCACCCTGGACCGCGCGGTCCGTGAGCTGGAGCGCTCGCGGACGATGTTCTCCCGGATGCGGGACGTCTACGGCCTGGCCTGCGCCCGCCACCACTCGGCCCGGGTCACCCGCGACCAGCGGGCCGCGCAGACCGGCTCGCTGCGCAACTCGGGCTTCGCCCGTCAGCTCCTCGTGGACGCCCGCGCCGACTTCCAGCGCATCGGTGTGGTCCACGGTGAGGCCTGGACCTGCCTGGAGCTGGCCGTCGTCGACGCCGGCAACACCCGCACGCAGCAGGCCCTCGCCCTGTGCGAGGAGGCGGTCGCCCTGTTCACGTCGTACGGCGACCGGCGCGGCGAGGACTGGGCCCGCTTCCTGCGCTGCACCCTGCTGCCGTACGCGGCGCCCGGCGGGGTGGAGGTGGGTACCGCCGTCGCCCAGGAGGAGCTGGCCCAGCTCGCCCGGGACGGGCACCCGCTGCGGGACGGGAAGCTGGCCGAGTACGTCACGGCGTACGGGCTGCTCCTGGAACGCGGGGTGCAGCTGGAGTCGGGCTGGCAGGCCTGGCGTCTGGGCATGGTGCCCGGCCGGCACGCCCGCGAGGTGATGGGCGTGCCGGTGCCGGCCGGGACGTGACGCCGGTCGGGCGCCGGTCAGCTCTTGGGATCGGCCGCCGGCGCCTTGGAGTCCGCGCCGGCCCCGGCGGGCTGGGCGGGCTCCTTGAAGTCGACCTTCTGCATGTGCTTGTTCATGGACTTCATCAGGCCCCAGACCGCGAGGGCCATCACCGCGAAAACGATGAAGCCGAGGACTCCGGGGGTGACCTTGTTCTCGTCGACCTCCTTGGCGAGGGGGACGAGGTGCGTCAGTGCCAGGCTTGCGCTCATGTCAGGCATTGTCGCGGATGCCCGCAAAGAGGTCGTCCTCGGGGAGGGAGGTATCGACGAGGGACTTCGCCAGCTCGTACTCCTCGGTCGGCCAGACCTCCCGCTGGAGGTCCATCGGCACCTTGAACCAGCCGCCGTCCGGGTCGATCTGCGTGGCGTGCGCGATCAGCGCCTTGTCACGGATCTCGAAGAAGTCCGCGCACGGGATGTGCGTGGTCAGGGTGCGCTCGGAGCGCTCGATCTCGTTCCACCGCTTCAGCCAGTCCCCGTACGGCGACTCCAGGCCCCGCTCCAGCATGGCGTTGTGCAGCGCCTCGGTGCGCGGGCGGTTGAAGCCCTGGTTGTAGTAGAGCTTCTGCGGCTGGAAGACCGGCCCGAACTCGGCCTCGGGGTACTTCTCGGCGTCGGCCGCGCCGTCGAAGGCGACCATCGAGATCTTGTGGGTCATGATGTGGTCGGGGTGCGGGTAGCCGCCGTTCTCGTCGTAGGTGGTGATCGCCTGCGGACGGAACGCGCGGATCTTGCGGACCAGCTCGCCGGCTGCCTTGTCGACGTCCTCCAGGGCGAAGCAGCCCTCGGGCAGCGGCGGCAGCGGGTCGCCCTCGGGCAGGCCGGAGTCGACGAAGCCGAGCCACTCCTGCTTGACGCCGAGGATCTCGCGGGCCTCGTCCATCTCCTTCTTGCGTACCTCGTGGATGTGCTCCTCGATGTACTTGTCGCCCTGCAGCTTGGGATTGAGGATGGAGCCGCGCTCCCCGCCCGTGCAGGTCACGACCAGCACGTCCACCCCCTCGGACACGTACTTCGCCATGGTGGCCGCGCCCTTGCTCGACTCGTCGTCGGGGTGGGCGTGGACGGCCATCAGTCGCAGCTGGTCAGTCAAGACTCAATCCTTGGTAACTCGGCGCCCCGGTAGCTCGGGGGCGATCGGCGGCTTCTATAGTGACCGAATCGGGGGGCGAATAATTCCGGGGTCCGGAGGACGATCATGAGTACCGCGAGCACGCGGCTGCCCGAGGGCCGATACGGCAGCTCCTCGGACGAGCGCGCCGACCGCAAGCTCAGGGTCGCCGGTGCGGTGCTGGGTGCCCTGCTGCTCGTCCTGGTCGGCTACTGGGCCTACCACTATGTCGTACAGAACAAGATCAGCGCGCAGGTCGTGACCTTCGCCGCCTCGGCCGACGCCGTCGAAGTACACCTGGAGGTCCACAAGGACTCCGGCACCTCCGGCTACTGCACACTGCGCTCCCAGGCGGCGGACGGCTCCGAGGTGGGCCGGGCGGACTTCCGCTTCACCGGGTCCGCGACCGAGATCGACCGGGTGGTCACGCTCCGTACCACGGCCCGGGGCACCACGGCGGAGCTGCTCGGCTGCCACGCCGACTGACATCAGTCCGAATACGTAGGCGCTGACCTGCGTTGACGTGATTCTGATGCCTTATGTCCTCCCCCTTCCGCCGTTGAATTGTTAGGCTCGTGGTTTCGCCCTTCCATGAAGGAACATGCTTCCGGGTAGGGCGATGCTTTGTATTCCCAGTACCGACGAGGAGCACCTGTGACCCAGACCAGCGAGAACGTCACCTGGCTGACCCAGGAGGCGTACAACCAGCTCAGGGCCGAGCTGGAGTACCTGTCTGGTCCTGCGCGCACGGACATCGCCGCCAAGATCGCGGCCGCGCGCGAGGAGGGCGACCTGCGCGAGAACGGCGGGTACCACGCGGCCAAGGAGGAGCAGGGCAAGCAGGAGCTCCGTGTGCGCCAGCTGACCCAGCTTCTGGAGAACGCCAAGGTCGGCGAGGCCCCGGCGTCCGCGGACGGCGCCGTCGCGCCCGGCATGGTGGTGACCATCGCCTTCGACGGCGACGAGGACGACACCATGACGTTCCTCCTGGCCTCCCGCGAGTACGCCAGCGCCGACGTCGAGACCTACTCGCCGCAGTCCCCCCTGGGCACCGGTGTGATCGGCCACAAGGTGGGCGAGGACGCGGAGTACGAGCTGCCGAACGGCAAGAAGGCCTCGGTGAAGATCCTGAAGGCCGAGCCCTACTCGGGCTGACCCGGACAGACACCCGCCCCCGGCGTCCGCGTGACGCCGGGGGCCTTGTCGTACCCCGGCGTAAAATGACCCGAGGGTGTGTGTGGGTGCCCGCCTGTCCCCCGTAGGCGTAGGTCACGGTTCTCATGGACCTCAACACCATCACCGAAGTCATCCGGCGACCGCCCGAGCGGCCGGGCGCGGAGTGGCGGCAGGGTGATGCCTGGCTGGCGGGCGGGACCTGGCTCTACTCCGCGGAGCAGCCGGAGCTGCGCCGGCTGATCGACCTGACGGCGCTGGGCTGGACGCCCCTGGTCCCGACGCACGCGGGGCTGGAGATCGGCGCCACCTGCACCGTTCGCGATCTGTACGCCTTCCCCTGGCCGATCGGCTGGACCGCGGGGCACCTCTTCCGGAGCAGCTGCGAGGCGTTCCTGTCCTCGTTCAAGGTCTGGAACGCGGCGACCGTCGGCGGCAACATCTGCCTGTCCCTGCCCGCCGGTCCGATGATCACGCTGACGGTGGCGTTGCAGGCGCGGTACGAGCTGTGGGCGCCCGACGGGTCCGTGCGGTTCGTCGACGCCCTCGACTTCGTGACGGGCGACCACCGCAACATCCTCGCCCCCGGGGAGCTCCTGCGGCGCGTCACCGTCCCCGGGCACGCGCTGCGCAGACGCACCGCGCACCGCCGTTTCACGCTGACCAGGCTCGGCCGCTCGACGGTGTTCCTCGTCGGCACGCAGCGGCCGGGCGGCAACGACCTGCAGCTCACCGTCACCGCCGGCACCACCCGCCCGGTCCGCCTCGCGTACGACTCGCTGCCCGACGCCCGGACCCTGCGGCAGGACATCGACGGCCTGCCGGCCGGCCTGTGGTTCGCCGACCCCAACGGGACCCCCGGCCACCGCCGTCATCTGGCACGGCACTTCGCCGAGGAGATCCGCCGCGAACTCACGGCTGGGGACCTGTGATGAGCTACCTCGTGAACGGCGCGGAATTCGACCGGGAACCGGCCCCCGGCCAGTGTCTGCGCACCTTCCTGCGCGAGCTGGGCCACTTCGGCGTCAAGAAGGGCTGCGACGCCGGGGACTGCGGCGCCTGCACGGTGTGGCTGGACGGCGTCCCCGTGCACAGCTGCGTCACCCCCGCGTTCCGCGCGGAGGGCCGTGAGGTGACCACGATCGAGGGACTCGGCGGACCCGGCGCCCCGCATCCCGTGCAGCGGCGGTTCGAGGACGCCCCGGGGTTCCAGTGCGGCTTCTGCACCGCGGGCATGATCATGACGGCGGCGGCCCTCACCGAGGACCAGAAGGCGGATCTGCCCCGGGCGCTCAAGGGCAACCTGTGCCGCTGCACCGGATACCGGGCGATCGAGGACGCCGTACGGGGCGTCCGCGCGGTGGAGACGGCGGCACCGGGCCGGGCCGTCGGGACGAGCGTGGGCGCGCCCGCGGGCCGTGACGTGGTGACCGGGCACGCCGAGTTCACCATGGACACGCACATCGAGGGCCTGCTGCACCTCAAGGTGCTGCACTCGCCCCACGCGCACGCCCGGATCCGCTCGGTCGACAGGCGTGCCGCGCTCGCGGTGCCCGGCGTGCACCGGGTCTACACCTGGGAGGACGTGCCGCGCCGACGCTTCACCACGGCGATCCACACCGACCACCTGGTCGACCCCGACGACACGTACATCCTCGACGACACGGTCCGCTTCGCCGGCCAGCGGGTCGCCGCGGTGCTGGCCGACACGGTCGGGGCGGCCGAGGAGGGCTGCCGACGGCTCGTGGTCGCGTACGAGGAGCTGCCCGCGGTGTTCGACCCCGAGGCGGCGATGGCCGACGGGGCACCCCAACTGCACGGCTCCCACGACCCGTTCGTCCACGACCCGGTCCACAACGTCCTGCTGGAACTGCACGCGCACATCGGCGACGTCGACGCGGGGTTCGCCGCGGCCGACGTGATCCACGAGGGCACGTACCACTCGCCGCGGGTGCAGCACGCGCATCTGGAGACCCACGGCTCGATCGCCTGGCTGGCGGACGGCCGGCTGAACGTCCGCACCAGCTCGCAGTCGCCGTCGGTCGCCAAGGTCAAGCTGGAGCACCTGTTCGCGCTCCGCCCGGACCGGGTGCGGGTGTTCTGCAAGCGGGTCGGCGGCGGGTTCGGCGGCAAGCAGGAGGTGATCACGGAGGACCTGGTCGCGCTCGCCACCCTGGACACCGGACGGCCCACCTGCCTGGAGTTCACCCGCGCGGAGGAGTTCACCACGGCCTCGCCGCGGCATCCGATGACCCTGACGGTCCGGCTCGGCGCGAAGGCGGACGGCACGCTCACCGCCGTCCAGGTGCACAACGTGTCGAACACCGGCGCCTACGGCAACCACGGCGGCGAGACCCTGTACGCGGGCGGCGCCGCCGTCATGATCTACCGCTGCCCGAACAAGAAGTACGACGCGTACTCCGTCTACACGAACACCGTGCCGAGCGGGGCGCTGCGCGGCTACGGCATGACGCAGCCGGCGTTCGCCGTGGAGTCGGCGATGGACGAGCTGGCCCGGGCCCTGCACCTGGACCCGCTGGAGCTGCGCCGGCGCAACATCGTGCGGCCGGGCGATCCCCTGGTCGCCCTGCACGACGGCCCCGACGACGTGGTCTTCGCCGAGGACGGACCGGCGCGGTGCATCGACCTGGTGGACGCGGCCCTGGCCCGTACGGCGGGACAGCCGCCTCCCGGCCCCGAGTGGCTGGTCGGAACCGGCACGGCGAGTTCCCTGCACGAGACCGCGCCGCCGACGGAACACCTCTCCGAGGCCTGGGTCACCCTCGGCGACGACCTCGTCTACGAACTGGCGGTCGGGACCGTCGAGTTCGGGGAGGGCACCTCCACGGCCCACGTCCAGATCGCGGCCGGGCAACTGGGCACCACACCCGCGCGGATCCGTCTGGTGCAGTCCGACACCGACCGCACGGGGTTCGACACCGGCGCCTTCGCGAGCGCGGGCCTCTCCGTGGCGGGCAACGCCGTCCTGCGGGCGGCCGACGCCGTGCGCGACCGCATCCTGGCCTACGCCGCCGCGTACACGGGCGTCCATGTCGTGCTGTGCACGCTGGACGACGACGGCGTCGTCTGCGGGGACCGGCGGGTGCCGCTGGCCGAACTGGTCGCGTCGGCCCGGGCGCGCGGCATCCGTTTCACCGCCGCCCGCAAGGCGTACGGCTCGCCCCGGGGCGTCACCTCCAACACGCAGGGGTTCCGGGTCGCCGTGCACCGTGTGACGGGCGAGATCCGGATCCTGTACAGCGTGCACGCGGCGGACGCCGGGGTGGTCATCAACCCGGCGCAGGTCCGCGGCCAGATAGAGGGCGGGGTCGCGCAGGGCATCGGGTTCGCGCTGACCGAGAACCACCACGTCGACGGCGACGGCGTCATGACCAACCCGAACCTGCGGAACTACCGCATCCCCAGCTACGCCGACGTCCCCCGTACCGAGGTCCTCCTGGTCGGCTCGACGGACTCGGTGGGCCCCCTGCGGGCGAAGGGGATGGCGGAGTGCTGCATCAACCCGGTCGCCCCCGCCCTGGCGAACGCGGTGCACGACGCCACGGGCGTCCGCTTCCGCGCGCTGCCGCTGACCCCGGAACGCGTCTACGGCCGGCTCCCCGCGGAGCAGTCGGTGCCGACGGGCCGACGGCCGTGAACACCGGGCCGGCAGCCATGCACACCGAGGAGAACGCGGCCTCCGCGGCGACGGCGATCATCGGCCAGAAGGTGCTGCCCGGCAGGGAGCGGGAGTTCGAGTCGTGGCAGGAGAACCTCAACACCGCGGCCTCCCGCTACCCCGGCTTCCTCGGCGCCGAGATCTCCCCGCCGACACCGCTGCAACCCGACTGGGTCATCGTGTACCGGTTCGACTCGGTGGCCCACCTGCAGGCGTGGATCAACAGCGGGACCCGGCAGCGGTATCTCGACACCGGTGCCGGGTACTTCGACGGCCCGGCGACCCAGCAGGTGGTCAGCAGCGGCACCCGGTCACCGGATCCGCTGGTCACCGTGGTGGTGACGCACCGCGTGCGCCCGGACCAGGTCGACGACTTCCTCGACTGGCAGCGGCAGATGGTCCAGGCGGAGAGCAGGTTCGAGGGGTTTCGCGGGACCGAGCTCTTCCGTCCGGTCGAGGGGCTCCAGGAGGAATGGACCACCCTGTACCGCTACGACAGCGCCGAGCACCTCGACGCCTGGCTGACGTCGCCCGAGCGCCAGGAGGTCCTGGCCGGGGGCGAGAAGTTCAGCGACTACGAACTGCGCACGATCGACAACTCGTTCGGCAGCTGGTTCGCCTTCGAGGGCAACGGCCGGGACACTTCGCCGCCGCCCTCCGAGACCAGGACCTCCCTCGCCATCTGGGTCGGCCTGTACCCGACCGTCGTGCTGCTGTCGCTGGCCCTGTCCCCGCTGCACCTGCGGCTGTGGATCGGCCTGCTCGTGGGCAACCTGCTGTCGAGTTTCCTCATGAGCTTCCTGACCATGCCCTACTACGTGAACCCGCTGCTCGGCCGCTGGCTGCGGCCGCCGCCGGACGAGCCCCGGGCCCGGAGCGACCTCCGGGGCCTGGGCATCGTCGCGGCGGCGATGGCGTTCTGGGCCGTCGTCTTCTACCTCGTCACGGTCCGGTTCTGGACACTGCCCTGACCGGTGGTGCCGCGGCCGTCAGCCGGCTGCCCGGCGGTACTTGCGGACCGCGAGCGTCCGGAACGCCAGGATGATCACGACCGACCAGATCAGCGAGGCCCAGACCGGGTGCTGCATGGGCCAGGCGTCGGAGGCGTTGAAGCCCGGCGGGAGGTTCCCGAACAGCTCACGGCAGGCCTGCACGGTGGCACTGAACGGGTTCCACTCCGCGATGTGGCGCAGGAAGGCCGGCAAGTGGTTCGCGTCCACGAACGCGTTCGAGATGAACGTCAGCGGGAACAGCCAGATCAGACCGCCCGACGTCGCCGCCTCCGGAGTGCGCACCGACAGGCCGATCAGCGCACCGATCCACGAGAACGCGTACCCCAGCAGCAGGAGCAGACCGAAACCGGCGAGCACCTTGCCGATGTTCTCGTGCGTACGCCAGCCGACGATCAGCGCGACGACCGCCAGCACCACCAGGGTCAGCGCCGTCTGCACCAGGTCGGCGAGGGTACGCCCAGTCAGGACCGCGCCGCGCGCCATCGGAAGCGACCGGAACCGGTCGATGAGGCCCTTGTGCATGTCGTCCGCGATACCCGCACCGGCCCCCGCCGTGGCGAACGTGACGGTCTGCGCGAAGATGCCCGCCATCAGGAACTCACGGTAGGCCTGGGTCGAGGTGGACGAACCAACCGTGATCGAACCGCCGAACACGTAGGTGAACAGCACCACGAACATGATGGGCTGGATCAGCCCGAAGATGAGCATCTCGGGGATCCGGCCCATGCGGATCAGGTTTCTGCGGGCCACGACCATGGAGTCGTTCACGGCGCTCACTTCACGGCCTCCTTGCGGGTGTTCTTCTTGTTCGCCTGCTTGCCGGCCTGCTCGCCGGTGCCCTCGGGCTTCTCCTCGGCCACGTGTCCGGTCAGGGACAGGAAGACGTCGTCGAGGGTGGGGCGGCGCAGGGCGATGTCGTCGATCTCGATGCCCCGGGAGTCAAGCTCGCGGATGACCTCGGCGAGCAGCTTGGCGCCGCCGGTGACGGGCACGGTGAGCTTGCGGGTGTGGTCCTCGACGGTGGTGTCGCCCTTGCCGAACCCCGTCAGCACCTCCGCGGCGGTCCCTATGTGGTCGCGCTCGTGCACCACGACCTCGACGCGCTCGCCGCCGGTGCGGGCCTTGAGCTCGTCGGAGGTGCCCTGGGCGATGACCTTGCCGTGGTCGACGACCGCGATGTCGTGGGCGAGGTGGTCGGCCTCCTCCAGGTACTGGGTGGTGAGCAGCAGGGTGGTGCCGCCGGAGACCAGCTGCTTGATGACCTCCCACAGCTGCTGGCGGTTGCGGGGGTCGAGGCCGGTGGTCGGCTCGTCCATGAACATCACCGGCGGGGAGACGACGAGGGCCGCGGCGAGGTCGAGGCGGCGGCGCATGCCGCCGGAGTAGGTCTTGGTGGGGCGGTCGGCGGCTTCGGTGAGGTGGAACTGCTCCAGCAGCTCGACCGCGCGGGCCTTGGCCTGCTTGGCCCGCATCTGGTAAAGCTGGCCGACCATCTGAAGGTTCTCGCGGCCGGTGAGGTATTCGTCGACCGCAGCGAACTGTCCGGACAGGCCGATGGAGCGGCGTACCGCGTCCGGCTGTGCGAGCACGTCCACACCCGCGACGACGGCCCTGCCGCTGTCGGGACGGAGCAGGGTCGTCAGGCAGCGGACGGCCGTGGTCTTGCCCGCGCCGTTCGGCCCGAGCAGTCCGAGGACCGTGCCTTCGGGGACGTCGAGGTCGACGCCGTCCAAAGCCCTTACGTCGCCGAAGGTCTTGACCAGACCTTCGGCATAGATGGCGCCTGGCATATGGATCTCCACGTCGTCGGGGATGGTGCGCAAAAGGCTAGATATGCGGGCCTCGGTCCGCCTATGGTTTTCCGCCGGGCACGAAGCGGGCAGGGGCAGCGGGGGCCACGCGACACACCATAACGCGATGTATCGCGTCCGTCGACAGATTTCCTCGAACGAGTGAATGAACAGGTACTGGCCTGGACGTTCTCCGCCGGGGAACGGCCGCCGCGCTCAGTCGATGACCGTGTAACCGGCCTCGCGCAGGGACCGGCCGACCTCCGTGCAGTGGGCCGGGCCCTTGGTCTCCAGGTGGAGTTCGACCTCCGCCTCCGCCAGCCCGAGGCGGGGATCGGTGCGGACGTGGCTCACGTCGAGGACGTTCGCGTCGACCCCCGACAGCACCCCGAGCAGGGTGGCGAGCGCACCCGGCCGGTCGGTCAGCCGCAGTCGTACGGCCAGGTAGCGGCCCTGCGCGGCCATGCCGTGCCGCAGCACCCGCTGCAGCAGCACCGGGTCGACGTTGCCGCCGGACAGCACGGCGACGACCGGTCCGGCGAAGGTCCCGGGCTCGGCGAGCAGCGCCGCGACCGGGCTCGCGCCGGCCGGTTCCACGACCATCTTGGCCCGCTCCAGGCAGAGCAGCAGCGCGGCCGACAGCTGGTCCTCGCTGACCGTGCGGACCTCGTCGACCAGCTCCTCGACGAGCGCGAACGGCACGTCACCGGGCCGTCCCACCCTGATGCCGTCGGCCATCGTCGCCGGGTTCGCCACCGTGACCGGGTGCCCGGCCGCCAGCGAGGGCGGATACGCCGCCGCGCCCGCCGCCTGGACGCCGACGATCCGCACGTCCGGCCTGACCGCCTTCACCGCGACCGCGATCCCGGCCGCGAGCCCGCCGCCGCCGATCCCGACGACGATCGTGCCGACCTCCGGGCACTGGTCCAGGATCTCCAGTCCCACCGTGCCCTGACCGGCGATGATGTCCGGGTGGTCGAAGGGGTGGATGAACACCGCGCCGGTCTCGGCCGCGTACTCCTGGGCGGCGGCCAGCGTCTCGTCGACCACCTGGCCGTGCAGCCGCACCTCCGCGCCGTACTCCCGGGTGGCACTGATCTTGGGCAGCGGGGCGCCGTCGGGCATGAACACCGTCGAGTGCACGCCGAGCAGCGACGAGGCCAGCGCCACGCCCTGCGCGTGGTTCCCGGCGCTCGCGGCGACGACCCCGGCGGCGCGCTCCTCGGGCAGCAGCCCGGCGATCCGCACGTAGGCGCCGCGCAGCTTGAACGAACCGGTCCGCTGGAGGTTCTCGCACTTGAGGTGCACCGGCGAGCCGACCAGCTGGGACAGGTGCCTGCTGCCCTCCATCGCGGTCGCCCGCGCCACGCCCGTGAGCATCTTCTGGGCGCCCCGTACATCGTCGAGAGTGACGGGGCGCAAGGAGTCAGCCGTGCTGTAGCTCATGACTCAAGTCTCGCAGTTCACAGGCCGGAGGCGCGGGTGTGACCAAGCTCCGAGACCGGTTTGCGCAGCGCCGGTACGGCTCGCCCCCTGTCCGCGTACTCTGTCCCCCACATCAGCACTCCTTTTCATGAAGCGAGCCCCCGGCCATGCCCACAACACCTGAAATGTCGATGGACATGACGACCGTCGGTGACCCCGGCCTTCTCGACACTCTGCAGCACGAGGTGGCGGTGTTCGCCCGACGTGCCGAACAGACCCGGCTCGGCGGTGTCGGGCAGGTGCGCAACTCCATGGACCGCGCCGCGTATCTGCTGCTCAACCGCCTCGACAAGGAAGGCCCCATGGGGGTCAAGGCGCTCGCCGCGAGCATGGGCATCGACTCGTCCACGGTCACCCGGCAGGTGGCCCCGCTGGTCGACACCGGGCTCGTCAAGCGCACCTCGCACCCCGAGGACGGCCGGGCCGTGGTGCTCCAGCTGTCCCCGCGCGGGCTGTCGCGGCTGGAGGAAGTGCGTTCGTCGCGGCGCCAGTTGATGGCGGAGCTGACGCAGGACTGGGAGCCGGCGGAGCGCGAGGCGTTCTGCGCGCTGCTCACCCGCTTCAACAGCGCGCTGTCCGCGCGCATGGCGGTGCCGCCGGGCACGGACACCCCGCCGGCGACCTGACCGACCCGCGGCCTCCTGACCGATCTCGGTGTCCTGACCGACCGCAGGCGTGCTGACTGGCTGACGGCCTCCTGACCGGACCGCCGGCCTCCTGACCGTCCCTCCTGACCGTCCACCCGATCCGGTCGCGGCGGGGCTTCCCCGGGCATCCGCCGAGCCCGCCACGCGTGCGTGCCGCGCGCATCCGTCACGCGCGCGTGCCGCGCGGCTCTTGACCGTGGGCCCGACCCTGGCCTCATATGAGACCGGGCCCCGGCATACCCGTGTCCGGGCCCCCACAACCGGGGAGGGACGGTGCGCGATCGGCAGGCGCTGCAGGACGCCCGCCGGGCCCGGGAGTTCGAGGCGTTCGTCGCGGGCGCGGCGGGTCGGCTGCTGCATGCCGCCACCCTGCTGACCGCCGAGGCGCCGGACGCCAACCCCCGCGCGCGGCGCCTGCTGACCCGCGCGCTCGCGCACACGTACGCGTGCTGGGACCGGCTGCGCGGCGAGGACCCCTACGACCGGGCCCGTCAGTACCTCGCCCTGCGCTTCGCGAACACCGCCTGGCACCAGTACGGCGGCCCGCTCAGCCGCACCCGCCCGCACCCCGGCAGCGCCCTCGCCGGGCTCACGCCCCGGGAGCGCCTGATCCTGGTGCTGCGGCTGTACGAGGGGGTCGCCGAAGAGCAGACTGCGGCGCTGCTCGGCCTGCCCGCGGAGCGCGTGCACGCCCTCTGCGACCGGGCGACGGCCACCCTGCTGCATCCGCCGCGGAAGCCGACGCCGGCGGTGCTGGAGGCGAAGGTGGCGCCGTCGTGAACCGTGTCGAACGGGAGGCCGCGGCCCGGCGGGTCATGGAACGGACACCGCCCCCGGTACCGCCCGACCTCTACGGCGAGGTGGTGCGCCGGGGCGGCCGGATGCTGCGGCGCAGGCGCCGGGCCCGCCGCCTGCTGTGGCTGCTGCTGTGCGCGGCGACCGTGGTGTTCGCGGTGTGGGCGGCGACGGTGCATCCGTGGGTGGAGCCGCCGTCCACGACGACTCCGCCCATCGTCGGCTGGTGAAACCGCTCGTCGGTTGGTTCAGACCGCTCGTCGGCTGGTGAAACGATCAGCCGAGCGCCTGCTGGAGGTCTTCCAGCAGGTCGTCGACGTTCTCGATGCCCACGGACAGGCGCACCAGGTCGGCGGGCACCTCCAGGGCGGAGCCGGCCGCCGAGGCGTGCGTCATCCGCCCCGGGTGCTCGATCAGGGACTCGACGCCGCCCAGGGACTCGCCGAGCGTGAACACCTTGGCGCGGTTGCAGACCTCGACGGCCGCCTCCTCGCCGCCCGTGACCTGGAAGGACACCATGCCGCCGAACGCCTTCATCTGCTTGGCGGCGGTCTCGTGCCCCGGGTGCTCGGGCAGGCCCGGGTACAGGACCCGCGTCACGCGCGCGTGCCGGCTCAGCATGTCGGCGATCTTCGTGGCGTTCTCGCTGTGCCGGTCCATGCGCACCGCGAGCGTCTTGGTGCCGCGCAGCACCAGCCACGAGTCGAACGGCCCGGCGACCGCGCCCATCGCGTTCTGGTGGTAGGCGAGCTCCTCGCCGAGCGTCTGGTCCGACACGATCAGCGCGCCGCCGACCACGTCCGAGTGACCGCCCATGTACTTCGTCAGCGAGTGCACGACGACGTCCGCGCCGAGCGCGAGCGGCTGCTGGAGGTAGGGGGTGGCGAAGGTGTTGTCGACGACCAGCCGGGCGCCCGCGTCGTGGGCGACCTGGGCGACGGCGGCGATGTCGGTGATGCCGAGCAGCGGGTTGGAGGGGGTCTCCACCCAGACCGCCTTGGTCTTCGGGGTGATCGCGGCCCGCACGGCGGACGGGTCGCTGGTGTCGGCGACGGACCACTCCACGCCCCACCGGGAGACGACCTTCGCGAACAGCCGGAACGTGCCGCCGTAGGCGTCGTTCGGGATGACCACGTGGTCGCCGGGGCTGAGCAGCGTGCGCAGCAGGGCGTCCTCGGCCGCCAGTCCGGACGCGAACGCGAGGCCGCGCCGCCCGCCTTCCAGGGCCGCGAGGTTCTCCTCCAGGGCGGTCCTGGTCGGGTTGGCGCTACGGCTGTACTCGTAGCCGCCGCGCAGGCCGCCGACGCCGTCCTGCTTGTAGGTCGAGACCTGGTAGATCGGCGGTACGACCGCACCGGTGAGGGGGTCCGCCGTGTTGCCCGCGTGGATGGCGAGCGTCTCGAAGTGCTGACTGATGTGGTGCCTGTCGCTCATGGTGGACGAGCCTAGTGCTCCGACGGCCCCGGCGCGTTGTCCACAGGCCGGACCACCGTTTGTCCACAGGCCGGGGCACCGGTTGGCCAATTGTCGGCGCCGTCTGGTTCGCTTGACGCATGGCAATTCTCTGGGCCCTGATGGCGCTGCTCCTGCTGAGCTTCGTGCTGCTCCCCATCCTGCGGCGGCGGCGCGGCATGATCGAGCAGGTCCACCCGAGCCACCCGGACGCCGCCGACCCGGCGGACTACGGCTTCGTGCGCGAGGAGGACCTGGACATCCGCATGCCGGGGCCCGACCAGGACCTGCTGGACGTCCTCGACGTCGTGCAGCGCACCCAGGACTACCGGGCGGCCTCGCAGCTGCTCGCGGGCACGGAGATCACGGGCGAGCTGCGCTGGCAGCGCGTGCAGGCCTTCGCCGGCGCGGCGGCGCTGGAGCTGAAGGAGCGGCCGGGCGGGGTCAGCGAGACGCCGGGCGGGCAGTGGCTGCGGGTCTGGCGGGCCGAGCAGCCCAAGGACGCGGGCGGCGCGGCCGTCCACGCGGAGTTCCTGGTCCAGCAGGCATGGCGGACGTCGACGCCCGGCACCGACGACTTCCGGATCATCATGGAGGAGGCCAGGGACGCCTGCGGGCAGGCGGCACTGCTCTCCCCCGGCGACCCGGTGCCGTACATCGTCGAGCTGTCGGTGGCGCGCGGGCTGAACTACCCGCAGCCGGAGTTCGAGCAGCTGTGGCTGAAGATCCTGGACCGCGCACCCACGCACATGGGGGCGCACCTCGCGGCGCTGCACTACTGGTGCGAGAAGTGGCACGGCTCGCGCGAGCTGGCGTACTCCTTCGCCGAGGCCGCCGCCGCCCGCGCCCCGCAGGGCTCGCTGCTGGCCGCGATGCCGCTGTTCGCGGTCTTCGAGCACCTGCCCGAGGTGAACCTGGTGGCGAGCTTCTACCAGAGCGAGGTCGTCACCAAGGCCGTGCACGGCGCCCTGCACGCGGTGCACTCGGCCCGTCAGGACGACCCGATGCTCGCGCACGTCCGTCACCTGCTGGTCTTCTTCCTGGTCCGCTCGGAGCGCTGGGCGGAGGCCATGGGCGAGCTGATACGCGTCGACGGGCATGTCGGGGCCCTGCCCTGGACGCTGTCCGCGAACCCGGCCGCCGAGTTCGCCCTCTTCCGCGCGCTGGCGGTGGCGGGCTACGAGGCGAACGGCGGCAGCCCGGCGACGCTGCACATCTGAGGGGGGCCGACAAGAGAAGGGGGCCGCGCCGCGTTCCGGCTGCGGGCCGGTGGGGGCTCGGCGCGCGGTGCCTCCCCCAGCCTTCGGCCGGGGTACCCCGGCGCCCCTTACGGGGTTCCTGAGTCCCGTTCGTTTTCCGTTGGCCCCGTTCCCCGGGGTCCTGTGGGGGGATCTGCCCGATGGGCGCAACTCTGCGGGCGCTGCGCGCCCTTGTTCTGCTCTGCGGTTTCTACCTGCTGAGCCTCGTGCTGCTGGCGGTGGTGGCCGTCGTCGACGTGGCGGCGGTGACGTGGGTGCCGGACGCCTTCGCCGGGAAGATCGTGATCGTTTCCCTGCTGCTGGCGATCCCGGTCGTCAGGGGCATGTTCATGCTGCGCACCCCCAAGGGCGAGGACCCGCCCGGCCTCCCGGTCACGGACGCCGACGAGCCCCGGCTGTGGGCACTGGTGCGGGAGCTCGCGGCGGCCACGGGCACCCGCGCACCGGACGCCCTCGTGCTCACCGGTGACGTCAACGCGGCGGTCGCCGAGGAGCCCCGGCTGCTCGGCCTGCGCCCGGGACCGCGCCGCCTCTACCTGGGCGTGCCCCTGCTGACCGGGCTGACCGAGGCCCGGCTGACGGCGGTACTCGCCCATGAGTACGGCCACTTCACCGGCGGTGACACCCGGCTGTCGGCGCTCGTCGTGCGCGGCCGGGCGCAGATCGTGCGGACCGTCGGGCACCTCCACGCGCGGGCCGACAGCAAGGAGGCCGCCGAGCGCGCCCGGCAGGAGAAGGCCGCCGCCAGGCGCACCGCGAAGGGCAGACAGGCCAAGAAGATCGACACCGCCGGCGCCGGCCTCACCTACCGGCTGATGGCGGCGCTCTACACGGCGTACGCGAAGCTCTACATGCGGGCCACGCTGTCGACGGCCCGCGCGCAGGAGTACGCCGCCGACCTGGCCGCCGCGCGGATCGCAGGCCGGGACGCGACGGCGTCGGCGCTCCGTGAGATCCCGGTCCTGTCCGCCGCCCACGACTTCTACCTCGACGCGTACGCGACGCTCGGCCTGCCGGCCCGGCAGCTCCCGCCGCGCGGGCAGTTCTTCGGCGGCTTCGGCCGGATGCTGACCGCGCGCGAGACGGAACTGGCAAGACTGCGGCAGGAGTTGCCGACGGAGCCCGGATCGGCGTACGACTCGCATCCGCCGGTCGCCGACCGGGTACGGCGGATCGAGGAGCTCCCCGCCGACGGCCGCGGCGAGCAGGACGACGGCCCGGCCCTCGCGCTGCTCGCCGACCCGGCCCGGACCCTGGCCGCGCTGGAGGACGCGGTGCTGACCGACGAGGTGGGGCGGTTCGGGCGGGCCGGGGAGTGGGAGCAGCTGCTGAGCTCGTCGATGGCCGCGGGGCTGGCCGCGCTCGACACCCCGCTGCACCGGGCGCTCGCCTCCCACACCGAGGACCGGCCGACGCTGCCCGCACTGCTCCGGCTGATCGACGACGGCGAGCTGTGGCAGCTGGCGCGGCGGCTGCCGCTGTCCGAGCAGGTGGCGACAGCGGAAGACCCGGCGTTCCGGGACTCCGCACGGCCGGTGCTGCGCGACTCGCTCCGGAGCATGGTGCTGGCCGAGTTCAGCGCGCGGTCGCTGCTGCACTGGGAGTTCTCCTGGTCGCGTCCGGCGGCGGTGCGGCTACCCGGTTCCGCGTCCGACCTCGACGGTGAGGCGGGCACGGAGGCCGCACTCCACGCCGCGGTGGCCGCCGCGCTGGCCGACCGCCCCGACACCGGCCCGCTACGGGCACTGCTGCCACCGACCCCACAGCCGGCCTGACCCGGCCGCGGGCACGGACACGCGCACGGGCGGGCGGAATCCTGACGGCATCCACCACGTTGTCCTGGTCACCACCACAAACCGCCACACCACACCGCACCGCACCGCACTGCTCCGCCCCACCCCGCTCAGCCCGCCAGGGAGACCCCATGTTCTTCGGCCGCACCCCCCAACTACCCACCCCCGAACAGGCGCTCAAGGGCCGGCCCGCGCCGGTGTTCGAGGTCCCCGACCGCCACACCGTCCTCGGCAACCCCCTCCTCGGCCCCTACCCCGAGGGCCTGGAGATCGCCGACTTCGGCCTCGGCTGCTTCTGGGGCGCCGAACGGAAGTTCTGGCAACTCCCGGCAGGCGTGTGGACGACGCTCGTGGGCTACCAGGGCGGCCACACCGAGAACCCCCTCTACGAAGAGGTCTGCTCGGGCCTCACCGGCCACACCGAAGTCGTACGCGTGGTCTACGACCCCAAGGTGATCTCGTACGACCGCCTCCTGAAGACCTTCTGGGAGTCCCACAACCCCACGCAGGGCTTCCGCCAGGGCAACGACGTCGGCACCCAGTACCGCTCGGCGATCTACCCCCACACCCCCGAGCAGACGGCAACCGCCGAAGCCAGCCGCAAGACCTACCAGAAGGTCCTCACCGGCTCCGGCTACCGCACCATCACCACCGAGATCCTCCCGGCCGACGGCCGCCCCTTCTATCCGGCCGAGGCACATCACCAGCAGTACCTCGACAAGAACCCGGCGGGCTACTGCGGGCTCGGCGGGACCGGTGTCTCCTGTCCGGTCGGGGTCGCGAAGGTCACCGAGGCGTGACTCCCGCCGCCGGGACCGGACGGGGGTCAAGCTGAGTGACCTGTCCGCGGGGAACCGTAAAAGGTGGGTGGGCGTCCTGAAGGCCATGATCAACAGTGCAGGTTCGGCGGCACACGGGTGGAGACGCGGGGTGGCGGCTTCATCAGCCGTGGTTGCGGCGGCCATGGTTCTGGCCGGGTGCGGGAGCGGCACGCCACAACCGGTCGGGGATCCTGATCCGGGCGGACGGTTGCTTGCGGCGATAAGACCGGTGCTTGCCGTCGCGCCGGCGGGGGCGCACATCTCTTCGAGGGACGCGGTCAAGCCGAGGTGGGACTCGTGTGACGGGATCGAGTCCACTTACGGCTGGGACGAGCCGACGGTGGCCCTGTCGTTCACCGGCGGGGGCACGGACGCGCAGGTCGTCGCGCATCTGAAGTCAGCCTTGGACAAGTTGGGCTGGACCTTCGATACCGCGAACTCCGCCCCCAGCGGGCCTTGGTACTGGCACAAGACCGTGGCCGGGCACGTCCAGGGCATCGTGCAACTACTCGGCGGTTCGGCCTTCACCCCCTCCGACTGGGACCTCCAGGCCACCACTCCCCCGGCCACCCACCCGGTCACCGGCTGTTGAACCACCTGCCGACGAACGCCGGAGAACCGCGCACCGCGCACCAAGTCAAGATCAGCAGAAGGCTGATCAGGTGGTAGCTGGTCCGGCACCTGGGCGAGTCGCCAGGTGATGCCAGGCATGATGACACCGCTCGACGCAGTCCCGAGCCCGTCGGCGGGTGTCGGCGACGGCCAGGAGAGCGACCAGCAGTCGAAACGCCCTCGGAAGGTCGTACGCGGGAAGCTGGGCCATGTTCAGCCGCCACCGCGTCAGCATGACAGCCGGCGTGTACGTCGGCCGTATGCCCGATCGCGCGATGGCTTCAGGTACGTCCGTCTCCGTGGCGCGGGCCTGAACACAGAACTGCACCAGGGCTCTGACGACCAGACGCTGCTCGTCCTCCGGACGGCGGGCGAACCGTGCCGCGCCGTCCGTCACTGGGCGAAGCCCCTGGCGTCGTGCCGTATGACCGGCGTCCGGCGTCCCGCCGGTGAGCGGGCGGGCGCGTCTGCCCCCGCCCGCCAGGTGATCAGGGAGCGTCGATGAGGCCGTACTTCGGCACGGTCACCGTACGGGCGCCCGGCGTGCCGCCGAGGACGACCTTGCGGTACGTGACGTTGTTGGCCGTGCTCTGCTCCTTGAGCCGGTTGTCCGGGTTGGCGATGACCTGGATGTAGTAGGTGCCGTTCGGCAGGTCCGAGACGTCGAAGGACTGACCGGGCCGGTACTGGCTGTAGGTGTCGCCGTTGCCGACGTCGAGCACCTCGCGCACCGAGACGGCGGTCTCCTCACCGCAGGCAGTGGCGAGGTCGGTGTTGTACGGGTGCCAGTTGGCGTTCTTCACCGTGTAGTCGATGGCGTCGGTGTTGGCCAGGCAGAACGCCTCCTTGCCGCTGCGGACGATCTCCTTCTTGTCCGCGCCGAGCAGCCGGTAGCTGGCGAAGTCGCTGAAGTGCCAGTGCTGGTGGCCCTCCCGCGGGTCCCACTCCATGGTGCCGGTGGGTGTGTACCCGACCTGCTTGCCCTTGGCGTCGTAGAAGTACTGGTACGCGTCCATCTTCTCCGCGCCGGGCTTGCGGAACCCGTCCACGACCAGCGGCGAGGGGCCCCCGTTCCAGACGGTGGCGCTGAAGGCGAGGTAGTCCTTGCCTGCGACGGCACCCGCTCCGCCCTCGGCCCCGTCGGTGATCGCGATGCCGTACGCGGGAAGGGCACGCAGGTCGGGCTTGGGCATGTCGGCGGCGACGGCCGCTTTGCCGACCGGACGTCGGGCGGCCGGCTTCAAGGTCTTCGACGCGCTCTGCTGCCCGCGCTTGGCGCCGGCCAGACCCTGCCCCCCGCCGGAGTCCTGCTGGCGGACCGTCACCTTGACGGTCTGCGTCTTGTCCGGTATTCCGAACAGGTCGCGATACTTCTTGGCCACCGACACCTTCGCGGTGTAGACGCCGGCCGGCAGGTCGATCGCGTCGTCCCCGCGGAAGCCCTGGGACGTGGCGGCCGCCCAGCCCTTCTCGACACCCCACACCCCGCCGAGCGCGAACGGGTTGTCGGAGCAGCCGTCGGGGTACTTCGAGGTGGCCGGGGCATCCGGCCGGATCCGGCCCGCCCGGTTGTTCGGGCAGAACGACTGCGTGGTGTCGACCTTCTTCGCACCCGACTCGTCGCTGATGCTGACCTTGAGGAAGCCCGGCAGACCCGAGAAGTCCTTCACCAGGTTCTTCGGCAGGGTCTTGGTCACCGTCCGGCCGCCGGAGCGGATCACCTGCGACGCGACGACAGGGTCGTTGTAGGACTTGCGCGTCACCCGCAGCTCGAACGGTCCCCCGTCGACCGTGATGTAAGTGCCGAGGTCCAGGTAGATCCCCGGCGCGCCTTCCCAGCGGTCGACGGTCACCGCGGGGGTGGCGGCGATCAGTTGGAGCTTCGGCGTGCCCGCCGGTGTCGCCGCTCCCGCGCCGGGCGCGGCGAGGGTTCCGGCGGCGCCGACGGTGAGGGCGGCAGCGGCGATGACCGCCGAACGCCGTAAGGCATTGGGGTGGTGTCTGGTCATGAGTGCTCTTTCTGCGTCTGGTCGGGACGAGTCGTGCACGTCTGCAGGCACGGCAGGAGGTGCTTGTGTGCCATCTGTGAAAAGGGTAAGAAGCCGACACAGGTTGCCTGGCAACCGAAAGTCGCCCTGAATGTCGGCCCGTTGCCGCCGTCGACTCGGTGCTCGACGACCGCCTGCCGCTCGGTCGGGCCGGAGAAAACACGCAGCCAGGGTGCGCGGCATCTGCGCCGACGGATCGTTCCCCGGGCAGTGCGGACCCGGCGGGACGGGAGTGCCGTGCCCGGTCGGGGTGACGGCGGCCGGGGCATGAGCTGCGACCTGTTCGAGAGGTAGCGGGTGGCAGCCCGCCCGACGAGGCTCACGCCTGCTCGGCCGGGGCTACCGGGGCCTGGACGAGAAGCAGAGCAGCGTCGTCGTCGAGGCCCTCTTCCAGCTTCTCGGAGAATTCCTCCGCGACCGTGACGGCGAGCAGGACGGACTGCGCAGAATCTTCCGCGACTACTCACGTCGCGCCGAAAGATGACGGTCCTGCCGCCGGACGGCTCCGACGGCTCCAACGCGTGCTCCGCCCACCGACGCCCGGCACCAGGTACGGCGACGGGCAGCCGAAAATCAGTGGTCCCCTGGTCGGGCCGACCTCACGCTGGACGTCATGGAAGAACCGCTACGCGGGATTCGTGCGGCCTACACCGAGTCCACGATTACCGTCTACCAGGCGTACGCCCCGGAAATCGGCCTGCCCGCAGTCCGCGAGGGCCGTTTCCCCGCCGTGTGGGAGCGGGACAGGATGACGTGGATCATCACGCCGTGTTGACAGACCCTTGCCCGTCGCTGTCGCCGAGGACCGGAGGCGGGCGGACGGGCCCTGACATGCCACCCGGTAGCTGCCTCAGACCGTGCGTTAACCTCTCGATCCATGTCTGACCTGCCGGATCACTCCAGTGCGACCATCGACGCGATAGTCGATCACGTCGGCCGCTCCACGCTTCCCTTCCAGCGAGCACACCGGGAGGAACAACACGCGACGGCCTTCTGGTTCAACGACCTCGTGGAAACGACCTCCGAAGGTGAGGTCATCCGGCAGTACCTCGTGACCGCGAGTGAGCCGGCACGAGTCGACTTGGCCGAGTTCACCCTGCGCCCCGCACTGTGCGCACCCGTGATGAGCGCCGAGAAGCTCATGATGCTCGACTTCGCGGAGGGGTGGACTCATCTCGGTGACCTGGGGGTGGCGGTCATGCCCTCCACCGGGCTGCACGCGCACGGCGCCCGCAAGGGCTGGCACTGGACGACCGACGAGATCACCGACGGCATCGCGGCCACGGAAGGGGACATCGCCGGCCTCGGTGAGTCGCCGGTCCCGGCCTATCTGCTGGGACACGTCAACGACGGGGACGGCACCCGGGAGCAGGCTGTCGTGGTCGGCCGGATCACACGCTCAGGCGACGGCGGCATCCGGTGGACCGGGGACCTGCCACAAGGGTGCGTGGGCGCACCAGTGTTCATTGGCGCACCCGTCGGCGAGGACAGTTTCAAGCTGGTCTGCGTCGGGGTGGCACTCTCCGCCGACGACCACCACACCGTTGCCCCCTTCGACCGCATCCGCGCCGCCGTGAGCGCCCTCCCGCCGAGCAGCACGTCAGCCCCTGACGGGGCCGGAACCGGTCCGCGGACAGCCGGGAAGAAGCAGCGCTGGTGGCGGCGACGCAGCTGACGCCGCACCGCATGCCGGGCCACGATCAGCCTGAACACCGCTTGATGGACGGGGTTCTGAACGCGGCTTGACATGAGTCATCAAGCAGCGTTCACAGCCCGCAAGAATCTGTGCCCACGCGCTGGACCGAGGCCACCTCTGGGCCTGCCTGTCGAGGCGAGGATCATTGGCCCGTGATGAAGTGGACGAAGGAGACGCCCCCGGTCGGCCAGTCCGAGCACGAGCCCGAACTCTCGGACTACCAGCGGGCGATGCGGAACCGAATTCTCGCGGCGCCGGTGGTGCCCGCGCCCGACCCCTGGCGACCCGTCTTTGAGTCCGAGTACGGCGTCCCTGTCGGCGGACTGCTCGGGATCGGCTTCGCGACGGACCCCGACACCGGTCACGATCTGGTGATGGTCGTCTCCCACGACGGGCTCGGACTTTTCGACGCCGTCACCGGCGAGAAGATCGCGCGGGATCGTGAGGCTGACCTTGAGGACAGCGGCCGCGACGCGGATCCCGCCGAGTGGTGTCCTGGACTGGGACCGGTCGTCGGAAGCCGGGTGCGGATCGCGGGACTTTTCGGCGGAGGACTGCACACCACCAGCGGAGACGGTTGGAAGCTGGAGGTCGTTGCCCCGGCGTGGCCGAACGAGCGTGTCCTGCTCTCCCGCGACGGCGGTCTGCCGCACTCCGGCCCATACGGGGAACGCTGGTGGCACATCTTCCACTCCGACTACTCCGAACTCCGTACCGCTGGATTCTCGCCCTCCGGCCAGACCCTTGCCGTAGCGACGAGCAGCGACCTTTCTCTGTGGACCCGTGAAGCGGACACCGGCACCAGCCGCTCCGGCAACAGCGAAACCTGACCGCGGAGGCGGCAGCGGCGTCACGCCGTGTCAGCCGTCGAAGCGGATCCAGTTGACCGGCGTGTCACCCAGTGACGCAAGAGCGGTGCGATGGGTTGCGCCGGCCCAGACACTGAAACCGGCGTCACCACCCTCGCCCGAGACATGCAGAACGAGTCCTGGAGCCGCGAAGAAGCGTGTGGGGAACGCAGCGCAGAAGGGCCGTAGGGGCACGGGGAGCAGTCCTTCGGTGAGCTGGTCGAGCTGTTCTTCCGTGACCTCGTCGCACAGAGCCACGTACTCCGCACCCATGGAAGCCTCGAAGAGCGAGAACTGGATGAGGAAACCGCTGAGCGGTTCCCGCTCGGCGATCGGAGGTTCGTCGTACTCGCGGAACCAGACGGTCGGATCGGCTTCGGGGCCGTCGAGCGTCCACATCAGCGACCAGAGGAAACCTCCCTGGTTCTCTTCGCCGAATACGAGCATCTCCCCTCTAGGGTCGGTCTGAAGCTTGGAGGGGGGAAGGATTCGGTTCTGCACTCCCAAACAGCGAGGGCGGTGCTGGGACAGCCGGTAGAAACGCCCCAGTCCTTCAGGCAGATCCACAGGAGGTTCCTGAACTGGCGGTAGTTCGGCAGTCTCAGCCGCGGCGGGGTACCAGCCGGTGATGAACTGTTCGAGCGCACGGACTCGGTCATCGTTCACCTGTCCGAGCCATTCCAGGTTCGGGAGATCTGCCGGCGGGAGGCAAGGCCGGACCCGGTCCAAGTCGAGCCTGCTCAACGGTGAAGCGAGGCGAAGGGCACAGTCGGTGAGGATGTGTTCGCCGGAGCCCGGACGGAGCACCGTGCTTGCCTGGATAACGGATCCGGTACCTAGATACACCAGGCCTTCCGGGTTCCGGACCGCCAGGTGAACCGGCAGCTTCCTTTCATCTACGCCCCGCTCCCACGGCTCATCCATCAGCCGTTTCCTGACGGGCGTCGGTGCAGGGCCCACCAGACGGAGCTCGTCGGCGTTCCACACGCAACTCCTACCGAGAGCGTCTCCGGCTTCTACGATAATCAGCGTCCCCGCCTCGCCGATGATGACCGTGGCGCTCCCGAAGGCGAACCACTCCCGGACCGCCGTGCTACCGCAGAGCGCGTACGCCCGCTCATCGTCCACGAGCGACATGGGAGACATCGCGTGAGAGTGATCAACCATGCACACATCTTCCTCGACGATCCGACGCCGACCGCCCACGTGCCGGACGTAGCTCGGCAGCAGCAAACCCAGAAGTCTGTGAACGCTGCTTGACGTGGATCAAGCCGTCGTTCCGGTGGATGATGTACCGCTGCGGCTGGGGCACCAAGGAAGGGCAGGAGACCGTTCTCGCTGTCGAGATCAGCCGGGACGGATTCGAGTGGGCGCTGCGCAACGCGTGTCTGTCGAGCTACGCCCGCGGGGTACACGCCGACCGAGCCGCCTGGCAGCGTCAGTTGAAGCGTGCGCCCGCCCGCCTGCAGTGGGACCCCGAGCGGGATCTGCACCTGCAGCCCCTGCCGTACCGGTCCCTGCAACCGGGGCTCTCCGGAGAAGCCGTACGACGCTACGCCGCGACCCGGCTGCTGCCGCCGGAACGCCCGCATCCCGCCGGAGACGAATCACTGGCCCACCTCATGGAGTGACGGGCTGCCCCGCCGAGCGGCCCCAGGCGCATCGTGTCCGCGGCGGAAGGAAGCCCGGCCGGGAGCCGCCTCGGTTCGTCACGGGGCGTTGTGGAGGGAAGAATGGGACTCCCGCGCCGTGTGAGGTGGTGGCGATGCCTGCTTGGCACCTGCGCGAATATCACGAGGACGATCTCGACCAGGCCATCGACATCTGGGATCAGAGCCGCCGGGCCGACGAGGACCAGGTGTTCGCGGTCTCCGAGGTCATGTCGGCGGCCAAGGCCGGACAGCCGGCGGTCGTGGCCGTCGTCGGCGACGAGCTGGTGGGCATGGCGGTGGCGCAGGCGTACGGCAAGCGCGGCTGGATCCTCCTGGTGGCGCTCGCCTCCCGCTGGCGCGAGCGCGGGATCGGGAGCGCCCTGCTCTTCGATCTCGAACGGCGGCTGCGGGCACTGGGCGTGCGCCACATCAGCGCGCTGCTGCCCGCCGACGCGGCGGGGACGAAGGCCCTGGAGAACTCCGGCTACCGCTTCCGCGACGGGCTCACCTACTACGAGAAACTCGAACCCGTCGAGACCGCCAACGCCGAGGTCCTCGCGGCGCTGGGCGGGCGCATACTGCCCGAGGGCCTCTGGAACGCCATGGCCGGCATGGAGGAGGAGAAGCAGGTCGTCGAACGCCGTGTCGTGCTCCCGCTGACCGAACCGGCACTGGCGGACCGCTACGGGGTGGCCCCGCCCAAGGCGATCATTCTCTTCGGTCCGCCGGGCACCGGGAAGACCAGCTTCGCCAAAGCGGTCGCCTCCCGGCTCGGCTGGCCGTTCGTGGAACTCTTCCCGTCCCGGCTCGCCGCCGACACGAGCGAGGGCCTGGCCGTGGCGCTGCGCGAGGCCTTCGCGGACCTGGCGGAACTGGACTCGGTCCTGCTCTTCATCGACGAGGTGGAGGAGATCGCCGGCGCGCGCTCCGGAAAGGCCGTCGATCCCGGGCACGGCGTGACCAACGAGCTGCTCAAGCTCATCCCCGTCTTCCGCGAGCACGACGCGAGGCTGCTGGCCTGCGCCACCAACTCGGTTCGCTCGCTCGACGCGGCGTTCCTGCGGCCGGGCCGGTTCGACTACGTCATCCCCATCGGCCCGCCGGACGCGACCGCCCGCGCGGCGATCTGGCACCGCTATCTCAGAGCCTCCGCCGAGTCCGTGGACATCGCCCGACTCGTCCGCGCGAGCGAGCTGTTCACCCCGGCCGACATCGAGTTCGCCGCACGCAAGGGCGCACAGGCGGCATTCGAGCGCGAGGTCACCGATCGGCAGGGCCGGCCGGCCACCACCGAGGACTACATGAGCGCCATCGCCGACACCCGGCCGACGCTCACCGCACAGGCCATCCAGGAGTTCGCGGAGGACATCGACAAGTACCGTCGCCTCTGACCCGGACGCCCTGTCCGGCTGCGGGCGCGGACGTAATTCGCTTGCCCCGGCCACGGGGCGGCGCTGGACTGTGGGCCGAGTCCGGACGCCCCGAGTCGTGGTGCCGGTATACCGGGGAGGCAGCGCCGCCTATGGAGATCCGTCCCACGACCGACAAGGATCTCGACGTCTTCGTCGACACCGTCCATGCCGCGTTCGCGCTCTTCCCGGAACCCCCGGTCGAGGGCGGCGGGCTCTGGTGGTCGGCGCTGGAGACGGAGCGCTGCCTGCTCGCCCTGACGGCGGACGGGCGGCCGGTCGGCACCGCCGCCGCGTACACCTTCGAGCTGACCCTGCCCGGTGCGGCCCTCGTCCCCGCCGCCGGGGTGACCGCGGTCGGCGTCCTGCCCTCGCACCGGCGCCGGGGCGTGCTCAGCGCGATGATGCGGCACCAGCTCGCCGACCTGCGCGCCCGCGGGGAGTTCCTCTCCGTGCTGCTGGCCTCGCAGGCCCCGATCTACGGCAGGTTCGGCTACGGACCGGCGACCTACACGTCGCGGCTGACGGTGCCGCGCCACCGGGCCGCCCTCATGGTTCCCCGCGCGCACGCGGTGACCGACGCGCCGACAACCGGGCCGGGCAGCGGCTCAAGCAGCGGCTCAGGCGGCGGCTCAGGCGGCAACCCAAGCAGCGGCTCGGTCGAGGTGCTGCGTCGTGCCGAATGCGGCGAGATCCTGGAAGAGGTCTACGACCGGTACCGCCGGGCCCAGCCCGGCGCGCTGTCCCGGCCGCACCGCTGGTGGGCCCTGCGCGCGGGGCAGCCCCCGGTCGCGCCGGCGCCGCGCTACATCGCCGTCCACCGGGACTCCGACGGGGTTCCGGACGGGTATGCCAGCTACGCGGTCGACTCCGGCACCCTGACGGTCGACGAGACCATCGGCACCGACGACGCCGTCCTCACGGACCTGGCCCGGTTCGTACTCGGGCACGACCTGGTCTCCCAGGTCGTGTTCAAGCACGTCCCGCCCGGGCACCCGCTGCGCTGGCAGCTGACGGACTTCCGCGCCGGTGAGGTGAGCGGCGACACCGACTGGCTCTGGGTACGGCTGCTGGACGTGCCGCGGGCCCTGACCGCGCGCGGCTGGTTCACGGACGGCGAGCTCGTCCTCGACGTCGACGACCCGTTCCTCGGCGAACACGACCGCTACCTGCTGACCGTCCGGGACGGCAGGGCCGACTGCGTCCCCACGGACCGGCAGCCCGACCTGTCCCTCGACGTGCGCGACCTGGGCTCCGTCTACCTCGGCGGCACCGCCCCGGGCACGCTCGTACGTGCCGGACACGTCCGGGCCCACCACCCGGGCGCGGCCGCCCTCGCCGACGCCCTCTTCCGCACCGACCGCCCGCCGCACTGCCTGCACTGGTTCTGACCCGGATCCCGCCTCCCGGCTCCCGGCTCCCGGCTCCCGGCGATGAGGCTCTCCGCCGTCCGGCCCGGGCCCGGCGGGAGAGTCGCGGACGGAGACGTCGGGGAGGACCATCGGAGTGACGGAGGCAAGGTGGTGTGGCTATGGGGACGCCGTCGATGCATTTCAACGAGAGTCCCGAGGATCCGTTCGCCCTCGGCCGTGGGGCCTCGGCCGTGCTCGACGAACAGGGCACCGTGGTCGGCTGGAGTGTACGCGCGGAGGAGTTGCTGGGCTATCCGGCCGGGAAGGTGCTCGGACGGGGGTGGCGGGACCTCCTGGTCGACGCCCGTGACCTGGCCGTCGTACGGTCCGTGGTCGTGGAGGCCGTGAAGACGGGGGGCTGGTTCGGGGTTCTGCCCGTCCTGCACCGCGACGGGCACCGTGCCGAGATGGCGTTCCGGGCCCGGGCGATCACCCGGGAGGGCGGCCGTCAGGAGTGGCTGCTGGTCGGGGCCCCCGCCGCCGAGGTCATCGCCTGGCAGCGGGACCGGGCGCTGCTGGACGGCCTGTACCGGCGGTCCCCGATCGGTCTGGTCACGTACGATCCGGACCGGAGGGTCATCCGGGTCAACCGTGCGGTCGAGAAGGCGAGCGGCGTCCCGGCGGAGGCGCCGGTGGGCCACCGCCCCCGCGAGTTCATGGTCGACGAGGACGCGGGGCCCGCGGACGAACGGGTCCGGCACGTCCTGGAGACCGGCGAACCGCTGATCTTCACCGAGCAGTCCGCCCGGGCCCGCCACGATCCGGGCCGGGAGCGGATCGTGTCCGTCTCCGCGTTCCGGATGGAGGACCCCTCGGGCCGGGTGCTCGGCGTGGCGGAGACGATCGAGGACGTGACCGAACGTCACCGGGCGCAGCGCAGGCTCGCCCTGCTGAACAAGGCGAGCGCCCGGATCGGAACCTCGCTGGACGTGACACAGACCGCTCGGGAACTGGCCGGAGTGGTCGTCCACGGCATGGCCGACCACTGCTCGGTGGACCTCCTCGAACCGGTGACACTCGGTGACGAACCGGTTCCCGGTGCGGCGGGTCCGCTGCTCCGGGCCGCCCTCGCGCCACCGGAGCACCGCGTCCCGTACCAGGAGGGCGAGGTGGTCCCGCTGTTTCCGGAGTCCCCGCAGGCGCGGTGTCTGGCCGAGCGCCGCCCGATCCTCGAAGGGCTGCTGTCCCTGCGGCCCGAGTGGTACGCCATGGACCGGCGGCGGATCGAGATCGCCTCGGGTCTCGGCGTCCATTCGCTGATCGCGGTGCCGCTGGTCGCGCGCGGCCTCGTGCTGGGCGTGGTGAGCCTGTGGCGGTCGCGCAACGCGGAGCCGTTCGAGGACGACGACGCCGCCGTGGCCGAGGAGCTCTCCTCGCGCGCGGCCGTCTGCATCGACAACGCGCGCCGCTTCACCCAGCAGCAGAGCGCCGCCCTGACCCTGCAGCGCAGTCTGCTGCCGAGCGTGGCGTCCGACCTGCCGGCCGTGGAGGTGGCCTGCCGTTACCTGCCCGCGAGCGGTGAGCCGGGCATCGGCGGCGACTGGTTCGACGTGATCCCGTTGTCGGGTGCCCGGGTCGCCCTCGTGGTGGGGGACGTGGTCGGCCACGGGATCCACGCCGCGGCGTCGATGGGCCGGCTGCGCGCCTCCGCCCGCACCCTGGCCAGCCTCGACCTGGAGCCGGACGAGGTGGTGGCGCGGCTGGACGACCTGGTCAGTCTGCTCGCCACCGAGCAGGAGGCGAACGCCGACGGCAACCACTCGGCGGTCGAGCAGGTGCTCGGGGCCACCTGCCTCTACGCGGTCTACGACCCGGTCTCCCGGCACTGCTCCCTGGCCCGCGCCGGCCACCCGGCGCCGCTGATGTCCACCCCGGACGGCGCGGTGACGGTCCTCGAACTGCCCGCGGGTCCGCCACTGGGCCTGGGCGGACTGCCGTTCGAGACGTACGAACTCGATCTCCCCGAGGGGACGCTGCTCACGCTCTACACCAACGGTCTGCTGGAGGCGCGCAACGGCGACGTGGACGCCGCGCTCCTGAACCTGCACGCGTGTCTCGCCCACACCGCCGAGCCCCTGGAGCAGATCTGCCACTCCGTCGTCGAGGCGCTGCTGCCCAAGGGCCACCTGCCCAGCGACGACGTCGCGCTGCTCATCGCCCGTACCCGGGTGCTGCGGTCGCAGGACGTCGCCTCCTGGCAGTTGCCCCTGGAGGCGACCTCCGCCGCCCGGGCCAGGGAACTGACCACGGCGACACTGACCGAATGGGGGCTGCCCGAACTGGCCTTCACCACCGAGCTGGTCGCCAGCGAGCTGGTCACCAACGCCTACCGGTACGCGGCAGGACCCGTCGTGCTGCGCCTCATCCGTACGCACTCGCTGATCTGCGAGGTGTCCGACACCAGCCACACCGCCCCCCATCTGAGGCGGGCCCGCAGCACGGACGAGGGCGGACGCGGGCTCTTCCTGGTCGCACAGCTCACCGAGCGGTGGGGCACGCGTTACGCCCACGACGGCAAGACCGTCTGGACGGAGCAGCCGCTGCCGCCCGCGTGACCCGCGTCGCGCGGCACGGCAGCCGCCGCCCCCTGCGGTTCAGCCGGTGGGCACGCCGCACTCCGGCTCGGCGGGCCGGTCCCGGCGAACCGTCAGTTTCCGCTGGGTGGGCCGGAAGTAGTGGTCCAGCGCCCAGGCGGCCACCCGGGCGCCGGCCCGGCAGCCGGCCACGTCCGCGGTGCGGGAGTGGACGCCGCCCCACACGCGGGCGTCGACGACGTCCCGGTCGAGGTCGTCGGCGGACCCGTAGTACCGCGTGGTGCCGGTGACGTCGGAGGGGACGTGGAGGTCGATGTGCGAGGTGCCGAGGACGCCGGTCAGGGCGCGGGCCACGGCGGCGGCGACGGTCGTGTGGCCGGCGACGTAGTCCGGGTGGGGCGGGGTGACGAGCAGCGGCTCCCAGGCGGGGTCCGCCGTCGTCGCGGGGTTGCCGTCGGTGTCGGCGAGCCGGATGGCGGTGATCGGACGCCAGGAGCCGTAGTGGTACTTGGCGTCCCATGCCGTGACGACGGCGTCGGCCGCCGACGCGTTCACCGCGGCGAACAGCCGGGCCGTCGCGGCGATGCCGAGCCGGTGCCGGGCGGCGTGATCCCGTACGGCCGCCTGGACCTGTTCGACCAGGTTGCCGCTGAAGAAGAGGGCGGTCTCGGTCTGCCGCGCGGTCCTGCCCGAGCCGGTCTTCGCACCCATGGCCTTCAGCTCCCGGAGGTCCTCGGCGTAGGCGGCCGAGGAGAGGGCGGGCGGGCCGCCGGGCCGGAACTGCCGCGGGGAGGAGAGCAGGAGGGGGCGGAGCCCGGCGAGCCAGGTGTCGATGAAGGGCTGGAACGCGGGTGGGGTGGGCCGCCAGACCCCGGGTGCCGGGGCGGCGGTGAAGGGAAGGTCCGCGAACCTGCCGTCCCCTTCCCGGAGTTCGAGGATGCGGGCGGCGGCGCGCTTGCCGTGGTGCACGCCCTGGTCTCTGGACTGGCCGGCCGGGAGAGCGGCGAGCGAGTCCGCGTAGGCGGTGTCCAGCCGTGTCCTGAAGGCGGGGAAGTACGCGAGCAGCACGTCGTGGGCGGCGGTGGCGGCGGCCGCCGCGGAGGACGCCGTGGCCGGGCCGTGCTCGCGCCACTTGTACAGGGCGTATCCGCCCTCGATCCCCACCACGGCGTTGTACACGGCGACGGAGACGAACCCCTCCCAGATCGCCGCCTGCCCGGAGGGGCGTGGGCCGAGGGCGGCCTTGACCGTGTCGGTGGCGACGGCGTTCCACTCGCGGACCACGGCCGCCGGGTCCGCCGCGGTCCGGGGGCGCGCGTCGGAGGGAGTTACGGGGCGGGTTCCGGAGGGAGTTCCGGGGTGGGTTCCGGGCGGAGTCGTCGCGGCGGTGAGCGTCACGAGGGCGACGGCCGCGACGGCGCAGAGGAATCCCCGGACATGTGAACGCGGCGGGGCGGGGCGAGGGGGCTCTTGATGCACAGCGTGCTCCCTGGGGTCGATTGCCCGAAAGACTTAGCAACGGCCCACTGGCGGAGCAAGACAACTCGCCGCGAACCGGACAGGCCGGGGGCGCCGCCGGGGCGCCGTCTGAGGTCTCGCCGCCCGCCGTGCGGGGATCACCGCCGGACGGGGGACGGACCCCTTAGGCCGGATGCCGTCGCCGGGGTGCGGGCCGGTACGGCCCGCCACAGGATCCTGCTCATGCTGACATCTGCTGAGATACGGCCCTGTTCCCCTCCGGCGCGGCGCGGCGGTGCGCGTCATGCCATATCCGCGGCTCTCGCCTGCGGTGTGCTGCTGGCCGGCACCGCGGCGTGCGGCGGAGCCGACGGTCACCGGAGTCATGTCGGTGCCCCGGGTGTCAACAACCCGGCCGCGCCCGGCTCCCCCGGCCCGGAGAACGGCCCGCGCCTTCCGGGCGTCGGAAGCCGCATGGGCAGGCACGTACCGGCCGACGCCCAGCAGGCCGTGGTCGTCTACGGCGACGGCACGGACTCCGCCGAGAGCACCGTCGTGCTCTACGAGAAACAGGGCACCACCTGGAAGCGCGCCGGCGGCTGGCCCGCGCACAACGGCAGGCTGGGCTGGACGACCGACCACCGCATGGACGACGAGCGCAGTCCCGTCGGCGTGTTCTCCCTGACGGACGCGGGAGGGTCGCTTGAGGATCCGGGCAGCCGTCTGCACTACTGGTACGACGACAACGCCTTCGCCTCGATGATCGAGGACGGTGACGACCACGTCCACGACTTCGACTACGTCATCGCCATCGACTACAACCGGCTCACGGGTGTCCCGCCGTTCGACTGGAGCCGTCCCGACGGGGTGGAGAAGGGCGGCGGCATATGGCTGCACCTGGACCACGGCGACGGCACGTCCGCGTGTGTCACCGTGCCCGAGTCCGGCATGAAGACCCTGCTGCACACCCTCGATCCGCGCCGCCACCCGGTGGTGGTGATGGGTGACCGGAAGCGGCTGAGCGCCTGACGGCCGGCCACGGGCCGGCAACGACCGTGCGTCGGGTGGGCGGCGACGCCGCCGCCCGACGGCACGCGCCCCCTACCATCCGGGGCAGGGGGCCGCAGGCGACCTCCGGATGGGGGGAGCCATGCAACCGACCGCTTCACGGCCGGTGTTCCGGCGCTTGCTCGGCACAGCCGTGGCCGCCGTCGCCCTGGCCGCGACCTCCGGGTGCACGGTTCCCGTCGACGCCGTCACCGGTGTCTCCGTGACCGGCGACGGGCAGTTGCTCGGCGTCATGATGATCTGCGGGCACCACATCGACGGCGCGACCCTCTACGTGGACAGCGCCGACACCGACAAGGCGGTGATGGTCGGTTCGTGGAGGTCCGACCGCCCCCGCAAGGCCGGTCTCGTGCGCTGGCCCCTCGAATCCCCGGCCGCGGGCTGGACCACGACCCGGGCTCCCGCCCCGCTCGCCGCCGGGACGGCCTACGCCCTCTACGGCTGGACCGAGGACAACTCCTGGTCGGCGAGGAACGTCTCCTTCACCCGCGCCGACCTGGACCGGCTCGCGCCGGGAGAGGTCCTGTACGACGACGTCTCGGACGACGGCGACGAGTCCGCGGTCACCGTCCCCATGGCGCAGTTCGAGGCCAGGGCCTGCCGGGACATGTGACGCACCGGCGCTACGCTGCCGTGCATGCAGGGGACGCGTCTCGACACCGGCCGGATCCGGGCGGCCCGCCGGGTGATCGACCCGGTCTTCCTGGACACTCCGCTGTACCGCTGCGAGGCGCTGGAACCGGGTCTGGGATGCGCGGTGAGCATCAAGCTCGAAACGGCGAACCCGGTCCGCAGCTTCAAGGCCCGCGGCACCGAGCTGGTCGCGAGCCTGCTCGCCGAGCAGGGGACACCGGCCGTGGTGTGCGCGAGCGCGGGCAACCTCGGGCAGGCCCTCGCCTGGTCCGGCCGTGTCCGGGGACTCGACGTCACCGTCGTGGCCTCGCGGTTCGCGACCGCGGCCAAGCTCGACCGCATCCGCGCGCTGGGCGCCAGGCTGGAACTGGTGGACGGCGACCACGAGACGGCCCGTGCGCGGGCGGCGGCCGTCGCGCGCCGCGACGGCATCCGGCTGGTCGAGGACAGCCTGGACATCGAGACCTGCGAGGGCGCGGCGACCATCGGCCTGGAACTCGTCGGCACCGCGCCGTCGTTCGACACCGTCCTGGTCGCTCTCGGCGGCGGGGCGCTGGCCACCGGTGTGGGGCACGTGGTGAAGGCCTCGGCGCCCGAGGTCGAGGTGATCTGCGTCCAGCCGCTGGGCGCACCGGCGATGACGCACTCGTGGCACCGGCGGCGCGTCGTCAGCACCGACTCGGCCGACACCATCGCCGACGGCGTCGCCGGCCGGCACCCCGTCCCGGCCGTCCTGGACGACCTTCTGCTGGTCGCCGACGACGCCGTCCTGGTCCGGGAGGAGTCGATCGTCGCCGGTATGCGGATGCTCCTCCACCACGCCGGTCTCGTCGTGGAACCGTCGGCCGCGCTCGGCATCGCGGCGATCCTCGAGGACCGCGACCGCTTCGCCGGACGGCACGTGGTCACCGTGGTCTGCGGCAGCAACGTCGACGTGGACGCCTACCACCGCTGGGTCGGCGCCGCCCCCGTCCGCGGGTCCTGACGGCCGCTCCTGACCCGTCTCCCGTCCACGACGAAGCGCGCGAACCGGGTGAAACCGGTGGACCGGGCGGCACGGGAGCCGGGCCGCGGACCGGCTCGACCGCGACCGGGCCGTGTCGTGCCCGGCGGGTCGCGGGGCGGCTCCGGCCGGGCGGCGGATCGTCCGTTCCCCGGCCGGCGGCGTGGGCCGGGGCGCTCCCCGGTCCGGCGAAACCGTCCGCTCGGTCCTCCCCGTCGCCGCCGGGTCCGGATCGCTGAGCCGTCAGCCCTCCGCGCGGACCGGCAGCTTCCAGCCCGGGCGCGGGAAGTGGCAGGTGTAGCCCTCCGGGTAGCGCTCCAGGTAGTCCTGGTGCTCGGGCTCCGCCTCCCAGAAGGGGCCGACCGGCTCCACCTCGGTGACGACCTTGCCCGGCCACAGACCGGAGGCGTCCACGTCCGCGATCGTGTCCTCGGCGATCCGCTTCTGCTCGTCGTCGACGTAGTAGATCGCCGAGCGGTAGCTGAGGCCGATGTCGTTGCCCTGGCGGTTGCTGGTGCTCGGGTCGTGGATCTGGAAGAAGAACTCCAGGAGAGTGCGGTAGTCGGTCTTCTCGGGGTCGAAGAGGATCTCTATGGCCTCCGCGTGCGTGCCGTGGTTGCGGTAGGTCGCGTTCGCCACGTCACCCCCGGTGTAGCCGACCCGGGTCGCCGTCACGCCCGGCTGCTTGCGGATCAGGTCCTGCATCCCCCAGAAACAGCCGCCCGCCAGCACGGCCCTCTGCGTCTGCACGGTCATCGCGACCCCTCCAATACTCGTCGGCCCGGTCATCCGGGCTCCTCGGCTCGCACACCGGCGGCCTCCGATGTCCACCCCCCTCAACGCGTGAGGGTTCCCGGCGATTCCGTGCCCGCCGCAGGGTCCGCCGCCGGGTCCGCCGCCGGCTCCTCGTCGAAGGTCATCTCCGGCGGGGCCTTGCGGAAGCCCCTGGTCAGGTAGGCGAGGTAGCAGACGCCGAGGGCCAGCCAGACCAGGCCGAGGGTGCGGGCCCGGTCGTCGAGGTGGCACAGCAGCCACACGTCGACGACGGCGCCGACCGCCGGGAGCAGGACGTACGACCAGACGGCGGGACGGCGGCCCGCGCGGCGCTCGCGGACGTAGGTGGCGATGACGGAGAGGTTGACGAAGGTGAAGGCGGTGAAGGCGGTGAAGGCGCCGAAGTTGATGAAGGAGGTGGAGGTGGCGACGTTCAGGCGCAGCGCGATCAGGCCGACGGCACCGGCGAGGAGGATGTTGAAGGCGGGGGTGCGGTACCTGGGATGGATGCTGCCGAAGACCTTCTTCGGCAGCACGGAGTCGCGGCCCATCGCGTAGAGCAGCCATGCCGTGCTGGCCTGTGCCGCGATCCCGGAGGCGAACTGGGCGACGATCAGGCCGGCCAGGAAGACGGAGGAGAACAGGTCGCCGCCGACCGCCTTGGCGATCTCGAACGCGGCCGAGCTGGAGTCGGTGAACGCGTACCCGGGGTGGGCCAGCTGGGTGGCGTAGGCGACGACGACGAAGATGCCGCCGCCGAGCAGCGCGGTCAGCAGGATGGCCCGGGGGATGGTGCGCTGCGGCTCGACGGTCTCCTCGGTGAGCGTGGTGACCGCGTCGAAGCCGAGGAAGGAGTACGCGGCGATGGCGGCGCCCGCGGAGACGCCCGCGAGGCTGGTGGCGTGGTTCGCGAACGGTGTGGTGCTGACGATCGCGGCCGCTCCCTGGTGCTGGAGGACGTGCCGCGGACACAGCAGCGCGAAGATCGCGACGACCAGCACCTGGAAGACCATCAGCAGGTCGTTCACCCGCTCCGCGGTCTTGATGCCCCGGATGTTGAGCGCGGTGGTGACGGTGATGAACGCGATGATCCACACCCAGAACGGGACCGAGGGGTACTGCGCCTGGAGGTAGGCCCCGCCGATGAGCCAGATGACCATGGGCAGGAAGAAGTCTGTGCGCGGACGGCGTCCTGGAGCGCAGGCGGGGCCGCAACGGCGGCACGCTGGTCGCCGAACAGCCGCCCCGGGGGGGCGTCGACGCGGCCGAGGCGTACCACGGGCAGAGTGCCGAGGTGCACCGCCTGATCGACGACCGGACCGTCCTGGAGTGCGGGATCGCCCATCTCGCGACGCACGGTGTGTCCGCCGAGGCCCTGGACGAGCTCGACGGGCTGGTCGCGGCCATGGACCGGGCCGAGAGCTGGGCGGAGTTCCACTCCTGCGACGAGCGGTTCCACCTCGCCGTGGCCCGCGCCACCGGCCTCGACGCGAGCGTCGAGACCTACGGCACCGTGCTGCGCCGGCTCTACGCGTACTACCTGCCCTACCCCCTCGCCGCACTGCGCGAGTCCAACGACGAGCACCGCGCCCTGGTGGCGGCACTCCGCGCGGGCGACGCGCGCGGGGCGGCCGACATCGCCCGCCGCCACGTCGAGACACTGCACCGGACGATGTTCGTGGGCCTGATGCGCTGAGCAACGGCGCGCCCCCGCAAGGGGCGCTGGGGTCCCCCGGCCGAAGGCTGGGGGAGGAACTGCGCGACAAGCCCCCACCGGCCCGCAGTCGGCAGACGGCAGACGGCAGACGGCAGACGGCAGACGGCAGATCACGGAACCGATATTCGGTTGCCCGGACTCGCGCCTGCGGGCTCAATGGCATGCATGGCCGACATCCAGGGCTCGTACGACGAACTGTTCACCGCCGTGCCCTCCGCTCTCGCCGGATTCGTCGCCCACGGCGACGTCGGCGGCGCCGTGGCCGTCTTCGTGGACGGGAAGCCGGTGGTGGACGTGTGGGCCGGGTTCGCCGACGCCGGCCGGACCCGGGCGTGGGAGCGGGACACGATCGTCAACGTGTACTCCGTGACCAAGACGATGACCGCGCTGTGCGCGCTCGTCCTGATCGACCGGGGGAGGCTGGACCCGGACGCGCCGGTCGCCCGCTACTGGCCGGAGTTCGCCGCGGCCGGCAAGCGGCACGTGCTGGTTCGGCACCTGCTGTCGCACACCGCCGGGCTGCCCGACTGGGAGGGCCCGGTCGAGGAGCTGTACGACTGGACGGCCGCCACGGCGCGGCTCGCCGGGCAGGCCCCGCAGTGGGAGCCGGGGACCGCGGCCGGGTACCACTCGCTCACCCAGGGGTTCCTGGTGGGCGAGGTGCTGCGCCGGATCACCGGGCGGACCGTGGGCGAGTTCTTCGCCGCGGAGGTGGCCGGGCCGCTGGGCGCGGACTTCCATCTCGGCCTCGGCCCCGAACACGACGGCCGGGTCGCCCTCACCGTGCCGCCGCCGGGCAGGGACGAGGAGTACACGGCGGGTGCGGCGAACAGCGACGCGGCCCCCACCGCCGCCACCCCCCTGCGCGTCCGGGACGGCAACGGCCTCGCCTGGCGCCGCGCGCAGATCCCCGCGGCGAGCGGCTACGGCAACGCCCGCTCGGTCGCGCTCGCGCAGTCCCTGCTCGCCTGCGGCGGAACCGTCGGCGGGGTCCGGGTGCTGTCCCCCGAGGGGTGCGAGCGGGCCAGGGAGGTGCAGTTCGAGGGCGAGGACCGCATCCTTCGCATGCCGGCCCGGTACGGCCTCGGCTACGGCCTCTTCGGCAACGCCCTCGGCTGGGGCGGCTGGGGCGGCGCGCTGGTCTGGGTCGACCCCGACGAGCGGCTGGCGCTGGCGTACGTGACGAACCAGATGCGCGAGCCCGCCGCCGACAACCGGGGCATGGAGCTGGTCATGGCCGCGCAGGACGGCCTCACGGGACTGCGGGCGACATGAGCGGCGGCTTCTCCCCCGTGAGCCGGATCTCCCTCGTCGGCGGGGGCTGGGACGCGCCCGAGGTGTACGGGCCGTTGGTACGGGCCGCGGGCGGCGGCCGGATCGGGTGTGTCGTCGTCGACGAGGGCGACGGGGCGGAGCAGTTCGCGCGGTACGCGGAAGCCTTGCGGAGCGCGGGGGCCGAGGCCGCGGTGCCGTTGCTCGTGCCGCTCGGGGGCCGGTTCGAGCCGGACGCGCTCCTGGCGAACGCGCCGGCCGGACTGCTGGTCTGCGGTGGGCTCACACCCGCGTACCAGCAGGCGTTCGCGGCGTGTGCCGAGCGGCTGACCGGGCTGCTCGCCGAACACCGCATCCCGTACGCCGGGTTCTCCGCGGGTGCCGCGCTCGCCGCCCGGCGGGCCGTGGTCGGCGGCTGGCTGGCGGACGGGGTGCCGGTCTGCCCGCCGGACACCGCGGAGGATCTCGACGAGGTCGCCGTGCGGCCGGGCCTCGGCCTGGTGCCCTTCGCGGTGGACGTGCACGCGGCCCAGTGGGGCACCCTGGGCCGGCTGGTCGCGGCGGTGTCGCGCGGATCGGTCCGGTACGGCGTGGCGATCGACGAGAACACCGTGCTGGAAGTGCCGGAAGCGACGGAAACGACGGACGGGCGGGGCCGGGTCGGCGGGCGCGGGCACGTCCATGTCGTACGGCCGGCGGCCGACGGCGACCCGGCGGGTGCGGTCGTACGGTCGTACGCGCCCGGCGAGTCCGTGCCGCTGGGTCAGCCGCCGCTGCCGTAGGGGCGGGTGAGGATCTCCAGGCGGTGGCCGTTGGGGTCGTCGAAGTAGGTGCCACGGCCGCCGTCGTTGGTGTTGACCTCGCCGGGACGGCTGTGGGACGGGTCGGCCCAGTAGGTGAGGCCGGCCGCCCGGACCCGGGTGAAGATCTCGTCGAAGTCCTCCTCGGAGACCAGGAACGCGTAGTGCTGCGGCGGGATGTTCCCGGGTGTCTCCATGAAGTCGAGGGTGACGCCGTTGGGTACCGCGACGGGGACGAACGGGCCGTAGTCCGGGCTGACTTCGAGGCCGAGGATGTCGGCGAGGAACCTCGCCGACGCGTGCTTGTCGTGTGCGGCGACGATGGTGTGGTTCAGGTTCACGGTCATCGTGGGACCTCCTCCCGTCCAACGTACTCCCGACACCAGTTAAGGTAAGGCTCACCTTAGTCATTGATCGGGAGAGTTAGTCGTGCGTACGTTGAGGTCGAGGGCCGTCCTGGCCGTGTCCGCCGTCTCCGTGGTGGGCGGCCTGCTGGCCGGCTGCTCGTCGTCCGGCGGTGACGGCGATGCCGGTACCGCCGCCCACGGCGACGGAGCCGTGAACGAGGTCGCCGGCGCCTCCGAAGGGCCCTCCGCCGCGCCCAGCGCGCTCGCCGACGGGATGGGCTCCGACACCGATGCCGACGGCGTCTTCCCGCGCACGGTCACCCACTTCGAGGGCAGCACCACCATCAAGGCACAGCCGAAGCGGATCGCGGTGCTCAGCACCGGGCAGCTGGACGACCTCCTGACCCTCGGCATCGTGCCGACCGCCGGCACCCGCGCCGAGAACGCCGGACTGGTCCCCGACTACCTCGCCGACGCCTTCCCGCAGCACGAGAAGAAGCTCGCCGCGATGACCGACGCGGGCACCCGCACCGCGCCCAACCTGGAGTCCCTGGCCGCCGCCAGGCCCGACCTGATCCTGGTCAACGACTCGCTCGGCGACCTCTACCCCCAGCTGTCGAAGATCGCGCCCACCGTGGTCACCGCCGGCCAGGGCATCAACTGGAAGCGGGACCTGCTGCTCGTCGGGGACGCGGTCGGCGAGGGGCAGCAGGCGCAGGACCTCCTCGACGGCATCGTCGGCAACGCGAAGGAGAGCGGCTCCGCTCTCGACGGCTCGGCGACCGTGTCCATGGTCCGCTTCACACCGGACCGCACCCGGATGTTCGGTGTCTCCTCCTTCACCGGCTCGATAGCCGTCGACATGGGCCTGTCCCGCCCGAAGTCCCAGCGGTTCAACGCGATCTCGCAGGACATCAGCGCGGAGAAGGTCGACATCGCCGACGGCGACTGGATCTTCTACTCGGTGCAGGGCGACGCGCAGAAGACGGACGCGGCGACCGTGCTCGCCGGGCCGCTGTGGAAGTCCCTGAAGGCGGTGCGTGCCGGGCACGCCGTGCAGGTCGACGACGACCCCTGGTACCTCAACGCCGGTCCCACGGCCGCACGTCTGGTCGCACGACAGCTCGCCGAGCACCTCCGGTAAGTGCGCCGCGCCCTGCTCTGGCCGACGGCCGCCCTCGCGGTGGCCGTCGTCGCCGTGCTCAGCCTCGCCGTCGGCACCCGTGCGGTACCGCCGGCGACCGTCCTCGACGCCCTGCTGCACGGCGGGGCCTCCCCCGACGCGCTCGTCGTCCGCTCCCTGCGCCTGCCCCGCACCGAGGTCGGCCTCACCGCGGGCGCCGCGCTCGGCCTGGCCGGCGCCACGCTCCAGGCCGTCACCCGCAACCCGCTCGCCGACCCCGGCATCCTCGGCCTGAGCCAGGGGGCGGCGGCCGGGGTCGTGCTCGCGATCGTCCTCGACGGCTCCGGGTACGGCTTCGGGGCCTACGTCTGGTACGCCTTCACCGGCGCCGTCGTCGCCGCGTGCCTGGTGTACGGGGTCGCGGCGCGCGGGCGGGGCGGGGCGTCCCCGGTGAAGCTGGCGCTGGCCGGCACCGCCCTGTCCGCGATGACCGCGGGCGCGACCACCGTCGTCCTCACCTCCAGCTCGGCCACCCTCGACCAGTTCCGGTTCTGGCAGGTGGGGGCGCTCAGCGGGCGGGACGCGGGGACGGTCGTACGGATGCTGCCGTTCCTGGCGGTGGGCGCCGTGCTGGTGCTGTGCTGCGCCCGGGGTCTTGACGCGCTCGCGCTCGGCGACGAGACGGCGCGGGCGCTGGGGCACCGGGTCCATCTGGTCCGGGGGTGCGCGGCGCTGGGCGCGACACTGCTGACCGCTGCCGCGGTGGCGGCGGCCGGGCCGATCGCGTTCGTCGGGCTGGTGGTGCCGCATCTGGCACGGCGGCTGGTCCGGGGTGGCGGGTACGGGCGGGTACTGCCGCTGTCCGCGCTGCTGGGAGCGGGTCTGCTGGTGGCCGCGGACGTGGTGGGACGGGTGGTGCGGGCTCCTGCGGAGGTGCCGGCGGGTGTGATGACGGCGTTGGTGGGGGTGCCGGTGCTCGTGGCACTGGTCCGGCGGAAGGGAGCCGTGGCGTGAGGCGCACCCGGGGCCGGGGGGTGGGGCCGCTCACCGGCGCTTGCCGGGTGCCGCCCGCGCCCACCCGTGCCGCCCCAGCGGCACGACTGCCCGCGGCTGAAGTGGCTGACACGAGCGCCCGCAGGCAGCGCCCCGTAAGGGGCGCGGGGAACTGCGCGAGCAACCCCCACCGGCCCGCAGGTGGATTCGTGCTGCGGCCGCACCCCCGTTTCTCCCTCGTCCTCCACAAACGGTCGATCCTCGTCGCCCTCGCGCTGCTCGCCCTGCTCGCCGCCGCCATGGTCACCTCGGCCTGCGTCGGCCAGACCTACATCTCTCCCCCGGACGTCTGGCGCACCCTGCGCGGCGCCCCCACACCCTACGAACTCGTCGTCAACGAGCTGCGGGTCCCCCGGATCGTGCTCGGCGCTCTCGTCGGCGCGTCCCTCGGTGTCGCCGGGGCGCTGGTGCAGACGGTCACCCGGAACCCGCTGGCCAGCCCCGACGTCATCGGCGTCGGGCACGGCGCCGCCGCCGCGACCGTGGTCGCGCTGGCCACCGGAGCCGTCGCGGCGCCCGGTGCGATGCCCGTCGTCGCCGTCGCCGGCGGGCTGACCGCCGCCGCTCTCGTCTACGCGCTCGCCTGGCGCCACGGCATGCAGCCCAGCCGCTTCGTGCTCACCGGCGTCGGTATCGGCGTCGCCCTGTCCGCCGTCGTCCAGCTGTATCTCACCGACAGCGAGCTGGACGCGGCCGAACAGGTCAAGCTGTGGCTGACCGGCAGCCTGAACGGGCGGGGCTGGGAGCAGGCCGGGCCGCTCGCCGTGGTCCTCGCCCTCGCCGTGCCGGGGCTGGCGTGGGCCGGCCGGGCGGCCCGGCCGCTCGGGCTCGACCCCGACACCGCCGCCGCCCTCGGCCTCCGCGTCGACCGGGCCCGGCTCGGCCTCACCGCGCTCGGCGTCGTGCTCGCCGCCGCCGCGACCGGTGCCGCCGGGCCCGTCGGGTTCGTCGCGCTGACCGCGCCCCAGCTGGCCCGGCGGCTCACCCGCACCCCGCAGCTGCCGCTGGTCTGCTCGGCGCTGACGGGCGCGGTCGTGCTGGTGGCCGCCGACCTGGTGGCCCGCACCCTGGTCCCTCCGCTGGAGATCCCGGTCGGTGCGCTGACCTCCCTGGTCGGCGGCCCCTATCTGCTCTACCTGCTGGGCCGCAGGCGGGAACGGTGACTCAGATCGTCGCCGTGTCGATCACGAAGCGGTAGCGGACGTCGCTGTTGACGACCCGCTCGTACGCCTCGTTGATCTGGTCGGCGCCGATGACCTCGATCTCGGCACCCAGGTTGTGCTCGGCGCAGAAGTCGAGCATCTCCTGGGTCTCCGGGATACCGCCGATGCCGGAGCTGCTCAGGCTGCGGCGGTTGCCGAAGACGGAGGAGAGCAGGATGTGCACCGGCTCCTCGGGGATGCCCACGTTCACCATGGCGCCGTCGGTCTTCAGCAGCGACAGGTAGGCGTCGAAGTCGAGCGGCGCCGACACCGTGTTGAGGATGATGTCGAAGGTGCCCTCGAGGTTCTCGAAGGTCTTCGGGTCGCTGGTCGCGTAGTAGTGCGTGGCGCCCAGCTTCAGCCCGTCGTCCTTCTTGCGCAGGGACTGGGACAGGACGGTGACCTCCGCGCCCAGGGCGGCGGCGATCTTCACGCCCATGTGGCCCAGGCCGCCGAGGCCGACGACCGCGACCTTCTTGCCGGGACCGGCGTTCCAGTGCTTGAGCGGGGAGTACGTGGTGATGCCGGCGCACAGCAGGGGGGCCGCCACGTCGAGGGGGAGGCCGTCGGGGATGCGGACGACGTAGTTCTCGTCGACGACGACCTTCTGCGAGTAGCCGCCGTAAGTGGGCTGCCCGTCCTTGCCGACGGCGTTGTACGTCCAGGTCGGACCGCCGCCGGTGCAGTACTGCTGGAGGCCGGCCTTGCAGTTGTCGCACTCGCGGCAGGAGTCGACCATGCAGCCGACGCCCACCCGGTCCCCCACCGCGTACTTCGTGACACCCGGGCCGACCTCCGAGACGACGCCCGCGATCTCGTGACCGGGCACCATCGGGAAGATCGCCGTACCCCAGCCCTCGCGGGCCTGGTGGATGTCGGAGTGGCAGATACCGGCGAACTCGATGTCGATGAGGACGTCGAACTCGCCGACCGCGCGCCGCTCGATCGTGGTCCGCTCCAGCGGGGCCTTCGCGGCGGGCGCGGCGTAAGCAGCAACAGTGGTCATGAGGGGGGTTCTCCTAATGGTGTCTTCGCGCCCGGTCGTCTTCTGCCTCCCGGGCACGGCTCCAGCCTCCTCCACGCTACGTCCGCCACCCAGCCCCCGCCTCTGCGTACGTCTGCCGTGCCTACCACCGGCGGGGTCAGGTTCCGGTGCGTACGACCATGAATACTGGACGTATGGAAGACCTCCCCCTGCCCTCCTCCGAACCGGCGTCCCTGGACCGGCGTGCCGAGCTCAGCGAGTTCCTGCGCACCAGGCGGGCCCGGCTGCGCCCCTCCGACGTGGGGCTGCCGGACTTCGGGCGGCACCGCAGGGTGCCGGGACTGCGGCGCGAGGAGCTGGCGCAGCTGGCCGGGGTGTCGGTCGCGTACTACACGCGCCTGGAACAGGGCAACGGGCGGAACGTGTCGCCGGAGGTGCTGGACTCGATCGCCCGCGCGCTGCGGCTCACCGACGCCGAGCACGCGCATCTCATGCATCTCGCCAAGGGCAAGCAGCACAAGAAGAAGGCGTCGGCGCGGCCGCAGCAGGTGCGGGCCTCGCTGGGGCAGCTGCTGGAGTCGCTGGACAGCGTGCCGGCGTACATCGTGGGGCGGCGCTCGGAGATCCTCGCGTGGAACAGGATGGCGGCCGCGGTCTTCGGCGACTGGGCGGAGCTGCCGGTGACGGAGCGCAACTGGGCCCGGCTGACGTTCCTGCGGCCCGACTACCGGGAGCTCTTCGTCGACTGGGAGCAGAAGGCGATCGACATCGTGTGCCAGCTGCGGATGGACGCGGGCTGCTACCCGGACGACCCCCGGCTCTCCGCGCTGGTGGGCGAGCTGTCGGTGAAGAGCGAGGAGTTCCGACGGCTGTGGGCGACCCACGACGTCAAGGAGAAGTCGTACGGGGTGAAGCGGATGCACCATCCGCTGGTGGGTGAGGTGTCCCTGAACTACGAGTCGTTCCGGATGCCCGGCGACCTGGACCAGGCCCTGGTCACCTACCACGCGGAACCGGGTTCGGCGTCGGCCGAGGCGCTGCGCCTGCTGGCCAGCTGGGGCACGGACGCCACCCGGGTCGCTCCGACGGCCTGAGGGTCGGCGGGCGCCGGTCTGCGGTAGGCATGGAGAACGGCCCGTCGGAAGCCGCGCTTCCGACGGGCCGCTCGCTGGGGTGCTACTCAGCGGCCACGGCTCACTTTCCGTGGTACGCGTTGTAGATCGAGACCGCCGACTTGTTGCCCTTCTTGTCGACGACCGTGGCGCGGAACGAGATCGCCTTGCCCCTGGCCGGGTTCCTGACGGTGATCTTGCCGTGGGCGACCGTCGTCTTCCGCCAGTTCCGGCCGTGGTCGTAGGACACGTAGACCGTGAGCGACTTCAGGTTGCGGCCGGCCGCCGCGCCCTCGACGGTGACCGGGAAGGTGGCCTTCTTGCCCGCCGTGACGCGGCTGTCCAGGCCGGTGCCGGCGCCGAAGTGGACGGTGGAGGCCGGCAGCTGGGCCAGCGGGGTGGTGCTGCCCGGCTTCTTCGAGCGGAAGGTCCAGCTCGCGTCGACCCGGGTGGAGGCGGCGGCGACCCTGGCCGAGCGGACCACCGAGGTGGTCAGCTTGTACGCGGCGTCGCCGGACGGCACCGTGAACACGCCGTCGCCGAAGAGCGGGTCCTTGTTGGAGCCGACCTTCGTGCCGTTGCGGTAGAGGGTGGTGTTCACCGACAGGAAGTCGGAGGACCCGGCGTGCCGGGCGCCGTCCGCGAAGAGCGGGACGATGCCGTAGATCTGGTTGCCGTCCCGGTACAGGCCGTACCCGCTCCCGCTGCTCAGCTCCGGTCCGAAGACGGCCGTGTTGAAGGTGTTCCGGTAGCTCTTGCCGGCCTTGTACGTCTTCGGGTCGCCGAGTGTGTAGTAGGCGTCGGCGACCGGCACGCCCTGGGCGTCGTGGCCGGAGAACTGCGTGGCGTCGAAGGCCCACTGGGCGCCGTCCACGGTGGAGACGTGGAAGGTGCGGGTGCCCGGCAGCTTCTGCTCCACCGCGTCGCCCATGACGAAGTCCTCGCCGACGACCCCCCACGGAGCGATCGAGCCGGTCTTGCCCGGGGCCGAGGCTCCGACGGCGTTCCTGACCGTGGCGAGCTCACCGGCCTTGAAGTGCCGGACCTTGCCGCCCTGCAGCTTCTTGACCCGGGCGCTGGTCGCGACGTCGTACTCCTCGCCGCTCCCCTTGGTGAACTGGCCGCTCCAGGTCTGGGTCAGACCGCTCGCGACCTCGCCGCCCAGCGGTGCCACCCGGACCTTGTCGAAGCTGTCCATGGCGACCCCGAACCCGATGCCCGCCGGGTCGTACATGTAGTCGATCGTCGCCATGTGCGGCTTGGCCCCGGCGTCCGGCACCGTGATGTCGGCGGCCTTGGTGGTGCGGGCGTCGATGGTGAGCGTGAGGTCCTTGGTGACGTCGAGCTTCGGGTTGACGAGCCAGTCGACACCGCCGTCGAAGGTGGTGAGGTTCTTGGCGATCCAGGCGTCGAGCAGGTACGTGCCCTTCGGCACCCGGAACGTGGCGGTCCCGGTGTCCGAGACCGGCACGACGAAGTCGCGGCCGTCGCCGAGGCCCGCGTAGTTCACGAGGTCGGTGCTGTAGACACCGGTCGGGTTGCCGTCGCGCCCGATGTGCTTGACGGTGACGCTGTACGACTGCACCTCACGCTGGACCGCCGCCGCCGTGCGGATGCTCTGGCCGCCGCCGGTCGCCGTGACGTACGCCGAGTAGGCGCCGTCGAGGGTGCCGCCCAGCTTGGTGTCGACGGTCAGGCCGACGGAGGCCGTGCCGCCCGCCGGGACGGTCACCTGGGCCGCGTCGAGCTTGAAGAAGCCGGCCGGGGCCGCCGCACCCTTGGGGTCGGTGGCGGACGACGTCAGCGTGAGCGTCACGTCGGAGGTGCCGGTGTTGCGGTAGGTCAGCTGCTTGGTGACCGGGGTGTCGTCGGTGTGCGGCCACTGCTGCACACCGAAGTTCACCGACACCGGGTCGGCGAGCACGGTCTGCTTGATGGCCTTGTCGACGGCTATCCGGCCCGAACCCTGCTCGAACGGCGTGTAGTTGCCGCCCTTCGCGGAGCCGGTCAGGGCCGCCTTCAGCTCCTGGAAGCCCCAGTCGGGGTGCTCCTGCTTGAGGATCGCGGCGGCGCCCGCGACGTGCGGGGTCGCCATCGACGTACCGGAGATGGTCAGGTAGCCGGGCGGGTTCTCGCCGACCTCCTGGTCGATGACGCTGCCCTTGGCCGCCGCCGCGGTGATGTCGACGCCGGGCGCGGTGACGTCCGGCTTGATGGAGCCGTCGGCGGCGGGTCCGGTGGAGGAGAAGTCGGCGAGCTTGTCGTTGCCGTCGACGGCACCGACGGTGAGCGCGTCGGCGGCGCTGCCCGGCGAACCGATCGACTCGGGGCCCTCGTTGCCCGCGGCGATCGCGAACAGGATGCCCTTCTGCTCGGAGAGCTTGTTGACCTCGGCTTCGAGCGGGTCGATCTCCGGGGTGTCGAAGCCGCCGAGGCTGAGGTTGACGACGGAGGCGCCCTCGGCCGCCGCCCACTCCATGCCGGCGAGGATGCCGGAGTCGTCACCGGAGCCGGTGTCGTCCAGGACCTTGCCGTTGAGGATCTTCGCGCCGGGCGCGACGCCCGTGTACTTGCCGTTCGACTTGGCGCCGGTGCCCGCCGCGATGGACGCGACGTGCGTGCCGTGGCCGAAGTGGTCGGTGGCGTCGGCGGCCGTGCTGAAGTTCTTGGACTCGATCACCTGGTCCTTGAGGTCCGGGTGGGTCGTGTCGACACCGGTGTCCAGGACGGCGATCTTGACGCCCTTGCCGTTGTAACCGGCCGCCCACGCGGTGGGCGCGCCGATCTGCGGCACGGACTTGTCCAGGCTGGCCTTGCGGACGCCGTCCAGCCAGACGTGCGCGATGCCGGACGCAGCCTTGTCGCCGTTGGTGACCGCGTCCCACAGCTCGGGCGTTTCCTTGGCCGGGGTCTGCACGGCGTCCGCGTTCAGCGTCTTCAGGCTGTGCCGCAGGGTGCCGGCGTCCCGGACGTCGGCCTTGGTGGCCGCGGCGGCGCCCTGGTAGCCGACGATGACCTTCAGGCCGTTCTTCTGCGCCTTGCGGGTCGCTGCCTTGTTCAGCTCGGTGACGTCGAACAGCCGTCGGTCCAGCTTGCCGGAGACCACCAGCCGGACGGCGTCACCGGGGACGACGAGGGTGTGCCCGTCGACCTTGCTGATCCGGAAGGGTATGTGCCGGCGTCCCTCGGCCCGCTCCAGGCCGACGACGCGGCCCTTGGCGTCGAGGGCGACCCGGTCGCCGGTGATCAGGGTGATGTGGTGCTTGGCGGTGAGCGAAGAGGCGGTCGCGGCGGTCGCGGCGACGCGCTGTTCCGGCCCGGCGGCTGCCGGGCTGGTCATGCCCGCGGCCAGCGCGACGGCCGCTGCCGTGGCCACCGAGGCCACGGCAGCTCTTTTCACTTGTCTGCGCAAGACTCCCCCAGGAGACGGTGTGCCGGGCGAATTCCCCGTTCACCCGGCCGGGGGCAGTCCCGTACACACATACGTCAACCCCCCGGAATACGGAGTATGCCGGGGGGTGATCAGCGGGCTCAATAGATGAGAGGCCGGTAAGAAGAGTGCGGGAGAACTGTTACGCGCCGGGGTGAACACCGTTACACAACCGCGCGGTCGCGCTCGGCGCGCCGGTGTTACGCGCCGGCGTTCTCCTTGACGGTGATCTTGCCCTTGCGGATGGTCGCGAGGCGCGGGGCCTTCTTCGCGATCGCGGAGTCGTGGGTGACCATGATGAAGGTCAGCCCGTGCTCCTTCCACATGCGCTCCAGTACGTCCATGATCTCGTCGCGCATGCCCTCGTCGAGGTTGCCGGTGGGCTCGTCGGCGAGCAGCACCTTGGGCTGCTTGACCAGGGCCCGGGCGATGGCGACGCGCTGCTGCTGGCCGCCGGACATCTCGCCGGGCAGGTGGCCGAGGCGCTCGCCGAGACCGACCGACGTCAGCGCCTCGGCGGCGCGTTCGCGCCGTTCCTTGGTCTTGACGCCGAGCGGGACGAGGGCGGTCTCGACGTTCTCCTGCGCGGTGAGCGTCGGGATCAGGTTGAACGACTGGAAGACGAAGCCGATGTTCTCGCTGCGGACCCGGGTGAGCTTGGCCTCGGAGAGCCTGGCCAGGTCGGTGCCGTCGAGCACGACCTCGCCGGAGGTCGGCCGGTCCAGGCCGCCCAGCATCTGCAGGAGGGTGGACTTGCCGCCGCCGGTGGGGCCCTGGATGACCAGGCGGTCGCCGTCGGCGATGGTGAGGTCGATGCCGTCGAGGGCACGGACGGTGTCCTTGCCGCGTGAGTAGAGCTTGGTGACGTTTCTGAGTTCGTACATGGTGGCTCCCGTTGTTCTCTGGGATGGGGCGGTTCGGATTTCGGCCGCGGGCCGGTGGGGGCTGATCGCGCAGTTCCCCGCGCCCCTGACGGGGCGCTTCACAGCCGTGGCTCACATAGCCGCGGGCAGTCGTGCCGCTGGGGCGGCACGGGTGGGCGCTGGGGGTCCCCCCGGCCGAAGGCTGGGGGAGGCACCCTGCAAGCGCCGGTAAGCGTCCCCACCCCCGCCCCCAGCCGACGTCGGCTACTACTCCACGCGCCGCAGCGCATCCGCAGGACGGAGCCGCGACGCGCGCCAGCCGCCGAACGCGCCCGCGATCAGGCCGCCGGCCACCGCGAGGCCCACCGCCACGGTGATCGTGGTGACGCTCACCGGGGCGGTCAGGGCGACCTCCAGGGTCTTCGCGGTCTGCCGGCCGGGACCGCCGCCGAAGCCGCCGCCCCCACCGCCGCCGAAGCCGCCGCCACCGCCGCCGGTGCCACCACCGCCGCCCAGCGAGGCCTGCAGCGTGGGGCTGATCTCGGTGACGACATACGCGCCGGCCAGGCCGAGCGCGATCCCGAGCGCGCCGCCGACCAGGCCGTTGACCATGGCCTCGCCGACGACCTGCCGGGTGACCCGGCCGGACTTCCAGCCCAGCGCCTTCAGCGTGCCGAACTCACGGACCCGGCGGGAGACCGCCGACGAGGTGAGCAGGCCTGCGACCAGGAACGCGGCCACGAGCACCGCGATGGACAGCCACTTGCCGACGTTGGTGGCGAGCGAGGACGCCGTGGACAGCGAGCCGGAGACGGTGTCCGCGAGGTCGGCGGAGGTGGTGACCGTCGTACCCGAGACGTTGCTCTGGATGGTCTTCTTGACCGCCGAGATCTGCTTGGAGTCGGTCGCCTTGACGTAGATCGTGGTGACCTTGTTCTTCTCGTCGGCGAGCGTCTGCGCCTGCTTCAGCGGCATGTACAGGTTGGCCGCCGCGTCACCGCTGTCGGCCGTCGCGATCCCGACGATCGTGAACTTGACCTTGTTGATGGTGACGGTCGAACCGACCTTGTACTTCTTCTCCTTGGCGTACGCCGAGTCGGCCACCAGCACCTTGGCGTCGGTCTCGGTGGTCTTGAAGGTACGGCCGCTGGTGATCTTCGAGGAGGTCAGCGGGCCGATCCCGGTCTGGGAGACGTCGGTCCCGTAGACCGAGTACGAGTTGACGTCGAAGTTGGCGCCGCCGCCCTGGACTTCGCCCTGCGGCTGGCCGTTGCCGCCGCCCTCGGGGCCGCCCTGGTTGCCGCCGCTGCCGGAGTTCCCGTTCTGCTGGAACTGACCGCGGGTGAACTGGCCGCTGATCTTGACCACGTTGAGGTTCAGCCCGCCGACCGCGGTCGCGACGCCCTTCTGGCCGCCGACCTTGGTGACGGTGGAGGAGGCGAGGGTGGTGAAGCCCTGCACCATGACCCGGTCACTGCTCTGTGTGCTCGACGAACCGTTGTTCTGCGCGTCGAAGTTGAAGCGGGGCCGCTGGGATGCGCTCGTGGACGCCGACGCGGCCTTGGTGACCGTCATGTCCGTACCCAGGCCGTACAGCGACTGGAGGACCTTGTCCTGTGCCTTCCCCATGCCGTTGGACACGGAGTTGACCACGATGACCAGTGCGATACCCAGCGCAAGGCCGGAGGCGACGACGAGAGCCGCCTTTCTGCGGCGGCGCAGTTCGCGCCTCAGGTAGGTGAAGAACATGACCGCAAGGTAGGGACGCACCGTGATGGCTCGATAAGGCCTAAATAAGAGATGCATGAGAAGGCTGTACGGAGGCCAGGAACAGCCCCGCACGGGGCTGTCAGCGCGGGACGCGGACACCCTCCGCCCGGGCGCGCGGAAACCCCGGCCGGGCGGGGGAATCACCGGCCGGGGTCGCTGGGGCCGTTTCCTCGGCGTTCGCCGTTTCCTCAGCGTTCGCCCAGGATGACGTCCGCGGCGCGTTCGGCGAGCATCGTCACGGGGGCGTGGGTGTGCGCCCGCACCAGGCTCGGCATCGCGGCGGCGTCCACCACTCGCAGGCCGTGCACGCCCCGGACGGCGAACGACGGGTCGAGGACGGCGTGTTCGTCCGTGCCCATGCGGCAGGTGCTCACCAGGTGGTGGATGCTGCCGCCGGTGGCGCGGATGTACGCCGTGATGTCGTCGAGGTCCTCGGAGAGCGCACCGTCCGTGAGCGGTTTGCCCAGCCACTGCGCCAGGTCGGGCTGGCGCAGGATCCGCTGGGCCGCGCGCACGCCCGCGACCAGGGTGCCCAGGTCCTCCCCCGCCGCGTCGGTCAGGTAGCCGGGGTCGATCAGCGGGGCGTCGTACGGGTCGGCGCTGCGCAGGGTGACGCTGCCCCGGCTGTGCGGGCGCATGAGGATGACGCCCAGGGCCATGCCGTGCGCGGCGGGCCGCTGGTGCTCGCCGAGCGGCACCACCAGGTGGACGATCTCGATGTCGGGGGCGTCCAACTCCGCCCGGGTGCGCAGGAAGAGCAGCGCCTCGGAGATGATCGAGTCCAGGGAGCCGTGGCGGTCGGTCAGGTACTGGTCGATCTGCTCGGGCGAGGTGCCGGAGCCGGGCGACCAGAAGCCCTGGGCCTCGAAGGCCAGCGGGACCAGCAGATGGTCCGTCAGGTCCCGGCCCACCCCCGGCAGGTCGCGCACCAACGGGATGCCGTGCGGGGCCAGTTCGGCGGCGGGGCCCACGCCGGACCGCAACAGCAGGTGCGGGCTGCCGACGGCGCCGGCCGACAGGACGACCTCGCGTGCGGCGCGCAGGGTCTCGGTGCCGGACTCCCCCTCGACCTCGATGCCGACGGCCCGGGTGCCCTCGAACAGCACCCGGTGCACCAGCGTGTCCGCGAGCACGGTCAGGTTGGACCGCTCCCGGGCCGGCGTGAGGTAGGCGTCGGCGGAGCTGTGCCGCAGGCCCTCGCGGTGGGTCGCGCGGGCCAGCGCGTAGCCCTCCTGGACCTCGGCGGCCGGGATGTGTCCGAGGCGGGCGCAGGCGTCGACGAACGCCGGGGTCACGGGCAGCGGATAGCGCAGCCCGGAGAGGCTGATCCGCTGCTCGGCGCGGTCGAAGTAGGGCTGCAGGTCGTCGTGGCCGAAGCCGTCGAGGCCCGCCTGCGCCCAGCCGTCGTAGTCCGCGCGGTGGCCGCGGGTCCACAGCTGGGCGTTGATCACCGAGGAGCCGCCGACCGCCTTCCCGCGCGGGATCGGTATCGTGCGGTCGCCGAGCCCGGGCTGGGGCACGGTGCTGAAGTTCCAGTCCAGGTCGCCGCCGAACAGCCGCGGGAAGAGGATCGGCACCTGCACCTCGGGGCGGGTGCCGGCGGTCCCGGTGCCGGCCTCGACGAGGAGCACCCGGGCGGTGCCGTCCGCGCTGAGCCGGTCGGCGAGCACGCAGCCGGCCGAGCCGGCGCCGACGACGATGTAGTCCCACCCGCTCACCGGGCGGCCGCCTCTCGGCCCCGGGCGGTGCCGGCCGGGGGCGTGGTCAGGCCCCAGGTGGTGCTTTTCCGGCGGAGGGTATCGGGCATGACAGCTCCTTGTGTGTGCGGTGACTGGATGACTGCGGGGTGACCGGGCGGACGGTGCGTCAGCGGGCCGCCGGGGCGGAGGTGGAGTCGGCGGCGGTGACCTGCTCCGTCACCGGGGCCGCGGCCGGGCGGGCGCGCAGCACGTGCCGGAGGAGGGCGAGGCCGGCCAGGAGCATGACGAGGCCGCAGACGCCGTTCCAGCCGAAGCCGGAGTACGCCCGCACGCCCAGCCAGGAACCGGCGCTGCCGCCGAGGAATGCGCAGGTCATGTAGGCGGTGTTGAGGCGGGCGCGGGCCTCGGGGCGGAGCGCGAAGATGCGCGCCTGGTTGGCGACCTGGCCGGACTGCATGGCCACGTCGAGCAGGAGCATCCCGGCGCCCAGGCCGACCAGGCCGACGGCACCGCCGAGGTGACCGGTCAGCAGCAGGGCGCCGGCGGCGATGGCGCCCGCCATGCACACCAGGTTGACGGTGTCGGGGCCCTGGCGGTCGGTGCGGCGCCCGGCGACCGGGGTGGCGAACATGCTGGCCGCGCCCACCAGGGCGAGCACGCCGACGGCCGGGGTGCCCAGGTGGTAGGCGGGGCCGGTGATGTACAGCGCGAGGGCGGTCCACGCGGCGCTGAAGGCGGCGAAGACCAGCACCTGGTTGAGGGCGGAGCGGCGCAGCTGCGGCTCGGTGCGCAGCAGGTGCAGGGAGGCCGCGAGCAGGGCCGGGTAGCGCTGGTCGGTGCTCGGGGTGGTGATGGGGAGCGCGGCGGCCAGGGCCAGGGTGAGGACGAGCACCAGGCCGGCGGCGACCAGGTAGGGGGCGCGCCAGCCGAGCCACTCGCCGAGGGTGCCGGAGAAGGTGCGGGCCAGCAGGATGCCGCCGATCAGGCCCGACAGCAGGGTGCCGGTGACCGCGCCGCGGCGCTCCGGTGCGGTCAGGCCGGCCGCCATCGGGATGAGGATCTGCGGGACCACGGTGGTCAGGCCGACCAGCGCACTGGCGACGGCGAGGACGGGCAGCGAGGTGGCAGTCCCCGCCAGCACCAGCCCGGCGCAGGTCACCAGCAGCAGGGTGGTGACCAGGCCGCGGTGGCGCAGCCGGTCGCCGAGCGGGACCAGCAGGAAGATGCCGGCCGCGTAGCCGAGCTGCGCGCAGGTGACCACGACGGCCGCGGACTCCGGGGAGACGTGCAGGTCGGAGGCGATGAGCGGGCTGATCGCCTGTGGGAAGTAGATGTTGGCCACCGCGACGCCACAGGCGACGGAGAGCAGCAGGATCAGGCGCCGGCTCAGCGTCGGCGACGAGGAGGGGGGAGGCCCAGCGGACACGACACACCTCTGGCGAAGAAGAGGAAGGGGGAGACGGAGAAAGAAGAACCGCTTTAACCGGTTCCTCGACGGTACCAGTAAAACCGGTTCCGAAGTAGGGTGGTTCTCATGCCCGACACACCCGCGCCCACCGCCCCCCGCTTCCGCAGCGGCGCGGGCCGGATCTGCCTGGACTTCATGCGCACACTCCGGCTGCGCGGCATGGACGGCGCCACCGAGGAACTGGACACCCCCGAGGCGCTGACCGCCTGGGTCGCCCAACTGGGCCCCTATCCCGACGGCACGGCGATCCCGGCCCCGGCGACGGACGTGCTCCGGGAGGCGCGGGCGGTGCGGGAGGCGGTGCACGCGCTGCTGACCTCGGCCCGCTCGCCGGCCGGCCCGGCCGGCTGCCCGCCCGGGGAGCGGGAGCTGGTGAACCGGGCCGCCGCGGCGGCACCCCCGGTTCCGGTGCTCGCCGCGGACGGCACGGTGGCCTGGAGTGCCCCGGACCCGGTGGGCGCGGTCCTCGCCGACATCGCGCGCGACGCGCTCGCGCTGGCGACCTCGCCCGCCCTCGACCGGGTACGGGCCTGCTCCGGACCGCACTGCGCCGCCTGGTTCCTCGACACGTCCCGTCCGGGGAACCGCCGCTGGTGCTCGATGGAGACCTGCGGCAACCAGGCCAAGAAGCAGACCTGGCGCAGCAGGCACGCGGCGGCGCCGACCGCGTGACGAGCCGTCGCCCGCCTCAGCCGCGGGCGGGGCGTACGAAGCCACGGTCGACGTAGACCAGCGCCTCCTGATCGTGGGCGGCGACACAGTCCAGGACCCGGCCGACCAGCATGCTGTGGTCGCCGCCGTCCACCACCTCGTGCATCCGGCAGGCCAGCCGGACCACCGCCCGGGGGATCCCGGGCAGCCCGCGTTCCAGGGGTTCGGTGTCGCCCGCGGCGAACCGGTCCACGCCCGAGGTCGCGAACCGCCGGGCGATCTCGGACTGGTCGTGCGCCAGGACGTTGACCATGAAGTGGCCGGCGCCCGCGAACGCGGCATGCGTACTGGCCTTCTTGTCCAGGCTCACCGTCACCAGGGGCGGGTCCAGGGAGAGCGAGACGAAGGAACTCGCGGTGAAGCCCCAGCGGCGTCCGCTCTCGTCGACCGTGGTGGTGACGACCACCGGACCGGGGACCCGGGCCATGGCATGAGTGAAGTCGACCTCCCCGGCGGCTTCTCCGGCGGCTTCTCCGGCAGCTATTTCGGCAGCTTTTTCGGCAGCGACGGACATGGATACGACGCCTCCTCGGGCGTGGTCACGAACGGTGCGGACGCGTGGTGTCGGTCGGGGCATGGTGGATACGTGCTCTTCGTGAAAGGGCGTCAGGGGACGTCGGAGTTCGTCAGGCGACGCTGCTCGCGCGGGGGGCCGGGTCGCCGGTGTCCGTCAGGAGCGCGCCGTGTCCGGCGCCGCCGAGGGCGGTGAGGAAGGAGCGGGCCCAGTGGTGGACGTCCCGCTCGCGCAGGTGCCGGCGCATCTCCTGCATACGGCGCCGGCCGTCCGCCGGGTCCAGGGTGAGGGCGGTGGCCATGACGTCCTGGAGTTCGTGCCGGTGGTGCGGGTTGACCAGCAGGGCCCGGGTGAGCTCCTGGGCCGCGCCCGCGAACTCGCTGAGCACCAGCGCGCCGCCCAGGTCGGGGCGGGCGGCGACGAACTCCTTCGCGACCAGGTTCATGCCGTCGCGCAGCGGTGTCACCAGCATGACGTCGGCGGCCCGGTAGAGGGCCGCGAGTTCGGTGCGGTCGACGGTGGTGTGCAGGTAGTGCACCGGGACCTGGCCGACCCGCCCGAAGGCGCCGTTGACGTGCCCGACCCGGGCCTCGATGCGGGCACGCTGGCGCCGGTAGTGCTCGACGCGCTCGCGGCTCGGGGTGGCGATCTGGACGAGGACGGTGTCCCCGGCGGTGGCCCGGCCGTCGGCGAGGAGCCCCTCGAACGCGCGCAGCCGCTGGTCGATGCCCTTGGTGTAGTCGAGGCGGTCGACGCCGAGCATGATCCTGCGGTGCTCGCCCAGTTGCCGGCGGATCTGCCCGGCCCGTTCCCGTACGGTCTCGCCCGCGGCCAGCTCCTCCAGACCGGCCGCGTCGACGGAGATCGGGAAGGCGCCGACGCGGACCTCGCGGTCGCCCACGAGGACGGTGCCGAGGACGGACGAGCGGGGTGCGTGGCCGACGCTCTCCGCCCGCCGCAGCCGCCGCACCAGGTGCAGGAAGTTCTGCGCCCCGCCCGGGAGTTGGAAGCCGACCAGGTCGGCGCCGAGCAGTCCGTCGACGATCTGGCCGCGCCAGGGCAGCTGGAGGAAGAGTTCGGGCGGCGGGAAGGGGATGTGCAGGAAGAAGCCGATGCGTACGTCGGGCCGCAGGGCACGCAGCAGTTCGGGGACGAGCATCAGCTGGTAGTCCTGGATCCAGACGGTCGCCCCGGGTGCGGCGAGGGCCGCCGCGTGCCGGGCGAAGCGCTGGTTGACCCGCTGGTAGCTCTGCCACCAGCCGCGGTCGAAGTCGGGCGGCACCACCACGTCGTGGAAGAGCGGCCACAGCGTGGTGTTCGAGAAGCCCTCGTAGTACTCCCGGTACTCGGTCTCGTCCAGCGGGACCGCGTGCAGCCGGACGTCCTCACCGGGCAGCTCCGCCGGTGCCCCGCCGGCGGTGGTCCCGGCCCACCCCGCCCAGGCGCCCCGGCGGGCCCGCAGGATGGGTTCCAGAGCACTGACGAGTCCCCCCGGGCTGCGCCGCCAGCGCGGCCCGTCCGGACCGTTGGTGTCCAGGTGAACCGGTAGACGGTTGGCCACTACGACGAAGTCCGCGTCGGAGGCGACGGATGCGAGGGGCTGGCTGGTCCTGGGCGTGTCCACGTCCTTGCTTTCCCTTCTGGGGGCGGGGTGACCGCGCCCCGAGGGGCGCGGGGAACTGCGCGACCAGCCACGACGAACCCGCAGACGAACAACGGCCCCTACAGCGGAGCGTCCGCGCGGAAGTCGACGATCGTCTTGAGGTCGGTGGTGCTCCGGTAGTTCTTGAAGATCTCCACGAGCCCGTCGTAGTCCCGGAAGCTGTGCACGGTGGAGAGCAGGCGCCTGCCGTCGACGATGCCGGACAGCAGCATCTGCATGGCCGCCTGGATCACGTTCGCGGAGTGGTGCATCGGGAACGCGGTGACGTCGAAGGGCGAGGCGCTGATGTTGATGCCCTTGGCGAGCATCAGCCAGGTGTCGAACTTCTGCATCTCCTGGGAGGCCCCGTACAGCACGTACCGTCCCTTGGGCTTCAGCCGGCGCATCGCCACCCGGCGGGGGTCCTTCTCCTCGTCCTCGACGCGCACGGTGGGCAGCGCGTCGAAGACGTAGTCGAAGGTGTTCTCGGCGACCTCCGCGATGAGCTCCTCGGGCAGGTAGGCGCGCTCGGAGAAGTGCTCCGCGGCATGCTGGTTGCGCATCGGGTTGGCGTCGACGGACACCACCTGGTTCGGGGCGAACAGGCGCCTGATGACGCTGCCGGCGATGATGCCGATCGGGCCGGTGCCCATGATGAGGACCCGGTCGCCGATCTTCGGCGGGTTGCCCAGCAGGGAGCGGAGCGCTCCGGTGGTCGGCTCGATGAAGGAGGCCTGGAGGTCGTCGAGGGCGTCGGGGATCTTCACGGCGGCGGCCCGCAGGTCGTCGTTGAAGTTGCGGTCGGCCCAGAACACGTCCTCCTTGACCTCGCCGGAGAAGACCGGGCGCAGCGACCGGTACTCGGCGAAGCCGCCGAAGTCGGTCTGCCCCCAGTAGACGATCCGGTCGCCGATCGCGATGTCGGAGCGGGTGAACTCCGGCCCCTTCTCGACGACTTCGCCGAGGTATTCGTGGCCAAGGATCACCGGGTACCCGGAGGGGAAGAGGTGCCCTTCGAAGAAGGAGATGTCGGTCGAGCAGATCGAGACGCAGCGGGTGCGCAGCAGCAGGCCGTCGGCGGGTGCCGCCGGGCGCGGCACGTCGGCGAGTACGGTCTGGCGCGGGGCGAGGAGCTGAAAGGCCTTCATGGTCTGCATGGTTGTCCTTCCGGGCAGGTCGCGGTCGGGGAGGTGGGGCCGGTTCCGGGGCGGTTCAGCGGCGCATGGCGAGGCCGCCGCCGAGCAGGTACCGACCCGCCATCTCGACGTTGGTGGGCGAGAGGGTGATGTGCTTCGCTGCCGAGTGCGCGTCGCGGAAGTAGCGTTCGAGCAGGCTGCTCGCGTACAGCGAGGAGGTGCCCGCCACGGTGAACAGCGAGGTGATCGCCGCGCAGCTCAGCTCGGCGACGGTCGCCGCGGTCAGCCGGACCGTGGCGCTCAGCGCGTCGCCGCCGGTCTCGCCGTACCGCTCGGCGTGCCAGCCCGCGTCCGTGAGCAGCAGCCGGGCGGCCCGTACCTTCGCCTCCGCGCGGGCGTACCGGTCCTGGACGGTGTGGCCGGCGGCCAGCGTGCTCGTGCCGGCGGCCGGCCGCTTGGTGAGGGCGAGCCGCTGGAACTCGCGCAGCGCGCCGCGGGCGGCGCCCAGCACGGTGGACGACGAGCCGAACAGCCCGAAGTCGTAGTAGCTGATGCCGTAGCCGCGGGACGGGCGGGCGGACGGTGCGGCGAACATGTCCCGCTGGTCGATGGTGTACTGCTCGGCGACGAACACGTCGTCGACCTCGTAGTCCTCGCTGCCGGTGCCGCGCAGGCCGAGGGTGTGCCAGTTGTCCAGCATCCGTACGGCGGACTTCGGGACGAACAGCATCCGGATCTCCGGGCCGCCCCCGTCCGTCGTGCGGGGCGCGCCGCCGGCGGTGACGCGGGCCGCGCACACCAGCCAGGCGGCGTGCGCCGAGCCGCTGGCGAAGCCCCAGCGGCCGGCGAGACGGTAGCCGCCGTCGACCGCCTCGGCGGTGCCGGTCGGATTGACCGAGCCGACCACCAACGCGTCCTGGTCCAGGAACAGTTCGCGGGCCTGCGGCTCCGGCAGGTAGTCCGAGAGCCGTCCGATGGCCGCCTGCACCCCCATCTGCCAGCCGATCGCCGGGTCGAGCCGGGCCAGCGCCTGGAGCGCCTGCGAGCCGGTCTCCAACGGCACCTGCGCGCCGCCCAGTTCACGGGAGACCAGCATCCGGGGGAACCCGGCGTCCCGCAGCGCCTCGAACACCGGGAGCGGCGAGAACCGCTGCCGTTCGCCCTCCTCGCGCCACTTCTCGATGACGGGGGCGACCGCGTCGGCCCGGCCGAGCCAGTCGGCCGTCTCCGCCGGCACGGGTTTCCCGTCGAGCAGGGCGAAGGTCTCCCCGCCCTCGTGGTTGTGGTCCATACCCACCTCCTTCAAGTCGCTGGGAGCGTAGGCAGCGCGAACACGTGTGCAATACGGGAAACCGGGCGGTACGAGCACCCGCCGAACGGCGATTCCGACGGCCCTCCGCACCCGGCAAAGAGCGGCACGCGGGCCCGGCAAGGAACGGCAAAGGGGGCGGGCCGACGAAGATCAGGTGCAGCCCCGGCGGGACCCTGCGGCGCCGCACGCACGACGCCAGGGCCGGGGCCCCACGGCACACAGCCCCGACGACGGAGACGACCGGCCCACAACACAACCCAACCGCAGAGGCGGCCGGTTCACAGCAACCCCGACGGCGGAGACCACCGACCCACGACACAAACCCGACCGCAGAGGCGGCCGGTCCACGGCAACCCCGACGGCGGAGACCACCGGCCCACAGCACAACCCCAACCGCGAAGGCGGCCGGCCCACAGCACAACCCCAACCACGAAAACCACCGGCCCACAGCACAAGCCCGACCGCGGAGGCGGCCGGTTCGCGGCGGGCTTCGTGAGGTGGTGAGTGCACGGGGCGGCGTCGCAGCCTTCCGGGCGACGGAGGAGGGCGGCCCGCAGGAGTCTGCGGGCCGCCCTGAAGTGGTGGTCGGCGTGGAGGGGAGGGCAGGTTCAGCCGGTCTGTTCGAGCAGGCCGGCGAAGGCCAGCCACAGGTCGATGTGCTGGTGGACGGCGGCGATCAGCGCGGCTCGGCAGTGGCCGGGCAGGGCGTCCGCCAGTACCGCGCCCTCGGCGCCGAGGAGCGCGCGGTTGTCGAGCATCCGCAGCAGTTGCCGCCCGGGGTCCGAGAAGCGGACCGAGGGGTCGCGGGCGAGCGCGGCGAGGGGGTCCGTGGCCGGGGCACGGCGCCGCGCCGGGCGGGCGAGGGCGTCGGCGGGAGCGACCGCGGCCGGCGGGGCGGCTTCCCCGGACGCGGCGGCCCGCCGCACCGGGACGGGGTCCTCGCCCCGCTCCACCCGCGCCCGCACGTCCCGGGCGGTGCCCACCGAGACCCCGGCGGCGGAGGCGATCCGGCGCAGTGACGCGTCCGGATGCGCGCGCAGATACGCGGCGGCGCGTTCCCGGCCCGCGGAGGGGTCCACGGGCCGGGTCCGGCCGTCCCGTCCCACCCGGGTGTTCAACTGGGGTCCGTCCCCGGATGAACGCGTCCGCAGGATCGCGACGGTCTTCGTGGACAAACCGGTGGCCTGGGCGATCGCCCGGTTCGACCACTCCGGGTAGGCGGTCAGGACGCGGCGGGCGGCCGCCGAGCGCTCCTGCTGGCTGAGCCGCCGCCCGTGGTGCAGGTTGGCCCGCACGGAGGCCACGAACGTCTCCCGCTCGTCGCCGTCGAAGAACCGCACGTCGATCTCGGGGCGGCCGGCCAGCAGCGCCGCGGTCAGCCGGTGCATGCCGTCGACGACCCGCAGGGTGCGGCGGTTCACCAGGATCGGGGGGAGTTCGCCGATCTCCATGAGGGATCTGGCGTAGGCCAGGTCCACGTCCTCGGCCCGGGGCGAGTCGGCGGGCGCCAGTGCGGTGACCGGCACGCTCTGCACCTGGGACAGGACCGGGTCCGGCCGGGTGGGGGGTGGGGAGGTGGTCATGGCCGGCGGTCCACGAGCCCGCGGCCGAGGACGGCGAGCAGCGCGGCCACCCCGGCGGGGCCGGGCACCCGCAGGTCGCAGTGGTCCCGCAGCTCCGGGACGGCCTCGGCGGGCAGGGCGGGCGCGCTGTAGACGGTGACGGCGGGCAGCCCCTGGGCCCGGCGTCCGGTCAGCAGCCGCAGGACCGGGAGGTCGGCGAGGTCGTCACCGGCGTACAGCACGGCGTGCGCGGGCCGTTCGGCGAGGAACCCGGCCAGGGCCGTGGCCTTGTCGACGCCGTGCGGCCGTACCTCCAGGACCAGGCGGCCCGCCTCGACCCGCAGCCCTAGGTCGTCGGCGAGCGCCCGCACCGGGGGTGCCAGGAGCCGCAGGGCGGCACCGGGGTCGGGACAGCCGCGGGTGTGCACGCCGATGCTGTGCGCCTTGTCCTCGACGCGGGCGCCGGCGCCGTGCCGGGCCACCAGCGGGCCCAGCCGCCGGCGCAGTTCGGCGATCGCCGGGTGCGGTGCGGGGGTGCGCAGCCGGCCCGTCGCCGAGTCCCAGCGCTGGAGGCCGTAGTGGCCGAGCACCGTGATCCGGGGCGCGCCGGTACCGGTGCGCAGGGCGGCGGCGGAGACGACGTAACCCGCCGGGCGGCCGGTCGCGATCACCACGCGCATCCCGTGCCGGGCGAGGGTGACGAGGGCCGCGAGGGCCTGCGGCAGCGGGCGGGCGGTGGCGGGGTCGGTGACGATCGGGGCGAGGGTGCCGTCGAAGTCGACGGCCACGACCGCCTGCGCGGGCCGGTCGAGGAGAGCCCTGAGGCCCTCCGAGCCCGCGGGTGAGATCCCCGCGGAACCGGCCTTGCGCAAGGCCGGCCACAGCTCTTCGTCCGCCGTGCGGACAGGGCGAAGCGATGACGTGCTGGTCATGGTCGGTGTCTCCGTTGGCGTCCACATGTGGAAAGACGGGCGCTGAGGCGGCCGGGAACATCGGCGGTCCACGGCCGGTGGCCCTCGTCCGGACGGCCGGCCGCCTGGCGGCGGGGCATCGGTCACCGGTGCGGAGGGAGGCGCGGCGGTTCACATTCGCGAGGAGTTCACATACGCGAGGAACGAGGCCTCGGGTGAGAAGACGTCACATGGGCGGGCAGGACCGGGGACACCGGAGATCAGTGCCGGGCGACCGCGGCGGCGCCGCCTTCGGCGCGCTTTCGGCCACGATCGTGCTGTTGCTGTACATGCTCGGACATCCCCCGTCGTGTGTTCACACGCGTTCACACGTACTTCTGCGCAGAGGCGAGTCCACAGCGCGGCGGCCTTCGAAGGCCAGGGGAAGTTGTGGCCGATCGGACACAAGCGGCCAACTCCCGGCCCGCCGGCCCCGGTCCACCCGCTCGGGCGCCGCCCGGACGCCGGGCCTCCGGTCCGGTCCCGCGACCGCCGGCCCTTCGCCCGCACCGCACCGACCTGCGAGGACGGCGCCCGTCCGGTATTTCGCACTAACATCCGGCAGATTCGGGGGTCGGTGCGGACCCTACCCGGATGTACAGAATTCAATGAAGCAAACGGGGAGGAAGATTGTGGACAGCAGGCCACCCGGAGACGCGCGGCTCATTGACAGATCCGAAGGATTCTCCACCACGGCCTCGGAGCTCCTCGACCAGACCGTCAGCACCCTGACGGCGCTCACGGGTCCGGACACCGCCGCGAGCTACCGGACCCTGGCCGAAACGGATGGTCCCGTTCCGTTGGCGGACGCCGACCGGCGGCTCGGCGGCCCGGGAAACGCCACCCGGCTGCTGGACCTGGGGCTCGCGCACGTCCTGCCGCACGACCCCCCGGTCCTCGCGGCGGCGGCCCCGTTACCGGCCCTGGAAGCGGCGTTGGCCCACAAGCAGCACGAACTCAACGCCCAGTACGACATCGTCGCCCGCTCCCAGCGGGAGGCCGCGCACATCCGCCGGCTCGCGCACCGGCAGGCCCAGGAGGCCACCTCGCACCGGCTCGCCCGGGTGCTCACCGACTCCGACGACATCGCGGCCCTGTCCAACACCATCGGCACGGCGGCCACGGCGGAGCACCTGACGCTGGAGACGTTCCGCTACGACCTGCCCCTGTCGGAGGGCTCCGCGCAGCCGCCCACGGCCGCCTCGATCGCCCGGGGCGTCCGGCACCGCAGCATCTACGAGGCCGCCTTCCTGAGCGATCCCGTGGGCGCCGGGATCATCGAGCGCTGTGCCGCGGCCGGCGAGGAGATACGGCTACTGCCGCGGCTGCAGATGAAACTGAAGGTCACCGACGGCGCCCAGGCGCTGCTGGCGCTCACCCCGACCGGTTCCAGCGCGGCCCTGCACCTGACCTCGCCGGTCGCGGTGGACGCGCTGCGCCACTACTTCGAGCTGCTGTGGCGCGAGGCCCGGCCGCTGACGCTCTCCGGTTCCTCCGGCTACGGGGACCGGGAGGGGCAGCGCCACGAGATCGCCGCGCTGATGCGGCAGGGCCTCAAGGACGAGGCGATCGCCCGGCGCCTCGGGCTGACCCCGCGCACCGTGCGCCGCCGGATCAGCGAGTTCATGGAGGAACTCGCCGCCGAGACCCGCTTCGCCGCGGGCGCCGAGGCCCAGCGCCGCGGCTGGTTCGACGCACCGGCCGAGTAACTCCCCCGCAGTCCCCGCGAACGCCGAAGGCGGCCGTCCCCCGCGGGACGGCCGCCTTCGCTACCGCTCTCGGACGGCTCAGACGGCCGAACCGGCCTTCCAGTCGGCCCAGTTCATGTTCCAGCCGTTGAGGCCGTTGTCGGGGGCCACGGTCTTGTCGCCGGTGTGGGAGATGACCACCACGTCACCGACGATCGAGTGGCTGTACATCCAGTAGGCCGGCGTGCTGGTGTCGTTGGCGCCCTTGGTGTCGGACAGGCCCACGCAGCCGTGGCTGGTGTTCACCGCGCCGAAGACGGACTTGGCGCCCCAGTAGTTGCCGTGCAGGAAGGTGCCGGAGCTGGTGAGGCGGATGGCGTGCGGCACGTCCTTGATGTCGTACTCGCCCTTGCCGTCGCTGTCGGTGAAGCCCACGGTCGCGCCGTTCATGCGCGTCTCCTTGAACTTCTCGGACATCACCATGACGCCGTTGTACGTCTTGTTCTCGGGCGAACCGGCGGAGATCGGGATGGTCTTGACGGTCTTGCCGTCCTGGGTGACCTTCATCTCCTTGGTCTGGGCGTCGACGTAGGAGACCTGGTTGCGGCCGATGTGGAAGGTGACCGTCTTCTGCTGGACGCCGTAGACACCGGAGGCGCCCTGCACACCGTCGAGCGCCAGCTTCAGCGTGACGGTGGAGTTCTCCTTCCAGTAGTCCTCGGGGCGGCAGTCCATGCGCTGGGTGGAGAACCAGTGGCAGGCGACCTCCTGGCCGCTGCTGGAGGTGACCGTGATGCCCTTCTGGACGGCGGCCTTGTCGGTGATCTGCTTGTCGAAGTTGATCGACACGGGCATGCCGACGCCGACGGTCGAGCCGTCCTCGGGGGTGAAGGTGCCTATGAAGCTGTTGGTCGGGGAGACCGTGGTGAAGGAGGCGTTCTCGTGCGCGACCAGACCGGCGGAGTCCTTGGCCTCGGCGGCCACCTTGTAGGTGGTGGACCGCTCCAGCTGGGCGGTCGGCTTCCAGCTGGTCTTGTCGGCGGACAGCGCGCCGGCGACCGCGGTGCCGTCGGCGGTGGTCATGGTGACGCCGGTGAGCGTGCCCTTGCTGACGGTGACGGCCGCGGAGTTGTTGATCGACGCGTTGGCCGAGCCGTCCTTGGGTGTGATGGTGATGTCGGCCTTCGACGACTTCTTGGCCGCGGCCTCGTCCGCCTGGGCCTGCGAGCTCTGGCCGCTGCCGGACGCCTTGTCGTCGCTCCCGGAACACGCCGTGAGCACCAGTACACCGCCGAGCAGTGCGGACGCGGCCACCAGGCCCTTGCGCCGCTTACTGTCCGTCATCACACGCTTCTCCATCGTTGCCGAGTCCGCGAACACACCGAGAGCCCCCGTCAGGAACCTTCAACGCTACGGCCGCGCCGTCCCGTTCCACACTCTCCGGATCTGTGGGGCACACCACGTCCCCCGGGGCGGCCGGTGCGGAAGTGACCGGTCCGCGCGCCCCCTGAGACGACGAAACCCCGGACGGCGGTTGCCGCCCGGGGTCACCGGTTCCCCGGATCGCTCAGCCGATGCCGCCCTCTTCGTCGTCGCCTTCGCCATCATCCTCGTCGAGATCCCAGTCCGGCGAATCCGGATCGTAGGAAATCCGCTCGCTGGACCAGGAGGCCTGCTGGAGCTCGACCCCGGGCACCTCGCTGACCAGGTCGAACGGATCGACAAGATAGGCGAGCGCCTCGGCGGTGTCTTCCGTCACAGCGGCCTCGGCCTGGGTCCGCTCCTCGCCGGGCAGGTCGGGATCCCCGGCGATCCGGCGCAACGCGGCCTTGGTGAGTTCACCGGCGTCCTCGACTTCGAGGACCAGCTCCACCCGAAGCCGTACAAAACGTGATGTCTCTGGAGTGCTCATGGCGGGAGCGTACGACCGAAACCTCCCGTGACTTTCCCGTGACCCGCGATTTTCACTAACATCGGCCCACACGGCCAATTCGCCAGCGTCACAAGGGGGATCGATATTCCGTGTCATCCGCTCGCCGCCCGTTGCTGACCGCCACCGCCGCAGGCACGCTCCTGTGCGCACTGTGGTTCGTCCCGTCCGCCCACGCGTCGCAGGACGCCCCGGCGAGAACCGGCACGTCGGAGAGTACGGCGACCCGGGTCACCCAGCAGGCGAGGGCGCTGTCCGAGGCCACCTCCGAGGCGACCGGGGACGCCACCCACCTCGCCGACACCGGCAGCCCGGACACCACCCCGTACGTCGTCGGCGGCACCCTTTTCCTCGCCGTCGGCGCGGGCTTCGTGGTCTATTCGGTCCGCCGGGAACGCCTTGAGTTCTAAATAACTTGACCGATCCTTGACCCGGGACTCACAGTCCTCTCATGAAGAGATCATCGGGCGTGCGGACCTGCGCCCTCGCCGTCGGCGGCGCACTCTCCCTCGCCCTCATCACGGGCTGCTCCGACGGGAGTTCCACGGACACCTCGGGCACCGCGCGGAAGGCGTCCGCCGTCAAGGCGCTGAGCACCGGGGAGTTGAAGCAGCGGATCCTCGCGCAGGACGAGGTGGACGGCTACAAGGTCAACGCGATCGGCGAGGCCGCGCCGACCCGGAGCACCGTCAAGTCGAGCGACGACAAGTGCCGTCCGCTGGCCTACGTCCTCACCGGCCTCGCCCCGGCCGACCCGGCGACCGAGATCGGCCGCACGGTACGCGAGGACAAGAAGGACCCGACCGACGACGCGACCTCCCTCGACGACATGGCCGACGGCAAGTTCGAGAGCGCGCTCAAGGACTCCCTGAACCTGGACATCACCTCGCTCGACCTGTCGTCGTACGACGGCGACGGCGCCCAGCAGGCGCTGCGGGCCGTCTCGACCGCCCTCAAGGAGTGCGCGACGGGCTTCACGGGCGGCACCTCCGCCGACGCCCAGAAGGTCACCGAGGTGACGCCCACCAAGGCGTCCGGGTCGGGCGACGAGTCGGTCGCCTTCACCGCCACCACCGACATGGACGGCGACAAGGGCCCACTGCACGCCGAGGTCGTCCGCCACGGCAACACGGTCGCCACGTACTTCACGATGAACATCGGCGCGATGATGACCGGCAAGACGTACACGGTCCCACCGGCAGTGATCAAGGCCCAGTCGGCGAAGCTGAACTGACCGATGTTTCGAAGGGGCGCTCACCGGAGCGCCCCTCAGGGGCGCGGGGAACTGCGCGACCAGCCCCCACCCACCCGCGGCCAAGCAACTACCGCAGCGCCCCGGTCACCTTCTCCGCCGCCGCCACAACTCCCCCGCCCCGCACGAACTCCTCCGCCGCGGCGAGGTCGGGAGAGAGGAACCGGTCGGGCCCAGGCCCCCGCACCCCCGCGGAGCGCACCGCGTCGATCACCGCCCGGGACGCCGGCGCCGGCGCCAGCCCCTCCCGCAACTCGACGGCCCGGCTGGCCGCGTACAGCTCGACGGCGATGATCCGCGTCAGATTCCCCACGGCCGTCCGCAGCTTGCGCGCCGCCGACCACCCCATCGACACGTGGTCCTCCTGCATCGCCGAGGACGGGATCGAGTCGGCCGACGCCGGAACGGCAAGCCGCTTCAACTCGCTGACCAGTGCCGCCTGCGTGTACTGGGCGATCATCAGCCCCGAGTCGACGCCGGCGTCGTCCGCCAGGAACGGCGGCAGCCCGTGGCTGCGGTTCTTGTCCAGCAGCCGGTCCGTGCGCCGCTCGGCGATGGACCCGAGGTCGGCCACCGCGATGGCGAGGAAGTCGAGGACGTAGGCGACCGGCGCGCCATGGAAGTTGCCGTTGGACTCGACCCGCCCGTCGGGCAGCACCACGGGGTTGTCGACGGCCGACGCCAGCTCCCGCTCGGCGACCAGCCGGGCGTGCGCGAGGGTGTCCCGCCCGGCCCCGGCGACCTGCGGAGCACACCGCACCGAGTACGCGTCCTGGACGCGCGGCGCGTCGTCCTGGTGGTGCCCGGTCAGCTGGGAGCCCTGGAGCACGGCGAGCATGTTGGCGGCGCTGTCGCCCTGCCCCGGGTGCGGCCGGATGGCGTGCAGCTCGGGCGCGAGCACCCGGTCCGTGCCGAGCAGCGCCTCCAGGCTCAACGCGGCCGTGACGTCGGCCGACTTGTAGAGCATGTCCAGGTCGGCGAGTGCCATGACCAGCATGCCGAGCATGCCGTCGGTGCCGTTGAGGAGGGCAAGACCCTCCTTCTCGCGCAGTTCGACAGGCGCGATCCCGTGCTCGGCGAGCAGCTCACCGGCGGGCCGTACGACCCCGTCCGGGCCCTCGGCATCCCCCTCGCCCATGAGCGTCAGAGCACAGTGCGACAGCGGGGCCAGGTCCCCGGAGCAGCCCAGCGAGCCGTACTCGTGCACGACCGGGGTGATGCCGGCGTTCAGCACGTCGGCCATGGTCTGCGCGACCTCGGGACGCACACCGGTGTGCCCGGAGCAGACGGTCTTCAGGCGCAGGAACATCAGGGCCCGTACGACCTCGCGCTCCACCCGGGGACCCATGCCGGCCGCGTGCGAGCGGACGATGTTGCGCTGCAGCTGGGCCCGCAGCTCCGGACTGATGTGCCGGGTCGCCAGGGCGCCGAAGCCGGTGCTGACGCCGTAGACCGGCTCCGGCTTGGCCGCCAGCGCGTCCACGATCTCGCGGGCCGCCGCGAGGGCCGCGACCGCCTCCGCGGACAGTTCGATCCGGGCGCCGCCGCGCGCCACGGCGAGAACGTCGGACGCGGTGACACCGGACGTCCCCACCACCACAGTGTGCATATCCATATTCAGGAGCGTACGCAGTGAATGCAGCCGCTGTCACTAGTGGGGCACGGGGTTGCCCCTTACTTGTACGTCACAGCCCCCGGCGTCCGCGGAAGCTCCGCCGCTCCGCCCGCTCCGACGGCGGCGCGTCGGCCAGCCGCACGACAGGGTCGTCCGGCCCCTCCCGCCCGGCCACCACCGGCCGCTCGGCGTGCAGCGCCTTGGCCCGGTACTGGGCCGCGTCGGCGAGTCGGAACAGCCGACGGCCGGAGCGCACGGGACCGATCGGGTCCGCGGTCGAGGCGACCCCGCACGCGACGCCCTCACCCAGCTCCAACTCCCCTGCCCGGCGGCAGAGTTCACCGGCCGCCTCGACCACGTCGTCGGCCGGCGGGCCGACCGCCAGCAGACAGAACTCGTCCCCGCCGAGCCGCGCGGCCAGCGCGCCCGGAAGCATCGCCCCGCAGAGCGACAGCACCGAGCCGAACCGCTCCAGAAGACGGTCGCCGACGGCGTGCCCACAGGTGTCGTTGACCTTCTTCAGCCCGTTGAGATCGCAGACGACCAGGCTGACCACGACCCCCTCCGCGCGGTGCTGCTCGACCGCCTCGTCGAGCCGTACGTCGACGGCACGGCGGTTGGCGAGCCCGGTGAGGGCGTCGGTGTACGCGAGCCGGCGGGCCTCCTCCAACTGCTCGGTCTGCGCGATCCCGGCGGCGACGACGGAGGCGAGGACGGTGGCGAAGTCGGCGTCGGCACGGTCGAAGACGGGGGCGCGGACGGCGCGGGCCACGTACAGCTCGCCCCAGGCCCTGCCGTGCAGGACGATCGGGGCGACCAGGCAGCAGCCGCGGCCCCGGCGGCGCAGGGCGTCGACACGGCGGTGGGAGTAACCGGGGCGGCCGGCGGCGGGACCCTCGGCCGTCTCGACCCAGGCGTTGGGGCCGCCGCCGCCCGCCCAGCGTTCATGGAGGAACTCGGTGATCTCCGGGAACTGGTGCACCGGATAGGCCTCGGCCTCCGGGAACTCCTCCTCGTCGGGGGCGCGCTCCCCCACGTTCACGAGGACCCGGAGCCGGCCGAGTTCGCGCTCCCAGACGGAGAGCGCGGCGAAGCTGCCGTCCAGCGCACGGCAGGCGCCGGTCGCGGCGGCGTGCCAGCACTCACGTGGGGTGTGAGCCGCGGCCATGCCCTGCGCTAGCGCCACGACGGCGGCGAGCCGGTTGTCCTCACCCATTACTCCAGGTTAGGGAGGATTTGGTTTATTCGAGACGTTGATGGGGCGAACAGGTGCGTCGCGGACTGCGAGCCGGTGGGGCCTCTCGCGCAGTTCCCCGCGCCCCTGAAGACAAAAACACAGCTGCGGGCAGTCGTGCCGCTGGGGCGGCACGGGTGGGCGCGGCGGCACCCGGCCGGCGCCGGTAAGCGTCCCCACCTCCCGGCCCCACCCACCCGCACGTCACTCCCCCGGCCACTCCGGCGGACGCTTCTCGTTGAACGCCGCGACCCCCTCCGCCCGGTCCCCCGAGAACGCCACCGTCCGCCACGCCGCGTCCTCCACCTCCAGCCCCGTCCGCAGATCCAGCCCGTGCCCGAGCCGCAACGCCCGCTTCGCCGCCCGCAGCCCCACCGGCGAGTTCGCCGCCATCCGCGCCGCCAGCTCCAGCGCCGCCTCCCGGTCCCGCCCCGCCTCCACCAGCTCGTCGACCAGACCCAGCGCACGCGCCTCCGGCGCCGGCACCCGCCGCGCCGAGAAGATCAGCTCGGCCGCGCGGGCCGCCCCCACTCGGCGGGGCAGCAGCTGCGTACCGCCGCCGCCCGGGATCACGCCCACCGACACCTCGGGCAGGCCCACCACGGCCGTGGCGTCGGCCACGATCACGTCGCAGGACAGGGCCAGTTCGAAGCCCCCGCCGAGCGCGTAACCGTGCACGGCGGCGATCGTCGGCATCGGCAGCTCCAGCACACCGGTGTACGCCCCGCGCGAGAGCGGACGCGACCGGAGCAGCTCCGCGTCGGTCATCGCGTTGCGCTCCTTCAGGTCGGCGCCGACGCAGAACGCCCGCTCGTGCGAGGAGGTCAGCACGACCACCCGGACATCCCGGTCGGCGCCCAGCGCGGCGCACGCGGCCACGATCGAACGCGACATCTCCGCCGACACCGCGTTCATGGCCTTGGGCCGGTCCAGCACCAGCTCCGTGACGTGACCGTGCCGTCGTACCAGCACGAACTCCCCGAACCGCTCCTCGCTCACGACACACCCTCCGGTTAACGCGGGTTAACAGCCTGGCCCCGATCATCCCAGCCGAGTTGCGAACGGGAAAGGGCGACCACCCGGTTCCCGCGCCCACCCCCGGCAACCCGTTCGAGTGACATCCCGCCCAAGTCACGCCTCACCGCCCAGGGGAGCGCATAACGTGCGCTCGCCATGCGCATCGGGGGCGCGAGGGCATCGGGAGGGATCGTGATGACCGAGTCGTCGACACAGCCGACGCGAGAAACCGACCTCACGGCCGCGGAGCCGACGCCGGACGCGGACTCCACGCCGCTGTCCGCCGCGAACCCCGCACCGACGCCGGCCGCGCGCACCGCCCCCGCCGGCCCGCGCCTGTTCGTCCCCCACCCCCGAGGCCGGCACCGCCGCCCCCGACCCCGCAGGGTCCTGCTCGTCGCAGGCGGTATCGCGCTGGCCGCCGGGGCCCTGAGCCTCGTCCGGGTGAGCGTCGGTCCGGGCGCCGGCGCACCCGGCGCCGCAGAGGCGGAACCGGGCCCCGGTCCGGACGCCGGGACAGGCCGGTCGACCCCCGCCGCCGCCACGGTCGCCGGCGCCACCGCCATCCCCCGGCCGAGCCTCTCACCCGCCTCGGTGACGGGCGGGGCGAGCACGGCACCGACGACGACCTCCACCGTCGTACCCCTCCCGGCCACGACGCCCCCGAGCCCGCCCGCCGCACCGGGCACGACCACCATCCCGGAGTCCCCCAACCCGCCTGCCCCCTCGGCCACCCCACGGCCCGCCTCGACCCCGCCCCGGAACACGCCCGCCCCCACCCCCACACCGCAGCCCTCCGCCCCCGGCCTGCCGGGCCTCTGCGTCCCGGTCATCGGCCTGTGCGTCGACGCGGCGGGAACACCGGGCGGCTGACGTCGATCTCACTGCGGAAACAGCGGAAACATCCGGCACGGCAGGTCGGATGACGGACCGGCAGCAGTGGCGGTACCCGGGGGCCGGGCCCGGACAGATGCACTTCCCGGGAGGCCGGGCCTACGCGGGCGGGACCGCCCCGTCGCGGCGGGTGAGCAGCCAGGGTTCCACGACCCCCAGGCCACGCACCGGGCGCTGCCACATCGGTTGGAGTGCGAAGCGGTACACGGGGGGCTCCTCGCCCTCCTTCTCGGCGGTCGCCGCCTCCTCCGCGGCGGCCGCCTCCGAGGCCGGCGCCTCGCCCACCCGGATCAGCTCCTCCGCGAACGCGCTGTCGACGAGCACGGCGTCGCGCGGGGCTATCGAGGTGAGACGGGAGGCCAGGTTCACGGTCGTACCGAAGACATCGCCCATTCGGGTGGTGACCGTGCCGAAGGCCATGCCGACGCGGAGTTCCGGCATCGTCTCGTCGTTCGCCATGGTCTCGACGAGGCGCAGCGCGATGTCGGCGGCGACACCGGCGTCGTCTGCGGCGTACAGGACCTCGTCGCCGAGGGTCTTGATGAGCCGGCCGCCGCGGGCCGCCACCAGGTCGGCGGCGGTGGTCTCGAAGGCCTCGACCAGCTCGCCGAGTTCCTCCTCCTCCATGCGCCGGGTCAGCCGGGTGAACCCGACGAGATCGGCGAAGCCGACGGCGAGGCGGCGGTCGACCATCTCCTCGTCGTCGGTGGCCTGCACGACCCGGCCGGCCGAGGCGGCGAGCTGGCGGCGCCAGACGTAGACGAGGAACTCCTCCAGCTCGGGCAGGAGCAGTTCGACGATCGGGTACGTGACCTCGGTGCGGGTCATGCCCGGCTCGGGCGGCTCGGTCAGGCCCTCCAGGAAGGAATCCATCTGCCACTCGGCCAGACGGGCGGTGGTCTGCCCCGTGGACCGGGCCACCTGCACGGCCATGGCCTCGCTGAGCAGCCCCGCCTCGACGAGGCCGGCGAGCCGGCGCAGGGCCAGTACGTCGGCCTCCGTCAGCGCCTTGGCCTGGCCGATGTCGGCGAAGCCCATCGCCCGCCAGAACCGCGAGGCCAGCTCCATGGAGACACCGGCGCTGCGGGCCGCCTGGAAGGGCGTGTAGCGGCGCTCGGCCCCGAGGATCAGGCCTTCGAGACGCAGCGCGAGGGGGTCCTCGCCGGAGTCGGCGGCGTCCGCGCCCGCGCCGGAGCCCGTGTCGTCGACGGTCACGCCTGCTGCCCTTCCGATCTACCGCGGTCGCATACCGACCAGGCTCAACTCTACGGCAGCTGTGCGGTAGCTCACTTCGTGAGGAAAGCCGACATCGCGGTGGTGAGGGGTCGAGTTTCGAGTGCCGGCGAGTGGGGGTTGCCCGCGCCCCTTGCGGGGCCCACCCAGCCGCGGGCAGCCGGTCCACCGCGAGCCGGTGGGGGCTGTTCGCGCAGTTCCCCGCGCCCCTTGCGGGGCTACTCAGCTGCGGGCCGGCGTGGCGCAGGGCGGCACGGGTGGGCGTGGCGGTACCCGGTGAGCGCCGGTGAGTGTCCCCACCCCCAGCCCACCCTCACGCAGCCCGCAGGTGGACGATGTCGCCCGCGCCCACCGGCTCCTGGACCCCCTCCTTCGTGGCGATCACCAGCCTCCCGTCGCCGTCGATCGCCACCGCCTCCCCGACCAGCTCACGGTCCCCGGGCAGCTCCGCCCGCACCGTCCGCCCCAGCGTCGCGCAGCCCGCCGCGTACGCCTCCTGGAGCCCGCTCGCGCCCGGATCGCCGCCGGCCCCGCGCCAGCGCCCGTACCAGTCCTCCAGGGACCGCAGGACGGCCCTCAGCAGCGTCTCCCGGTCGGTGCTCACCGCCCCGGCCAGCGCCAGCGAAGCGGCCTGCGGCACCGGCAGTTCCGCCGCGCGGAGCGTGACGTTGATGCCGACGCCGACCACCACCCCGTCCTCGCCGGCCCGCTCCGCGAGGATGCCCCCGGCCTTGCGCTCCTCGTGACCGACGGTGACGAGGAGGTCGTTCGGCCACTTGAGCGCCGTGTCGACGCCCGCGCCCCGCGCCAGCCCCGTCGCCACCGCCACCCCCGTGAGCAGCGGCAGCCAGCCCCAGCGGGCCACCGGCACCTCGGCCGGCTTCAGCAGCACCGAGAAGAACAGACCCGAGCGGGCCGGCGCCGTCCACTGCCGGTCAAGGCGGCCCCGCCCCGCCGTCTGCTCCTCGGCGACCAGCACCGCGCCCTCGTCGGCGTCCCCCGCGACGGCCCGGGCCACCAGGTCGGAATTGGTGGAGCCGGTGCGGTCCACGATCTCGATGTCGCGGTACAGGCCCCCCTGCCCGCCGTCCCGCACCAGGGCCCTGCGCAGCCCGGCCCCGTTCAGCGGTGGACGGTCCAGGTCGGACCAACGATTGTTGTTCGCGTCTGCTGCGTCTCGCGGCGTCATGCAAGCCACCCTAGGTGTGTTGTACGCCGCACTGCCGTTTGGTAGGCGCCCCACTACGCTACGGATGAGTAACCGTCCCCCCTTTTGAGCAGGCAGGGAGCCGCATCCCGATGTCCGAGCCGGAAGAGATCGACATTCACACGACCGCGGGGAAGCTCGCGGATCTCCAGCGCCGTGTCCACGAAGCGACACACGCCGGTTCGGAGCGCGCCGTAGAAAAGCAGCACGCCAAGGGCAAGCTGACGGCCCGTGAGCGGATCGAGCTGCTCCTCGACGAGGGCTCCTTCATCGAACTGGACGAGTTCGCCCGGCACCGGTCCACCAACTTCGGCCTGGAGAAGAACCGCCCCTACGGGGACGGCGTCGTCACCGGGTACGGCACGGTCGACGGCCGTCCCGTCGCCGTCTTCTCCCAGGACTTCACCGTCTTCGGCGGCGCCCTCGGCGAGGTGTACGGCCAGAAGATCGTCAAGGTCATGGACTTCGCCCTGAAGACCGGCTGCCCGGTCATCGGCATCAACGACTCCGGCGGCGCCCGCATCCAGGAGGGCGTCGCCTCCCTCGGCGCGTACGGCGAGATCTTCCGCCGCAACACCCACGCCAGCGGCGTGATCCCGCAGATCTCGCTCGTCGTCGGGCCCTGCGCCGGCGGCGCCGTGTACTCGCCGGCCATCACCGACTTCACGGTCATGGTCGACCAGACGTCCCACATGTTCATCACGGGCCCTGACGTCATCAAGACGGTCACCGGCGAGGACGTCGGCTTCGAGGAGCTGGGCGGCGCCCGGACCCACAACTCCGTCTCCGGCGTGGCCCACCACATGGCCGGCGACGAGAAGGACGCCGTCGAGTACGTCAAGCAGCTGCTGTCGTACCTGCCGTCCAACAACCTCTCCGAGCCCCCGGTCTTCCCCGAGGAGGCCGACCTCGCCGTCACCGACGAGGACCGCGAGCTGGACACCCTGGTCCCGGACAGCGCGAACCAGCCGTACGACATCCACACGGTGATCGAACACGTCGTCGACGACGGCGAGTTCTTCGAGACACAGGCCCTGTTCGCCCCGAACATCGTCACCGGCTTCGGCCGCGTGGAGGGCCACCCGGTCGGCATCGTCGCCAACCAGCCCATGCAGTTCGCCGGCTGCCTGGACATCAAGGCGAGCGAGAAGGCCTCCCGCTTCGTCCGCACCTGCGACGCCTTCAACGTCCCGGTCATCACCTTCGTCGACGTCCCCGGCTTCCTGCCCGGCGTCGACCAGGAGCACGACGGCATCATCCGCCGCGGCGCCAAGCTGATCTACGCCTACGCCGAGGCGACGGTCCCGCTGATCACCGTCATCACCCGCAAGGCCTTCGGCGGCGCCTACGACGTCATGGGCTCCAAGCACCTGGGCGCCGACCTCAACCTGGCCTGGCCCACCGCCCAGATCGCGGTCATGGGCGCCCAGGGCGCGGTCAACATCCTGCACCGCCGCACCATCGCCGAGGCGGAGGCCTCAGGAGAGGACGAGGCCACCCGGGCGCGGCTCATCCAGGAGTACGAGGACGCCCTCCTCAACCCCTACACGGCGGCCGAACGCGGCTACATCGACGCCGTCATCATGCCGTCGGACACCCGCCGCCACGTCGTACGGGGCCTGCGCCAGCTCCGCACCAAGCGCGAGTCCCTGCCCCCGAAGAAGCACGGCAACATCCCCCTCTAAGGAGCCGCTGTGACGATCAAGGTCATACGGGGCAACCCGACCCCGGAGGAACTGGCCGCCGCCCTGGCGGTCGTCCGGGCACGCGCGGCGGCCCTGGCGGCCGTTCCTCCCGGCATCCCACGACCGGCAAGCGCCTGGTCCGACCCCGGCCGCGTCGCCCAGCAGCGCGTCCCGGCACCGAGCCCGACCGCCTGGAGCCGCACTTACTGGCCGGCCTAGTGGCAACAGCCCCGGGGGCGCGGGGCTGTATCAATATGCGGCTCCGCCGCGTGGGCGCACTCAAGAGGAACCCCGGCACCCAATTTGAGTACCCCTACTCAGGCGCCGCCCCCCGGCCAAGCCCCACGCTGGTGACATGCTGTGGTCGGACCCCGAAGACGAGCCGCCGAAGGACCTGCAGGACATGCAGAACACCCTCCGGCGGCTCGGCGTCTTCCTGGCCCTGGTCATGATCGTCCTGATGATCGTGCTCGGCGTGAGGTGAGCAGCCCCCCTGTCGGCCCGCCCCGATACGCTGCCCCCATGCGCAGACTCGTCCTCGCCTCCCAGTCCCCCGCCCGGCTGAACCTCCTGCGCCAGGCGGGTCTCGCCCCCGAGGTGATCGTCAGCGGCGTCGACGAGGACGCCGTCACCGCCCCCACCCCGGCCGACCTGGCCCTCGCCCTCGCGGAGGCGAAGGCGTCCGTGGTCGCCGCCCGCCCCGACGTCCAGGGCGCGATCGTCATCGGCTGCGACTCCGTGCTGGACCTCGACGGCCAGGCCCTGGGCAAGCCGGGCGACGCCGAGGAGGCCACCGCCCGCTGGAAGTCGATGCGCGGCCGGGCCGGCACCCTGCAGACCGGGCACTGCGTCTGGGACACGGCGAGCAAGCGCTGGGTGTCGGCGACCGCGTCCACGGTCGTACGGTTCGGCGAGCCCACCGACGAGGAGATCGCCGCGTACGTCGCCACGGGCGAACCGCTCTACGTGGCGGGAGCGTTCACCCTGGACGGCCGCAGCGCGCCGTTCATCGAGGGCATCGACGGCGACCACGGCAACGTGATCGGCATCAGCCTGCCCCTGGTCCGCCGGCTGCTGGCGGAGCTCGGCGTAGGCATCACGGAGTTGTGGGCGCCGGCGGAGTGAACGGCCCCGCGGGCGGCGTGTCGTTCTTCGCCTCCGCCCCCGGTCCCGCCGCCGGCTCCGGCTCCTCGGCACTCGCGGGTCCGGAACCGCCCTCTCCCCCGCCGTCGGTCTCCGTACCCGCCCCGCCGGCCCCGTCCACCTGGTCGTACGTCATCAGGAGCAGGACGACGAGGGCGAGGACGATCACCATGTACAGGAACGCCCGCCAGCCGACCAGCCCCCACGACACGGCGCCCAGGAGGCCGTGCACGACCGCCACGCTGATCAGCAGCACCCGGCCGAGGCCGGCGGGCGGCCGGTTGCGGACGGCGACCAGGAGGGCCACCAGGCCGCACAGGGCGAAGTACAGGCCGAAGACCACGGCACCGGCCTTCGCGGACATCGACATCCGGTCCGGGTCGAGGCCGGCCAGCGACATGTCCTGGCGGTCGACGACCACCCCCATGAACCAGTTGAGCGCGGCGATGCCGAATGCCTCGGCGAAGAGTACGACCGCCACGACCCACGCCACCGGTCTGCGCACCACCGGTCCCCACCCACTTTCGTTCACGGCCCGACCGCTCGGCCAAGCCGGTGTTACTTGAAGTTCGTTCAAGACATCGCGAACGCTACTAACGGGTAAACCGCGGGACAAGGGTCCGGTCGGCAGCAAAGAAACGTTGGGCCATTCGTAGGGACTCAACAAAGAAACGGAGTGGGGCGCGGCACGCTCTCACAGAGACCTTGACCACATGACGGGGCTAGGGTTTCCCGAAGGAGTCCTGCGTACCGAGGTGCGACAAGGGATTTCCCGGGTCGGGTGACTCTCGCATCACGCTCCGTGTGGGCAAGGTCACCACTGGGGACGGGTCGAAGTGCCGTGTCGGCAGTCCCTAAACTCGGCTTGTTTCAAGGAGGGAGCCTCAATCGTGCGCAAGGTGCTCATCGCCAACCGTGGCGAAATCGCTGTCCGCGTGGCCCGGGCCTGCCGGGACGCCGGGATCGCGAGCGTGGCCGTCTACGCGGATCCGGACCGGGACGCTCTGCACGTCCGCGCCGCGGATGAGGCGTTCGCCCTGGGCGGTGACACCCCCGCCACCAGCTACCTGGACATCTCCAAGGTCCTCAACGCCGCCCGCGAAGCAGGCGCGGACGCCGTCCACCCGGGCTACGGCTTCCTCTCCGAGAACGCGGAGTTCGCCCAGGCGGTCCTGGACGCGGGTCTGACCTGGATCGGCCCGCCGCCGCAGGCCATCCGCGACCTGGGCGACAAGGTGGCCGCCCGGCACATCGCCCAGCGCGCCGGTGCCCCGCTGGTGGCCGGCACCCCGGACCCGGTGAACGGCGCCGACGAGGTCGTGGCGTTCGCCGAGGAGCACGGCCTGCCGATCGCCATCAAGGCGGCCTTCGGCGGCGGCGGGCGCGGCCTGAAGGTCGCCCGCACCCTCGAAGAGGTCCCGGAGCTGTACGACTCGGCCGTCCGTGAGGCCGTCGCCGCCTTCGGACGCGGCGAGTGCTTCGTGGAGCGCTACCTGGACCGCCCCCGGCACGTGGAGACCCAGTGCCTGGCCGACACCCACGGCAACGTGGTGGTCGTCTCCACCCGTGACTGCTCGCTCCAGCGCCGCCACCAGAAGCTGGTCGAGGAGGCCCCCGCGCCGTTCCTCTCCGAGGCCCAGGTCGCCGAGCTGTACCGCGCCTCCAAGGCCATCCTCAAGGAGGCCGGCTACGTCGGCGCGGGCACCTGCGAGTTCCTCGTCGGCCAGGACGGCACGATCTCCTTCCTGGAGGTCAACACCCGCCTCCAGGTCGAGCACCCGGTGACCGAAGAGGTCGCCGGCATCGACCTGGTCCGCGAGATGTTCCGCATCGCCGACGGCGAGGCGCTCGGCTACGACGACCCCGAGCTGCGCGGTCATTCGTTCGAGTTCCGCATCAACGGCGAGGACCCGGGCCGCAACTTCCTGCCCGCGCCCGGCACGGTCACCCGCTTCGACGCCCCCTCGGGCCCCGGTGTCCGCCTGGACGCGGGTGTGGAGGCCGGCTCGGTCATCGGCCCCGCCTGGGACTCGCTCCTCGCCAAGCTGGTCGTCACCGGCCGCACCCGCGCGGAGGCCCTGCAGCGGGCCGCCCGTGCCCTGGACGAGTTCCAGGTCGAGGGCATGGCCACGGCGATCCCGTTCCACCGCGTCGTCGTCCGCGACCCGGCGTTCGCCCCCGAGCTGGGCGGCTCCGAGGACCCCTTCACGGTCCACACCCGCTGGATCGAGACCGAGTTCGTCAACGAGATCAAGCCCTTCACCGCCCCGGCCGACGCCGAGGCCGAGGAGGAGGCCGGCCGTGAGACGGTCGTCGTCGAGGTCGGCGGCAAGCGCCTGGAGGTCTCCCTCCCGGCGTCCCTGGGCATGACCCTGGCCCGCACCGGCCTCGCCGCCGGCGCCAAGCCGAAGCGCCGCGCCGCCAAGAAGTCCGGCCCGGCCGCCTCCGGCGACACCCTCGCCTCGCCCATGCAGGGCACGATCGTCAAGGTCGCGGTCGAGGAGGGCCAGGAGGTCAAGGAGGGCGACCTGATCGTCGTACTCGAAGCGATGAAGATGGAGCAGCCGCTCAACGCCCACAAGGCCGGCACCGTGAAGGGTCTCGCCGCCGAGGTCGGTGCGTCCCTCACCTCGGGCGCCGTGATCTGCGAGATCAAGGACTGACGCCACCCCGCAGCGCACCGCCCGGCGAACATCACCCGTTCGCCGGGCACCCGGCTTTCCGGACGGTTTTCCGAACCGGAGGCCGTGCCGCACCAGGGGACTCAGGCGTCAGAAACCCGGGGGCGCCGGGGGTACCCCCGGCCGAAGGCCGGCTGGGGGAGGAACTGCGCGACCCGGCGCACTCACCGCCGCCGCATGTCGGCGACCCGCCCCCGCTCGCCCCCCGTCGGCTGCTCTCCCCCCAGCATCGACGTCGACCGCAGCCCCGGCCCCTGGCTCCGGCGCGGCCCCGGCAGGGCGACGTCCCGACGCTGTTGGTGCTGTTGCTGCCGCGCCGGGGCCTGATCACCCCCCGGGTTTCCCGACGCCCCGGCCACGGCGATCTGCACCCCCTGGTCGGCAAGGGCCTGCAACTCGGTGACGGCACGGTCGTCGTGGGGCGGCGGCTCGTCGGTGACCAGCCGGGTGATGAGGTCGGTCGGCACGGTCTGGAACATGGTGTCCGTGCCGAGCTTGGTGTGGTCGGCGAGGATGACGACCTCCGCGGCGGCCTGCACCAGCGCCCGGTCGACGGACGCCGACAGCATGTTGGACGTGGACAGCCCCCGCTCGGCCGTCAGGCCGCTCCCGGACAGGAAGGCCTTCGACACGCGCAGCCCCTGCAGGGACTGCTCCGCACCGGAGCCGACGAGCGCGTAGTTGGAGCCCCGCAGGGTGCCACCGGTCATCACGACCTCGACCCGGTTGGCATGGGCCAACGCCTGCGCCACCAGCAGTGAGTTGGTGACGACGGTCAGGCCGGGCACTCTCGCCAGTCTGCGCGCGAGTTCCTGGGTCGTGGTCCCCGCCCCGACCACGATGGCCTCGCCCTCTTCGACGAGGCCCGCGGCGAGATCGGCGATGGCCGTCTTCTCGGCGGTCGCGAGATGGGATTTCTGCGGAAAGCCGGACTCCCGCGTGAATCCGCCCGGCAGTACCGCACCGCCATGTCGGCGGTCGAGGAGTCCTTCTGCCTCCAGTGCGCGCACGTCCCGCCGTACGGTCACTTCGGAGGTCTGGACGACGCGGGCGAGCTCACGGAGCGACACGGCCCCGTTCGCTCGCACCATTTCGAGGATCAATTGGCGACGTTCTGCAGCGAACACGAAACTGACAGTAACCCCAACGACCGTCTGCTTTCAGCAGTTTGCGCCGAATAGCAGAAGTTGTTCGCACAGCAGGGTCAGGAGTGGTATAGGGCCTACCCAGCCCGACTATGCCGTACGCATGCCCGACAACTCCCCGTGACCAGCGGGGAGTCGGTTCCGGCCGTCAGGCCTCGCCGTTCACCTTACGGGTGTGCAGCTGCCGCGCCACCTCCGCGATCGACCCCGAAAGGGAGGGGTACACGGTGAAAGCGTTCGCGATCTGTTCGACCGTCAGATTGTTGTCGACGGCGATCGAGATCGGATGGATCAGCTCCGAGGCCCGCGGCGAGACGACCACACCGCCCACCACGATCCCGGTTCCCGGCCGGCAGAACAGCTTCACGAAGCCGTCCCGGATGCCCTGCATCTTCGCGCGCGGGTTGCGCAGCAGCGGCAGCTTCACGACCCGGGCGTCGATCTTCCCGGCGTCCACGTCGGCCTGCGTGTACCCCACCGTCGCGATCTCGGGATCGGTGAAGACGTTCGACGACACGGTCTTCAGGTTCAGCGGCGCCACCGCGTCGCCGAGGAAGTGGTACATGGCGATCCGCCCCTGCATGGCGGCCACGGACGCGAGAGCGAAGACACCGGTCACGTCACCGGCCGCGTACACACCCGGCGCGCTCGTCCGGCTCACCTTGTCGGTCCAGATGTGCCCGGAGTCGCGCAGCTTGACCCCGGCCTCCTCCAGCCCGAGCCCCGCGCTGTTCGGAATGGCGCCGACGGCCATCAGGCAGTGCGAACCGCTGATGACCCGGCCGTCCGCGAGCGTGACCTCGACCCGGTCCCCGACCCGCTTCGCCGCGGCGGCCCGCGACCGCGCCATGACGTTCATGCCACGGCGCCGGAACACGTCCTCCAGGACGGCGGCGGCGTCCGGGTCCTCGCCCGGCAGCACGCGGTCCCGCGAGGACACCAGCGTGACCCGCGAGCCCAGGGCCTGGTAGGCGCCCGCGAACTCGGCGCCGGTCACACCGGACCCGACCACGATGAGCTCCTCGGGCAGCTCGGTCAGGTCGTACACCTGCGTCCAGTTCAGAATCCGCTCGCCGTCGGGCAGGGCGTCGGGCACCTCCCGCGGATGCCCGCCGGTGGCGATGAGCACCGCGTCCGCGACCAGGGTCTCCTCGCTCCCGTCCGCCGTACTGACGACGACCTTCCGCGACCCGTCCAGGGCCTGCATGCCCTCCAGCCGCCCCCGCCCGCGCATGACCCGCGCGCCCGCACGCGTGACCGAGGCGGTGATGTCGTGCGACTGCGCCAGCGCCAGCCGCTTCACACGCCGGTTGACCTTCCCCAGATCGACCCCCACCACCCGGGCGGCCTGCTCCAGCGGCGGGGTGTCGTCGGCGACGATGATCCCCAATTCCTCGTACGACGAATCGAAGGTCGTCATGACCTCGGCCGTAGCGATAAGGGTCTTCGACGGCACGCAGTCGGTCAGCACCGACGCTCCGCCCAGACCGTCGCAGTCGACGACGGTCACCTCCGCGCCGAGCTGCGCGGCCACCAGCGCCGCTTCATAGCCGCCGGGTCCGCCACCGATGATCACGATCCGAGTCACGTACTCCATTGTCCCGCACGCTTCAAGGTGCTACTGCCCGGGGGCGCCACCCACCACCGCCTGGGGCGGGAGGGACACCCGGGACGGCTGCCGTACCCTCTCCCCATGTCGTCGCTCTACGCCGGGTACGCCGGCAATCTCGACGCGCGGCTGATGTCCCGCCGCGCCCCGCACTCGCCCCTGCGCGCCACCGGCTGGCTGAACGGATGGCGGCTGACCTTCGGCGGCGAGCACATGGGCTGGGAAGGCGCGCTGGCAACGATCGTCGAGGACCCGATGTCCCAGGTCTTCGTCGGCCTGTACGACATCGCCCCGATGGACGAGGAGTCCATGGACCGCTGGGAGGGCGTCGGCCTGGGCATCTACCGCCGTGCCCGGGTCCGCGTGCACACCCTGGAGGGCGAGGAGACCGCCTGGCTCTACGTCCTGGACGGCTACGAGGGCGGCCTGCCCTCCGCCCGTTACCTGGGCGAGATCGCCGACGCGGCGGAATCCGCGGGCGCCCCACACGATTACGTGATGGAACTGCGCAAGCGACCCTGCTGACAGACCGCGTCCCTACACTGGTGGGACCGACGCACCACCGGGAGAGCGGATGTCCCCCACCACGTACGACGTGTACTACACCGTGCAGGCAGCGGCCGCCCGCGACCGGCTGGACGATCGTCAGCGGATGGCGTTCGACAAGGGCATCGCCCTCCTCGCCCGCGACCCGTTCCTCTCGGTGTCCCGCCCCATAAGCTCCACCGGGGACGACCGCACCATCCGCCTCACGCAGAACGTCCTCGTGGAGTACACGGTCAGCCGGGGCCGGCTGCTGATCTTCATCGTCGAGGTCTTCAACGACAAGGACGTCCTCGTCGCCGACGAGTGACCGCGCCCCGAAAGCCGCACAGACCCCTCACAGCAGCCGCAAAGGTCACCTGCGTCACACCCCTCGTCGGAAACGACAAGACAACGATCGCAATCCCATGAGCTCCGTCATCTACGCGCGTAGGCCCAGACCAGCTACTCTCATCCGCGTGAACGCATCTCTTCTTCCGGACGACATCCAGGGCGACCCCCACGCCGCCGCCGACGCGGCCGCCGCCCGCCTGCGCGAACTCACGGGCGCCGACACCCACGACGTCGCCCTCGTGATGGGCTCCGGCTGGGCGCCGGCCGTCGACGCCCTGGGCGCTCCCGACGCCGAGTTCCAGGTCACCGAGCTGCCCGGCTTCCCGCCGCCGGCCGTGGCGGGACACGGCGGCAAGATCCGCTCGTACTCCTCCGGTGACAAGCGCGCGCTGGTCTTCCTGGGCCGCACGCACTACTACGAGGGCCGGGGCGTCGCCGCCGTGGCCCACGGCGTCCGCACCGCCGTGGCCGCCGGCTGCAAGACGATCATCCTGACCAACGGCTGCGGCGGCCTGCGCGAGGGCATGCGTCCCGGCCAGCCGGTCCTCATCAGCGACCACATCAACCTGACGGCGACCTCGCCCATCATCGGCGCCAACTTCGTCGACCTCACCGACCTCTACTCCCCCCGCCTGCGCGCCCTGTGCAAGGAGATCGACCCCAGCCTCGAAGAGGGCGTCTACGCGCAGTTCCCCGGCCCGCACTACGAGACGCCGGCCGAGATCAGGATGGCCCGGGTGATCGGGGCGGACCTGGTGGGCATGTCGACGGTTCTCGAAGCGATCGCCGCGCGCGAGGCGGGCGCCGAGGTGCTGGGCATCTCGCTCGTGACCAACCTCGCCGCGGGCATGACGGGCGAGCCCCTCAACCACGAGGAGGTCCTCCAGGCGGGCCGCGACTCGGCGGCACGCATGGGCGAGCTGCTGGCGCAGGTACTGGGCAGGCTCTGAGCGACGCCATCCGGGTTGCCACGCGCGGTCCGTCGGCGTCCGCGCACCCGTCGCGGCCGCTCGCGCAGTTCCCCGCGCCCCTTACGGGGCGCTGCAGCCACCGTCGGCCGGCAGGCGAGGCTCCCCGGATGGATGATCGACCCACCACCACCCGTAGGCGCTACGCGCACCCCCACCGAAGCAGCACAGGCGCCGCAGGCACACCACGAGAGGTTGGACGACGACCGTGCACGACGATCTCATCGCCCGGGCCCGAGCCTGGCAGACCGAGGACCCCGACCCGGAGACCCGCGACGAGCTCGCCAAGCTCATCGAGGCCGGCGACCTCACCGAACTGTCGGCCCGCTTCAGCGGCACCCTCCAGTTCGGCACCGCAGGCCTCCGCGGCGAACTCGGCGCCGGCCCGATGCGCATGAACCGCGCCGTCGTCATCCGGGCCGCCGCCGGCCTCGCCGCGTACCTGAGGAACCACGGCCAGGGCACCGGCACCGTCGTCATCGGCTACGACGCCCGCCACAAGTCCGCCGACTTCGCCCGCGACACCGCCGCGGTCATGACCGGCGCCGGCCTGAAGGCCGTCGTACTCCCCCGCCCCCTCCCCACCCCCGTCCTGGCGTTCGCCATACGGCACCTCGGCGCGGTCGCCGGCGTGGAGGTCACCGCCAGCCACAACCCGCCCCGCGACAACGGCTACAAGGTCTACCTGGGCGACGGCTCCCAGATCGTCCCGCCCGCCGACGCGGAGATCGCCGCCGAGATCCAGGCGATCACGGCCCTGCGCGACGTCCCCCGCCCCGACACCGGCTGGGAAACCCTCGACGACACGGTCCTGGAGGCCTACCTGGCCCGCACGGACGCCGTCCTGTCCCCGGCCTCCCCCCGCACCGCCCGCACCGTCTACACGGCCATGCACGGCGTCGGCAAGGACACCCTCCTCGCCGCCTTCGCCCGCGCCGGCTTCCCCGCCCCCGCCCTCGTCGCCGAACAGGCCGACCCGGACCCCGACTTCCCGACCGTCGCCTTCCCCAACCCGGAAGAGCCCGGCGCGATGGACCTCGCCTTCGCGAAGGCCCGCGAGACCGACCCCGACCTGGTCATCGCCAACGACCCGGACGCCGACCGCTGCGCCGCCGCCGTCAAGCAGGACGGCGAGTGGCGCATGCTCCGCGGCGACGAGGTCGGCTCCCTGCTCGCCGCCCACCTGGTCCGCCGCGGCGCCACCGGCGTCTTCGCCGAGTCGATCGTCTCCTCCTCCCTCCTCGGCCGCATCGCCGAGAAGGCGGGCCTCCGCTACGAGGAGACCCTCACCGGCTTCAAGTGGATCGCCCGCGTCGACGGCCTGCGCTACGGCTACGAGGAGGCCCTCGGCTACTGCGTCGACCCCGACGGCGTCCGCGACAAGGACGGCATCACCGCGGCCCTCCTGATCACCGAACTGGCCTCGGTCCTCAAGGAGGAGGGCCGCACCCTCCTCGACCTCCTCGACGACCTCGCCGTGGAACACGGCCTGCACGCCACCGACCAGCTCTCGGTCCGCGTCGAGGACCTCTCCGTCATCGCCGACGCGATGCGCCGCCTCCGCGAGCACCCCCCGGCCGAACTCGCCGGCCTCCCCGTCACCAAGGCCGAGGACCTCACCCGGGGCACGGACAGGCTGCCGCCCACCGACGGCCTCCGCTACACCCTCACCGGCGCCCGGGTCGTCGTCCGCCCGAGCGGCACCGAGCCGAAGCTGAAGTGCTACCTGGAGGTGGTGGTCCCGGTGGCCGCGCACACCGACCTCCCGTCGGCCCGCGCCACCGCGAGCGCCCTGCTCGCGGCGATCAAGCACGACCTCTCGGCCGCGGCCGGCATCTGACGCACCGAGGGGTGCCCCCGAGCCCGGGGGCACCCCTACGGGTGATTTCGCGACGGCGACCGACCCACCCACCGCACCCCGCCCCGGCTCCCGGGGAACGGTGATCCGGTACCGCCCGCCGCAGCCGTCGTACTGGAGCCGCCGTGTCCTCGACCGCCCCCGACACCGCCCCCCACGGGCACATCCCGGGCACCCGACGGCCCCGCCTCCCCACCGCGACCGTCCCCCGCCACGCCCTGCGCCGGGCCGCTCCGGCGCTCGCCGCGTACCTCGCCGTACGCCTCACGGGGCTGCTGGTCCTCGCCGTCTGGGCGCACCGGCGGCACCACGGGGTGTGGCCGATGCTGGCGACGCAGTGGGACTCCCGCTGGTACCTCGGCATCGCCGACCACGGGTACGCCCACGTACTCGGCACCGCGTACGACCACAACAACCTGGCCTTCTTCCCGCTGTACCCGCTCCTGGTCAAGGCCGTCGCGGTGCTGACCCCGGGCACCCGGGCCAGTACCGGGCTGGTCCTCTCGTGGCTGGCCTCGCTCTTCGCGGCCTGGGGCGTGTTCGCGGTGGGCGACCGGCTTTCCGGCCGCCGGGTCGGCGTCCTGCTCACCGTGCTGTGGGCGGCGTACCCGGTCGGACTCGTCCAGTGGATGGGCTACACCGAGTCCCTCTTCACGGCGTTCGCCGCGTGGACGCTGTACGCGGTGCTGACCGAGCGCTGGCTGTACGCGGCGGCCGGCTCGGTCCTGGCCGGCCTGACCCGGCCGACCGGCATCGCCGTGGCCGCCGCGGTCACCGTCACCGCCCTGCTCTCCCTCCGCACCCACCGCTCGCCCCACGCCCTGACGGCGGCCCTGGCGGCGCCCCTCGGCTGGTGCGCGTACGTCGGCTGGGTGGGCGTCAGGCTCCACCGCTGGGACGGCTACTTCGCCGTACAGCGGATGTGGCACAACGAGCTGGACGGCGGCGCGGAGACGCTGCGCTGGCTGCGGCACCTGTTCGGGCAGGTCTCGCGCCCGGAGCTGTTCCTGGTCGTGGTGAGCCTGACCATGCTGGCCTCCTTCGTCCTGTTCGGACTGGCCGCGGCGGACCGGCAGCCGCTCCCGCTGCTCGTCTTCAGCGCGGTCCTGCTGGTCATCGTGGCGGCCAGCGGCGGCGTCTACTTCCCCCGCGCCCGCTTCCTCCTCCCCGGCTTCCCCCTCCTGCTGCCGCTCGCCGGGTATCTCGCCCGCGCCTCGGCACGGGTACGCCTACTCGCCCTGACGGCGGCGATCGCGGGCTCGGCGTACTGCGGGGCGTACATGCTCCTGGTGTGGCCGAGCGCGCCGTGAGCGGTCAGTCCCGTACGAGGTAGCTGAACCCGGTGTCGGGACCCACGCACGACTGGAGGGTGAGGTCGCCCCAGTAGAGCCCGGCGGCCGGGGCGCCGCGGCCCGGAGTGACGTAGTTGGCGTACACGGTGTACGTCCAGGTGCCGCGCGGGGTGCCGATGGCGACCCGGGTGCCGACGCGGAGGGTGGCGAACAGGTCGAAGCCGCAGTAGTCGTGACCGACGATCACGACGGTCCGCATCTCGTAGCCGTCCTCGGTGCCGATGTTGGGGCCCGCCCACTGCACGGCGTCCTCGCAGGCGTCCACCTCGTCCTGCCCGCCGCGGATCACGCCCGCGGACCAGGTGCCGATCCGGATGGTGGTGCCGGTCGCGGCCTCCGGGGTCTTCGGCACCTCCGAGGCCGGCGCACCGGCGGCAGGACGGCGCGACGACGTGACGGGCACCCGGTGGGACAGGTCCGGGCCGGGCACCCGGCCCGCCGCGCTCGCCGACGGACGAGGCGTACCTGACCGCGGGGCACGGCGCACCGGCGGCGTGAGGGAGGCGGAGACGGACGGAGCCGGCCGCGACGGCGTCGTCGACGCCGAGGGCGTCGCCACCCGATCAGCGGTGTCCGGGACCCGCGCCCCACCCCCGGCGTCACCCCCGGCTCCGCCCCCGGCCCGCTCCCCTGACCCCGCACCCGCTCCGGCCCCGCACCCGGCGAGAAGCAGTACCGCCGCCAGCGCCCCGGCGACCCGTCCGCCCCCCGCCCCCGTCACCCGAAGCGTCCGTTCACGTAGTCCGAGGTCCTCTCGTCCTGGGGCGAGTTGAACATCGCGTGGGTGCCGCCGTGCTCGACGATCACGCCGGGCGTGCCGTGCGAGGCGAGGAAGAAGGCGCAGTTGTCGGAGACCCGGGCGGCCTGCTGCATGTTGTGGGTGACGATGACGATCGTGACCTCGTCCTTGAGGTCGTGGATGGTCTCCTCGATCCGGCGGGTGGACGTCGGGTCGAGCGCCGAGCACGGCTCGTCCATCAGCAGCACGCGGGGCCGTACGGCGAGCGAGCGGGCGATGCACAGCCGCTGCTGCTGGCCGCCGGAGAGCGCGCCGCCGGGCTGCCGGAGCCGGTCCCGTACCTCCTTCCACAGGCCCGCCTTGGTGAGGCACTCCTCGACCAGGTCGTCCCGGCCGTCGCGGCCGACCTTGATGGCGTTGAGCCTGAGGCCGGCGACGACGTTGTCGTAGATCGACATCGCCGGGAACGGGTTCGGCTTCTGGAAGACCATGCCGATCTCGCGGCGGGCGTGGGTGATGCGCCGCCCGCGGTCGTAGATGTCGACCTCGTCGAGAAGGACCCGCCCGGCCAGCGAGGCCGAGCCGATCAGTTCGTGCATCCGGTTGAGGATGCGCAGGAAGGTCGACTTGCCGCAGCCGGAGGGGCCGATGAGCGCGGTGACCTGGCGCGCGGGCATGGTGAGCGAGACCCGGTCGAGGACCTTGTGGTCGCCGAACCAGGCGGAGACGGCGTCGGCGCGCAGGGAGGCGGGGCCGTCCCCGAAGCGGGGTCCGCCGTCCCGGACGCTCTCGACGGGCGGTTGGACGACGGTGTCGACGAGATCGGTGTTCTCGGACATTCGGTTGGTCAACTTCCGTGCGGTGGCCGGTGGTTCGGGGCGGGTTCAGAGCAGGTTCGGCAGCAGTGCCGTGAGGGACTGGGAGTCGGCGAGGCCGAGGGCGAGCAGCAGCGGGCCCGCGCAGATCCAGGTCTGCCAGCGGCCCCAGACGCGGAAGGCGACCACCGCGAGCAGCGAGGCGAGCAGCAGGCCCTGGGTCCACAGGAAGACGCCGAGCCAGGCGCCGGAGTCGGTGCCGAGGGCCTGTTCGGAGTCGGCGATCCAGCCGGCCCGCAGATCCCGCGGCGGGTTGGGCTGCACGGCGGTGACCAGCTTGGCGTCGACCCGGAGCACTCCGCTCGGGGTGTACGGCGCCCCGGTCGCGGTGATGAGGGTGAGCCGTCCCTGCCCCTCGGCGACCGGGGCGGGCAGTTCGTCGCCGGCCCGGCGGATGCCGGTGACCTCGTAGACCGCCTTGTCCTGGCCGGTGGTGATCTCTATCCGGCTGCCGACGGGCAGTTGGTGCAGGTCGTGGAAGGGGCTGCCGTATCCCCACTGCCTGCCCATGATCACCGCGGTGCCTGCCTGGCCGGGCAGCGGGGTGTCCCTGCGGTGCCCGGGCCCCGCCATCAGCACCTCGGAGGTGGTGCCCTCGGCGACGACCTCCTTGAGACCGAGGGCGGGGATGCGCAGCAGGGCGACGGGCGCGCCCGGCTTCAGCAGCTTGCCCTCGTAGTCCCGCTGGCCCACGGGGGCGGTGCCCAGGGCGAGTTCCTTGCGGAGTTCGTCGTAGGCGGTCTGCTGGTCGCGGGCGTGCTGGAGGTGGCCGACGATCGTGAGGTTCGCGGCGAAGCCGAGGAGCACGGCGGCGAGAACGCACAGGGCCGCGCCGGCGAGTGCGAGCCCGGGGCGGGCGGGGGGCCGCGGGGTCTCCCGGCGCGGCTCGGTGGCCGGCGGGGGCGGCGGCGGGTCGGGCGGTCCGTCGGCGGGCGCCGAGGCGCCGGCCGAGGGTGGGGCGAGGGTGGTCACGGGGTGCGCTCCTCGAAGCGGAGGGTTCTCTGGCGGGTCCTGGGTGAACGGGCGGGCCCGGGGACACGTCGGCGTGTGCCCCCGGGCCGGCCCGTCGGCCGATCGGTCGGTCAGCGGTGCTGCGGGGTGTCGCCGCCGAAGGTCAGCAGGCCCTTGCGGCGCATGTGGAGCACGAGTGCGCCTCCGGCGGACAGGAAGGCGAAGGAGGCCAGGCCGATGGCGCCGACCTGGGCACCGGTGGAGGCCATGGAGCCGCCGCCGTTGCCGGAGCCGCCGGTGTCCCCGCCGGTGGAACCGCCGCTGTCCGAACCGCCGCCGGTACCGCCCGTGTCCGTGCCGCCGGAGTCCGAGGCGGAGGCGCTGGGCTCGGGGGACTCGCTGGAGTCGTCGGAGCCGGTGGTGAACGCGAAGTCGACGCTGTGCCCGTCGGTCTTGTCCTCGGCGAGGGTCAGGGTGTGGTCGCCGTCGGCGATGTCCTTGGGGACCGTGAACGCGTAGTTCTTCACGGTGCCGTCGGAGTCCGCCTTCGCGTCGTCGAACGTCGCGTCGCTGTCGGCGAGGGTGACCTTGACCGCGGCGCTCGCGGTGTAGCCGCGGGCGGTGATCTTCACCTTCTGGCCGGCTTCGAGGTTCGGGTTCGTGTCGAGGGTGTTGCCGTCCTCGTCGGTGACGGTGAGGTCGGGGTTCTCGGTGGGGCTGGGGCTGGAGGTGTCCGCGTCGGTGCTGACGAAGTTGAACGCGGCGTAGATGCCCGACTTCTCGGAGAACTGAAGGGCGTGGTCGCCGTTGGTCAGGGCGTTGGGCACGGTGAACGCGTAGTCGGCCACGGTGCCGTCGGCGTTCGCGGTCGCACTGCCCAGGTCGGAGTCGGTGGCCAGGCTGAGGGTCACCGCCACGGCGGACCCCGGCGTGAAGCCCTTGGCAGTGACTTTCACCTTCTGCCCGATGGACAGGGTCGGCTTGTCGCCGAGGGCGGTGCCGTCGGCGTCCTTGGCGGAGACGACGTAGTCGATGTTCGCGGTGCCAGTGGCCTCGGCGCTGGAGTAGGAGTCTGCGTCGGTGGGCGTGAACGAGGCGGTGAAGGGCATCGGGCCGCCGATCGCCGGCGCCTTGACCGTGAGTTCCGCCGTGCCGTTCGTGACCTGCGCCGTGCCGAGCGAGGTGTCACCGTTCTTGAACTCCACGGAGCCGGCCGCCGCGGCGGGCAGCACCGTGGCGGTGAGCTTGAGGTCGCCGCCCACGGCGACGCCGGTGGTCGCGCTCACCGCGAGCGTCGTGGCCTGCTGTTCGAGCAGGGTCCAGGTGTCGCCGGAGATCCGGACCTTGGCGAGGAAGACCGGGACGTCGGTGCCGCCGCCGCAGCCCAGACCCAGGGTGTAGGTGCCGTCGAGGGATCCGTCGGGGATCCAGGTGCGCAGCCGCGTCTCCAGGCTCTTCGCGGCGGCCAGGGTGGTCACGTCCATCGTGAACGGACCGGAGCCGGCCACGATCTTGGTGGCGCCCTGGCCGAGGGTGGCCTGCGTGGTGTCGCTCGTGGGGTTGAACACCTTGAGGATGGCCGCCTTGCCCGCGGTGTCGTCCGGGCAGCCGGCGGTCGTCGTCACCGACGTGATCATGGGGTAGGTCGAGATGCTGCCCGTGGTGGGCGTGATCGTGAACTTGCCGAGTTGGGTGGCGGCATGGGCCCGGCCCGAGAAGGCGAGGACCCCGGCCAGGGCGGCGCACAGCAGGGCGATGCCGGTGAGCAGCGCCACCGGTGATCTGAGTTGTGCGAGACGGTGATTCATGTGGTGGTCCCCCCGCGGGGTCTGGGTCCGGGTTGTGGATGAATACGCCGACAGGGCCGGACACCCATGGGGTGCCCGGCCGTTGTGCGGCTATGGGACGGTGATCAGCTCTCGCCCTTGAGGGTCGTGCTGCCGCAGTCGCTGCCGAGGGTGCCGAAGCCGTAGTCGGTGATGGTGCTGGTGTTCGCGCAGACCTTGGAGCCGGTGCCCACGAAGGTGTCCGCGATCAGCGCGTCCGACAGCTTGGCGGTCGGGACGACGTTGTAGACGTTCCGGAGGTAGGGGAAGGAGAGGTTCAGCGAGAGGTCGTCCTCGTTCCGCGGACCCACGCCGTTCACCGAGCCGAGCACGGCGTCACCACGACGGTCGTCCACGGTCGCGGTCTCCTGGGCGGTGTACTGGGCCACGGAGTACGGGAAGATGTCGCCCGCGCTGTCGATGACCGAGCCGTCGTTCTCCTGGATGGAGGAGTTCGTGGTGACGCAGGAGCCGGGGGTCGTCACGCCGATGGAGCTGAGGAAGAAGGCGCGGGTGCCCGAGGCCGACTGCGGCAGGATCGGGGTGAGGGTGACACCGTTGAGCGAGGTCAGGCTGCAGGTGTAGATCGCCTGGAGCTGCGCGGTCGTCAGGTTGTCGGGAAGCGCGCTGCCGGACTGCTTCACCCAGGACACTGCGTCCTTGGCGTACGGGATGAAGGTCAGGTCCGTGGTGGTGGTGTTGTTCGGGCCACGCGAGGAGCGGGCGAAGTCCACACAGCCGGTGCCGCCGTCCACAGCGGTGTTCAGCGCGGTGATGCCCGCGCCGGAGCCGTCGGGGCGGTTGATCGTGCAGCTGCCGGTGGCCTTGGTCGTGATCGTGGAGGTGCCGGTGGCGTTCCACGAGGCGATGACCTTGCCGTTGCTGTTCGTGATCGCGTTGCCCAGAGCGTTCATCACGTCCTGGGTCGTGTCGGAACCGACACCGGCCAGCTGACGGTAGTCGGTGGCCGAGCTCGGGTCGGCGTAGGCGGCGGGAGCGGCCAGGGCACCGAGGCCCAGGGCGACCGTACCGACGGCGGCACCGATACGCACGCGGGACTTGACGTTCACTTGATTTCTCCTCCGTTGAAACGGATCGAGCAATGGACGTGCAAGCAAATCCGGATTCTGTTTTCGCCACCGACCCGTCGGCCGGCCACCCAGAACAATTCCGCAGACTCGAACCGGCGACCACAAAATCCAGCCGGTCATCAGGTTACGAATCTCTTACCTAGGTGAAACCAAGGGAACTCACCAGGCGGTGTGCGGATTCCCGTTCCCTGGGCCCGGATACGCCCCGGAAACGGGAATCCGACGATTACTCGGGTTTTCCTCCAGGGATATTCGTCGAGGCCGCCCCGCGCACCGACAGCCGCAGCATCACCGGCCCGGAAAGGGCCGCCGCTCCGCCCGCGACGAGGACCCCGAGCAGTACCCAGCGGATCAGCCCGAGCACCTCCGACGGGGTGTAGCCGCCGGACTGGGCCACGTTCTGCTTGGCCGGGTCGGTCTCGCTCGGGGCGGTGGAGGGCCGGGCGGTGCCCGTCGCACCCGTGCCACCGGCCGCGGCGCCCGACGTCCCGGCGGAACCGCCGCCGGTGCCGCCGGTCACGCTTCCGCCGGCCGCGCCGCCACCGCCGGTACCGCTCAGGTCGTCGCCGCCCGAGGACGTGCCGCCGGAGGACCCGTCGGCGTCGGTCACGCCCTTCTCCAGCCGGTCGGCCGCCTGCTTCGCCTGCGTGCGCATGGCGGCGGGCAACGGGGCGTATCCGTAGGGCAGTTCACCCTTCGCGGTGCCCTGGGTCTGTCCCGCGCCGGCCGCGTACCGCATCACCTTGGCGTAGTCCTGCCGGGCATCCGCGGCCTGGTCGAGCGAGGCCGCCGCGTAGACCACGGCGGTCAGCGGGTAGGCCCCGTCCTTCATCTTCGCGGGGTCGGACGCCTTGACGCCGGCCACGTCCGAGTCGGGCATCTCGGCGACCGCCTTGAGCAGGGACGCGTCGGTCGGCGTGACGTAGTCCCCGTCGGCGTTCGGCAGGGCGGCGGCGCCCAGCTGGTAGCGCACCGCGGAGGCGTTGTCGACGATGCCGTACTGACGCTGGTTCGTGGGGATCGGCCGGGGTTCGGCCGACAGCCTCGGCAGCGGATCGCCCGACGCGCACGTGTACGCGGTGCCGATGGAACCGCGGCGTACCTTCAGCGCCCCGTCGTGCATGTCGTTGACATAGGGGACCACGTCCTGCGCGGTGCGCGTCACGTTGCCGGTGAGGCAGACGACCTGTGTGGGCGTGAGATCCGTCTTGGGGAAGAAATCCAGGGAATCCGATATGACCCCGTCCTTGTAGGCAGGGTTCACCTTCATTCCCCAGGGGTCTTTCTTCCCTTCGATGAACTCCTTTGCGTCGGAGTCCGCCAGAATGTATTTCCACACCAGTCGGGCGGAATCGGTGTTGTCCGCGGTGACGGCCAGACCCAGCGGGGCGTTGACGGCCGCCTGGCCCTCAAGACCCGGATTCAGCTTGAGGAATTCAGGGTCCTTGACGATGGACTCCGGGTTGCCGGCGAGGTAGTCGGGAACGCCGTCGCTCGGCTGGGTCACGCTGAAGGGATAGGACTGGGTGAGCACCTTGGCCAGCAGTCTTTGATTGAGCTTGAGCTCCGTCAGCGGCAGCTGCTCGTTGTGCAGGTCGTCGCCCTCTCCGGTCGTGTGCGTGTACATCCAGACGAAGCCGATCGTCAGGCCGCTCACCGCGACCGGCGCGTGCACCACCTGGGCCTGCCCGTCGACCGGCTCGACGGGATCCACCGTCAGGGCGAGCCCGGCCTCCGAGTCGCCCGAGGTCACGGCGGTCCTGGCCTGCCCCTCGCCGGACTGGGTGAAGTTGAACCGGTAGGTCCCGGTCTTGCACAGCGCGGTCTGCCAGGACGTGATGGCGTCGGTGGCCAGTTCGGACCCCATGATCCCGCGCTCGGGCTTGTCCGGGTCGCAGTTGTCCGCGATCGGCGCGAAGCCGAGCCGGAACACGATGCGCTGGTCCCAGTTCGACCGGCTGAGCGAGGAGGTGACCTGGGCACCCCCGGTGTGCGTCCGCCCGTTGGGGTCGTGGGTGCCGCGGGGCACGACCACCAGCCAGCACGGCTGGATGGCGCCGGCCGACGTGGTGCGGGCGCCGCAGCCCAGGGCGGGTTGTTCCACAGCCGACTTCAGCTCGAACGAGATGTCGCCGCCGCCGTCCCCGTCGTTCGGCATGAACGGGTCGGCGTTGGTGTCCCCGTCGGTGAAGTACGTGGTGTCGGTGGGGCCCGCGGTGGGGTCCCCCTGCCCCTCGACCGGCTGGAACGGCACATAGTGGGTGCCGTTCTTGTCGACCGGGGTGGAGGAGTCGGACTCCAGCGGGTCATGGCCCGAGGTGTCACCCTGGGCCACGGCCCGGCCGTCCCCGTTCTGCCCGCCCGCCGCCAGTCCGAACTCGCACTGCGTACGGTCCGGCCCGGAGTCCTCGTCCCCCCAGCACTGCATGACCGACAGGAAGTTGGTCTCGGAGTTGGTGGACGGCTCCCCGCCCGTCCACGTCACCCGCACGCCCTGCCCGGTCAGGTCCTTCGTCTGGTGCACGGTGACCTTGAGATCCGAGAAGTCGTCCCCGTACACCCCCTTCGCCCCGCTCTTGGTCACGGCCGAGCTCTCCGCCGTGGCCGCCCGCGCCTGGTCCGCCCCTCTGGGCAGCGGCAGCACCGCCAGCACCAGCGCGGAGAGGAGGCACCCCACCCCCGCGGTCACCCGGCGCCGGCCGGGTGACATCCGTGTCGTCGTCGACGGTCTCATCACAGCTCCCCCTTACGGCGGCGCGAACGTCCCGCGAGCAGCCGCGCGGTGAGCGGTGGCCCCACGACCACCGCGACGAGCAGGACCGCGGACAGCGCCATCAGGGCGCCGCGCATCCCGAGGCTGTTGTCGGCGGCGAGGGCGACGGGGTTGGCGGCCACGTTCGTGTCGCCGGTGCTCGCCCCGTCGCCGCTGACCACCTCGCCGGTGTCGGGGTCGACGCTCGCCCCCGAGGTGCCACCGGCCGCGGCGCCGGCAGTGGAGTCGGACTTCCCGTCACCGTTGGTGTCCGTACCGCCCGTGCCGCTGCCGCCGGTGGCGGCGGAACCGCCGGACGACGAACCGCCGGACGCGGACCCGGACCCGGAGCCGCCCGAGGAGCTACCGCCCGTCGCGCCCGGCTTCACCGGGGTGTCGGTGCCCGCGGCGCCGGCCGTGCCGGTGGTGCACTGCGTCAACCCCTTCTTGTCGCAGGACTTGGGGTACGGGGCGTTCTTGATCAGGGTGTTGACCCCGCCGGAGAAGGTGGGGTTGCGGCAGGTGTTGATGTTGATGGAGCCGGTGGGTGCGCCGGGGACCTTGCGGAGCTGGTCGAAGCCCGCCTGGACGAGGTTCTTCGGCAGCGGCGAGTAGCCGAGGTCGTCCGCCTGCTGCTGGCCGTCGCAGAGGAAGTAACGGCCGAACGTGCCCAGCGAGTTGCCCTTGGCGGCGGTGAAACCGGACTCCACCTTCGTCGGCAGGATCATGTAGCTGTAGCTGGACAGCGGGTAGGTGCGGGCGTCGGCGTTGGTGTAGACGCCGTCGAGGATCTGGGTCAGGTAGTTGACCGACGACTTGTTCTCGTTGATCTCGGCCTTGGTCAGCGCCACCGCGACGCTCGCGGCGGTCGGCTCGACGTAGTAGCCGTCCTTGTTGAGCACCTTGGCCACCGGGAAGCCGGTGTTCTTGGCGTAGGAGTACTCGACGTAGGTGATGGCGCCCTCGCCGGAGGGCTGGCGGACATGGCCGGAGACGCCGAGCGAGCCGGACTTGGCGATCATTGCGGAGCCGCTGAGCAGCGGGTAGTTGGAGGTCATGCCGCAGTTGCCGCTGCCGCGGCCGGTGCGCGAGCAGTAGTCGGCCCACAGGGAGCCGTACTGCTTCGACATCCACATGGTGAACTGGGCGCTGGTGCCGGAGCCGTCGGAGCGGACGACCGGGACGATCGCGCGGGCCGGCATGTTCAGGCCCGGGTTGTCGGCGGCGATCGCGGGGTCGTTCCAGCGGGTGATCCTCCCGGTGAAGATCTTGGTGACGACGTCCCCGGACAGCCGGAGGTTGGTCACCATCTTGCCGTTGATCTTGAGGTTGTACATGAACGCCGTACCGCCGGCCACGATCGGCATGTAGGCGTAGCCGCGGCTCGGCGGGGTGTCCGTGACGCCCTGTTCCTTGAGGCCGTAGGGAATCTCGGAGACCGCGAAGTCGACGGTGTTGTTCTTGAACTGCTCACGGCCCTGGGAGGAGCCGTTGGCCGTGAAGTTGACCGTCATGCCGTAGTTGGCCTTGACGTTGCGGACCCACTGCTGGACGGCGTTGGAGCTCCAGGTCGAACCGGAGCCGGTGATCTTGGCGTAGGAGGCCGCGGCGGCGGGCTGCGGCTGGACGGCGAACAGGGCGCACAGCAGGGACACCAGTGACAGCGCGGTGGCCGCCAGACGGAAACGAGTGGCGGGTTTCACGACGAACTCCCGGAATCGGATGCGACGGGGGTGGTGACGAGGTCGGCCGTCGGGCGGCGCTCGGCGAATCGACGCGCGTCACGCCGGGACGCGAGGACGCGCCGGTGTTCCTGACGGCGGGTGAGATGGCCGGGGCCCCGGCCGCCGACGATGCGGGCGGCGACGAACAACAGCAGCACCAGCGCCATGAGCAGGGCCGCCGTACCGAAGCCGCGCGAGATCATGTTCGGCTCGGGCGACTTGACGAACTCGAAGGTGACCAGGGGCAGGGAGACCATCGGGTCGTGGAAGGGGTTGAGGTTCAGCTCGTTGGTGAAGCCCGCGGTCAGCAGGACCGGGGAGGTCTCGCCGATGCCGCGCGCGGTGCCGAGGATCACGGCGGTCGTCAGACCCGAGCGGCAGGTCGGCAGCACCACGTGCCAGACGGTGCGCCAGCGGCTCGTACCCATCGCGTAGCTGGCCTCGCGCAGGGTGCCGGGGACCAGCCGGATGACGACGTCGGCGGCCCTGATGATGATCGGCAGCATCATCACCGAGAGGGCGAGCCCGGCGGCGAGTCCCGACTGGTCGAGGCCGAGGCCGAGGATCACGGTGGCGTAGATGAACAGACCGGCGACGACCGACGGCAACGCCGTCATCGCCTCGACGATGGTCCGCACGAACCGGGCGTAGGCGCCGGGGACTTCGTTGAGGAACACCGCGCAGACCAGCCCCGCCGGGACGGTGATCAGCAGCGCGATCGTGATCATGATCAGGGTGCCGGCCGCCGCGTGCAGGGCGCCGCCCACGCTGAGCGGCTCCAGCGGGCCGGCCAGCTCCATGCTCTGGGTGAAGAAGTTCAGGTGCACCAGCGCCTTGCGGCCCTGGACGAGCGCGTAGAACACGACGAACGCGAGGATCACGACGAGCAGCAGACCCATCGACCGTACGATCGCCGCCGCGATCCGGTCGACGATCGCGGGCCCGTCCTCGTCGAAGGAGACCAGCAGGGCGTACACCAGCAGGAAGAGGACGTACGCGACGACGACGAAACCGACGGCGCCGTTGAACGGCAGCAGCCAGTGGAACAGCAGCCAGGTGATCGACAGCGCGGCGGTGGCGGCTCCGACCATGGCGTACACGTCGGTGGCGTGCAGCTGCGTCAGGGCGCGGCGGCGCTCACCGGCCGGATCGGCGCCGCGGGCCGGGCCCGGCAGCGTGGTGCCCGGGCGTCCGGTCGCCTGACGCGCGCCGGGCGCTTCAGGGGCAACGGTCATGGTCGCTCATTCCTGTGTGGCGTACCTGTGTGGCGTACCTGTGTGACGGACGGGACTTGCGGGCGCCGTGGGGGGGCGATAGCGGGGAGGCGAGGCTCGTCACGCGTCGCTCGCCGCGCCCGAGCGGGAGCGGGCGACGATGGAGGAGGCCGCGAAGTTGACGATCAGCGTCATGACGAACAGCGAGAACCCGGCCGCCATCAGCGCGGACATGCTGAACTCGCTGGCCTCGCCGTAGCGCAGGGCGATCAGCGAGGAGACCGAGCTGGTACCGGACTGGAGGATGTGCCACTGGACCGAGAAGGTCACCGAGATGATCATGAAGACGGCGATCGTCTCGCCCAGCGCGCGGCCGAGCCCGAGCATCGTGCCGCCGATCATCCCGCCGCGCCCGAAGGGCAGCACCACGCTGCGGATCATGCCCCAGCGGGTGGCGCCGAGCGCGTAGGCGCCCTCGCGCTCGCCCGCGGGCGCCTGCGAGAAGACCTCGCGCATGATCGAGCAGATGATGGGCGCGATCATCATGCCGACGACGAGTCCCGCGATGAACGTCGAGGAGGTGTAGACGCTCTCGGGCGCCAGCGGGTCGTTCGGGTCGGCGCCCTGCACGTCGAAGACGGGGATCCAGCCGAAGTAGGTGGAGATCCAGCGGGCGATCGGCAGGACCTTGTCCTGGAGGAAGAACACGCCCCACAGGCCGTAGACCACGGACGGCACGGCGGCCATCAGGTCGACGACGCTGATCAGCGTCCGGCGCAGCCGCGGCGAGGCGTACTCGGCGATGTACAGCGCGGCGCCGGTGGCGAGCGGCACGGCCACGAGCACCGCGACGGTCGCGATCAGGATGGTCCCGACGATGACCGCGGCGATGCCGAACTTCCCGCTGCCGGGCTCCCATTCGGCCGTCGTCAGGAACGACCAGCCGGCCTTGTCGAGTGCCAGCCAGGCCCGGTAGAGCAGGAAGCCGCCGACGAGCAGCATCACGGCCAGCACGAGACCGCCGCCCGAGCGCAGCACCGTGCGGAACACCCGGTCGGGCAGCCCGGGGTCGGCGTACAGGCGTCGGCGCACGTCGGGTTCGCCGACGTCGGCTTCGGCGTCGATGGAGCCGACGCCCGCGATCACGGGCTGCGGCTGTCTGGTTCGTCTCAGCGAGGGCACGGTCCCGACACTCCGTGTCATCGGTTGACATGCACATCCTGAGGTGTGAACTACGGGTTCCCTAAGGGCAACATCGGTCCCCGCCGCGCAGGCATGCCTCACCCCCGGCCGGGGCCGCTCCGGGCCCGGTTGACGTGCGGATCAGCCGTGGCTCACTCGCCCCATAACTCGGGCCCGGCATATACCAGTTCGGCGATCATCGTGCGGAACCGGTCGTAGGACGCACGGCAGGTCGCATGCCGCTCGTACGTCCGCGCCGAACCGGCCAGATGGCGCCCGGAGTCGTCCCAGACCACCCACACCCAGCCGCCGCCGTCGGAACCGTGCTGCACTCCGCCCCCCGTACGGGAGTGCAACGCGCACATGCGGTGGAACGCGGCGCGACATCGGGCGTGGGTGTCGTGCGAGGTGAGCGACACCGCGACCGATCTCCCGTTCGGCGCCACCAGACGCCAGCCGAACCTGCCCTGCCCGTCGATGTCCACCTGGCATCTCATGCCCGCTGCCCCGGCGGCAGGTCTTGCCGCCCTCTCGGACCGCTCCATGTCCCCACCCCCGCCGCCCAATAGGTAAGTAAAATCCGCTGGTACGGCGCTCTGGGGCGGCAGCAGCAATCTACTGAGACGCGGGTGACGGCGCCCGGACAAAACTGACTGCCGAGGCCACGCTTCATGTAGAGGTATCCCCTAGGTAACCCGTAGGCAAGACACAGAGAAAGCGCTCCCACCCCGGACCGGGACAACGTTGCCAATTGGGGCGCAGGCGCAGACTGCTCCGCTCCGCCCCCGATCCTCAGAGCTGGGCGTCGTTGTCGCCGCCGAAGTCGGGCACGTCGGCGGACAGCAGGTGTTCGGCGCCGCCTTCGAGGGCCCTGGCCGTCTCGGTGGAGCGGGGGAGCATGGTCTTCTCGTAGGCGCGGATCGCGTCGTCGACGGTGGCGGCGTCCGCGAGAGCGAGGGCGAGTTCGCAGGCGTCGAGCATGGCGAGGTTGACGCCGACGCCGAGCGGGGGCATGAGGTGGGCGGCGTCACCGAGCAGGGTCACCGTCGGGTTGTGTTCCCAGACGTGCGGGACCGGGAGAGCGAAGATCGGGCGGTCGACGTAGGGGCCGTCGTTCTCGCTGATCATCCGGCGCATGCGGGGCGACCAGGAGGCGTACTCGCCCAGGAGCAGGGCCCGGATGCCGTCGGTGTCCTCGACGGTCAGGCCACTCGCGCCGATCCAGTCGACGGGAACTCGTCGGATGATGTAGACGCGGATGTGGTTTCCGCTGTTGCGCTGGGCGAACAGACCGCGCTCGCCGTCGGCTGCGTGCGCGCCGCCTTGGCCGACCAGCTCGGCGATGTCCGGGTGCCGGTTCTCGACGTCGGTGAACCATGCCTCCAGAAAGCTCACCCCGGTGTACCCGGGGACGGCGGGGGACAGGGCCGGGCGCACCCGGGAGGAGGCGCCGTCGGCGCCGATGACCAGATCGGTCTCGATGCTCGTGCCGTCGGCGAAGCGCAACCGCCGCGGCCCGTCGGCGGGTCCGCCGATCGTGTCGAGGGCGCGGCCCCAGTGCACGGTTCCCGGCTCTACGGAGTCGAGCAGCAGGTCGCGCAGCTGGCCCCGGTCGATCTCCGGCTTGAACAGCTCGTCGGCCTCCGGGACCTGATGGGACGTGATCGTGCCGCTCGGGTCCATCTGCCGCATTTCCTGGCCTTCGGGGCGGGCCAGGGCGAAGAACTCGTCGAGCAGGCCGGCTTCGCGCAGCGCGATCTGGCCGTTGTCGGCGTGCAGGTCGAGGGTGCCGCCCTGGTTGCGTGCGTCGGGGCCAGGGTCGCGGTCGTAGACGGTGACCGCTATACCGCGCCGCTGGAGGATGCGGGCGCAGGTCAGTCCGCCGGGTCCGGCACCGACGATGCTGATGCGGGCTCGGGTGGGCGCTGGGGAGTTCATGGCTGTTCCTTTCGGTCGCGAAGAGAAGCGCGAAGAGAAGAGGCGAAGAGGGGGCGAGGGGGGCCAGGCATCGGCGCCCCTGAAGACCGGACGCGCCGGCTCACGTACTCGCACACCCATAAAATCAGAGCGAGTCGAAAAGTGCAACGACTCTACTTAGCGAGAGATTCGACTATCAGGTAGGCTCCAGTCATGACCGTGCCCCCTGTGAGCCGCCGCGACCGCAAGAAGGCGGCCACCCGGCAGGCGATCGCCGACGCCGCACTGCAACTCTTCCTCGAGCGCGGCTACGAGCAGGTGAGCATCCGTGACATCGCCGACGCCGCCGACGTGTCGACCGCCACCGTGTTCAAGCACTTCAGCGGCAAGGAGGCGCTGGTCTTCGACCAGGACGAGGACCGGGAGTCGGAACTGATCGCCGTGGTACGGCAGAGGCCCTCCGGCCAGAGCATCCCCGACGCCCTCCGGCAGCACGTCCTCGACACCTGGCCCTCGATCGACGCGCATCCCCAGGCGGCCGAGTTCACCAACCTGGTGAACTCCACGCCGGCGCTGCACGCCTACTCCGAACGCATGTGGACCCGCTACACCGACAGCCTCGGCGCAGCCATCGCCGACGAGTTCGGCGTGGACCACGACAACCTCGCATGCATGGCTCTCGCCCGATTCGTACTCGACATCCCGGCCATCGCTCGCGGCAGACAGGACCGCCGGGCCGCCGTCGAGGCGATCTTCGACATCCTCACCCACGGCTGGAAACCACCGAACAAGCAGCTCGCCCCGTAACGCCTGCACGCGCTCCCGAACCCGCTCTCGACCGGCCCCGGCCCTACGGCCGGAACCACACCCGTGAGCCCCGTCACGGGCTCCCCTTCCCACCCACCTCGAACCAGAGCAGCTTCCCGGCACCGCGCGCCGGCGGGCCGTCCACCAGAGGGAGCCCGCCCCATCGGTCGGCATACTCCGTCACCAGGCACAGCCCACGCCCGCTCTCGGCATCCACCGGCGCGGACGGCACCCGACCCCAGGGCGGTTCACCGAAGGGGGCGGGGACATGCGGATGGCCGTCCCGGACCCCGACCCGCAACCGCCCGTCGACCAGGGCGGTGAGGCACAGAGAGACGGGCCCGCCGCCGTGCAGGTAGGCGTTGGTGACCAGTTCGGAGGTCAACAACTGCACGGCGTCGAGGACTTCGCCCCTGCCGTGGCTCTCCAACACGGACCGTACGGTCATACGTGCGACACGTGCGGCGCGGGGGTCATGAGGCAGACGGAGGGCGTACGCCCAGGTGTCCTGCGGGGCTACGGTGACCATGAACGGCTCCTACGGTGGGAGGACCTGGTTCGCTCGACGACCGACCGGGCGGTGGCAGTGCCGCGCACGAACAGGGCGGCGCGGTGCGCTTCCGGCTTAGGGGGCGGGAGTTGAGCGGCTTGGGTCAACCGTAGACTTCGACAACTGAAGGTTTTGCCCCTTCCAGCAAAACCTTCAGCAATCTCCTTCGTGTGGGTGACCACTACGCCAGGTGTATGAAACGGAGTGAGGACATGCCACCGAGGCCCGCCCCCACGGCACGGCGCGTCCGCATCGGCGTAGAAGTGCGTCGGCTACGCGAACGCGCAGGCATGACCGCGGCCGAGGCCGCCAGATCCCTGGGGACGACGCAAGCGCAGATCAGCAACATCGAAGCGAACCGCTTCGGCATCAGCGCGGAACGCGTACACACGCTCGCCCACATCTACGGCTGCACGGACCAGCCCTTGGTCGACGCCCTCGCCGCCATGGCTGCCGACCGGACCCGAGGCTGGTGGGAGGAGTACCGCGACACCCTGCCGCCTCGTCTCCTCGACCTGGCGGAACTGGAACACCACGCCACGAGGCTGCGCGTGACGCAGGTCATCAACATCCCCGGTCTGCTCCAAACACCGGAACACGCCCGTGCGCTGTTCCGTGAAGCGGTTCCCGCACTACGCCCCCACGAGATCGAGTACCGGATCTCCCACCGGATCAAGCGCCAGGCCGTCCTCCATCGCGAGCAGCCGCCGTCGTACACGGCGATCGTCCACGAGGCCGCGCTGCGCATGCAGTTCGGCGGTCGCGAAGTGGCCAGGGCGCAACTGCAGCACCTCGCCGAGAGCAGCGAGCACCCCGCCGTCGACCTCCGGGTGATCCCTTTCGACGGCACCTCGTTCCCCACGACCGGCCACGCCGTCGACTACTTCCACGGTCCGCTGCCCGCCCTCGACACCGTCGAGGTGGACACCGCGCACGGCACCGAACTTGTCGATGCCGCAGGACAATTGGAGAAGTACCGCCTTGTCCTGGACCGCATGGAGGCCGTAGCCCTGAAACCCGTCCCCTCACTCGACCTCATCCACCGCATCACCCAAGACATCTGAGAGACGAAACGTGGCCGAACCGACCTGGCAGAAGTCGACGTACAGCGAGGAAGGCTCCGCCTGCGTCGAGATAGCCCCCACCCCGACCGCCATCCACATACGCGACTCCAAACACCCCTCCGGCCCCCACCTCACCCTCCAGCCCACCGCCTGGGCGGACTTCGTGTCGTACGCAACGCGCCAGCCCCTGGTGTAAACACTCCGAACACCCGCTCGTGGAAGGTGGCGTGCGCAAGTTCTCGCAAGTTCCTGGTCCGTGTTCGGCGTTGAGCGCAAGATCGGGCACGGACACCCGACGACGAGGGAGGCAGCAATGGCTCTGATCAAACTCGGCCAGGATCCCGAGAGCCCGGAAGGGAAGTCGCCCACCATCTACCTCGATGACGAGAAGGGCACCTATCTGGTGCAGGGGTGGAAGGTGGCCGATGAGGCCCGGCGTTCGCAGCTGGACCTTCCCGGGCATGAGGACGTGATCGAAATCCCGAAGCGCATGGTGCAGTTCTTCCCGGAGGTGAAGCACGGTGACGGTACCGACTCTTGAGGACCGCCTGCGGGGGTGCACCCGCACGGCGGTCCATCTGGAGATGCGCGACGAGTACATGCGCTCCGACCCTCGGTTCGCCGCCTGGCAGAACGGCATCCGGAACGACCCCGCCGAAAGCGACCCGGAACGTCGCCCGTGGCTGCGACTCATTGCCGACCTCGTAGCCCAAGGGGTCGAAGTACGCAGAGCCCGGATCGTGTCGGAGCCCGTCTCGGACTACATCCGGTTCGAACACCATCTGACCGGCCCCACCGTGGCGGCCGGCGAGCAGGTGCGCTGGCTGCCGCGCCGTCACGCATCCGCTCTGCCTCTGCCCGGAAACGACTTCTGGCTCTTCGACGACAGCTCGGTCGTCTTCCACCACTTCGCAGGCGACGGCGAGCTGGCCCCGGACGACGAGGAATTCAACGACGACCCGGCCGTCGTCACAATGTGCGCGCACGCCTTCGAAGCCGTCTGGGCACTTGCGGTACCACATGCGGACTACACACTCGCCTGACCCACCATCCCCGGCGTGACTTCATCCAGCGTTCAGCAGGCCCGACAAGCCCTCGGCCGACGTCTTCGCGAGCTCCGCAAGGACGCCGGCCTGACGGCGCGCGAGTTGGCCAGGCACGCCGACTGGCACGAGTCGAGGTGCTCGCGACTTGAAAACGGGCACACGCTTCCGTCCGACGCGGACATCCGGGCGTACACGACGCTCTGCAGCGCTCAGGACCAGACCGCCGACCTCATCGCCACGGCACGTGGGATAGAGGGAGCGTACGTGCAATGGCGGCGCATGGAGCGAGCAGGGCTGCGACGGGTCCAACAGTCTGTGGCACCGCTCTTCGACCGCACCCGCCGCTTCCGCGTCTACCGGTCCTGGGTGATCCCCGGCCTGCTGCAGTCTGCCGCCTACACCCGTGCGGTACTGGGCACCGTGGCCGACCTCCGAGACGTGCCCGACGACATCGACGACGCCGTGGCCGTCCGCATGGACCGGCAACGCGTACTGCACTCCGGCGACCACCGGTTCGCCATGCTGGTCGAGGAATGGGTACTGCGCACGGTCATCGGCTGCAACGACACCATGGCCGGAGCACTCGGCCATCTGATCTCCGTCGCATCGCTCCCGTCCGTCAGCCTGGGTGTCGTCCCTATGGGCACACCACGCGGTGCCGGATGGCCCGTCGAATCCTTCACCATGTACGACGACACCCAGGTCAACGTGGAACTCGTCGCCGCCCACCTGACCGTGACCCAACCCGGTGAGATCGCGGAGTACGCAAGAGCGTTCACCGAGTTGTCCGCCATCGCCGTGTACGGCACACAAGCCCGGTCACTCATCACTGCCGCCATCGACGCCATCAGGTGATCGCGGCGCAAGCTCATGCAAGTTTGTGGAGCCCCGCACTCGTCACTTCCTACGGTCGACGCATCGACCCGGGAACGGCCGGAAGGGCGCGGTGTGATGGGCGAGAACAGAGCGCAAGACACCGAATTCTGCGTAGACGGCGTTGTGGTGGTCCAAAAAGGTATCCCTGGCCCCGGTGCGAGTGCGGGAGCCCGAAGTGCCCTGACTACGAGCCTCCGCCGGACTACCCGACAGCAGGGCTGAGCAGCAAAGTCGCCGAGGTCAACTCATGGAGCCGTAGGGGTGGGCTGTGAGTATCAGGACGGCGACGCGGTACGTGATGCACCGGATCACGGAACACCCCGACACCGATGCGACGTTCGAGGCCGAGTCTCTGCACTGCGGCTGGAAGGCCACGCCCGCCGATGACCCGGCGCCCGTCGACCGTCGCTGAGAATCCCTGAACTCCCGCCCGGTCCGGGCGGCGGCGGTCAGCCATGACCGTGATCAGTTGAGCAGGAGGAAGGTGCAGTGATGCTGGACGGAAGCGATCTGTACGCGCTCGAACTCGGCGGGGCCAAGTTCGTGAAGGCGTGCGGCGGCCCGTGCACCGAGGGGTGCGTGGCCCTGGCTCGGATCGGCGACCAAGCCTGGGCCCTGGGTGACAGCAAACGGCCGGACGCGCAGCCGCTGCGGTTCACCACGGATGAGCTGGACGCGGCCGGGATCGACCCGGCGCGCTTCGGCCTCGACGTCTGATCCCCCGCCGCTTCTTGTCGGCCGGGCCGGTCCGTGCCCGGCCGACACCTCTCGGAACGGGAACGACTCGTGTACCACCACGGCTATCTGTGGACCGGCCCGAAAGCACGCTTCGACCAGGAAGCGCTACGACGCCCCCCACACCCAGCGCCGCCCCCGGGAGGAAGCCGACCGGAACTGATCCAGCGCTACCGCGAGGTAGCCGCGGAGTTCCCCACGTCCGATCTGCCGCCAGTGGAAACCGCCTACTGGCTGATCAAGCCGCACTCCTTGGTCCGTGGCACGTGGGAGGAAGCGAAGGAGGCCGCGTCATGGCTCGGCGAGCGGCTCACCGACTACGCGTCCCGCTTCGCATCCGAGCGGGACCGGGACATCATGCGCCTGGCCCCACTGGTCAACGCCGCTGCCGAACAACTGCACTCAGGCGCTGACGTGTCTCTCGGCTTCTACCTCGAACGCCTCTCCTACCTGCATCTCGCCGTGGTGACATGCACCCCGAACCGTTCGCTGCCCACGCTGCCTTGCCCTCTCGGATGACCACATTCGCCGAAGTAGAGGGGCGCGGGGACTACGGCGTGCATTCGGCGGAGTTCGACCTCCGTGAGGTCGGAGAAGATCTGGCGTGGAGGCTGCGCGGTGCAGGCGAGGCCCCGCGGAGACAGTCGCCTGCGAGTTGCCGGACCGGCAACCTCTCGTGTCCACGATTCTGTGGTGGCAGGACCGTTGCCGACGGGGCATCGAGGCCCAGGCCGATGCGGGTGACGTCGCCATGGCCCGGCTCCGTGACGCGGGAGCGGTGAGGCAGGTCCGGGCGGCCCACCGGTGGGTCTCCGATCACCGGGAGGCATGGGAATGCTCGGTGCGGTGAGGGCTCACTCCGTGGCCAGCCCCGCCAGCCAGGGATGTCCGGGGTGCATGCGCGTCAGCCACGCGCTGAGAACGTCCCGCCGCGCCGGGCCCAGCAGCGGCAGAACCCCGTCGAAGTCGGCGTGGTCCTTGGGCCGCGACTCCTTCGCCTTGAACAGCAGGACCAACTCCGGGACCAGGTAGGGGATGCCGTCCGCCGTCCGTTCGATGACCGTGTCGTACGGCAGCCGCAGGGTCTCGTCCCGTCGGCAGATCCAAGTCCCGCCCTCGTGCGGCTCACGGAAGACGTCGAAGAGGAACCGGTCGCTCGCCGGATCCCGTACCCAGGTCTGACGGGTTGCCGCCAGTGCCTCGTCTCCTGCCGCTGCCCAGACACGCCCTGAGCCCACGGCGTCGAACGCGTACTCGCGGAAGCGGTCGCGGACCTGCGCGAATCCCGCCACGGGTACGGCGATCTCCAGGTCGCCGTGGGGCCGGGACTGCCCGCCGCGGAACAGGTCCAGCGCCCAACCCGCCGCGACACACCAGGGCACGCCGACCCCGCCCAACCGCTCCGCGACCTGTTCGGGCCGCCAGGCGTCGGCCCAGCGGGCGGCCGGTTCGGCCGCGCCGAGAACCGCACCGCCGGGTGGCAGGGAACCAGTCATCAGCACAACGTACCGCCGCGTGATCACCCGTACGCGTGATGGCGCCGGAGGGAGTTTCGAAGTAGTTTCAAAGTCATGAGTTTCGAGGGCGCGGCCGTGAACTTCTCCGAGCTGGTGAACAAGAACAAGCAGACGCTTGCCCGGCTCCGGGATTCGCCGAGACTGCTCCTGCACCGCAGAGACGGTGAGGACCTGGTCCTCACCACCGCCGCGCGGGCCGAGCAGGACCGGACCGTGGTGTCCGCGGCCACCCGGATGCTGGTCGCGATGGCCCGCAGGGAACCCGGCAGCATGGAGTTGCTCCTCGACATACTGCCTGACGCGTTCCCCTGGGTCCGCTTCCTGCCCGAGCCGGATCTCCACGCCTTCGCCGTCGAACTGGTCGATACCATGCGCGCCGCCGACTCGGTCGGCAACAGCGCCTCCGTCGCCCAGCTGCTCATCGCCTGGCAGCACACCGCCGAGGTCTACTCCGACCCTGATCTGCTGGCCGCACTGACCAGGGACCACGGCGAGGACTACGGCCCCGTACCGGACCCTCGGGACGTCGAGTGACCGCGAGCCGCGGCGACCGCGCCGCACCACCGGCGCCTGACGGCCACTGGGAAGTCCGCTTCGCCGACGGCGCCTCGGCCAAGGGCTGGGAGAACCTCGCCCAGCAAGCGCGAGAGAACACCTTCCGCGCCTGGACCACCTTGCGCACCGACCCCAGACCGACCATCGAGACACCTCGGCACCACCGCCTCAAGGGCGGTCTGGCGCACGGCACCCACCGCGGGCAGACCTGTGGACAGTGGCAGATCGAGGTGACCGGCGGTGGCCGCATCTGGTACCTCCTCGACACCGGCCGGGGAACCTGCTGGATCACCTTCGCAGGCACAGGGCACCCGCGGGCCACGCACCGCCACTGACAGCCGACGGAACAGCGAATCGACAAGCCGTCCCTCCAGGCCTACCCGGCCCACATTTTCTGGACTTGCCGGTCCATTTTCCTGGGCGCACAGTGGGCCGCGTCCCACGGGGAAGCGAGTGAAACGGAGGGTTGATCATGGCTGTGCGACTGGCAGGCAGGACCGCGCTGGTGACGGGTGCGACCAGCAATATCGGGCGGGCCATCGCGGAGGCGTTCGCGGCCGAGGGGGCGCATGTGGTCGTCTCGGGGCGGAGTGCGGGGCGTGGGGCCGAGGTGGTGGACGGGATCCGCGCCCTCGGTGGACGTGCCGACTTCGTGCGGGCCGACCTGGACGGCAGCGCCGCCGCCTCGCGGGCGCTCGCCGAGGAGGCGACCCGGGTGCTGGGCGGTCGTATCGACGTGCTCGTCAACAACGCGGGGATCTACCCGGGCGACGCGACCACCGCCACCGACGAGAAGACCTTCGACGAGGTCTACGCCGTCAACGTCAAGGCCCCGTTCTTCCTGACCGCGGCCGTCGCGCCCGCCATGGCGGAGGCCGGGGGCGGGGCGATCGTCAACCTGGGGTCCTGGATCGCGCGGCTCGGCATCCCCGTCGGCGCGCTGTACAGCTCCACCAAGGGGGCGATGGAGACGCTGACCCGGGCCTGGGCGGCGGAGTTCGGGCCGCGGGGAGTGCGGGTGAACGCCATCTCGCCGGGCGTGGTGCTCGCGGCGGGCACGGAGAACGCCGGGGTCGCCGAGGCCATGATGAAGGGGACGCCGGCGGGCCGGATGGGCACGCCGGAGGAGATCGCGAGCGCGGCGGTGTATCTGGCGGCCGAGGAGTCGTCGTTCGTGCACGGGATCGTGCTCGACGTGGACGGCGGCCGTACGACCGCCGCGGTCATCGCGGCGTAGCCGCCCCCGCGGGCTCCAGGTCGCGATGCAGGTCCGCGATCCCCTGGTCGAGGGCGGCGCGGAGGTGGTCGGAGCGCCCTGTCGACAGGAGGATGGACACGCCTCCCTGGATCGCGGCGAGCAGGGCGGCGGCCCGTGCGTCGACGTCCACGATGTCCACGTCGGTCCCGGGGCCGCCGCTCGCGCGCACCGCGCGGATGCCCGCCGCCAGGCTCTCCTGCCACTGCCGCATCAGCTCGACCACGATCGCCCGCGCGCCCGGCGTCGACCGCCCGACCTGGAGGAAGAGCGAGCCGAGCGGACAGGTGTCCCCCTGCGCCTCGTAGCGGGTGATCACCACGTCCCGCCACCGCCGCCAGTCCTCCCAGGAGTCGAGGCGGCCGAGATACGGCTGCTGGTCCTCCAGCACCTGCTCCGCCTCGAACCGCGCGACGGCGAGGAGCAGTTCGTCCTTGCCGTCCGGGAAGTAGTGGAAGAGCTGGCTCTTGCTGGTACCGGTCCGCGCCATGACGTCCTCGAGGGTCACGGAGCCGACCCCCTGTTCCCGTAGCACCTCGGCGGCCCCCTCGACGATCCGGCGCCGGGTCGCCTTCCCCTTGGCCGTCAGTTCCTTGCCCATGGGCCGCCCTCCGCGGAGTGGACTGTACGGTCCACTGTAGGGGTCAGCCGGTGAAGACGGTGCTGGCCAGGGCCACGCTGACGACGGTGCCGCCGATGATGCTCAGCAACGCGTTGCGGCGCCACAGGTGCAGTCCGACGGTGACGGCCAGGGCGGCCAGGGGCGCGAGGGCGCGGGACCGGGTCAGCGGCAGGTCGCGCAGGCAGTAGACGAAGAGGATCACCATCACGCCGGCGGGCATCCGGGCGCCCAGGTACTGCACGGTCCTGCTGGCCCGCAGCGAGGCCAGGACGGTGAAGGGCAGCGCGCGCAGCGCCCAGGTGACGGCGGCCGAGACGGCGACGGCCAGCAGCAGGTAGCGGGTGTCAGGCACGGGACTCACGAGGCTCCTCCTTGCGGCTCCGGATCAGCAGCGCGGCGGTGAACAGGGTGAACGCGACGAGCAGCATCTGGCCGGGCAGGACCAGCCGCGCGACCAGGGCGCTGAGGAGCGCGAGGACGGGGGTGGGCAGGTCGCCTCGGCGCTCCCGGACGGCGTCCAGGGCGAGTACGGCGAACAGCGCGGTCATCGCGAAGTCCAGGCCGCCGACGCTGTCGGGCACGGCCGAGCCGAGCAGGGCGCCCACGGTGGCGCCGCCGACCCAGTACGACTGCATGAACAGCTGCAGCCACAGGATGCGGGCGCCGGACCAGGACCGGGCCCGGTCACCGGTGGTCAAGGCGTAGGCCTCGTCGGTCAGCGCGAAGGTGCCGTAGGCCTTGCCGAGCGGGCCGGGTACGCGGTCGAGGGGGAAGGACAGCGCGTAGAACACATGCCGGACGTTGACCAGGAACGCGGTCAGCGCGACCGTCGCCAGCGGGGTGACCGCGACGGCCAGGCCCACCAGCAGGAACTCGAACGAGCCCGCGTAGACGACGGCCGTGAACAGGCTCGCGCACCACCAGGGCAGGCCGGCGTGGACGATCAGCACCCCGAAGGCGAGGCCGAGCGGGAGCAGGCCGAGCCCCACGGAGGTGGAGTCCTTCAGGGCGGCGAGGGCCTCCGCCCGGGACCCCGGCGGGGAGGCGGGAGCGGGAGCGGGAGCGGGACGAGGGGGATCGCCCGCGGCGACCGAAACCGTACGCATGCTGAAATTTTAGGAGGATTGTCGCCACATATGGTTTCCAATAATTCTCGTAAGATGCCAACGTGAGCAATGAAATAAAGCTCGATGCCATCGACCGAGAAATTTTGTTTCACCTGTGCCGGGACGGGCGCCTGAGCAACGTCGAGCTGGCCAAGCGGGTCGGCCTCACCCCGCCGCCGTGCCTGCGCCGGCTGAAGCGGCTGGAGGACGCCGGGGTCATCGCCGGCTACCGCGCCGTCATCAATCCGGAGGCCCTGGGCCGGGGCCTGGAAGTCATGATCGACATCGAGGTCTCCGCGAACGACCTGAAGACCATCGAGACCCTGGAGGAGACCCTCTCCTCGTACGAGGAGGTCGTCGAGTTCCGCCGGATGTACGGCCGCCCCGACTATTTCCTCCGCGTCGCCGTCGCCGACGACGCCGCGTACAACACCTTCATCACCGGCAAGCTCACCGGCCTCCCCGGCATCCTGCGCGTCGAGTCCCACCTGACCATGAAGAAGATCAAGACGGAGGACTGACGTCGGGAGCGCGCGACAGCCCCCCAGTTGCGCGGGGAACTGCGCGAACACCCCCACCGGACGGCACCCGGCGGACCGCCCGCACCCACCCTGCAGCGCGCCCCTTACGGCACTACCACACCGCCAGCAGGATCCCCAGCAGCACCGCCCCCGCCACCGCCGGCGCAGCCACCTCGTACGCCCACCTCACCGTGATCTCGCCCTGCGCCGACTCGGCCGGTCCCCGGCTCTCCAGCATCTCGCGCAGGTCGTCCATGACCCTGTCGGTATCCGCACGCATCGGCTCGTTCGCGTGCTCGGGCTCGCCCAGCCCCCCGGAGCTCCCGAAGCCGCCGAGCCCGCCGAAGCCGCCGAGCCCGCGCCCGGTGCCGCCGGACCCCGTCCCCCCGCGCCGCACGTCCGCCCTCGACTTCGCCTGCCGTCGCGCCGCCTTCTTGCGTCCTCGCAGGGACACCGGGATCGCCCACAGCTGGTACTTCGCGCCGGACTTGACGACCACCTCGTTCGAGTAGCCGGACCGCAGGGAGGCGATCTCCCCCCACGGCAGCGTGATCACCCGGAACGGGTTCCGTACGCGCAGCCGGTCCTCGCCCGCGAACACCGCGGGGCGCAGGGTGAAGGCCACGATCAGCGGCACGACGAGGATGAGCGCGGCGAGCGCGAGCCAGGGGGTGTGGCCGTGTCCCCGGAGCAGCGCGTCGATGCCGAGCCAGCCGACGATGACGAGGAGGAGTACGCCGCCGATCAGCGCCTGGGGCGATCGGTAGATGCGGTCCTTGACGAGGGGCGTGGTCATAGCGCCGATTGTGCCTCAGGCGTGCGCAGGGGCGCCGTGGGGTGTGCGCCCGGTGCGCGGGTGGGATCGCGGGTGGTCGCCCGCGCCGGCCCCGCGCCCCTCTCAGGGGCGTAGGCTCACCGTCCTCGAAGAAGAACCGTTCCCTCGGGGTGTACAGCCGCTACGCGCGTAGATATGCTCGGCTGGTGACCATGCCCACCACCGCACCCCACGCACTTGCTGACGTCACCGCGTCCGACAGCACGCTGCGCCGCTTCCTTCACGGGCTGCCCGGCGTCGACGCGGTCGGCCTGGAGGCGCGTGCCGCCTCGCTCGGCACCCGTTCCATCAAGACCACCGCGAAGGCGTACGCCATCGACCTCGCCATCTCGATGGTCGACCTGACGACGCTGGAAGGCGCGGACACCCCGGGCAAGGTCCGGGCGCTCGGCGCCAAGGCGGTCCACCCGGACCCGACGGACCGTACGACCCCCGCCACGGCGGCCGTCTGCGTCTACCCCGACATGGTGGCCACCGCGAAGGAGGCCGTCGCCGGCTCGTCCGTCAAGGTCGCCTCCGTCGCCACCGCCTTCCCGGCCGGCCGCGCCGCGCTCGACGTGAAGCTGGCCGACGTGCGGGACGCGGTCGCCGCCGGTGCCGACGAGATCGACATGGTCATCGACCGCGGGGCCTTCCTCGCGGGGAACTACCGCAAGGTGTACGACGAGATCACCGCCGTACGCGAAGCCTGCGGAACGGCGGCCCGGCTCAAGGTCATCTTCGAGACCGGCGAGCTGTCGACGTACGACAACATCCGCCGGGCCTCCTGGCTGGGCATGCTCGCGGGCGCCGACTTCATCAAGACGTCGACCGGCAAGGTCGCGGTGAACGCCACCCCGGCGAACACCCTCCTCATGCTGGAGGCCGTGCGCGACTTCCGGGCGCAGACCGGTGTCCAGGTGGGCGTGAAGCCCGCCGGCGGGATCCGGACCAGCAAGGACGCGATCAAGTTCCTCGTTCTCGTCAACGAGACGGCCGGTGCGGACTGGCTGGACAACCACTGGTTCCGGTTCGGCGCCTCCTCGCTCCTGAACGACCTGCTGATGCAGCGTCAGAAGCTGGCCACCGGCCGCTACTCCGGCCCCGACTACGTGACGGTGGACTGATCACCATGGCCAAGGAAAAGATGACCACCGCATTCGAGTACGCGCCGGCGCCCGAGTCCCGCTCCGTCGTCGACATCGCGCCCTCCTACGGCCTCTTCATCGACGGCGAGTTCACCGACGCCGCCGACGGCAAGGTCTTCAAGACCGTCAGCCCGTCGACCGAGGAGGTCCTCTCCGAGGTCGCCCGGGCCGGCGAGGCGGACGTCGAGCGTGCCGTCAGGGCCGCCCGCAAGGCGTTCGAGAAGTGGTCCGCGCTGCCGGGCTCCGAGCGCGCCAAGTACCTGTTCCGCATCGCCCGGATCATCCAGGAGCGCAGCCGTGAGCTGGCCGTCCTGGAGACCCTGGACAACGGCAAGCCGATCAAGGAGACCCGCGACGCGGACCTCCCGCTGGTCGCCGCGCACTTCTTCTACTACGCGGGCTGGGCCGACAAGCTCGACCACGCGGGCTACGGCGCGAACCCGCGGCCGCTCGGCGTCGCCGGCCAGGTCATCCCCTGGAACTTCCCGCTCCTGATGCTGGCCTGGAAGATCGCCCCGGCGCTGGCGACGGGCAACACGGTCGTCCTCAAGCCCGCGGAGACCACCCCACTGTCGGCGCTGTTCTTCGCGGACATCTGCCGCCAGGCGGGCCTGCCCAAGGGCGTCGTCAACATCCTCCCCGGCTACGGCGACGCGGGCGCCGCGCTCGTCGCCCACCCGGACGTCAACAAGGTCGCCTTCACCGGCTCCACCGCCGTCGGCAAGGAGATCGCGCGGACCGTCGCGGGCACCCGCAAGAAGGTCACGCTGGAGCTGGGCGGCAAGGGCGCCAACATCGTCTTCGACGACGCCCCCATCGACCAGGCCGTCGAGGGCATCGTCACCGGGATCTTCTTCAACCAGGGCCAGGTCTGCTGCGCGGGCTCCCGGCTCCTGGTCCAGGAGTCGATCCACGACGAGCTGCTCGACTCGCTCAAGCGCCGCCTGTCCACGCTCCGCCTCGGCGACCCGCTGGACAAGAACACCGACATCGGCGCGATCAACTCCGCCGAGCAGCTGGCCCGGATCACCGCGCTCGCCGACCAGGGCGAGACGGAGGGCGCCGAGCGCTGGTCCCCGGCCTGCGAACTCCCCGCCTCCGGCTACTGGTTCGCGCCGACGCTCTTCACCAACGTCACCCAGGCGCACACCATCGCCCGCGACGAGATCTTCGGTCCCGTCCTGTCGGTCCTGACCTTCCGGACGCCCGACGAGGCGGTCGCCAAGGCCAACAACACCCAGTACGGCCTCTCGGCCGGCATCTGGACCGAGAAGGGGTCGCGGATCCTGGCCGTCGCGGGCAAGCTGCGCGCCGGCGTCGTCTGGTCCAACACGTTCAACAAGTTCGACCCGACCTCGCCGTTCGGCGGTTACAAGGAGTCGGGCTTCGGCCGCGAGGGCGGTCGCCACGGCCTGGAGGCGTACCTCGATGTCTGACCGACTCAGTGTGTTGAAGACCTACAAGCTGTACGTCGGCGGGAAGTTCCCGCGTTCCGAGAGCGGCCGGGTGTACGAGGTGACGACGAAGCGATCAGCCGCCGACGCGGCGGGGAAGGGCAACTGGCTGGCCAACGCACCGCTTGCCAGCCGCAAGGACGCCCGGGACGCGGTCGTCGCCGCCCGCAAGGCGTTCGGCGGCTGGGCGGGCGCCACCGCGTACAACCGGGGCCAGGTCCTCTACCGCGTCGCGGAGATGCTGGAGGGCCGCCGGGACCAGTTCGTGCGCGAGGTCGCCGACGCGGAGGGCCTCGGCAAGTCCAAGGCCGCCGCCGTCGTGGACGCGACGATCGACCGCTGGGTCTGGTACGCCGGCTGGACCGACAAGATCGCCCAGGTGGTGGGCGGCGGCAACCCGGTCGCGGGCCCCTTCTTCAACCTCTCGACGCCGGAGCCGACGGGCGTGGTGGCGGTCGTCGCCCCCCAGGAGTCGTCGTTCCTCGGCCTGGTGTCGGTGGTCGCGCCGGTGATCGCGACCGGCAACACGGCGGTCGTCGTCGCGAGCGAGAAGGCGCCGCTCCCCGCGCTCTCCCTCGCCGAGGTGCTCGCCACCTCCGACGTCCCCGGCGGGGTCGTCAACGTGCTCTCCGGCCGTACCGCGGAGATCGCCGCGCCGCTCGCCGCGCACCAGGACGTCAACGCGATCGATCTCGCGGGCGCGGACGAGGTGCTGGCGAAGGAGCTGGAGATCGCTGCGGCCGACAACCTCAAGCGGGTACTGCGTCCACAGCCTGTGGACGACTGGACGGCGACGCCGGGGACGGACCGCATGACGGCGTTCCTGGAGACGAAGACGGTGTGGCACCCGACGGGGTCGCTGGGGGCGTCGGGGTCCGCGTACTGAGCGCCCCTCCTGGTGGGGAACTGCGGGCCGTATGCGGCTGGTCGCGCAGTTCCTCCCCCAGCGCCCCTTACCGGGCGCTCAGTACGCCGAGCCCAGAACCTGCCCGACCACCGGAACCGCGCCGATCGACGGCGCCTGCGCCACCGGCCCCGTCACCATCTTCGACGTCAGCGGCTTGAAGTCGGCGAGCTGGGTCCCCACCCCGTTGTCCAGCGGGTCTACGCCCGTGCCCGCGAGGGGGTTCGGCTTCAGGGCCGCCACCGACCCCGTGACGTACGGCAACATGGCGCCCAGCGCCCGCACGCCCGCCTGCGGGTCGACGTGGCCGAGCGAGGTGGGGCTGGTGCGGACCACGTCCACCGCGGGCCGGGTGTCCGCGGCGGCCGTCGCGGCGCCCGCGCCGAGCGCCACACCTGCCGTGGCAAGGGCGGTCAGGGCGCGCCGGGCGGTCGGGTTCGGGGAGGACGCGTGTCGGGACATCGCTGGTGCCGCCTTCTGGTACGCAGGGTAATGATGACGGCACACAGGGTAGTTGAGGTGTGACTCACGCTCCAAAGCCGACCCGCGGGGTCGGCAGGAGGCCCCCCATGCGTCAAACTGGTGTTCCGTGAGCATTCATCCTCCGTCCCCCGCCCGCGTCGTGCTGCTGTGCGGCCCCTCCGGCTCGGGCAAGTCACTGGTCGCCGCCCGTTCCGGGCTCCCCGTGCTGCGTCTCGACGACTTCTACAAAGAGGGCGACGACCCGACCCTGCCGCTGGTGGCGGGGAGTTCGGACATCGACTGGGACCACCCGGAGTCCTGGGACGCGGAGGTCGCGGTCGAGGCGATCGGCCGGCTGTGCGCCACGGGGGCCGCGCCGATACCGGTATATGACATAGCACTGAGCGCCCGCACCGGCGCCGAGACGCTGGACATCGGCCGCACCCCGCTCTTCGTCGCCGAGGGCATCTTCGCCGCCGAGATCGTCGAGCGCTGCCGCGAACTGGGCCTGCTGGCCGACGCGCTCTGCCTGAGCCGGGGCCCGGTGAAGACGTTCCGGCGCCGGTTCCTGCGCGATCTCAAGGAGGGCCGGAAGTCGGTGCCGTTCCTGCTGCGGCGCGGCTGGCGGCTGATGCGGGCGGAGCGCACGATCGTGAGCCGTCAGGTGGCGCTGGGCGCGTATCCGTGCGACCGGGACGAGGCGCTGGGCCGCATGGCCGCGGCAGCGGTGGGCCGGCAGAGCCGGGACCGGACCCAGGCACCGGCGTAACGCGGAAAAAGCGGGACTGGATGGACCCCCCGGCCCTCCAGTCCCGCTTTCCCCCGTTGCTCCGCCGAACACCCCCGTGTCCCCCGTGGCGGAGCTTCCCCCGTGCTTCCCCCCGGATCCCCCCGGATCCGCTTTCCCCCGTGGGTCCCCCCGGACCCTCCCCCGCTTTCCCCCGTCGGGATCCCCCCGGATCCCCTTACCTTCAGGCGACGAGCTCCCCGAAGGCGTCTTCCTCGTCACGGCCGAAGCTGAGGACCTCGTCCTCGCGCAGCCGGCGGAGCGACCGCCAGATGCTGGACTTCACCGTGCCGACACTGATGTCGAGGATCTCCGCGATCTCCGGGTCCGTGCGGCCCTCGTAGTAGCGCAGGACCAGCATGGTGCGCTGGAGTTCGGGGAGCCGGGCGAGCGCCTGCCACAGGACGGCGCGCAGCTCGGTGCCGCTCATCGCGTCCGTGTCGCCGGGCGTCTCCGGCAGCTCCTCGGTCGGGTACTCGTTGAGCTTGCGCCGGCGCCAGGCGCTGATGTGCAGGTTCGTCATGGTGCGGCGGAGGTAGCCCCCGACCGCGGCCTTGTCGCTGATCCGGTCCCACGCCTTGTACGTCGAGAACAGCGCGCTCTGCAGCAGGTCCTCGGCCTCGTAGCGGTCGCCGGTCAGGTGGTAGGCGGTCGCGTACAGGGAGGCGCGGCGCTCCTGGACGTAGGCGGTGAACTCCGCCTCGGTCAGCGAGCGGCGCTCCCCCGTGTCCTCCCTGTAGGCGGATCCCCCGTGTGCTTCCCCCGTGCGACCGTCAACCACCGACATGTAGCCGGTGTGCTGACGTCCGGTGCCGCGAGCGCACCCCCGCCCGCTCACGGCACCGGACTTCTCGGAACCCCGGTTCACGTCGTGCAGACGCGTGATCACTGCGCTGGTGCTGTGACCGATCAGCGTGTTCATCTCGCGCCCCCCGTCGTGGACTTCCGGTAGTTCGGCTTGCCCAGGCCGCTCGCCGCGTTCACTCGCTTGCCTGTGCCGAAAAGATTGCCGGGCCACCTTCACGGCCGTATCCGCCGACTGTCACAGACCTGTCACAGGGGTTCGGCACACAGCGTCCACAGAAGGTGCACAGGTTGTGGCGCTACGGAGGTTTGCGGGGTGCTACGAGCCGCACAGGTCGTACGACGGGCCCTGCATGGGCCAGAATGAGCCCGTGCCTTCCCTGTTGCTGATCGAGGACGACGACGCCATCCGTACGGCCCTGGAGCTCTCTCTGACCCGCCAGGGACACCGGGTGGCCACCGCTGCGACCGGTGAGGACGGTCTGAAGCTGTTGCGTGAGCAGCGGCCCGATCTGATCGTCCTCGATGTCATGCTGCCCGGCATCGACGGTTTCGAGGTGTGCCGGCGGATCCGGCGCACGGACCAGTTGCCGATCATCCTGCTGACCGCGCGCAGCGATGACATCGACGTGGTGGTCGGGCTGGAGTCCGGGGCCGACGACTATGTCGTCAAGCCGGTCCAGGGGCGGGTGCTCGACGCCCGGATCCGGGCCGTGCTGCGGCGCGGGGAGCGGGAGTCCACCGACTCGGCGACCTTCGGCAACGTCGTCATCGACCGCAGCGCGATGACCGTGACGAAGAACGGCGAGGACCTCCAGCTCACCCCGACCGAGCTGCGGCTGCTCCTCGAACTGAGCCGGCGGCCGGGGCAGGCGCTGTCCCGGCAGCAACTGCTGCGGCTGGTCTGGGAACACGACTACCTCGGCGACTCCCGGCTGGTGGACGCCTGTGTGCAGCGGCTGCGCGCCAAGGTCGAGGACGTGCCCTCGTCCCCGACCCTGATCCGTACCGTGCGTGGTGTCGGCTACCGCCTGGACGCCCCTCAGTGACGGACCGGCAAGAGGGTTTCCGCGGCTGGGCCTCGGATCGCAAGGGAGCCGTGTCCCGGCTGCGTTTCACCAGCCTGCGGCTGCGGCTCGTCGTCGTCTTCGGGCTCGTCGCGCTGACCGCCGCCGTGTCCGCGTCCGGCATCGCGTACTGGCTCAACCGCGAGGCCGTGCTCACCCGTACCCAGGACGCGGTGCTGCGCGACTTCCAGCAGGAGATGCAGAACCGGGCCGGTGCGCTGCCGGTGCATCCGACGCAGGACGAACTGCAGCGCACGGCCGGGCAGATGGCCAGCAGCAGCCAGCGGTTCAGCGTGCTGCTGGTCGGCCAGGACGGCAACGGCAAGACGGTGTACGGCAGTTCGGACGGGCTCAGCGCGTTCGCGCTGGACGACGTGCCGACCTCGCTGCGCAAGGCCGTGGACAAGCAGCAGAAGGTGACCGACTCCAACAAGTCGGCGTACCACCTGTACTGGCAGCGGGTCGTCGACCACGGCACGCCGTATCTCGTCGCCGGGACGCGGCTGATCGGCGGCGGGCCGACCGGCTACATGATGAAGTCCCTGGAGCCGGAGGCGAAGGACCTCAACTCGCTGGCCTGGTCGCTGGGGATCGCCACGGGACTCGCTCTGATCGGTTCGGCGCTGCTCGCGCAGGCCGCCGCCACGACCGTGCTGAAGCCGGTGCACCGGCTCGGGGTCGCCGCGCGACGGCTCGGCGAGGGCAAGCTGGACACCCGGCTGCGGGTGTCGGGGACGGACGAACTCGCCGATCTCTCCCGGACGTTCAACGACGCGGCCGAGGCGCTGGAGAAACGGGTCGACGACATGGCCGCGCGGGACGACGCGTCCCGTCGGTTCGTCGCCGACATGAGCCACGAGCTGCGCACTCCGCTCACCGCGATCACCGCCGTGACGGAGATCCTGGAGGAGGAGCTGGAGGCCGAGTCGGGGTCGATGGACCCGATGATCGAGCCCGCCGTCCGGCTGGTCGTCAGCGAGACGCGCCGCCTCAACGACCTCGTCGAGAACCTGATGGAGGTCACCCGCTTCGACGCCGGCACGGCCCGTCTCGTCCTCGACGACGTCGACCTCGCCGACCAGATCACCGCCTGCATCGACGCCCGCGCCTGGCTGGACGCGGTGGACCTGGACGCCGAGCGCGGCATCCACGCCCGCCTCGACCCGCGCCGCCTCGACGTCATCCTCGCCAACCTGATCGGCAACGCGCTCAAGCACGGCGGGTCGCCGGTGCGGGTGTCGGTGCGGATCGAGGGGGAGGAGCTGGTGATCGCCGTACGCGACCACGGGCCCGGTATCCCGGAGGACGTGCTGCCGCACGTCTTCGACCGGTTCTACAAGGCCAGCGCCTCCCGGCCGCGCTCCGAGGGCAGCGGCCTGGGCCTGTCCATCGCGACGGAGAACGCCCGCATCCACGGCGGCTCGATCACCGCCGCGAACTCCCCCGAGGGCGGTGCGGTGTTCACGCTCCGGCTGCCCCGGGACGCCTCGCGGCTGACGGAGGACGGCAAGGACGCGGGGGGTGCCGGGGGCACCGGCGACACCGGGGCCGCAGCGGAAGCCGGGGACGCCGGAGATGCCGGGGAGAGGGGCGCCTGATGCACGTACGAAGACTCCTGGCCGTCGCCGGTCTTGCGCTGGCGCTCTCCGGGTGCGGGATCCGGGCCACCGAGGTGCCGACCGACTTCGGCGGGGCGCCCTCGCGGGTGCCGTGCTCGATGACCCAGCCGGACCTGTCCACGCAGGACGAGCGCGGGGTGCCGGTGCAGGTGTTCCTGCTGTGCGGTTCGTCGCTGGTGACCGTCGACCGCCAGGTGCGGGTCCCGGACGGTTCGGTGGACGCCAGACGGCGGGTGATCGTCGCCCAGGGGCTGCTCGACCAGCTCGCCGAGACGCCGTCCGCCGCCGAGAAGGAGGCCGGCTACACGACGTACGTGCGGGGCGGCATGAGCGTCTCGGGGCCGCGGGCCGGGGACCCCGACGACACGCTGCGGCTGAGCACGTCGCCGCCGCAGCTGACGTCGTACGCGCTCGCCCAGATCGTGTGCACGCTGTCCGACTCGGCGGCCGCGGAGGGGGACGGGTCGGTGATCCTGGGCGGGCCGGGGACGGAGCCGTTGCGGCGGTACGAGTGCACGGATTCCGTGCGGAACTCTCCGAGTGGGAGTCGGCCGCCGTCCACCGAGGTGGCTTCCCAGTGAGGGGCGTTCGGGCGCCTCGTGGGGTGCCGGGGACGGTTGTACGGCGGGTGCGGGCCGGTGGGGGCTTGTCGCGCAGTTCCCCGCGCCCCTGACGGGGCGGGGCGCGGCCTCGGGGGCGTGTGGCTGAGGCCTCACTCCCCCATCCGGAACCGATCGTGTGCGCGGGCGCGTCTACGGGGGCGTGCAGCGTCAAGGCTCCATCGGCGGCAGCGCCGCGATCCGCGTCCGTGTGGCAGGGGGTGTCCTCCTTGTCGCACATCTCGTGTTCGTCGCCTGGCTGATGCTGCGGCCGCTGGACGTGCCCTGGGTGATGCCGGCCAACCTGCACCCCCTCGCGGGTATCCGCGCCGACCTGGCGCTCGGCGGGCGCGAGGCGGCGCACCGGATCGGTGAGGGGCTCGCGCTGCTCGCGCCGCTGGGCGTGCTGCTGCCGATGACGCACGGGAAGCTCCGGGTCTCCCCGCTCGCCTCCCTGACCACTTCGGCCGCCGCGGGCGCGCTGGTCTCGACGGGCATAGCCCTGCTGCAGACCGGGGTGCCCGGCCGGGTGGTGGACGTCGACTCGATACTCCTCAACACGGTGGGTGTGGTGATCGCGCATCTGGCGGTGGTGCCCGCGGCGCGCGCCCGGCTCCGCCGGCGGGGTGAGCGGCGGCGGCCCGCGGCCCTCCCCCAGGAGGAAGCCGCTCAGGGTCGTACCCCGACGATTCCCAGGGTCGGGATCGCCCCGTAGAGCGACGCTTCGACCCGGTTCGTCTCCGTAACGTTGAGAGCAGACGGGGGGCCGGAAGGGCCGCCCCGCACCGGACGCTCACGAAGGAGCCGCAGATGTCCAGCCTCGCCCGCCCCACCCACGGCCGCATGATCGGCGGAGTGTGCGCCGCGCTGGCCCGGCGCTTCGGCACCTCGGCGACCACGATGCGGGTGATCTTCCTGCTCTCCTGCCTGCTGCCGGGCCCGCAGTTCCTGCTCTACATAGCGCTGTGGATCCTCCTCCCCTCGGAGGAGAAGGCCTCCACCGCCTGGTGACCAGGCGGCACGGAAACACCGTTGGGGCGCCCCGGAGGTTCCGGGGCGCCCCAACGGCGTTGCCGATCGGCCGGGGAGAGGTCAGCCGAGCGGAATCCCGTTCACCGGCAGGCCGTGCGTGGGCAGGCCCTGGACCGGCAGGCCGCCGAGGAGACCGGCGACGGGCTTGGTCGGGCCGCCGGCGAGCGCCTGCTTGGCGGCCGGCTGGACGGCGTTCAGTCCGGCACCGAGGGCGCTCTGCCCCTGCGCCACGGCCTGACCGGCACCCGGCAGCGCCTTGGCGACGTTCTCGGCCGGCAGCGTCCTGGTGACGGTGTCCAGGGCCTGGGAGGAGTCCGGGACGGCCGGGGCCGCGTTGGCCGCGCCCGCGCCGGCAGCGGCGAAGGCGGCACCGAGGGCGGCGACACCGAGGGTCTTGGCAGCAGACTGCTTCATCGTCAATGCGTCCTTGGAATGCGGAGACGGGGATCAATAACACGCTGAGCGGTCCACGACCGTAAACATGCCGGGCCGTCCGCCGCAAACACCGAAATGCGGACGGCCGGTGAAGGCCCGTCCGCATTCCGTGCCCCGCCGGGATGCCGAATCAGCCCTCCGGATCAGCAGAACTGCTGGTGGAGGCGGTCTGCCGGAACAGCCATTCGGATTTCAGCTCTGCATAACCGGGCTTGACGACGTCATTGATCATGGCGAGTCGTTCATCGAAAGGAATGAACGCTGATTTCATCGCATTGACGGAGAACCACTGCATGTCGTCGAGCGTGTAACCGAACGCCTCGACGAGATGCTCGAATTCCCGGCTCATGCTGGTCCCGGACATCAGCCGGTTGTCGGTGTTCACGGTGGCCCGGAAGTGCAGCTTGCGCAGCAGCCCGATCGGGTGCCCGGTGTAGGAGTCGGCGGCGCCGGTCTGGAGGTTGGAGCTGGGGCACAGCTCCAGCGGGATCCGCTTGTCGCGGACGTAGGAGGCGAGCCGGCCGAGCTTGACCGTGCCGTCCTCGTGGACCTGGATGTCGTCGATGATCCGCACCCCGTGCCCGAGCCGGTCGGCGCCGCACCACTGCAGCGCCTGCCAGATGGACGGCAGCCCGAAGGCCTCGCCGGCGTGGATGGTGAAGTGGTTGTTCTCGCGCTTGAGGTACTCGAAGGCGTCCAGGTGCCGGGTGGGCGGGTAGCCCGCCTCGGCGCCCGCGATGTCGAAGCCGACGACGCCCAGGTCCCGGTAGCGGTTGGCGAGCTCGGCGATCTCCAGGGAGCGGGCCGCGTGCCGCATGGCGGTGAGCAGGGCGCCGACCCGGATCCGCCGGCCGTTCTCGCGGGCCAGCGCCTCGCCCTGCCGGAACCCCTCGTTGACCGCCTCGACGACCTCCTCCAGGGTCAGCCCCTGCTCCAGGTGCTGCTCGGGGGCGTACCGCACCTCGGCGTAGACGACACCGTCCTCGGCGAGGTCCTCGGCGCACTCGCGGGCGACCCGGACGAGGGCGTCCCGGGTCTGCATGACGCCGACGGTGTGCGAGAACGTCTCCAGGTACCGCTCCAGCGAACCGGAGTCGGCGGCCTCGCGGAACCAGATGCCGAGCTTGTCCGGGTCGGTCTCGGGGAGGCCGGCGTACCCGGTCTCCCGGGCGAGGTCGGCGACGGTGCCCGGACGCAGGCCGCCGTCGAGGTGGTCGTGCAGCAGAACCTTCGGCGCCCGGCGGATCTGCTCCGGCGTCGGGGTGTTCGCGGTGCTCTGGCTCGTCATTTCCGCACTGTAACTCCTACGCGCGTAGATCGCTCGGTACTCGAAGATTTCCGTTTCCGTCGATACGCAATGGTGACCGCACGGACGGGTCGGGTACACCGCCTCTTCTGACACTGTTCTGTCATGGCACAGCAAGCGACGCCGGTCCGAACGGCCAGCCTGAGCAGGGCAGTCGGCCAGGAGCCGACGACGGTGAGCGGCGCGGTCCTGCTCCTCCCCGGCGGGGAGGAGGTCTCCGCGCGACGGCCGTCCCTCGTATGGGCGACGGCCTTCGTCCGCGCGCTCGGCCGCCGGCTCGCCCGGGACGGCCGGGACGAGGGACTGGCCGCGCACGTCGTCCACTACCGCTATCGCGGCTGGAACGGCAGCGAGGCGCATCTCGCCGGGGACGCCGGCTGGGCGACCGACGAGGTGGTACGGCGCTACGGCGACGTCCCGGTCTGCCTGCTCGGCGTGGGGATGGGCGGCCGGGCCGCGCTGCACGCGGGCGGGCACGAGGCCGTCAACTCCGTGGTCTCCATCGCCCCTTGGCTGCCCGAGGACGATGTGGCGGCCCCCGAGGAACCGGTTCGGCAGCTGGTGGGCCGCCGGGTGCTGATCGTGCACGGCACGAACGACGAACGGACCGATCCGGAGCTGTCGTTCCGGCTGGCGGCGCGGGCGAAGAAGGCGAACCGGGAGGTGTGCCGGTTCGAGGTGCACTCGGACGGCCACGGGTTGCATCAACACCGGGACGAAGTGCTCGCGCTGGCCTCGGACTTCGTGATGGGGGCGTTGTACGGGCGGGCGGTGTCGCGGCCGGTGGAGGATGCGTTGGCTGCGCCGCCGCCGATCGGGTTGCGGATGCCACTTGCCGCGGGCTTCGGGCGGTCGCTCCGTAGGGGCTGATGTCCGGCTTCGGGGTGCGGGTGCGCGGTGGCTGGTCGCGCAGTTCCCCGCGCCCCTGAAGGGGCGCGCTGCCGTTAGGCGGGAAGCAAGTTCCCCCTTCTTGAGAGCAGGAACTTCTTGAAGGCGGCCACCGGTGGGGTGTCCGGGTGGCCGTCGAGCCAGGCCACGCCGATCTCTCTGACCGCTCTCGGGGCCGTGACCGTCAGTTCCGCGACTCCCGGGCGAGGGAAGGCGGGTGGCGGGAGCAGCGCGACGCCCAGGCCGGCCGCCACCAGGCCCCGCAGGGTTTCCGCCTCCTCGCCCTCGAAGGCGATGCGCGGCCGGAAGCCGGCCTCCTTGCAGAGGTCGTCGGTGATGCGGCGCAGGCCGTAGCCCGGTTCCAGGGTCACGAAGGTCTCGTCGGCCGCTTCGGCGAGGCGGATGCGCCTGCGGGTGGCCAGCGGGTGGTCGGCGGGGACCACCAGGCGCAGCTTCTGCTCGTCGAGGCGGCGCGCCACCAGGTCGGGCGCGTCCGGCATCGGGGAGGTCAGGCAGAGGTCCAGTTCGCCCGCCCGGAGCTTCTCGATCATCGCCTCGCCGTAGTTCTGGACGAGGCCGAAGCGGATGCGGGGATGGTCGACGCGGAAGGCCTGGAGGAGGCCGGGAACCGTCTCCGCGCCCATGGTGTGCAGGAATCCGAAGGCGACCTTCCCCGCCGTGGGGTCGGCGTCGGCGCGTACCTCGTCGGCGGCGCGCCGGACCTCGGCGAGGGCACGCTCGACCGAGGCGAGGAAGGTGCGGCCGGCCGGGGTGAGGGAGACGGTGCGGCCGTGCCGGGTGAAGAGGCCGACACCCAGGTCCTGTTCCAGGCGGACCATCGCACGGGAGAGCGTGGACTGGGGGACGTTCAGCTCCTGGGCGGCCCTGGTGACATGCTCCGTGCGGGCCACGCCGGCGAAGTACGCGAGGCGTGGGGCCAGCAACATCGTCATGTCTTCTGTGTCACTGTCCGGTGACAGGCGCTCCGCCGACCTCTGCTCATGCTTCATGGGAACGATTATGGTGATTCCATGCATTGGACGGATCAACGCCGGGGTCCGTACGTTCGAGGCATGTCTCCCGCCAGTACCGGGGCGTCCACCACCGTGGGCGCCGTCCCGTCCGTCCCCGCCGCCGTCCCCGCCGCCGACTCCCGGCTGACCCCGGGCGGTCCCGGCTACCGCCGGATGAGCTTCGCGCTCTTCCTCGCCGGTGTCGCGACCTTCGCCCTCCTCTACTCCACGCAGGCCCTGCTCCCGCTGATCTCGGACGGCTACGGCGTCTCCGCGAGCGACGCGAGCTGGACGGTGGCGGCGGCGACCGGCGGTCTGGCGCTGTTCGTCATCCCGATGAGCGCGCTGTCCGAGCGGTTCGGACGCCGTACGGTCATGACGGCCTCGCTGGCGGTCGCGGTGACCGTCGGACTGCTGGTGCCCTTCGCGCCCTCCCTCGGCGTGCTGATCGTGCTCCGCGGCGTCCAGGGTGCGGCGCTGGCCGGTCTGCCGGCGTCGGCGCAGGCCTATCTGGCCGAGGAGGTCCGGCCGAAGGCGCTGGTCACGGCGATCGGCCTGTTCGTCGCGGGCAACAGCGTGGGCGGGATGAGCGGCCGGGTCATCACCGGCTGGGTCGCGCAGGAGTGGGGCTGGCGGGTGGCCGTCGGCACGATCGGCGTGGTCGCGGTCGGCTGCGCCGTCGCCTTCCGGCTGCTCCTCCCCGCGCCCCGGCACTTCAAGGCGGGCTCGCTGCACCCGCGCCGGCTGCTCGGTACGGTCCGCGACCACCTGGCCGACCCGCTGCTGCGCCGCCTGTACGCGATCGGCGCGCTCTTCATGACCGTCTTCGGCGGCGTCTACACGGTGATCGGCTACCGCCTGACCCAGGAGCCCTTCTCGCTCCCGCAGGGCATCATCGGCTCGATCTTCCTGGTGTACCTGGTCGGTACGGTGTCCGCGTCGACGGCGGGCCGCCTGGTCGGCCGCCTGGGCCGCCGCGGTGCCCTCTACCTGGCCGGCGGCACCACGGCCTGCGGCCTCCTGCTCTCTCTGGCGGACTCGCTCCCCCTGGTCCTGCTGGGCCTGGTCCTGATCACCGCGGGCTTCTTCGCGGGCCACGCGGTCGCCTCCTCCGCGGTCAGCAAGACGGCCACCCACGGCAGGGCCCAGGCCTCGGCCCTCTACCAGTCCGCGTACTACATCGGCTCCAGCGCGGGCAGCACGGTGGGCGCGCTCGCCTTCCACACCAGCGGCTGGTCCGGCACGGTCGGCGTAGGCCTCCTCGCGATCCTGGGCGTCGTGACCATCACGGTCCTGGGCTCGATGGCAGCCCGCCGCACCCTCCTGGCCAACGCCCACTGACAAACGCCCCGCACTGGAGCGCCCCAAAGGGGCGCGGGGAACTGCGCGACCAGCCACGACGCCGCCGCACCCGCCCACGGACCGCACCACCCGAGTTCGCAGGCGCACCCCACCCGACCTGCACGTTTCCCCACTCCGGGCACCTTTGTCAGTCCCCTGCGCTAGCTTTCAAGTGCTGAAGCGCAACGGCGCGCGCACAGGAACGGCCACAGGGGTGGGTGGACGGAACATGACCGACAGCACGGCGACGGCGGACCTCGACGTCGCACTGGAGAAGTACCGGACCGAGCTGACCGGGTACTGCTACCGCATGCTCGGCTCGTCGTTCGAGGCCGAGGACGCCGTGCAGGACACCCTGGTGCGGGCCTGGCGGAGCTACGAGAAGTTCGAGGGCCGCTCCAGCCTCCGGTCGTGGCTGTACCGGATCGCGACGAACGTGTGCCTGGACATGCTCACCGCGGGGAACAAGCGGGCCCGGCCGATGGACCTCAGCGAGTCGACGCCGCTGGCCCAGGCGGCGCTCTCGCCCCGGCCCGACAACACCTGGCTGGAGCCGGTGCCCGACGCGCGCGTGCTGCCGACCGTGGACGACCCGGCGGAGGCCGCCGTGGCCAAGGAGTCGATCCGGCTGGCCTTCATGGCCGCGTTGCAGCAGCTGCCGCCCAAGCAGCGGGCGGTGCTGATCCTGCGCGAGGTGCTCGCCTGGAAGGCCAACGAGGTGGCCGAGCTGCTCGGCACCACCGTCGCGTCGGTCAACAGCGCGTTGCAGCGGGCCCGGGCCACGCTGGCCGAGCAGCAGCAGTCGGGCGCCGCCGCGGAGGTCTCCGATCCGCTCGACGAGGAGCAGCAGAAGCTCCTTGAGCGCTATGTCGCCGCCTTCGAGGGCTACGACATGACCGCCCTGACGGCGCTGCTCCACGAGGACGCCATCATGACGATGCCGCCGTTCGACCTGTGGCTCACCGGCCACGACGACATCGCCGGGTTCATGACCACCATCGGCTCGGCCTGCGAGGGCTCGCGGCTGTTCCCGGTCCGGGTCAACGGCCTGCCCGGGTTCGCCCAGTACAAGCCCGACCCGGACACCGGCGGCTGGAGTCCCTGGTCCATCCAGGTCCTGGAGATCTCAGACGGCCGGCTGACCGGGTTCCACTTCTTCCTCGACACCAAGCGCTGGTTCCCGCTCTTCGGCCTCCCCCTCCATCTGGAGGCGAAGGCCGACGAAGCGGAGGAGGGAGCGTAGGGCGGGGTCGGGGCCGCGGAGCCGGATCCGCCCTCCGGCCCGCCGGGCCGCCAGCTCAAGCCGGGCCAGCAGGTCGACGGCCGCCAGACCCGGCGGCCCGAGCCCGCCCACATCGCAGACGACGACCCGGCGGCGGGGTCCGGCCCCGCCCGCCCCGAGCAGCTCACGCACGTCGTCACAGAGCCCCGGCACCTCGTCCCTGGCGACGGGGCCCGACAGCATGAGCACGGCAGGGGTCACGGCATCCACGACCAGTAGACCGCCGCCGGTCCGACAACTCATCGGGCAGGGCGCCCCGCCATCCGTACGGTCGCGAAGATCACAAGGGTCACAACGTTGACCTGCACCTGACCGACCCAGAGGGTTGGCTGTATGCCCCACGGATCAGCAGCGCCCGCCCCGCCCGACGGTCTCCTCCGCCGCGAGGGGGTCCCGTGCAGGGGGTGCTGAGCGGCTTCGCGGTGATCGCGATCGTCATCGCCGTCGGCTACGTCCTCGGCCGCGGCGGCCACCTGGGGGCGAACGGCCGCGAGGTCCTCACCAAGCTCGCCTTCCACGTCGCCTCGCCCGCCCTCCTCTTCACCACCCTCGCCAGGGCCGACCTGGCGGTGATCTTCTCCAGCCGCCTCCTGGTGACGGCCCTGAGCACGGCCGCGGCGGCGGGCGCGTTCGTGGCGGTGGGTGTCGTACGGGGCTGGGGCGTGGGCCGTACGACGATCGGCGCGCTGTGCTCCAGTTACGTCAACTCGGGCAACCTCGGCATCCCGATCGCGGTGTACGTGCTGGGCGACGCGTCCCTGGTGGCGCCGGTGCTGCTCTTCCAGGTGGTGGTCCTCACCCCGGTCGCGCTCACGATCCTCGACGTGGCCGGCATGGGCGAGAAGGGGCCCTGGTGGCGCAAGCTGCTCACCCCGCTGCGCAACCCGATAGCCGTGGGCTCGCTGTCCGGCGTGGCGGTCTCGGGGCTCGGCATCCGCGTCCCCGGCCCGGTGATGGACCCGCTCACCCTGATCGGCAACATGTCCGTGCCGGCGGTCCTGCTCGCCTTCGGTATCTCCCTGCGCGGCAGCACGCTCCCCGGCCGGGGCCGCGACCGGCACCCGGTGTTCCTGTCGGTCGCCCTGAAGTCGGTGGGCCAGCCACTCGTCGCCTGGGCCCTGGCGTCGGCGGTCTTCGGCCTGCGCGGGGCACCCCTGCTCGACGTGACGGTGACGTCGGCGCTGCCGGCCGCGCAGAACCTGTACACCTACGCCAGCACCTACGGAGTCGGCGAGGAACTGGCCCGGGACTCGATCCTGCTGTCGACGGTGCTGGCGGTGCCGGTGCTGGTGGTCGTTGCGGCGCTGCTGGGGTGACGGACGGTCAGTCGACGGGGAACTCCCCGGTGTCGATCGTGAGGCCGAACGGCTCCGGCAGGTCGATCGGGTCGCCGAACTTCACGGCGCGGAGGACCCGGTAGACATCGCGCTTCGGCTCGCCGTAGAGCGTTGCCGTGGGCCCGCCGGGGGCCCAGCGGTCGATGAGCAGGTACAGCGGGATGCCTGCGGTGGCATAAGCCGCAGGCTTGCTGACGCGGTCGTGCCGGGCGTTGGACTTGGAGGTCACCTCGACGACGAGTTCCACGAGTCCGGCGGGGATATGGCTCTCCACATAGGAATCGGTCTGCCGAGGAGCCACCACGATGTCCGGGATGAACATTCCGAGACGCGATGGCACAGCGATCGACAGCGTCTGGTAGACCCCCCAATCCTCCGGAATCACGGAATAGAGGCGACGCTGGATGCGCTCCGCGATGTCGTTGTGCCGGTAGGCGGGAGCAGGTGACACGGTGATGATCCCCTCGATGATCTCCACCTTGCTGCCCTCGGGCCATTCCATCTCCTCCCAGTACCGGACGAGTTCGTCCCAGTTCTGGTCGGGGTCCTGGCCCACGGTGAGTGCGCTCATGGCGGTCTCCTTCGGTTGCGTCACCGATCCCAGCATGCCGAACGGGACCGGCGCAGGTCCACCGATCCCGTTCACCCGAAAGAAGAAACACCTGGTCAGGCGATACGTTCCAGCACGACGGGCGACGCCGTGAAGGCCGTACCGGCCGCCGCGACGTCGTACGACCCCTCAACCGCCTGGAGCGCGTACTCGAAGCGCTCCGGGGTGTCGGTGTGGAGGGTGAGGAGGGGCTGGCCCGCGGTGACGGTGTCGCCGGGCTTGGCGTGGAGTTCGACGCCCGCGCCCGCCTGGACCGGGTCCTCCTTGCGGGCCCGGCCGGCGCCCAGGCGCCAGGCGGCGACGCCGATGTCGTAGGCGTCGAGGCGGGTCAGCACGCCGGTCGACGCCGCCTTGATCACGTGCTGTTCCTTCGCCACCGGGAGCACCGCGTCCGGGTCGCCGCCCTGGGCCGCGATCATCCGGCGCCAGACGTCCATCGCCGAGCCGTCGGCGAGTGCCTTGGCCGGGTCGGCGTCGCGGATACCGGCCGCGTCGAGCATCTCGCGGGCAAGGGCGATGGTCAGCTCCACCACGTCGGCGGGGCCGCCGCCGGCCAGGACCTCCACCGACTCGCGGACCTCCAGGGCGTTGCCGGCCGTGAGGCCGAGCGGGGTGGACATGTCCGTGAGGAGCGCGACCGTCTTCACGCCGTGGTCGGTACCGAGCCCCACCATGGTCGAGGCCAGCTCGCGGGCGTCCTCGATGGTCTTCATGAAGGCGCCGGTGCCGACCTTCACGTCCAGGACCAGGGAGCCGGTACCCTCGGCGATCTTCTTCGACATGATCGAGGAGGCGATCAGGGGGATCGCCTCGACCGTGCCGGTGACGTCGCGGAGCGCGTACAGCTTCTTGTCGGCGGGGGCCAGGCCGTCGCCCGCCGCGCAGATCACCGCACCGGTGGTGTCGAGGACGTTCAGCATCTCCTCGTTGGAGAGCAGAGCGCGCCAGCCGGGGATCGACTCCAGCTTGTCGAGGGTGCCGCCGGTGTGGCCGAGGCCGCGGCCGGAGAGCTGGGGGACGGCCGCGCCGCAGGCCGCCACCAGGGGCGCCAGCGGGAGGGTGATCTTGTCGCCGACGCCGCCCGTGGAGTGCTTGTCGGCCGTCGGACGGGACAGCGAGGAGAAGTCCATGCGCTCGCCGGAGGCGATCATCGCGGCGGTCCAGCGGGCGATCTCGCGGCGGTTCATGCCGTTGAGGAGGATGGCCATCGCGAGCGACGACATCTGCTCGTCGGCAACCTCGCCGCGCGTGTACGCGTCGATGACCCAGTCGATCTGGTGGTCGCTGAGCTCACCGCGGTCCCGCTTGGTGCGGATGACGGAGACGGCGTCCATGGTGGCCATGGCGTTCCCTTCGGAGAAGTGCGATGCGTACGGCCCCTCCCAACCGGAAGGGGCCGTACGGGATTACTTGGTGAGATGGGCCGGGCCGAAGGCCTGGGGCAGCATCTCGGAGAGGGGCAGGACGCCCTCCGGGGTGTCCAGGAGGAGGTCCGGGCCGCCGAACTCGTAGAGGAGCTGGCGGCAGCGGCCGCACGGGACGAGGAGGGCGCCCGTGCCGTCCACGCAGGTGAAGTGCGTGAGCCGGCCGCCGCCCGTGCGCCGGAGCGCGGAGACGAGGCCGCACTCGGCGCACAGGCCGAGGCCGTACGACGCGTTCTCCACGTTGCAGCCGGAGACCGTACGGCCGTCGTCCACCAGGGCGGCGGCGCCGACCGGGTAGCCGGAGTACGGGGCGTAGGCGTGGGACATGGCCTCCCGCGCCTCGGCCCGCAGGGTCTCCCAGTCGAAGCCGGCGGCCGGGGCGGTCACTTGCCCTGTCCCTTCCGGTACGGCAGGCCGTCCGCCTTCGGCATCCGCAGGGACTGCGCGGACAGCGACAGCACCAGCAGGGTGACGAGGTACGGGGTCGCGGTCACCAGCTGACGCGGGACGTCGTTGGTGGTGGCGTACCAGACGAACATCAGGACCGAGATGACGATCGTGATGACGGCCGGCACGTACTTCTTCTTCCAGGCCAGGTAGGCGGCGCCGAACACCAGCAGGATCGCGAGCAGCAGGATCAGCGCGTGGACGTTCACCGTGCCGCCGCGCAGGTTGAGGCTGTCGGTGTAGCCGAACAGGCCGGCGCCGAGGGCGAGGCCGCCCGGCATCCAGTTGCCGAAGATCATCGCGGCGAGGCCGATGTAACCGCGGCCGGCGGTCTGGCCGTCGAGGTACACGTTGGAGGCGACGATGGACAGGAACGCGCCGCCGAGGCCCGCGAAGCCGCCGCTGATGATCACCGCGATGTACTTGTACTTGTAGACGTTGACACCGAGCGACTCGGCCGCGACCGGGTTCTCGCCGCAGGAGCGCAGCCGCAGGCCGAAGGCGGTGCGCCACAGGACCCACCACGTGCCCGGTACGAGGGCCACCGCGATCACCGTCAGCGGCGACAGGTCGGTGAGCAGACCGCCGACCAGGCCTGCGACGTCGGAGACGAAGAACCAGTGTTTCTGGTTGAGCGTGTCCAGCCAGTCGGACAGGCCCGGGACGCTGAACGTGCCGAGCGAGTCGATCGGCGGGGACTGCTTGGAGGAGCCGCCCTCGGCGTTCTCGAAGGTGAACTTCGAGAGGTAGCGGGTGGCGCCCAGGGCGAGGATGTTCAGGGCCACACCGGAGACGATGTGGTTGACGTTGAAGGTGACGGTGGCGACGGCGTGCAGCAGGGCGCCGAGCGCGCCGCCGATGATGCCGAAGACGACGCCGACCCAGGGGCCCCACTGGTAGCCGGCCCAGGCGCCGAACCAGGTGCCGAGGATCATCATGCCTTCGAGGCCGATGTTGACGACGCCCGCGCGCTCGGCCCACAGACCGCCGAGGCCGGCGAGGCCGATCGGGACGGCGAGGCGCAGCGCGGTGGACATCTGGCCGGTCGAGGTGATGCCCTCGGCGCCGGTGATGATGCGCACGAGCGAGGTGAGGACCAGTACGCCGGCGATGACCAGCAGGAGTACCGGGAGCGACATTCGGCGGCCGCCCCTGCCGGGCTGCTTCGCCTGCGGCTTGGCGATGGTCGCGGTGGACATCAGGCCGCCACCTCCTTCTTGGTGTTCTTGGCGGCGGCCGCGGCGAGCTCCGCGCCGACCTGGCGCTGCTGGCGGCGCAGACCCCACTGCCGTACGGCTTCGTAGGAGATGACGACGGAGAAGACGATCAGGCCCTGCATGATCGTGGCGATCTCCTTCTCGTACGCCACCGGGGTCGCGTAGTCGAGGGCGGGCGAGGCCTTGTCGAGGAAGGCCCACAGCAGGGCGGCGAAGGCGATGCCGCCCGGGTTGTTGCGGCCGAGCAGGGCGATGCCGATGGCGGTGAAGCCGAGGCCGGCCGGGAAGTCGAGGCTGTAGGTGTGGGAGTCGCCGAGCAGCAGCGGGAGGCCCGCGAGGCCGGAGACGGCGCCGGAGATCAGCATGGAGAGCAGGACCATGCGCTTGGCGTCGACTCCGGAGGCCGCCGCGGCGGACTCGGAGGCGCCGGTGGCGCGCAGGTCGAAGCCGAAGCGGGTGCGGTTGAGGACGACCCAGTAGCCGATGCCGAGAGCGATGGCGACGAAGACCATGCCGTAGATCTCGCCGACGTCGGCGCCCAGGTTGATGCCGGGGAACCAGCCGGACTTCTTCATCACGCCGGTCGTCATGTTGTTGCCGACCTGGACGCCCCACACGTTGGAGAGGGTGATGTAGCCGATGACGCTGGTGGCGATGGCGTTCAGCATGATCGTGGCGACGACCTCGCTGACCCCTCGGGTGACCTTGAGGACGCCCGCGATGCCGGCCCAGAAGGCGCCGGTGAGCATGGCGACCAGGAGCAGCATCGGGATCTGCAGGGCGGCGGGCAGGCCCACGTTGGCGCCGACCACGGCCGTCATCACGGCGGCGAGGCGGTACTGGCCGTCGACGCCGATGTTGAACAGGTTCATGCGGAAGCCGAGGGCGACCGCGATGGCCGCGATGTAGTACATCGCCGCCTGGTTGATGATCAGGACCTGGATGTCGGAGTACGGCAGCTGCTGGAGCATCAGCACGTACGGCTCGAACGGGTTGCGGTTCGAGGCCAGCAGGACGATCGAGGTCAGGGCGATCGCGAGGACGAGCGCGATGACCGGGCCGGCCACCGCGAGGAGCACCCGCTCCTTGTCGAACTTCTTCATCGGGCCTCGTCCTCCGGACCGTCGGCGCCTTCGTGTCCCTCTGGGGCGGTCTCTACGTGTTCCAGGTGGCCGGACGCGGCACCCGTCATGGCGGAGCCCAGCTCCTCCGGGGTGATGGTGGCCGGGTCGGCGTCCGCGACCAGCTTTCCGTCGAAGATCACCCGCAGGGTGTCCGACAGACCGATCAGCTCGTCCAGGTCGGCGGAGATCAGCAGCACCGCGAGGCCCTCGCGGCGGGCGTCCCGGATGCGGTCCCAGATCTGCGCCTGGGCGCCGACGTCCACACCGCGGGTGGGGTGGGCGGCGATCAGGAACTTCGGGTTGTGGCTCATCTCGCGGCCGACGATCAGCTTCTGCTGGTTGCCGCCGGAGAGGGAGGCGGCGGTGACGTCGATGCCGGGGGTGCGGACGTCGTACTCCTCGACGATCCGGCGGGTGTCGGCCTGGGCGCCCTTGATGTCCAGCCAGAAGCCCTTCGCGTTGGGCTTCTCGGTGACGTGGCCGAGGATGCGGTTCTCCCAGAGCGGGGACTCCAGGAGCAGGCCCTGGCGGTGGCGGTCCTCGGGGATGTAGCCGACGCCGGCCTCGCGGCGCTTGCGGGTGCCCCAGGGGGTGACGTCCTCGCCGAGGAACTCGATCGTGCCCGAGTCGGCGTTGCGGGTGCCGATGAGCGCGTCGATCAGCTCGGTCTGGCCGTTGCCCTCGACGCCGGCGATGCCCATGACCTCGCCGGCGTGGATGGTGAAGGTGACGTCGTCGAGGACGCGCTTGGCGGCGCCGGGGGTGGTGGCCTCGTCGAGGACGTCGCCGCGGGCGGTGGCGCCGGACGAGCCGACCGTGGCGGTCTCGGGCTGCGCGCCGACCTCGCCGAGGGAGGGGCCGCTGGCGTGGACGGTGAGGTTCTTCACCGTGACGACGGCCTTGTCGGTGACCGTGGACTCGGCGGTCTCCGGGGTGGGCAGCTCGCTGCCGACCATCAGCTCGGCGAGCTGGCGCGGGGTGGTCTCGGAGGGGATCGCGGTGCCGACGGTGGTGCCGCGCCGGATGACGGTGATGTCGTCGGCGACGGAGAGCACCTCGCCGAGCTTGTGGGAGATGAAGATGACCGAGAGGCCCTCGGACTTCAGCTCGCGCAGGTTGTCGAAGAGCGCGTCGACCTCCTGCGGGACGAGGACCGCAGTGGGCTCGTCGAGGATCAGGGTCTTGGCGCCGCGGAAGAGTACCTTGAGGATCTCCACCCGCTGCCGGTCGGCGACGCCGAGGTCCTCGACCAGGGCGTCCGGGCGGATGCCGAGGCCGTACCGGTCGGAGATCTCCTTGATCTTCTTCCGGGCGTTGCCGCCGATGCCGTACAGCTTCTCGCTGCCGAGCACGACGTTCTCCAGCACCGTCAGGTTGTCCGCCAGCATGAAGTGCTGGTGGACCATGCCGATGCCGCGCGCGATGGCGTCGGCCGGGGACGAGAAGGAGACCTGTTCGCCGTCGATCGCGATGGTGCCCTCGTCCGGCTTCTGCATGCCGTAGAGGATCTTCATCAGGGTCGACTTGCCGGCCCCGTTCTCGCCGACCAGGGCATGCACGGTGCCCCTGCGGACGGACAGGTGGATGTCGTGGTTGGCTACGACACCCGGGAATCGTTTGGTGATCCCCGCCAGCTCGACCGCGGCTGTCGTCCCGGCGGTGAGCGGAGGGCTGCTGGACGCGTCGATGGCGCACTCTCCTCGAAAAAGGGGTCGCTCTACGCGCGTAGCGCCCCTGCTTTAAATAGTGCCCGGACCTGACCGAGCTTTTTCGACTCTCGATCCGTTCCGAGCATTCTGCCGCGCGAACGGGGGGTGCCCCCGCCGTCGGTCCCCGGGATCTCCGTCGGTCTCCCGGACACCCGCCCGGGCTCACCGACCGATCACCGGACCCGCACCCGAGATTCCTGACCGAACTCTCGGATCCGCGCCCGGGACCCTGTGGAGGTCCCCGGATCCATGGCAGGGGGCGCGGGAAGAACATCCTTCCCGCACCCCGTTCCGTGGCCGTAACGCTGCCATTACAGCGTTCTTTTGACCATGCCTACGACAAGGTCATGACCGGTGGGTCAGGACGTCTTGACCTTGATCGAACCGTCCTTGATGCCGGCCTCGGCCTTCTTGAGCGCGGCCTGCAGGGTGGCGTTGTTCTTGAAGACCGGGTTGGAGTCGGCCAGGCCGACGCCGCCGTTGGTCAGGGAGCCGCGGATCTCGCCGGACAGCGGCTTCTTGTCCTTGATCACGGACTTGGCGAGGTCGTACACCGCGCCCTGGACGTTCTTGAGGGCCGAGGTCAGGATGTAGTTCTTGTACTTCGACAGCGCGGCCTGGTTGTACTGGTCGGAGTCGACGCCGATCGCCCACACCTTGTGCGCGGCGGCGGCCTTGATGACGCCCTGGCCGGAGAGGCCGGCGGCGGCGTAGACCACGTCGGCGCCCGCGCCGATCTGGCCCTCGGCGGCGGCCTCGCCCTTGTCGGGGCTGGAGAAGCCGCCCTCCTGGGCGGTCTGGGTCAGGTACTGGGCCTTGACCGTGACGTTCTTCTTGGTGTCCTTGACGCCCTGCTCGAAGCCCGCCTCGAACTTGTGGATCAGCGGGACGTCCACACCGCCGATGAAGCCGACGGTGTTCGACTTGGTGGTCAGCGCGGCGGTGACACCGGCCAGGTACGAGGACTGCTCCTCGTGGAAGACCATGTCAGCGATGTTGCTCGCCTGGTCCTGGTTGTCGTCGATGATGCCGAAGGTGACCTTCGGGAACTTCGCGGCGGCCTCCTTGACGGCGGGCGCGTAGGCGAAGCCGACGCCGATCACCGGGTTGTAGCCGGACTTGGCCAGGGTCTCAAGACGCTGGACCTTGTCCGCGTCCGACTCGCCGTCCTGCGGCTCGATGTCCCGGCCGGTGACGCCGAACTCCTTGTCGGCCTTCTCGAAGCCGGCGTACGCGGCGTCGTTGAAGGACTGGTCGCCCTTGCCGCCGACGTCGTACGCGAGACCGACACCCTTGGACGCGCCGGCCTTGCCGGTGGACGAGCTGGACGAGCTGCCGCACGCTGAAACGGTGACGGCAAGGGCTGCGGTTGCAACGCCCGCAACGGCGATTCGGGACACCCGGCGCATGGAACGAGACTCCTTCGTGCAAGCGCCCAAACCAGGCGCTGGTTCCGCGGCAGCGTAACGCGCGTAGACCAGACGGAAAACCCCCAATGTCCGGTCCGTTATCTAGCTGTGGCCACAGTCACGACCAAGGCTACGGACAGCAATACGCCCCTTGCAGGAGGCAAGGGGCGCGGGGACCGCAACGACGCGCGGGCGGCCGTACCCGTCGGTACGGCCGCTCACCCGGCGACTCATATATGTCGCATTACTTCGTGTTGACGGTGACCTTGCCGTCGATGATGTCCTGCTTGGCCTTGTCGACGGCCGCGACGACCTTGGTCATCGCCTTGTACTTCGGGTTGGTGTCCGCGAAGCCGACGCCGCCGGTCTTCAGGGTGCCGTTGACGACACCGCTCTCCGGCTTGCCCTCGTAGACCGACTTCACCAGGTCGTACACGGCACCGCCGACGTTCTTCAGGGCCGAGCCGAGGATGTAGTCCTTGTACTTCGCGAGGGCGTCCTGCGCGTACTGGTCGGAGTCGACGCCGATCGCCCAGACCTTGTCGGAGGCGGCGGCCTCGATCACGCCCTGACCGGACAGGCCGGCCGCGTGGTAGATGACGTCCGCACCGGCGTCGATCTGGCCCTGGGCGGCGGTCTTGCCCTTGTCCGGGCTGGAGAAGCCGCCCTCGGCCGCGGTCTGCGTCAGGTACTGCGACTCGATCTTGATCTTCGGGTTGACGGACTTGGCGCCCTGGTCGAACCCGGCCTCGAAGGTGTGGATCAGCGGGATGTCCACGCCGCCGATGAACCCGATGTGGTCCTTCTTGGTCGCCGAGGCAGCGGCGACACCGGCCAGGTACGAGGACTGCTCGGCGGCGAACACCATGTCGACGACGTTCTTCGCGTTGATCGTCGAGTCGTCGATCATGCCGAAGGTGATGTTCGGGTACTTCGCGGCGACCTCCTTGACGGCGGGCGCGTAGGAGTAGCCGACCCCGATGATCGGGTTGTAGCCGGCCTTGGCGAGCGTGTCGAGGCGCTGCACCTTGTCGGCGTCGGACTCGCCGTCCTGCGGCTCGATGTCCCGGCCGCCGATGCCGAACTCCTTCTCGGCCTTCTCGAAACCGGCGAAGGCGGCGTCGTTGAACGACTGGTCGCCCTTGCCGCCGATGTCGTAGGCGAGGCCTATGCCCTTGCCGTTGTACTTGCCGGACGAGTTGGTGCTGGTCGCACCGCTGTCCGAGCTGGACTTGCCGCATCCGGCGGCCGCGAGGGCGATGACGGCAACGGTCACCGCAGCTTGGGAGAACCGAGTCCTCCGACCCGAGATATAACGCACAGCAAGCACCCCTTCGTCCCCACGGCACCGTCCCCGGCCCGCTTCCCCAACCGTCCACCCTCGGTGGCGATTTCGGCGCACAGTAACGCGCGTAGAAGGCGAGGGGAACGGGGTTTCTCCGGGCCGTTATCGAACCGTGCCGACTCCGGGTTACAAGCGGCGGCCGCCGGTTACGGCGGGGTGACACAAGGGGGCGAAGAGGCACCGACCGGGCACCTCTTCGCCCCCTGCGGGACTTACGTGACTTGCACGACTTGCCTGACTTGTGCGACTTAAGGGACTCGCGGGGAAGCTGACCGTTTCTCCCGCCGTCTCATACGACAGCCGTCGGTACGACTACATGGTCGCGTCGATCAGGGCGGCGGCCGTGAACAGCTCCACCCCGACGGTGATGGCCCGCTCGTCGGCGTCGAAGTCACCCTGGTGCAGGTCGCGCACGGTCCGCTCGCCCGGCGTGCGCACCCCGAGCCGCGCCAGGGCGCCCGGCACGTGCTCCAGGTACCAGGAGAAGTCCTCGCCGCCGAGGCTCTGCTCGGTGGTCTCGATGGAGTCCGTGCCGCGCCGGGCGGTCATCGCGTCCCGCAGCAGTTCGGTGATCACCGGGTCGTTGACGACCGGCGGCACCCCGCGTACGTAGTTGATCTCGGACTTGGCGCGGTGCATGGTCGCGACCTCGTCGATCGCCGCGTGCACGACGTCCGGCGCGGTCCGCCAGGCCTCCAGGTCCAGGCAGCGCACGGTCCCGGACAGCTCGGCGTGCTGCGGGATCACGTTGGGCGCGTGCCCGCACTCGATCCGGCCCCAGGTCACCGCGAGCCCGCTCCGGCTGTCCACGCGCCGCCCGATGAGCGCCGGCACGTCGACGGCCACCCGTGCGGCGGCGGTGACCAGGTCGGTGGTCAGATGCGGCCGGGCGGTGTGCCCGCCGGGGCCGTCCAGCGCCACCTCGACCCGGTCGCAGGCGCTGGTGATGGCGCCGGTCCTGAGCCCGATCCGCCCCACGTCCACCCGGGGGTCGCAGTGCACGGCGATGATCCGCCCCACCCCCTCCAGCACCCCGGCCTCGATGGCGTCGGCGGCCCCGCCGGGCAGCACCTCCTCGGCGGGCTGGAAGAGCAGCCGCACGGGCCGCGGCAGCTGGCCCTTCGCGTGCAGCTCGGCGAGAACCAGTCCGGCGCCCAGCACGACTGTCGTATGCACGTCATGCCCACAGGCGTGCGCCCGGTCCGGCACGGTGGACCGGTACGCGCACTCGGCCTTCATGTCCGGGATGGGCAGGGCGTCGATGTCGGCACGCAGGGCGAGCACCGGCAGCCCGTCCCCGACCGGCCCGATGTCACAGATGAGGCCGGTCCCCGCCGGGAGGACGCGCGGCCGGAGACCGGCCTTCTCCAGCCGCTCCTTGATGGCGGCCGTGGTGCGGAACTCCTGGTTGCCTAGCTCGGGATGCATGTGCAGGTCGCGGCGGAAGGCGACGAGTTCGGCGTGCAGTTCCTCGCTGAGCACGCCGGGGAGCACATCCCCGGGAAGGTCGGCCTCGGTCTCTAGGGACATCAATTGGTTCACCCTCTGAAGGGTAGGACGCCCGAAGGGTCAACTGACCCGAGATCAACAAAAGTTCAGCCCGTTAGGGGAAGAAAATCTGACCGCGGACGCATGACCTCGGACGTGGCTGGGTAACACGTATGTTTCCTCTTCCACGCATACCACGCCCGGCGACGATCACGCCCGTCGTGTCCACCCACCGAAACGGGACCGAGCCGCAACCGCGACTTCGCCACGCGTGCCCCGCCCGCCCGGTAGCGTGCGCGACCGTGACGGACTCGGAGACGACCGACTTCATAGAGACCACCCGTACGTCCTACGACACGATCGCGAGGGACTACTCCGCCGCCTTCCCGGGCATCCCGGACCTCCCCGTGGACATGTCCATGATCTCCGCCTTCGCCGCGCTGGTGAAGGCGAACGGCACCGCCCCCGTGGCCGACCTGGGCAGCGGCCCCGGCCACATCACCGCCCACCTGAACGACCTGGGCGTCCAGGCCTTCGGCATCGACCTCTCCCCCACGATGGTCGCCCTGGCCCGCGAGGCCCACCCCGCCGTCCGCTACCACCGGGGCTCCATGACGTCCCTGGACCTCCCCGACGAGACCCTCGGCGGCATCCTCGCCCTCTACTCGATCATCCACATCCCCGACGACCACCTCCCGGCGACCTTCGCCGGCTTCCACCGCGTCCTGGTCCCCGGCGGCCACGTCCTGCTGTCCTTCCAGAAGGGCGAGACACCCGGTCTCCACCTCACCGAGCGCTTCGGCCACGAGATCGACCTGCGCTACTACTGGCGCCCCGCGTACGCGGTCGGCGACATGCTCGCCAAGGCGGGCCTGGACGTGGCGGCGACGCTGATCCGGGAGCCGCTGGAACCCGAGAAGTGGCCGCGCGCCTTCGTCCTGGCCCGCAAGCCGGGCTGAGCTCCCGGCCTCGGCCCGGGGCCGCCCGTCCACGGTCGTCAGTACGTCGACCCCACCATCGCGCCAAGCCCTCAAGGACCTACCGCGGCCCTGGTTGCGCAAGCGTCACCACGAGCAGTACCGCCAGGGCGATCAGGAGTGCGGCGCCCACCGACGCCAGGGTGGTCTTCAGCGCGCTGCAGGGCCGTTCGCCGATGACCTCGCCGGTGCGGGCGTTGACCATCACCGGCCACGCCTTGCCCGCGTGGAGGCAGGTCAGGAACCAGACCGGCAGCAGCACCAGCTTGTAGGTGAGGGCGGCGCTGTAAGCGGTGGGCACCGAGTGCAGCCGCTGCTCGTCGCCGCCGATGTCCCGGTTGCAGTCCACGCCTTCGCCGATTCCAGGCCGGCCTCCGGCTCGACGTCGTAGCGGACGGTGCGGAAGCCCGCCAGGTACTCCTCCTGGTAGGGGACCGTCTCCTCCAGCGGCCACGGGGTGGGCTTGTCCAGCCCAGCCCGAGGGCGTCGCCGCCGGTGCCGGGGTCGGCGGCGGCGATCGAAATCGCGTCGGCCGCCTGGAGCTTGGCGCAGTCGTCCAGGTTGCCGGTGATCGCCATCCGGGAGCGGGTGTCGATCGCCGCCTCGGCCTCCGGCGGGACGCTGATGCCCCGAACCCGCCCGTAGCGGGGTGGGACCGCCTCACTTCCACGGTGCGTTGAACGCCCTTCCCGGCACCGGCTTGGCGATCAGGGCGACCGGGACGAAGAAGTTGACCTGGCCGATCACGAACATGAGGGTGGCCAGGGCCTTCGGCTCGTAGACCTCGGCCGCCCGCGCGTAGAGGTCGTCGGGGACCCGCTCGCCGTCCGCCGGGGGCCGGAGCACCGCCTCCACGAGGGCGAGGGCCACGCGTTCCGCGGCGGTGAAGTACGGCGAGTCCTGCCAGGAGGCCACCGACGTGATCCGCTCCTCCGACTCGCCCGCCTTCCGCAGGAACCCCGTGTGCAGGACGGTCAGGTACGTGCTGCCGACGATCTGACCGGCCCGGAGCTGGACCAGGCCGATGGTGGGGCGCGGTACCGAGCCGTTGCCGGTGACCCGGAACAGTGCCGCCGAGACGTCCGCCAGTTCGGGGACGAGCTGGGCGGGGTCGTCGGACATCCGGGGGGTCGTCGGGACCTCTGCCATGATCGAACGTGCTTCCATCGTCGTCTCCTCGGTGCGCGCTTCGGTGTCGCTGTCACCGCGCTGACGGAGCGGGGCGGGAAAATGTGACCGGCGGGACCGACCCGGCCGGGGAGCCGGTGGCCGTCACGGCCCGGTGGTCGCCGTCCGGGTGAGGCGGGCGCGGAGGCGGGCGGCGTCCTGGACGGGCGGGAGGCCGTAGGCGGCGCGGTACTCACGGTTGAACTGGGTGGGGCTGACATAGCCGACGGCCTGGGCGATCTGGGCCGCCGAGGCGTCGCCGGCGAGCAGCAGGCGCCGGGCCTCCTGGAGGCGCAGGTGCTTCTGGTACCTGAGCGGGCTCATGCCGGTGGCCGCCTTGAAGTGCCGGTGCAGCCCTGCCGGGCTCATGTGCGCCACCGCCGCGATCTCGTCGACGCCGAGCGGCTCGGCGTACCGGGCGCGGATCCAGCGGGTCACCTCGCGCACCCGGGTCGCGGTCGAGTCGGCCAGCGACCACTGGCGCAGGACGGGGCCGAGGGAGCTGCGCAGCAGCCGGTAGAGGATCTCGGTCTCGATGCGGGCGGCGAGCGGGCGGATGTCCTCGGGGGTGTCGAGAAGCTCGACCCAGCGCGTGACCGCGTCGGCGAGTTCGGGCGGCATCGGCGCGGCGACCTGCGCGGCCGGGGTCGAGGGAGCGCTCTGGCCGGTCTCGTCCAGCTCCAGCAGCAGTTCCGTGAGCGGCTCCCCGTCGAGGTGCAGGGAGGCGGACCGGTACGGCACCTGCTCCAGGTCGGCGGTGACGGGCAGGTCGATGGTGGTGAGGAGCATCTCGCCGGGGCGGGCGACCCGGATCAGCTCGCCCGAGGTGGTGCGTTTCGTGCCGCTGCCGACGAAACAGATCATCGGTTCGTAGAGCAGGTGGGCGGGGTCGACCGGCTCGTCCACCGAGGCCAGGGAGAGCCGGGGCACCGCGGTGTCCGTGCCCGGTGCCAGGCAATGCCGGTCGACGGCCGCGACGAGTCGGTCCAGCACAGCACGCTCCGTCCCTGAGAGGATCAGGCAATTCTATGCGGGCGGCGGCCCATGCCTCCGGGGCGTCGGCTCCCTAGCGTTGACGGCATGGCAGAGCACACCACACACCTCCCGCAGCGCACCCTCGGGACCCAGGGCCTCACGGCAGGCGCGATCGGCCTGGGCACCATGGGCATGACGATGGCCTACGGCGCCCCGGACGAGCGGAACAGCATCGACACCCTCCACCGGGCCCACGAGCTCGGGGTCACCCTCTTCGACACGGCCGAGCTGTACGGCCTGGGCACCGGCAGCAACGAGCAGCTCCTCGGGCGGGCCGTGAAGGGCTTCCGGGACGAGATCCTGATCGCGACCAAGTTCGGCTTCGACCTGTCCGACCCGACGCGGATCGGGCACGGCCTGGACAGCCGGCCCGAGCACATCCGCGAGGTCACCGAGAACAGCCTGCGGTACCTGGGCACGGACCGCATCGACGTGCTGTACCAGCACCGCGTCGACCCCGACGTGCCCATCGAGGAGGTGGCGGGTACGGTCGGCGAGCTGATCGCCGAAGGCAAGGTCCGCTTCCTCGGGCTGAGCGAGGCCGGGCCGGAGACGATCCGCCGCGCCCACGCCGTGCACCCGGTGTCGGTGCTCCAGACCGAGTACTCGGTGTTCGAGCGGGCCGTGGAGGCCGAGATCCTGCCCGTGCTGCGGGAACTGGGCATCGGCTTCGTGCCGTACTCCCCGCTGGGGCGCGGCTTCCTCACCGGGGCGGTCAAGCCCGCCGCCGAGTACGAGGCCGGCGACATGCGGCACACCATGGACGAGCGCTGGAAGCCCGGCAACTACGAGCGGAACGTCGCCGCGGTGCGCGAGCTGACCGCCCTCGCGCAGAGCAGGGGCTGCACGGTCACCCAGCTCGCGTTGGCCTGGCTGCTCGCGCAGGGCGACGACATCGTGCCGATCCCGGGCACGCGGAGCCCGCGCCGCCTGGCGGAGAACGTGGCGGCCGCGGGGGTCACCCTCACGGCCGGCGACCTCGCCCGCGTCCAGGAGATCCTCCCGCACGGGGCGGCCGGCTCCCGCTATCCCGCGGCGGTCATGCCGACCTGGCAGTGATCGGGTTCTAGGCCGGGCTCGTCACCGCCGCCAGCCGGTGGACGTCCTTCGCCGTGCCGGTGACCCCGGACAGGAAGCCCTGGGCGCGCGGGGACGCGTTGTCCGTCAGCCAGGCCGGGTCGATGTCGCAGACGGCGACGCGGACGCCGGTGCCGGCCAGGGCCAGCGGGAGGGTGTGCACGACCGTCGAGGGGAAGCTGAGGATCGTACGGCCGATGGGGCCGCGGCGGGCGATCAGTTCCAGGGGGAGGTCCGGGCGGACTATCTCCAGGCCGGTCTCGGCGGCCAGGCGGTGGAGCTTCTCGGTGCTCTCGCGGCGGTGCGCGAAGTAGCGGGTCGCGCCGTGCGCCTTGGCCAGGGTCTGGACGGCCTCCAGGTAGCGGTCGCCGTCCACGACGCCGGTCTCCACCAGGGAGGTGCCGACCATGTCGGCGCCCTTGGTGATGCGCGGCGGGCCGAAGCGGGCGCGGGTCCAGCCGAAGTCGTTCGCGGTGACCGTCACCCCGGCGGGGGTCTCCGCCATCGGCATGGAGGAGAAGACCTCGACGCGCCGGCGGTCGCTCGGGGTGAGGCGGCGGCGGGCGGAGGAGGAGACCGGCGCGAAGAGCAGGTCCCGGGCGCCGGGCCGGCCGCCCTTGCGGTGCCAGCGGACCAGGCGTTCGCCGCGGGCCAGCTGGGCGACGAACTCCATCGTCGCGGTGCCGTCGTCGACCACGACCAGGTCACGGGCGCGGGTGATGGTCAGCAGCAGTTGTACGTAGCGGGAGAACGGGTCTCCCATCACGATGCGGTCGGCCCGGCGGAGCGAGCCCGCCAGGCCGCCGATCGTCTGGAAGGGGGCGGTGGTGCCACCCCGTGCTTCCTCCCAGCGGACCCGGTATCCCTCGTCCCGGGCCAGGTCCGCCATACGGCGCAGCTGGCCCCGGGTCATGGGGTCCGTCGGGGACAGGACGACGATCGTGAGTTCCGCGCCGGGTGCAGATATGCCGGATGCCGGGCGCCGTACCTGTCCGGGTACGGTCGGCACGGGGTCCGCCGCCCCGCGCAGGGCGTGGGCATGCGCCCACTCCAGCACGTTCAGCAGCTGCACCGGACTCTCGACGAACGCGAGTGTGTGGGGGCCGGTGTTCCCGGCGCGGGGGCTCATCGACGTACGACCGTCCCGTCGTCGTAACACATCAATCAGGCTCGGGCTCAGACCTGGACCGGCTCGCCGGCCGCCGCGGCGATCTCCGCCTCGGCGACGACGCCGGTGACGCGGCGCAGCTTCTTCATCGGGCCGAGCTCGGAGTCGTAGACCTTCTTGACGCCGTCGCCGAGGGACTCGGAGATGATGCGGATGTCGCGGACCAGGCGGGTCAGGCCCTGCGGCTCGACCGAGGCGGCCTGGTCGGAGCCCCACATGGCGCGGTCGAGGGTGATGTGACGCTCGACGAAGGTGGCGCCGAGCGCGACCGCGGCGAGGGTGGTCTGCAGGCCCGTCTCGTGGCCGGAGTAGCCGATCGGCACGTTCGGGTACTCCTTCTCCAGCGTGTTGATCACGCGGAGGTTGAGCTCGTCGGCCTTCGCCGGGTAGGTGGAGGTGGCGTGGCACATGAGGATGTTGTCCGAGCCGAGGACCTCGACCGCGTGGCGGATCTGCTTCGGGGTCGACATGCCGGTGGAGAGGATGACCGCACGGCCGGTGGCGCGCAGGGCCTTGAGCAGCTCGTCGTCCGTGAGGGAGGCGGAGGCGACCTTGTGGGCGGGGACGTCGAACTTCTCCAGGAAGGCGACGGCCTCGGTGTCCCACGGGGAGGCGAACCAGGCGATGTTCCTGCTCTTGCAGTACTCGTCGATCTGGCGGTACTCGTCCTCACCGAACTCCACGCGGTGGCGGTAGTCGATGTAGGTCATGCGGCCCCAGGGGGTGTCGCGCTCGATGTCCCACTGGTCGCGCGGGGTGCAGATCTCCGGGGTGCGCTTCTGGAACTTGACGGCGTCACAGCCGGCCTCGGCGGCCACGTCGATCAGCTTGAAGGCGTTCTCCAGCTCACCGTTGTGGTTGATGCCGATCTCGCCGCAGATGTAGACGGGCTTGCCGGGGCCGACCTCACGGGAACCGAACTGGCGCAGACGGGAGTTGCTCATGACTGTGGGGTGTCCTTACTTCGGGAGGGAATCGAGAGAGGGGCCGAGGATCCAGCTGGCGATCTCTCGGATCGCGCCGTCACCGCCGGGGAGGGTGGTGACCGCGCGTGCGGCGCCGCGTACGACGTCGTGGGCGCTCGCGACCGCCACGGGCCAGCCGGCTACGGCAAAGCACGGGAGGTCATTGACGTCGTTTCCGACGTAGAGCACGCGCTCGGGAGCGATGCCCTGCTCCTCGCACCACTGCTTGAGTGCGAGGTCCTTGCGGTCGATGCCGTGCAGGACCGGAATCTGTAGCTTCCGGGCCCGGGCGGCGACGACCGGGTTCTGCTCCGTGGAGAGGATCAGCATCTTCAGCCCGCTCTTGCGCAGGGCGGCGATGCCGAGTCCGTCGCCGCGGTGCACGGAGACGAACTCCTTTCCATCGGCATCGATCAGCACCCGGTCGTCGGTCTGGGTGCCGTCGAAGTCCAGTACGACCGCGTCGACGTCGTCGGCGGTCGGGAGTGCGCCGGGGCGGTCCGCGTCGAAGAGCGGGGCCAGGGCGCGGGCGCGCGCGAGCTCGTGGTGGTCGTCGATCTCCAGGACGCGCGCGGGGTCGGTGCGCACCAGTTCGGTGTGGCCGAAGAAGCGGTGCTGGTGCTCGCGGAAGCCGTCGGCGCGCATCGCGTAGGCGGCGCCGGTCTCCAGGAAGTCCTGGGGGCGGTCCTGCCGGCGCGGCCGGAACGACTTGTCGTGGTTGACGCCGAAGCCGCCGCTGGCGGACGCCTCGTCGGCGCCGACCGGGACCGGGGCGTGCACCTCGTCGCGCCACACGAAGCCGTGGAAGGGGGCGACGGTCAGGGCCGTGTCGGCGCCGTTCTCGACGATCGCGCCGACCACCCCGTCGATGTCCTCGCGGACGATGAACGGGCTGGTGCACTGCACGAGCAGCACGACGTCGACGGTGGCGCCGTGCAGCGCCTCGTGGGCGTCCATGGCGTGCAGGACGGCGGCCTCGGAGGTGGCGGTGTCGCCGGCGATGGCGGCGGGGCGCAGCACGACCTCGGCGCCGGCCGAGCGGGCGGCGGCGGCGATTGCCTGGTCGTCGGTGGAGACGACCACGTCGGTGACCAGCCGGGAGGCGACGCACTCGCGGACCGCGCGGGCGACCAGCGGGACGCCGCCGACCGGGGCGAGGTTCTTGGCGGGCACGCCCTTGGAGCCGCCCCGGGCGGGGATCACGGCGAGGACGCGGGGCAGTACGGCCCCGTCGGGGTGGGACATCGGCTCTGTTCCTTCAGGTCCGTCAGGCGCCGACGACGCCTGGTTCGGGATCCGGTCGCTCACAGCTCTCCCATTCGTCGGATCACGGGGGCCACCCGCTGGACGCCGTGGCGGTAGGCGCCGCGTGCGGCCCGGCGCACGATCTGGCGGACGGGGCCCGGGGCCCTGTCGGCGGCGGGCGCGCCCGGGAGCGGGACACCGTCGGGGCCGAGGTGGTGGCGGGCGAGGATGCCGGGCAGGTAGCCGGAGGCGGTCTCGGGTGTGTAGTACGGGTTCAGCGGGGGCAGCCCGCCGGGCCGCGCGAGCAGCTTCGCGATGCGTTCGCGGCCCGCGTCGAACGCGGTGGCGTAACTGCCGTCGGCGGCGACGCCCTGCCGTGAGACCCACTCGGCGTCGGGCACCGGGCGGTGTCCGGCGTCGAGCTGGTCCCAGGAGGCGAGGCAGCCGGAGCCGACGAAGTGGTGGTTGCCGAGCGCCTCGCGGATGCCGAGGTCGGTGAGGACCACGGTCGGGATCCGGCGGTGCAGGGACTCCAGGGCGGCCGTCGAGCTCATCGTGACAAGCAGATCGGTGCGGTCGAGCACCTCGCCCATGTGGCCGTAGACCAGCTTGAAGTTGGCGGGCACGTCCTTGCCCTGGACCAGCTTCTGGTACGGCAGTTCCTCGATGTGGGTGGTGTGCTCGCCGGGCTTGGAGCGCAGCTTGAGCAGCACCTCCCGCTCGGGGTGCTTGCGGGCGTGCTGGATCAGCCGGTTGAGCAGGTAGGTGCGGTCCTTGCGGCTCTCCGGGACCGAGGGCTGGGCGGCGAACACCACGGTGTAGGGGTCGTGTTCGCCCTCGTAGGGCGCCCCGCCGAGGAACGGCAGCGCGACCTCGGTCACCGACGAGGAGTCGGCGCCGACCCCGTCGTACACCGCCCGGAAACGGTCGGCGTCCTGGCGGGAGTTGGCGAGGACGAGGTCCGCGCCGTGCCGCAGCAGCAGGCCGTCGGCGAGCTTCTCGTAGACGACGCCGACGTAGCCGGTGACGACGACGGGCCGCTTCTCCCGGCCGGCCCAGGCGCTGCGCAACCCGTGCAGCATGGCCTGCGTGCCGCCGCCGACGAGGGAGAGGACGAGGATGTCGTACGACTCCTGGTCCATCTCTCTCAGGAACTCGACGGCCGTGACCTCGCGGAGCGAGTCCGCATGGACACCGACCTCCTGGAGCTGGCGGGCGGTGGGGGTGGCACGGCCGCGCAGGAGGTAACCGTCGAGCCGGACATCCGGGTTGTCGGTTTCGTCGGGAATCAGGCGCTTCGCGGTGAGCGCCCCCCACTTCCACCGAGTGTCGGAATCCGCCAGGACGGCCACCCGCAGGGACTTCGTTGCACTTGCTGGCACACCGAAGACGCTAGGAAGCCATTCCGAGGAACTACCGAACCCGAATCCAACAAAAGGTTAACAACACATCTCCGGATGGCGAATCAGCTCGGGATAAGCCCTCAAAATTGCCTGGTTCACAGCTTCGCCACGTGTCGTTCACCTCGATTCAAGGCGACCGTCAAGACGGATGACGGGCGTCCGCCTAACGTCCTCCACGTGGTCAAGCTCTCCGTCATCGTGCCGTTCTACAACGTGCAGCAATACGCGCCCGACACCCTGAGGAGCCTGCGCGCGAACGCGCGTGAGGACTTCGAATTCATTCTCGTCGACGACTGCTCGACCGACGGGACACCAGAGATTCTCGCGCGGGCAGAGCGCGAGCTCCCCGGCGCGGTCCATGTCAGACACGAGCTGAACGGAGGGCTGGCCACCGCGCGCAACACCGGGATCGACAAGGCACGCGGCGAGTACGTCACCTTCCTGGACGGCGACGACTGGCTGGCGCCCGGCTACTACCCGCAGCTGGTCGACGCCATCGAGTCGCTGGGCTGCGACTTCGTCCGCACCGATCATGTGCAGTGCACCGCGCGTGCCCGGGTCGTCACCCGCGTGCCCGTCGGCCGCCGCAATGTCGTGATGAACCCGCGGGACGCCATCCTGCCCGCCGACCGGTCCACCTCCGTCGACTACGCCTACGCGTGGGCGGGCGTCTACCACCGCCGTCTGGTGGACCAGGGCCTCGTCCATTTCACGGACGGCCTGCGCACGGCCGAGGACCGGCCGTGGATCTGGAAGCTGCACCGGGAGGCCGGGTCCTTCGCCGCGGTGAACCTGCTCGGCGTCTTCTACCGGCGTGGCGTAGCCTCGTCACTCACGCAGATCGGCGACGTCCGTCAGCTCGATTTCATTCGCGCGTTCGACCAGGTGATCGAGGAAACGGCACAGGACGCCGACGCGAAGGAACTCCTGCCGAAGGCCGTCCGCACGTATTGCGCCATCATTTCCCATCACCTGGGATCCATCGAAAGGTTCGAGCCCGCGGTGGCGAAGAAGCTGAAATCCATGAGCGCGGCCGCACTGCGGCGCATGCCTCAGGACGTGCTGGACGAGGCCCTGGACTCCATGGACCTCCAGCGCGCCACCAAGCTGCGCCGGCTGCGCCGCCGTCCCGCCCCCGCGGGAGCCGCCGCGTGACCACCCAGATCTTCCAGGCGTCCACCCTCTACGGCACGGCCACCCTCGCCGCCGCCCTGGACTCCGGCGCCTTCCGCCCGGCCGACCGGCGCATCCTGCTGGTCTGCAACAACGCGGCGACCCCCGAGACCACCCCGGGCCTGGACGAGGCGCCCGGCTTCGAGCGGCTGCGCGACCGCTTCGACGACGTGATCTCGTACAACGAGACGATCTTCCCGTTCCACCCCGGCGGCTGGGCCCCCCGGCCGGACGACTTCCCGCTGTGGGAACGCTTCCTGCGCCACGAGTGGCAGCTGGGCGACGACGACGTCGAGTTCGCCGTCGAGTCGATCCAGGTCAACCCCTCGCAGAGCCTCACCCAGATCTTCACCGGCGCCCCGGTCACGGTCTACGCCGACGGCCTGATGAGCTACGGCCCGACCCGCAACAAGATCGACCCGCTGGTCGGCACCCGCGTCGACCGGGTCCTCCACCTCGACCTGGTGCCCGGTCTCAAGCCGATGCTGCTCACCGAGTTCGGGGTCGACGGCGAGGTCGTGCCGACCGCCGCGTTCACCAAGGTGCTCGCCGAACTCGCGCCCAGCGGCGACGAGTTGCCCGAGATCGACGAACCGGCCCTGCTGCTCGGCCAGTACCTCTCCGCACTCGGCATCCTCACCGCGGAGCAGGAGGAGAACCTGCACGTCCGGATGCTCAAGGGCGCCGTCGAACTCGGCCACACCAAGGTCGTGTTCAAGCCGCACCCCTCCGCCCCGGCCCGGTTCGCCCGCACCCTGGAGCAGGAGGCCGAGAGGCTCAAGGTCGACCTCACCGTCCTGGACACCACGGTCCTCGCCGAGGTGCTCTACCAGCGGATGCGTCCCGCCCTGGTGGTCGGCTGCTTCTCCACCGCGCTGCTCACCGCGTCCGCGCTGTACGGCCTGCCGACCGCATGCGTGGGCACCGACACGCTGCTCGACAGGCTCACGCCGTACGAGAACAGCAACCGGGTCCCGGTCACCGTCGTCGACGCGCTGATCCCGGAGCTCGGCGACCGCAAGGCGGTCGAGGCGCAGCGACCGCGGCTGAGCGTCGAGGCGCTCGGGGAGCTGATCCGCGCGGTGGGCTTCGCCATGCAGCCGAAGATCTACCCGCAGCTGCGCGGGGAGACCGAGCGGTACCTGACGAAGCATCTGAACGACACCACCATTCGCTACTTCAAGCGGAAGCGGCTGACCTCGCTCGGGCTGCCCGGCGGGGTGCCGTCGCAGCTGACGTTTCCGCTGCGGAACGCCACGGTGCGGCGGATGGCGCGCAAGGCGCGCAATCTGCGGCGGGTTGTGCGGAAGTAAGCTCTGCCTTCTTTTTGTCTGCGGCGCCGTTGGGGCTGGTCGCGCCCACGCGGCGGTAGCCGCATATCCAATACAGCCCCGCGCCCCCAGGCGGCGGCTGCGCCGCCGATCAGCCGATCAGGGGCGGGTCCGGATCTCCGGGCCCGCCCCTTCGGGGTCAGCGGCCCAGGATCTTCTTGATCGTGGCGCGGTTCTCCTCGGTGACCTTCCAGAGCTGTTCCTGGCGGTCGTGTACGTCGGCGACGGTGCGGCTGTGGTTGTCGAGGATGCCGATCGCGCGCTCGGTGAGGATCTCGCCGAGGTTCTTCTCGTGCACCGAGACGCCCCACTCGGGCCGCTCGATGTCGTTGAGGAAGTACGCCATCTTCGGGTGCGAGATGAGCGAGATGATCGGCGTGCCGACCCCGAACGGGATCATGCCGGCGTGGCCGCGCATGCCGATGACCAGGCGGGTCTTGGCGTACGTCTCGCGGATCTCGTCGTTGGAGAAGTCGTACATCGGGATCACCGGCAGCGAGATGCCGTGCTCGCGGCGCAGGTCGAAGGCGATCTTCTCGTCGTCGAGGGAGTGCGCCACACACCTGACCTCGGTGTGCTCGCCGATCTTGCGGACGGCCTTGGCCATCTCGGCCAGGAAGTGCGCGTAGTCGTGGCCGAAGCGGAGCCCCGCGCGGTCGTAGGCCGCGTTGAGCATGACCGTGTCCTCGCGGTAGGACGGGTCGGTCCAGCCGGTCACCAGCTGGCGCATGACCGTGGTGGGACAGGGCTGGAAGACGACCTTGTCCTGGAGCTCCGGCGGGAGCATGCCGCGGACCTTGGCGATCGAGCCGTGGTTGCGCAGGCCGAAGAAGGAGGACTTCTCGACCAGCAGCCGCAGGCTCTCGTTGAACCGGTTGGCCCGGTAGGACTGGCCGTCGAAGGCGTTGAAGCCGACCGCGTAGATCATGATCGGGACGTCGATGGCGCGCAGGTGCTCGTCCGGGACGTTCCACTGCCAGGCGCTGTTGCCGTTGGGCATGGTGTCCGGGATGAACAGGCCGCCGCCGCCGATGACCAGGCCCCGGCGGGCGTTGACCCGCTCCAGGGCGGCCCTGTCGAAGTAGCGGTGGGCATGCACGGAGTGCCAGCGCCGGGAGGTGGTGTCCGGGCCGAAGCCGAGCCGGACGGTCTCCGGGAGCAGCTTGTCGCCCGCGTTGCCCTGCCGGTCCATGTAGAACGCGACGTGCGCCAGCTGGTCCTCGGCGCTGCCCTGCTCCTGGGAGGGGACGGCGGCGGCGCGCTGGGCCCACAGGCGGCTGGAGCGGTGCGTGGGGTCGACGGTGAGGCCGGCGGTGGCGTACCGGAGGGCCTCGGTGTTGTCGCCGTGCACCCAGGCCATCTGGGCGAGCCGCGCGAAGGCGGTCGCGGCCCGGTTGGGCGCGGCGGAGGCGAGCAGCAGCTGGGTCTTGGCCTCCTCGTAGCGGGAGACGCTCATCAGGGCGTGCCCGAGGACCTCGTGCGGCCAGGCCTCGTCCAGCGGGATGCGGACGCTGCTCATGACGTCGACGGCGTCCTGGTAGTCGCCGGACGCGATGTGCGCGGCGGCCACCTTGCGGGCGATCTCGACGTCACCGGTGCGCTTGACGTGCGGAGCACCGAAGTGGACGACCAGGTCGTGGTGGAGGCCGCCGGAGGAGGCGAAGTACGCCGCGTGGAACTCGGCGTCCGTCATCTCGAACTCGCGCCAGCGGTCCTCGGCCTGCGCGTAGCCGGCCTCGCCGCCCTGCCAGGGCTTGTGGCGCCCGGTGAAGTGCAGGATCTTGGTCTCCTCCGGGACCGGGAGGTCGCCGGAGAGCCGCCGCTTGACGAAGTTGTACTTGGCGTCGAGGCGGACGAAGTCGCCGTCCAGGACGGCGTTCAGGATGCCCTGGTCGTGCTTGTCGAGCTCGTAGTCGCCGCTGCGGCCGGTCTTGTCGATCTTCGCGCAGAACTCGTCGGACAGGTACTCCTTCTGGATCACCAGAAGACCGGAGTTCAGCTTGTGCTGCCCGTAGAAGAACTGCGGGACGGCCGCGAGGCCCTCGCGCAGCTCCAGGAGCTCGCCGAGACCGCCGAGGACGACCATGTCGGTGTCCAGGGTGATGACGGTGTCGTAGTCCCGCAGCCGGAAGATGTCGAGGATGAAGTACGCCTTGCGGACCAGGTAGTTGTCCTGGTCGCCCTTGACGTACGAGTCGTAGTGCGTGTCGTTGACCCGCTGGAGCACGATGCGCGGGTGCAGGGCGCGGATCTTGGCGATGGACGCCGGGCGCAGGTCGTCGTAGAGCACGACGAAGTCCTCGCAGACGCCCGGGTTGGACAGCGCGAGGCTGCGCAGCAGGACCAGGAAGCCGGGGAGGTAGTTCTCGTCCACGTAGGACGCGAAGGCTATCCGGCGCTTCTTGGTGAGGGCGCTCGCGTCGGTGTTCGGTGCCGCCGAGGTGAAGGTGGTCGTCATCGCAGGGAGATCCTCATGTCCGTCACGCTCTGGGCCCGCTGCATGACCCAGTCCTTCTCGCTGGTGTATTCGTGCACGGAGGTGATGGCGAGCTTCATGGCCTCCTGCACGCGGTAGGCGCCGCTCTCGTAGAAGTCGAAGCCGATCAGGTCCAGGGTCGGGCTGACGTCCAGGAAGTCCAGCAGCCACAGCATGTTGAACCCGGAGGTCGGGATGCCCGACCAGGTGTCCGCGCTGATCTGCCCGATGTTCCGCATCGGCCAGCGCAGCGACTCGTCGCCGAGGTACTTCTGGGCGCCGGGCACCAGCTTGTTGCGCAGCGAGTGCTTCCAGTCGCCCGAGACACCGCCGAAGATCAGCCGGGTGGTCACCGGCTTCTCCCAGTTGAACGCGTGCTTGTGGATGCTGACGTGGATGTCGGTGCGCTCGCCGGTGTGCTTCGGGTCGATCTTGTACGAGTTGAAGCGCACGACCAGGTCGTAGTTGTCGATCTCCTTGCCCATGCCGCTCGCGCCCACCCGGCCCGAGTTGGCGATCAGGCAGACCGACTTGCCGGCGATCTGGTTGCGGAACTCGCCGAGGCTGATCCACTGCACGCCGTCGACGGTCGGGTTGGCGACCGGGCCGCGCATCCGGATCCGGCGCTGCTCGGAGTAGAGCGCGACGGCCTCGGCGATGCCGGCGTCGTTGCCCTCGGCCAGGCGCAGGTCCAGGTACTGGCTGAGCAGCTCCTGGCGGTCGTTGACCGGTGCCTCGTCCTCGGCGAGGGCGAGCAGCGCGCCGACCAGGCGGGGCTCGGCGGCCTGCCAGTCGCCCACGGCGTGCAGGGCGAGGCCCTCGGCCCAGGTGGCGGTGGCGGGCCCGCGGACGTGGTCCGTGGCGGCGGGGACCTGGCGCTTGAGGAGGCCGAGCAGTTCGCCTTCGCGTTCGGCGGCGCGGCGCATGCCGGATATCCGGTTGGCGACGCCGAAGCCGTCGTCCGTGGTGAGTTCCAGGTAGCGCTCGTAGGCCTCGACTGCCTCGCGCTCCTCGCCGAGACCCTCCAGGATGCGGGCGCGCAGCCGCCAGCCGGCGCGGGAGTTCTTGCGCTGGGCGAGGACGGTGTCGCTGATCACCAGGGCGAGGTTCAGCTCGTCGTTGTAACCGCACTCCAGGGCCTTGTTGGCGACCGCGAGCAGAGCGTCCAGCAGGTCGTTGTTGATCCCGCCCGAGGGGCTCGCGGCGCCCTTGACGGCGCGCTTGAGAAGCGCCGTCGCACCGCCGGCCTGGGCGGGCGCCGGCGTGGTGGTGCCTTCCGTGGCAACGACCACCAGCAGCTTGCGCAGCTGCTCCGCCAGCTCCGCGCGGCGGCGGTCGAGGCTGCCGACCACTTTGCCGCTGTGCACAGCGCAGGCGTGCAGGCAGTCGTCCAGCTCCCCTCCGCGCGCAGGTGCCCGCCTGTTCTGGACCCTCGTCATAGCTCTCCTGATTTTGCCAAGCAAAGCTTGTGTAACGGCTGTGTGTGGTGGGATGACCCGCACCGGGGGGTTGGATGGAGAAACTAAGAAACCAAAACGACTATATGGTTAACGAACCCCTACGGGTAAGAGAATGGTTAGCAGGTTCACCGCACACTTTCTATGATTCCCCCAGGTGACGGTATGGGACTTCGCACGTCCCGGGGACCCTGCGAACAGATCGGATGATTAACCTTCCGGACCCGGGTATGCGTCTCGGACCATGTCACTCGCGACCCCCACACTGGCGCCCTCGCCTGCGAAGACCCCGGTCGTCCCGGCCCCACCCGGACACCCCCGCACCCGACTCCTCGCCCTCGACGGACTGCGGCTCGCCGCCGCCCTGATGGTCTGCCTGTACCACTACGCGGGACGCGGCGGAGTCGTCTCCGCGTCCTGGCACCAGAACCCCGCCCACGTCTTCCCGACCCTGTCCCGGGCGGCCGTCTACGGCTGCCTCGGCGTCGAGTTCTTCTTCGTCATCAGCGGCTTCGTGATCTGCATGAGCAGCTGGGGCCGCTCGCTGGGCGACTTCTTCCGCTCCCGCGTCGCCCGCCTCTACCCCGCCTACTGGGTCGCCGTGGCGCTGGTCACCGGCGCGTCCGTGATCCTGCCCGCCGTCGTCCACGCGGTCCGCCCCGACGAGTTCCTGGTCAACCTGACGATGCTCCAACAGCCCATGGGCGTGCCGCGGGTGCTCGGCGTCTGCTGGACGCTCTGGGTCGAGGTCCGCTTCTACGCCCTGTTCGCGCTGACCGTCGTCCTGCCGGGGGTCACCTACCGCAGGGTGGTGCTGTTCTGCTCGGTGTGGACCCTGGCCGCCGTCCTGTCCACCGCGGCCGGCGACGGGTCATGGGCCCAACTGGTCGTGATGCCGCAGTACGCCCCCTACTTCACCGGCGGCCTGGCCCTCTACCTCGTGCACCGCTTCGGCAACCGGCTGCTGCCCTGGGGCATCGTGGCGCTCTCCTGGATCCTCGGGCTGCGCACGGCCACCGAGGGGCTCTGGCACGCGGGCACGCCGCGCGACCCGTACGTCGTGATGCTCGTCGTCACCCTGGCGTTCGCCGCGGTCGCGGCGGTGGCGGCCGGCTGGACGCGCCGGGCGGCCTGGCCCTGGCTGACCACGGCCGGTGCGCTGACCTACCCGTTCTACCTGGTCCACGAACACATCGGATGGTTCGTGATCCGGGTGCTGCACCGAGGGTGGGGAATCCCGCCATGGCCGACCCTTTTGATCACGCTGTCCGGAATGCTTGGACTTGCCTGGCTGATCCACCGATTCGTGGAGACACCATGCGGGCCAAGGCTGAAAAAGGCCCTGAAGGCGTCCTGATTCGCTTTTGGTTCACCTTCCGTTCACTTTGGAAAATTGACCCGCCCTTCACCTCTCGGCCGCTTTCGGAGGCGGGCGGCGGGCAGGCACCGTGGAGCCCGTCAACGCACAGCCGGTCCGCAGGTTTCCCACAGACTTCCGCACTGCGAACCGCGTACCACGTACCGCGCATCGAGGGAGTGCTCGTCCGTATGGCCACCACCCAGGAAACGACCCGCCCGCCCCACCGTCTCGACGACGTGCCCGGCTGGTTCCCCGTGCTCGACCAGGTGCTCTTCGACTGGTTCCTGAGCCGCCAGGAGGCCTCCTCGATGCGGGGCGACCTCCTCGAAGTCGGGGTCTACATGGGCAAGAGCGCGATCTTCACCGGCCGGCACCTGCGGCCCGGCGAGTCGTTCACGGTCTGCGACCTCTTCGAGGGCGAGGCGCCCGACGACGCGAACCGCGCGGAGTCGACGAAGTCGTACGCCAAGCTGACCCGGCACCGCTTCGAGGAGAACTACCTCGCCTTCCACGACGAGCTGCCCCGGGTGCTCCAGGGGCCCAGCTCGGTGGTGCCGGCCGAGGTCGCGCCGCGCTCCTGCCGGTTCGTGCACGTCGACGCGTCGCACCTGTACGAGCACGTGCACGGCGACATAGCGGCGGCGCGCGAGCTGCTCCTGCCCGACGGGATCGTGGTCCTCGACGACTTCCGCTCCGAGCACACGCCCGGGGTCTCCGTCGCCACGTGGGAGGCGGTGCTCAACGGGGACCTGCATCCGATATGCATCAGCACCCAGAAGCTGTACGGGACGTGGGGCGACCCGGGGGCGGTGCAGGAGGAGCTGATCGCGATGGCGCGGGGGCGGACCGACTGCCACCTGAGCATGCAGGAGGCGGCGGGGCACCGGATCATCCGGCTGAAGTCGAAGGGGATGCGGGAGCCGGAGTTTCCGCTGTCGCGGTATGGGGTCGCGTCGGAGCCGGCGGTTGCGCCGGAGGCGCCTGGGCCGGCTTCAGTGCCGGTGTCGCCTGGGCCGGCTGCGGGGGCGCGGCGGCGGAGCCGGGTGCGGAGGGTCGCGGTGGATCTGCTGCCGCCCGTGCTGACGCGGGCTTTGCGGCGGGCGCTGCGGTAGGCGCGGGGCGCCGGGGGCCGACGGGGTTGTCGGGCGGGTGCGGGTGCGTGGGGGCTGGTCGCGCAGTTCCCCGCGCCCCTTCGGGGCGCTACAGCGGGGCCCGTTCCGAGGTCAGGTGATCTTGTAGCGGGAGCCGATTCCCGTGATGACCAGTTCCAGGCCCTCGTCGAACTGGTGGTCGTAGTCGGTGAAGAGGTCGCGGCCCGCTGCTGCCGACAGGGGGAAGTCGGCGAGCATGCGGGCTCGTTCGTCGAGGTCGTAGCCCTCGCGGCGGTGGCCCGGGAGGGGTTCCACGCCCTGTTCCTCGATGACGAGGCCGATGGTGAAGGCGTTCGTGGTCATGCCCGCCTGGGCCGCCTGGGTGAGGGTGAAGCCGGCCGCCGTCATGATGCCCAGGTAGGTCTCCTGCTGCGGGGCGTGGTCGGTGCCCGTGAAGCGTGAGCCGCTGTAGACCCTGGCGCCGTCGCGGTAGCCGAGCAGGGCCGTGCGCAGCCCTCCGCTCACCGTGCGCAGCGCGTCCTGCCAGGTGCCCGCGGGGTCGAGCCGGGTGACCGCGGCCATCCGCCGGTACATCTCCGTCGCCATCTCGTCGAGCAGCGCCTGCTTGTCCTTGAAGTGCCAGTACAGGGCCGGGGCCTTGACGTCCAGCTCCTTGGCGATGGCCCGCAGGGTCAGCCCCTCCAGACCGGCCTCGTTCAGCAGGCGCAGCGCCGTGTCGGCGACCCTGCGGCGGTCGAGGGGGGCGCGTCGTTCCGTACTCACACTTGACAGCTTAACAGCGTTAAGGGCAGCCTTGCCGTGGACGGCACTTAACAGCGTTAAGGAGAAATGCGATGGATATGCGGGATGTACTGGTCGTCGGCGCCGGGCCCACCGGGCTCGCCCTCGGGATCGACCTCGCCCGGCGCGGGGTGGACGCACTGGTCGTGGAGGCGGGCGACAAGCTGTTCCCCGGCTCGCGCGGCAAGGGGATCCAGCCCCGGACCCAGGAGGTGTACGACGACCTCGGCGTGCTCGACGCGATGCGCGCGGCCGGCGGCCCCTACCCGCCCCAACTGCTCTGGAAGAACGGCGAACCCGTCGGGACGAAGCCGATGTTCGACGCGGTGGCGGCGGACGAGGGCGCGCCGTACACCGAACCGCTGATGGTCGCTCAGTGGCGCACCCAGGAGGTCCTGTACGCACGGCTGCGGGAGCTGGGCGGCGCAGTCGCGTTCGGGCGTGCGCTGACCGGCCTGGAGCAGGACGCGGAGGGGGTGACCGCCCGCTTCGCCGACGGTACGACGGCTCGCGCGCGGTATGCCGTGGCGGCGGACGGCGGGCGTTCCGCCGTACGGCGTGCGGTGGGCGTCGGGATGACCGGCGAGTCGGTCGACCCGAGCCCGTTCCTGGTGGCCGACCTGCGGATGCGGGGCCTGGACCGCGAGCACTGGCACACCTTCGTCGACGACGACGGCTGCGGCGTGGCGCTGTGCCCGCTGGCCGGCACCGACGACTTCCAGCTGGGCGCGCGGCTGCCCGAGGGCACGGAGATCGACCTGTCCCTGGACGGCCTGCGCCGGCTGGTGACGACGTACAGCCACCTCGACGCGGCGGACGTCACCGAGGTGCGCTGGGCCTCCGACTTCCGCCCGCGTGCCGCGCTGGCCGACCGGTTCCGGGTGGGCCGGGTCTTCCTGGCCGGCGACGCGGCCCACGTCCACTCCCCGGCCGGCGGCCAGGGCCTGAACACCAGCGTCCAGGACGCCTACAACCTGGGCTGGAAGCTGGCCGCGGTGCTCGCCGGGCGGGCCCCGGACGCGCTCCTCGACACCTACGAGGAGGAGCGCCGGGCGAACGCCGCCGCCATGCTGGGCCTCTCGACGAGCGTCCACCACGGCGAGGTCCGGCGGGGCGAGGCCACGGTCCAACTGGGCATCGGCTACCGGGAGTCCTCGCTGACCGAGGAGACCCGGGCGAACCCGGGACCGGTGCGGGCGGGCGACCGCGCGCCCGACGGGCGGAACGCGGACGGGGTGCGGATGTTCGACGCGTTCCGGGGGCCGCACTGGACACTGCTGGCCCCGGAGCCGGTGGCCGGGATCGGCGGTGGCCTGCCGGCCCCGGAGTCGTACGGTCCGGGGGTGTTCCTGGTCCGCCCGGACGGTTATGTGGGGTGGGCGGGGGAGACGGCGGAGGGGGCGCGGGAGTACGCGGGGCGCGTCGGCGTTCCGCTGGAAGCGCCGCGAAATGCCGCCTGACCACTGCGGCGCCGTCGTGGCTGGTCGCGCAGTTCCTCCCCCAGCCTTCGGCCGGGGGCACCCCCAGCGCCCCTTACGGGGCGCTGTACGGTCGCCGACGGACGCGCAGGCCCGCTCGTATCGCCGGGAGCAGGGCCCAGCACGCCGAGGCCCAGTGGGTGAGGAAGGCGACCGGTATGGAGATGAGGAAGGCCAGCAACAGCGCGGTCAGCCAGCTCATCGTGCTCGACACGGCCTCCGCCGAGTCGGAGGTGTCCAGCAGCCCCGACCTGCGCAGGTCCGTGACGGTCAGCCGGAAGAACAGGCAGGTCAGAACCTGGACGGCGGCGTACACGATGAACTGCACCTGGTACGCGTCGGCCTCGCTGGTCAGCAGCTTCGTGGTGAACGGCGTGACGACGATCGCGAGCAGCCACAGCAGGTTCCACCGGATGGCACCGCCGGAGAGTCCGGTCGCGTACCGGAACAGCCGCTGGTGGATCATCCAGTGGATGGCGATGGCCCAGAAGCTGACCAGGAACGCGGTGTACTCCGCGAGGTGGTCGCGCAGGAAGTGCAGGACACCGGAGTTGCCGTGCACCTCTCCGGTGGGGACGGGCAGTTCCAGGGCGAGCAGGGTGATGGCGATGGCCACCACCGCGTCCGTGAAGTAGATCAGCCGCTCCGGGCTCACCGGCCGGTCTCCGGAACCGCCTCCGGGGCCGGGCGCCTCCTCGGTGGTCTCGGTCAGGTCATCGGGCCCGGCGGTGTGCCGCGCGCGAGTGTCGGGCATCTTCTGCTGCTTCCTTTGCTTTCTTGTGCGGTGCCGTGCGGAGCGGTGTCGCGGGGTGGACGGTCACGCCAGGGCCTGCGCGGCGCGGGCCCTGGCCCGTGCCGCGTACCGGCCGCCGACGGTGAAGGGGAGGACGAACGCCAGGACCTGGGCGGTGACGAGCGGCGCGGTCGCGGAGTGGTCGTAGTCGACGACGGCGGCGCAGGCGAGCGCGCCGAGGGTGAACCCGCCCGCCCAGATGGCGGTCAGCACCATGTTGAACCTGATGAACCGGGGCGAGTCCCAGAACTCCCGGGGCACCTCGGCCCGGGCGAAGGCCAGGGTGAACGGGCGGTGGGCCGCCAGGGACGCCAGGGCCGTGGCCGCCAGGGTGGCGTTGGCCAGGGCGCAGATCCAGTGCTGGAGCGCGGAGCCCGGGTCGGCCAGCGCGATGCCGGCCATGACCACGAAGAACCCGCAGGTGGCGGCCCCCAGTAGGTCGACCGTGCGGGCGTGGAGCTGGCGCGCGAGCAGATAGAGCGCGGCCAGGGCGGCGGCGCTCGTACCCAGTCGCCAGTCGACCGGGCTCAGGGCCGCGTAACACAGCCAGGGCGCGAAACCGCGGACATAGTTCACCGGTTGTCTCCTTCGGGACAGGGTGAGGGTCCAATCTTGGACGGTCCAAGAATGGCCGGTCGATCTTGCTCTGTCCAGCCGTGACGGGTGAATTCCGGAAAGGTAGGGTGAGGCCATGAGCTTGCCCCACGCACTCCTCGGTCTCCTGGCCGAGCAGCCCGCCAGTGGATACGACCTGCTCAAGCGGTTCGATTCGGGTCTGTCCGCGGTGTGGCCGGCCCAGAAGAGCCAGGTCTACGGCGAGTTGGCGAAGCTCAGCGAGAAGGGTCTGATCGAGGTCACCGGGACCGGCGCACGCCAGCGCCGCGAGTACGGCATCACCGACGCCGGGCGCGCGGAACTGCGCGGCTGGCTCACCGAGCCCGGCACCGACTTCGCCTTCCGCAGCGCCGCCCTGCTGCGGGTCTTCTTCCTGTGGACGCTCAGCCGCGAGGAGGGCGTCGACTACCTGGAGAACTTCGCCCGGGTCAACCGCGAACGCCTCGCCGCGCTGGAAGCCGTGCGGGACAACGTCGAATGGGTCGGCGACCCGGTGCAGATCTGCGGCTGGCTGATCCTCGAATACGGCCTGCGCGGCTCGACGACCTCAGCGGAATGGGCCGACTGGGCCGCCGAACGGCTCACCGAACACCTGTGAACCCGGCGGCCGGGCCGCGCCCGGCGGCTCGGGCTCGGACGTCCGCCCAGGCTCAGGCGCTGGCGAGCGTCAGCTTCACCGCGAACCCGAGGAACAGCACCCCCGCCGCCGAAGTGGCCGTCGCCGACATCCGCTTGCGGCGGCGGAACGCGTCGGCCAGCCTGGTGCCGCTGAATATCAGGGCGCTGAGGTAGAGGAAGCTGGCCAGCTGGGCGAAGGCGCCGAGGACGACGAAGGACACCGCCGGGTAGGCGTACCCCGGGTCGACGAACTGCACGAAGAACGTTCCATAGTCCAACCGCATGTACGCTCTCGCCCATGACGCCTACGCAGAACGCCCCGGAGTGGACGGCAGAGGAACTGGCAGAGCTGGCCGAACTCAGCGCCAGGAACGACGCGTTGCCGGAGGACGCGCCCCGGGGGCTCCTGTCGGTACGCCTGTCCATCCTCACGGAGGACACCACCTCACCCGCCCGGCAGGAACTAGACCTCCGCCGTCACGCCATCCGCGAGGGCGTAAGAGTGGTCGGTGTGGCCAGAGACCTTGGGGTGTCCGCGACCAAGAAGGCGCCTTGGGAGCGTAAGGAACTCGGAGATTGGCTTAACAACCGGATCCCCGAGTTTGACCTGATCCTGTTTTGGAAGCTCGACCGGTTCATTCGGCGAATCTCCGACCTGCACGAAGTAATCAAGTGGTGCGAGAGGTTCGGGAAGAATCTCGTTTCCCTTAATGACACCCTGGATCTGTCGTCTCCGATGGCGCAGGCAATGGTGACTTTCGTTGCGGCAGTCGCAGAGATTGAGGCCGCCAACACTAAGACTCGCGTTTCGTCCCACTGGGAATACACGAAGCAGCAAGACCAATGGCGTATTGGTAAGCCATCGTATGGCTACAAGACCGGCAGGGTCGGGGGGAAACTCCGCCTAGTGCAGGACCCTAAGCAGGCGCGGGCGGTGCGCTACATGTATCAGGCTGCAATGCGGGGGGTTCCTGCAAACCGGATTGCCAAGGTTTTGGATAGGGCCAAGGTTCCCACGTACAGCAACCGGAAGTGGAACAATCAGCAGGTTCTCAGGATCCTTAGGAACCCGGCCGTTAAGGGGCTCCGTACCGAGGGAGGGACGAAGTCAACTACCTACAAATCTACACCGGTATTGGATAAGCAGGGCCAGGAAATCAGGGTCACGGATGAGCCGATCCTGACTAGCGAGGAGTTCGAGGGCGTACAGGAAGCCCTCGCGACCCGCGCCAAGAACAAGCGTCACCACGAGAAAAACCGTCGCCCTACCAGGTTCCTCGGTGTCATGAAACACGAGTGCGGTAGGAACGTTAACGAAACGAACAACTACAAGACGCTCTCTACTGGCGAAGTGAAGGAGTACCGGTATCTGCGCTGCCCTGATTGCCGTAAGCCAGGGTTCGTGACACCGGACCCTGAGCATGTGTACTCGGCTCTGACGGAGGCCGTCTTTGAGGCCCTGGGGGATTTCGAGGTGATCCGCCGGGAGTACGCCCGAGGTGATGAGAACAGGCGCGAGCGTAAGCGACTGGAAGATGGCATCAGCTACTACATGACTGGCCTGGAGCCCGGAGGGAGGTTCGATAAGTCCGGGTTCATTCGAGAGAAGGCGGAGGCCACGCTAGAGGCCCTTATGAACGACTTGACGAAGATCGACCCGGATTCCACAAAGGATAGGTGGGTCTACGAAAGCACCGGCGCAACCTACGCCCAACATTGGAATACCGGGGGCGTGGAGGCCATGGAAAGAGACCTACTGAGCGCCGGAATAACTTTCGAACTTGGAAAACAGGACAATGGGGAGCTGATGGGGAAGTTGATCATTCCGCACGATGTCAAGAAGCGACTGATCAGAATGGACAACAACTGGAGTTAGCTCTCCCGGCACACTCCACGAAACCAAAATGCCCCCTCCGGATGGAGGGGGCATTTCTCATATCAACGCTCGGAAGGGTAGACCACATCAGCAACGACTCTCCGGTTACCGTCTTGATCCTGGATCACGGTTATAACACGCATACTCCCCCTGTTGTTGTGGTCAGCGACGCCGAGGCTGTGGCCGACTGCTAGTAGCGAAGAAACCTTGCAGTGCTACCCCCTCGCGAAATCAAAGGTGCACCGGTAGGGGTGACAGTTTCAAGGCTGGACAGCGCGGGCCGTTTAAACGCTCTTCCTTGATCCTGTCACCCCTTTCGGGTTAGAACCTTCGCATGACCTTGGATGCGATGACCCGAGCCGAATCCGAGAAGCTGCCTGTCTTCGAAACATGCCCCGAGCACGAGGTAGGCGCCTTCTACCTCTGGTCTGCCTTCACGGACGAAGAGCACACGTTCTTCGTACGACCCTCGGCCGTGGCCGAGTCGGAATGCCTGGCCGACGTTTTCGGCATCCGCGACGGCATCGTGAAACCCCTGGGCCGAGAGCTGTTCGTACGGGAAAGCGGAACGCTTCGCCTTCTCGAAGACTAGAAGCAAGAGCAGAAGACCACGCAAAGGCCCCGGAAATCCGGGGCCTTTGCTATGCCTGGATCCAATCGAAAGGAAACAGAACAATGGCCTTTGCCGAACAGTACGCGGACGCTATCGAAGGGCGCAGGGTGAAGCTGCGAAAGCGTGGGTTCGCCCTTGCGGCGGAGACGGCTCCCCCGACCGGGCAAGCCGCCCTGTGGTACTCCGACGCGGTTCGATGCGTGCCGCGTAGCGGTCAGGCCGTGGCCAGGCAGATAGCCCGCCTGTGCGGCGCCGATTCCGAGGTGACCATTCCGTGGCGTTCGCTTGCCGATGCTGTCGGCGTGCGCGACCGGGCCGGGCACCTTCGCCGCTATACCGAGCGCGGAGCAAAGGCCCTAACCGATGCCGGATGGCTGGAAGTTGAGACGGTCGGCACCAAGCGCCGAGCGAAGACGACGTTCCGCCTCATGGCCGGTGACCGGTCCTCGGGATGCCTGGGGTGGATCGGTGACGAGGAATGGTTCGCCGAGGCGGCCTGAACGGTCCTCGGCGACTTATGGCCTTAGTAAGGCCCCCACGGGGGCCGTTGGCTGCTCCGCTGCGCTTCACAGCTCTGCCCTGGCCGATCAAGGCCAGGAGAACTTATGGCCTCAGAGAGAAGCAGCGCCCCCTGAAGGGCGCTGCCCTGTAGAAGCTCACTGACGTTCACTTCTCGCCCTGGCCGAGTCACAGAGGCCAGGGGCGGAACGAATGACATAGAGACTTCGCCCGCCCTGTGGGCCGGGCAACTTCAGCTATTGAAGGTACGTACCCATGGCCTTCTGGGCTGCTCGAATAAAGGACTGATGATCTTCATTCCTACTGTTGTCGGCCTGTAGCCGGGCGGCCATCTGCGAGTATTCCTCGCTAGGCTCCCCGCCATCTCCCGTATCGAGTCGACGGAGCACCTCTAGATCAGCTACTCGGATGCCGAGTCCCGTCGTCACTTGTAGCGCACGAAATGACACTTCGAGCGGTCCAAGGATTTCGATGCGGGCACAACAACGCGCCAAGATTCGCAGCAGATCTGGCGCCTCGGGAATGTCTCGCCCTACGCGACCAACAAGCCGCGCGAGTTGAGCATAGGTGTCCTCAAATCCTTCGTAGGCTTCCAGTCGCTGCTGCCGAATCCAGTGAGCGTGTTCGACGGCCGCTTGGTCTTGCACTTGCTGTTTGACGGCCTGGGCCGACCTCTCCGCCCCGATCCTTGCACCCCAAACGGCCGCAGCGCCGCCGACTGCGGCACCAACCAGTCCGAACCCTGCTGCGATCAGCGCAGCTATCCCCTGATCCATACGGGCATCTTGTCGGATGCCCACCGGCAGGAAGGGGGAGTCTGAAACTTTCCGGGGCCCCTTCCCCGCACCCGCAGCCTTCCCTTCGCGTGAGCGCGCGGGGGTTCGCCTGAACTCGTGTAGCTCGGTATTTGGCTGGACGACAGAGGGTCACAACGCCTCGGCGCGTATGCGTGCGGATCTCTCCGCACGTCTCGGCAGCGATCCCCGCGAGTGACCGGGGTCACTCAATATCGGGTTGTGTATCCGACCGAATAACAGGTCTTTCCTTGATGTAGAAAGCTTCGATCCTTCACGGATCGGGGGCACGGGTAGGGCGCCGGGCGGTGCTTCGCAAGCGGCCCGGCTCATGGCATTTCCAATGCTGGCCATGAGTCGGGCCGTTTCGCGTATCCCCTGCTGATACTTGCGCCCCACCATCCCTCGAAGGAGAAAACATCATGAGCCAACTTGTCACCCTGCACTGCCACGCTTGCGAAAACAGGTTTGCTACCGAGTACGACCCCGGCCGTCCTGCCATGTACTGCTCTGACGAATGCCGAACGCTGGCGCGACGGATTCGCCGCAGGATGCGTTTCGTTGAGCGGGTCGAGCTTCGGAACTCTCATATTTCACCGTTCTAGGAACGGCACTTGATCCGCCCTTGAACCTAGGCGCCCCACCCATTCGGGTGTTGGGCGCCTTTTGCATGCCCCCAGCTCCTAACCGATGAAGGGATCACAAATGCCCGACCTCGCCCAAAACTATGCCGCCATGGCAAATGCTGCGCTCGACGAGCGCGCGAAGCTGATCACGGAGCTTCGCTCCGTTGAGGCTGACAACAAGCTCAGCCAGGCCGAGAAGCGCGAGCGCGTCAAGCGCATGGACCGAGATATCAATCGGCTTGAGGCCGAGGCCCGAGACGCGGTCGAGCGTGGCGAGCGTGAGGCTGAAGTTCGCGCCCTGGCCAACGGAGTTGGCGCCCTGATGCCCGGGGCTACCCCCAGTCGCGATGAAGACTCCTGGCGGGCCCTGATGCCGTCGCTCAGTGAGTACCGCGCCCTGGTGGCCGAGAGCGTTCCGAGCGATGGCGGCTACACCGTGCCGGCTCAGACTGCTACGAAGTACATCGACGCCCTGAAGGCTAAGTCGACGTTCCTTCGTGGTCTTCCGGCTGAGAGCATCGTTCCTTTCAGCTCTGCGACCTTCTCTGTCCCGCAGCTTATCTCTTCGACGGGTGCCGACTACGTCGAGGAAGGCGAAGCCATTCCCGAGGGGGACATGGTCTGGGGTGAGGTCAAGTTCAGCGCGAAGAAGATCGGCCGTATCCAGTGGGCCAGCACTGAGATTCTGGAAGACTCCGCGATTGATCTGCGCAATTCGATTGCTAACAACCTTCTTCGTGACGCATCGCTGAAGTTCGATAACGATGCATTCACCGGTTCCGGCACCAACCCGGTTAAGGGAATTCTCGCGCAGGGTGTCTCGACCACTCTCGGGAGCGGCAAGGTCACCGTTACCTACGACGACCTTGCGGACGCCGTGGCGCGCATCGAGGCCCTGAACGGAACCCCTTCGGTTGTGTGGGCTTCCGTAGATATGGCTGCGGCTCTCCGTAAGGAGAAGGCTGCCGGGTCGGGAATTTATCAGTCGGGCGCCCCGACCGATTCTCCGGCTTCCACCGCTTGGGGGCTGCCGATCATGTCGAGTGCGTTCCTTCCGCCCAAGACGGTTGTGGTCGCGGATGGTTCGCGCATCATGGTTGGCGTCCGCCGGAATGCAACGATCAAGGTGAGCGAAGACGCTCGATTTGACTCCGACCAGGTTGGTTTCAAGCTGACCATGCGTATTGCTGGTGTCTCTCTGGCCGAGGCTTCTTCGGCTCAGATCGTTAAGGCTGCTGCTAGCTAAGTACCCGACGGTTACGGGAGCGGGTTTGATCCCGCTCCCGTAGTTCTTTTTACTCTTCTCAGTGCTGTGCCATGCGACCGAAACCCGCCCTCCTAGAATCCAAAGGAATCTCTGTGAAGCCGTTCCTCGACATGACCAACAAGACCGCCGTCCTCAATTACCTGCGCTCCCGGTCTCTCATCTGGCCCGAAGTTGAGGGCGGCTGCTTCGAGTGGATGCAGTACACGACTCCGGACGGTTACGGCCGTTTCACGGCCAACGGCATACAGTATTACGTCCATCGGGAGGGCTTGAAGGCGTCCGGTGGATTCATTCCGGAGGGGATGACCGTGGATCATTGGTGCCGAAACCGAGCGTGCTGGAATCCCGCTCACCTTGACGTAGTGAGCCGCGAAGAGAACACCCGAAGGGCCAGAAACGCTTACTGGGCTCGTTTCACAATGGAAAACCGCGCCGCTCTGAATCTCTCACAGAAAATGGCAGGCTCTGTTATTGCAGTCGCGGCCTGATCCGGTGCCCTACCACCTATGGCCATCGAGACTCCCGCCCGCGCACTCCGGGCAAGGGACCTTCTCCGTGTGGCGACAGACAGGGCAACCCCCGAAGCCCGCGCAGTGCGGGCACCACACCAGCCCATGACCGAAGCACGCTGCGCACACGGTCGAGATCGAGTCGAGCCACTGAAGGAAGGTAAGCGGTCCGGGGTCGTACGGCCTTCGGCCGGCCCGAGGCTTCTCCGGGCGTTCGGGGGCTTGTGTCACCCCGAACCGCCATGCTTGCACTGCCTGATCTTCCGGGCCGCTTCGAAGCGGTCGGACGCGTTGCGGGACTTCTTCGCTGCCTCCAGCTCGGCCAGGGCCGAGGCGCACTGTGCGCATCCCTCACGCGGCTTCGCTTCGTACAGCCAATCGTCTAGGGGAAGTTCCACCGTTGGACCGGGGTACGGGTGAGGCTTCGTCATGCCGATACCCCCCACACGGTCGCCACGGGAAGCGTTCGGCCGTCGCCCACCGCCGAATGGGGATGGTTGCTGATCTCGCGACTAGCCGAGGCCACCGCTTCGGGTACATCCGCGTCACGGGCAACTTCACGGGACCGCGACAGAGCGGCGCACGTCATGCACCCCTCGACCCCGACCGGTTCGAGTCCGGGAATCCTTGCTACAGGTCCGGATCGGGATTCGGCGTGCGGCTTGTGCTCCAGCATCGATCGCCCCTCGGCTCCATGGCTGTCACGTCATGGTGCCAAGAGGGGCGCAGGGCTAGGCGTTTTATTTGCGTTGTCGGGCAAAGATCACGGACCACTCAGCCAAGAGGGCTCGACAGTCGTCGCCGAATACTGCGTATCGCTCGTAGGTCTCGAAGTCCCCGAGATAAGCCGTCACGTCTCTGTGGTCACGCAATATCAGGGCGCCCGTGCCAGTTTCTACGGTGGCTAGGCGGCGATCATAGAGCGTGAATGTGTTCAGCGGCCTCTCTGGAATGTGACCACCCAAGGGGATCACCCCCAGGCGAACGTTCGGAAGGCGGGAGACGGACGCAAGCCGGTCGAGTTGCATAGCCATGGCCATTGGGGGCAGTAGCGGCCACCTGACCGCTTGTTCGGTGAGAACGAAGGTGAACGACTTCGAATCGTCGTAAAGAACCTGTTGCCGCTCCAGCTTCTTCGCAATGGTCTTCGACTGGTCGCCGGGAACATCGGCGATGCTCGCACGTACGTATTCGGGTGTGGCGAGAAGTCCTGTGATCATAGAGAGCAGGAAGAATCGGAACTCTGTCGAGACCGCTTCGAGTCTCGCTAGCTCGTTCTGTTTCTTGTCCAAGCCTCGGCGACGAGACGACCAGTGGTCTTGCCACTCCGTGTTGGCCGACCTGGCCAACGAAAGTATCTCGGCCGCAATGGGGCTATCGGCTCCGAGAGCTTCCAGAATCAATTCAACGTCGACAAGAGAGGGCGTGAGCTTGCCGCCCTCGATGTTACTTACCTTGGTTTGAGACATGTTGCAGCGGCGAGCGAGCCAGGTTTGCGTTTTCCCGGCTCGCTTGCGCTGGCCTCTCAGGGCTTCCGCTAGGTCAGACCTTAATTGACCTAGCCTCTCGGGCTCAAACGTCAATGCCCTTCACGTACTCCTCAAGAGGCACCGACTCGGCTACCGCGATCCGCTGGTATTCGATGAACGCAGCTACGTCCCCTTCGTAGACTTCCCGATTGATCTGCCTTCCGTCCGGGTGGTAATTCATCAGCACCACTTCGGCACGGTCGAACATCCAGAAGTCCTGAACGCCGGCCAGGGGGTTGTCCCGGTCGGTCACGTCGAGAATGCGGATACGCTCACCCGCCAGGGCATGGGGCGCGTAATACTGCGCGAACTCGAATTGCAGATAGTCCGATAGCGGACGCGTCACGATATGCACGCGCCCCTGAGTGCGCCCCTCTGCGACTTGTCGGCGCAGCCGGTCGGTGTACTCATTTGACACAGCGTGGGGGTCGATTCGGGCCCCCGCCCTGAACGCCTGGAACTCTTCTTCTTCCTGCGGCATGAGATATTGGGGCAGGGTCTCAAGCCTCCACGCCTCCCGCTGAAAGCCTTCGAAGCGTGCCGCCCATTCCTCACCAGCCAAGAACACGAACGGCCTCCCTCAGCACGCTTTCGGGGATCTCTACAAGCCCTTCGCCCTCGGGCGGCGTGAACGCCTGGGAAAGGTCGCCCTGTACGACGAAAGAGCCGTCTGCGGTGCGGTAGACGTTCGGGCAGTCGTCCTTTCCGCAAGTGCCGTTTCCGTTGCCGGTCAGTCGGGTCAGTTCCTCGTGCGCCATGCCGAAACCCCCTTGTGATTGGCCCCTGTTGGGGCCCGGTGGCTACGACGGTACGAGGGGCCGACAGGCCCGTCTATGCGGCAGCGCCAATATTCGCGTGGTCGGGTAAACCGACAGGTGGAGGCGCAGGGGCTCACGCGGTCCGAGAAAGGTATGGGCACGCACGTCTTGCGGTCGGGGGAGTTGGACGCCCAAGGCGGGGCCTAAAGGACCTCAGGGCTACTCACGGCCTTCACGGTGAGGGGCTGCCGCTTCCGCCTGCTGGGCGTGCTGGCAAGGGCAGAGAACGGGGTGACCTTGGGTGGCTCTTGGGACTCCTTCGGAAGCCTCTTGGGTAGGCCGAGGGCTCCTAGCGCCTCTTGCTGCTCCTGGACGCTCATCCGGGCGAACAGGGCCGCAGCATCGTCAAGGTGAGACATGCCAGCCCCCTACACGCTTGCCAAAGACAGCTTGACGGCGAAGCCGAGGAAGAGCACCCCGGCGGCCGAGGTAGCCCCCGCGCTGAGCCTCCTCCGACGTCGGAACGCAGCAGCCAGACGAGACCCACCGAAGATGAGCGCAGACAGGTACAACACGCTTGCCAACTGGGCGAGTACGCCCAGAGTTACGAACCCCACGATCGGGTTGGACTCTGACACGAACTGCACGAAGAAGGCGATGAAGAACAGGATCGCCTTCGGGTTGAAGAGGCTGATCACCAGGGCCCGGCGGTAGGGCCGCTCCTGTGCCGCGGCGACCGCCGGCGGAGCCTCCTCCGCCGCCTGCTGCTTCCTCGACCGCCACATCGTCCAGGCCGCGCGCAGCATGCCTATCGCCAGCCAGGTGAGATAGCCGGCGCCCGCGTACTTCACGATCCCGAACAGCACGGCGTTGGCCTTGAGCAGCGAGGCCACCCCGGCCGCCGACAGCGTCATCAGCACGGTGTCCCCGCACCACACGCCCGCGGCGGCGGTGTAACCGGCCCGGATCCCCTGCCGGGCGGCGACGGACAGCACGTAGAGGGAGTTGGGGCCGGGCAGCAGGACGATGAGGACGAGTCCTGCCAGATAGGTGGGGAGATCGATGACGCCGAACATGAGACGTAGTCTCGCACGCGGGTCCGACAACGCCGTCGCCGTCGCCGTCGCCGTCGCCGTCAGAACGCGTCCGCCGGGACGTACACCCCCCACACCTCGCGCAGCGCGTTGCACACCTCCCCCACCGTGGCCCGTGCCCGCAGCGCCTCCTTCATCGGGGGGAGGACGTTGTCGTCGCCCCCGGCGGCCTTCTTCAGGGCGGTGAGGGCCGCGGCTACGGCCGCCCGGTCGCGGTCGGCGCGCAACCGGGCGAGGCGCTCGGCCTGCCGGGATTCGATGGCCGGGTCGACCCGCAGCGGCTCGTACGGTTCCTCCTCGTCCAGCCGGAAGCGGTTGACGCCGACCACCACCCGGTCCCCCGCGTCGGTCTCCTGCGCGATGCGGTAGGCGTTCCGTTCGATCTCGCCCTTCTGGAAGCCGTGCTCGATCGCCGCCACCGCGCCGCCGAGGTCCTCGACCCGCCGCATCAGGCCGAGGGCCGCCGCCTCCACGTCGTCCGTCATCCGCTCCACGGCGTACGAACCCGCGAAGGGGTCCACCGTGGCCGGCACGTCGGTCTCGTACGCCAGCACCTGCTGGGTGCGCAGGGCCAGGCGTGCGCTCCTGTCGGTCGGGAGCGCGATCGCCTCGTCGAAGGAGTTGGTGTGCAGCGACTGGGTGCCGCCGAGGACCGCGCCCAGGGCCTGGACCGCCACCCGCACCAGGTTCACCTCCGGCTGCTGGGCCGTCAGCTGGACGCCGGCCGTCTGGGTGTGGAAGCGCAGCATCAGCGACCTGGGGTCCCGCGCGCCGAACTCCTCCCGCATCACCCGCGCCCAGATCCGGCGCGCCGCACGGAACTTGGCGACCTCCTCCAGGAGCGTCGTACGGGCCACGAAGAAGAAGGACAGGCGCGGGGCGAAGTCGTCGACGTCCATGCCGGCCGCGACCGCCGTACGCACGTACTCGATGCCGTCCGCGAGCGTGAAGGCGATCTCCTGCGCGGGGGACGCCCCGGCCTCGGCCATGTGGTAGCCGGAGATCGAGATGGTGTTCCAGCGCGGCATCACGGTCCGGCAGTAGCCGAAGATGTCCGCGGTGAGCCGCAGGGACGGCTTGGGCGGGTAGATGTAGGTGCCCCGCGCGATGTACTCCTTGAGGACGTCGTTCTGGACCGTGCCGGTCAGGGCCGCCGCCGGTACGCCCTGTTCCTCCGCCACCAGCTGGTACAGCAGCAACAGCACGGCCGCCGGGGCGTTGATCGTCATCGACGTCGACACCCTGTCCAGCGGGATCCCGGCGAAGAGCACCCGCATGTCGTCGACCGAGTCGATCGCCACGCCGACCTTGCCGACCTCGCCGTGCGCGAGGGGCGCGTCGGAGTCGTGGCCCATCTGGGTGGGCAGGTCGAAGGCGACGGAGAGACCGGTGGTGCCGTGCGCGATGAGCTGCCGGTAGCGGGCGTTGGACTCCGCGGCCGTACCGAACCCCGCGTACTGGCGCATGGTCCAGGGCCGGCCGGTGTACATCGTCGGGTAGACGCCCCGGGTGTAGGGGTACGACCCCGGGTCGCCGAGTTTCCCGGCCGGGTCCCAGCCCGCCAGGTCCCCCGGGCCGTAGACCGGCTCGATGGGCAGTCCGGACTCCGACTCACGGGCCATGACGGGTGACCTCCGCAGTACGCCGATATACCGATATGCCGGTACGACTGTTGGTTCCTACGATGCCCTCTTGTTCGGCGGCGGTCATGCGGGGAAGCATCCTCGGCATGAAGGTCTCGGGGTACTCGGGAGTCCTGGCCGCCGCACTGGCCGTGCTGTGCGGGTGCACGGTGCAGCCGGCGGGCGGGGACGCCAAGGGGCACTCGCCCGTCCACATCGACCTGCCGCACAGCCCGACACCCGTCGGCACCACGCCCGCCGCTCCCGCCGCTTCCGGTCCCACCGGCTCCGGTCCCACCGGCTCCGGTCCGACCGCGCCCGCCGCGCCCACCCCCTCGCCGTCCGCCGTCGAGACGGTCCCGCCGCACATCGTGTACACCCGCGGCGACACCGGCACCGGCGTCCGGGAGCTCCAGGCCCGGCTGCGCCAGGTCGCCTGGCTGTTCGACGGGCCGACGGGGACCTACGACGACCTCACCGCGCAGGCCGTCCAGGGCTTCCAGGGCAAGCGCGGGCTGCCGCAGACGGGCGAGACGGACGCGGTGACCTGGCGGCGGCTGGTCCGGATGACGCACCGGCCGGGGAAGTGGGAGCTGTACCTGATGGGCGGTCAGCCGGCCGCCGCGCCCGACCCGCGGTGTCTGACCGGGCGGGTGCTGTGCATCAGCAAGACCAGCCGGACGCTGCGCTGGATGATCGACGGGCGCACGGTGTCGACGATGTCGGTGCGGTTCGGGGCGCAGTACACCCCGACCCGTGAGGGTGTGTTCCATGTCTACTGGAAGTCCCGCCACCATGTGTCGACGCTCTACCACTCGTCGATGCCGTACGCGATGTTCTTCAGCGGCGGCCAGGCGGTGCACTACTCCTACGACTTCGCGGCCCGGGGCTACGCGGGCGGCTCGCACGGATGCGTCAACGTGCGGGACGAGGCGGCGATCGCGGATCTGTTCGGGCAGGTGCGGAACGGCGACAAGGTCGTCGTGTCCTGGTGAACGCGTGAGCGGGTGACGTGCGGGGCGCGGGCGGGACCGGGGGAACGTGTCCCGCCCGCGCCGATGCACGAGCCACGGGTACGGGGGGAACCCCGGCTCTGTGCGACGGCCGATGACCAGTCGGCTCACTCTGTACTGCGCCCTCGCCGCCGAAAACGTCACACCCTGCGGGAAAAAAGTTCAGGGACTTTCAAAACCGCAGGTCACAGCGGTGCGTAAAGGTCAAAGTGCGCTGTACGTGGGGTTGGGCGAGGCACTGGGCCGGTTGGGCAGCAGGGGCGTGAAGGCGGTCGGGGCGGGGGTGGCAACGCCGTCCTGGTGGTGGTCGTTGCCCTTGCCGCCGCTCTTGCCGCCGCCCTTGCCGCCGGTGGCTCCGCCCGGCCAGCCGTCGTCGTCGCCCGGGCCGTTGTTGTCGCCCTGGCCGTCGGTCTTGCCGCCCTGGCCGTTGTCGCCGGTGTCGCCGCCCTTGCCGTCGCGGGAGGCGCCGTCCTTGCCGTCCAGTCCGGCGCCGAGGACGGCCTTGCAGAACCTGTCCACCCGGCCGGCGCCGCCCGCCAGGCCCTCCAGGGCGCGCCTGCGGTCGGTGCCCAGGGGCTGGCCGTTCCGGATCGCGCGGCAGGAGGTCAGCGCACCGCTCCACCCGCCGACCGCGATGCCGGGCGAACGGGTGTCCCGCTCCTTCGACTTGCCGGACGGGTCGGGCGTGGGCCGCCCCGATCCGCCGGGCGTGGCCGCGGAGGAGGGCGTGCCGGTCTCGCCGCCGAGCAGGGACTCGGGCGAGGAGGAGCCGTCGGGGCGGGCCGGGGTGCCGGCGGCCGAGACGGAGACGGCAGGTCCCGGGTGGTTGTCGTCGAACGGCGTCGGCAGGACCCCGGTGCCGGCGGCCACCGCGACCCCGCCGAGCATGCCGGCGGTCAGCGCGGCGGCGAGGCCGAGCCGTGCGGGGCGGGCCCAGCCCGGGACCCGGGACGGCCGGGAGCCGGCGCCGATCCGGAAGAGGCCCGCGTCGGCGGCCCGCCTGCCCGGTCGCGCGGCGGCACCGGTGCGTGCGGCCTCGGCGGTCCGCGCGTCCTCGGCCGATTCGCGCGCTTTGCGGAAGGCAGCCAGTGCGGCTTCCTCACCGGGGAGTTCGGCGACGGCCTGCGTCGCCCGCACGGAGAGCGCGCCGAGCGTGTCGGCGAGGCGTTCTGCCTGGTCACGGGCGGAGGCGTCGACAGCTTCGAGCGACTCACCGCGCAGCAGACGTTCCGCCGTCACCCGGTTCAGCCACTTGTACCGCTCGTCGGCCATCACATGTCCTTCTGCGTCCGCGAACGCGTATGCGTCACACTCGCGGACGTCACCGCACGAGCATTCGGTTCTCGCTGGGGCGGCAGCGCGTCGAGGACCCCTGCCGCGTCGGGGTCTGCGCCGAGGAGCTCCGCGAGTTTCTTCAGCCCCCGGTGGGCCGCCGTCCGTACCGCGCCGGCGCGCTTGCCGAGGGTCTCGGCGGCGGTCTTGGCGTCGAGGCCCATGACGACCCTGAGGACGACCGCCTCGGCCTGGTCCTGCGGCAGCCGGGCGATGAGGGCGAGGGTGTGGTCGGTGGTCAGCGCCTCGATGGCCTCGCCGGCCGTGTCCGACTCGGCGGCCCGGCCGGTCAGCTCCGTCTCGTCGCCGCCGATCGCGGGGCGACGGCCGCGCATCCGTATGTGGTCGAGGGCGCGGTTGCGGGCGATCCGGGCGGCCCAGCCGCGGAACCGGTCCGCGTCGCCGCTGAACCGGTCGAGGTCACGGGCGATCTGCAGCCAGGCCTCGGAGGCGACGTCCTCGGCGTCCGGATCGCCGACCAGCGTGCGGACGTATCCGAGCAGGCGGGGCTGGACCGCGCGATAGACGATGCGGAACGCGGTCTCGTCCCCGTCCTGTGCAGCACGTACCGCGGCGGTCAACTCCGCGTCGTCCCCCAGCACCCGTGTGTTCCCTACTTTGGGCCCGAACCGGCGCCGCTGTCGCGGGCGAGGTCCTCGCCGTCGTGGTTCCTCAATTGATGGTCTCGGTGTTCGGGACCGCAGATCGTTGCGGTGGTCATGCGTCCTCCGCGGCCCGGCGCGAAGTGCACGTTACGACCTGAAACCGCTCGCCGTCCACGTCCGTACAAAGTGCAACTAACTCGTGACGCCGTGGGGTGTGACAGAAAACGCACTCATGGCGCTGAACAGAGTACGGGCCGCCGCGCGGCCCGTGCCGCGCGACGGCCGGGGCCTCTCCTGTGGGGGGTGGCGGCCCCGGCCGTTGCTTCGGTGCTCAGGAGGCCGGGTCCAGGGCGTCCTCGGGCAAGGGCCTCCCGGTCAGGGGCTCTCCGGCGGGGACGACCGCTCCGCGGCCCCTGCGAGTGTCGAGGCGGACGGAGACCAGGGCGACCAGGACCGCGGCAGCCGCCATGGCCGCGCCCACGGCGCTCGCGGAGGCGTAGCCGTACCCGGCGTCGATGGTGAGGCCGCCGAGCCAGGCGGCGATGGCGTTGCCGAGGTTGAAGGCGCCGATGTTCAGGGAGGACGCCAGGGTGGGCGCCCCGGCCGCGTTGTCCAGCACCCGCTTCTGCAGGGGCGGCACGGTGGCGAAGCCGAAGAAGCCGATCAGGAAGATCAGGACCACCGCGGCGGCCTGGTGGGAAGCCGCGAGGGAGAAGGCCAGCAGGGTCGCCCCGAGCAGGGACAGCGCGGTGGCGAGCATCGGCATCAGCCGGCGGTCGGCCAGCCGGCCGCCGACGATGTTGCCCAGCACCAGTCCGCAGCCGAAGACCACCAGGAGCCAGGAGACCGAGGACGCGGAGAACGAGGCGACATCGGTCAGGATCGGCGCGATATAGGTGACGGCGGCGAAGACTCCGCCGAACCCGAGGACGGTCATCAGCATCGCGAGGATCACCTGTGGGTCGCGGAGCGCGGCGGCCTCCCCGGCGACGCCGGACGCCTCGGGGCGCCGGTCCCCGGGGACGAAGCAGAGCACCCCCGCGACACCCAGGACACCGAGCGCGGCGATCAGGACGAAGGTGACCCGCCACCCGGCCGTCTGGCCGACCAGCGTCCCCAGCGGGACCCCGGCAACGTTGGCGATGGTCAGTCCGCTGAACATCAGGGAGATCGCCGAGGCCCGGCGGTGCGGTGCCACCAGACCGGCCGCCACGACCGAGCCGATGCCGAAGAAGGCGCCGTGCGCGAAGGAGGCCAGCACCCGGCCGGCGAGCAGCAGCGCGAAGTCCGGTGCCGCCGCGCAGAGCAGGTTGCCGGCCGTGAAGACGCCCATCAGCAGGGCGAGCATGGTCTTCCTGGGCATCCGGGTGCCCAGCAGCGTCGTCACCGGGGCGCCGACGACCACGCCGACCGCGTAACAGGTGACCAGATAACCCGCCGACGGGATCGACACCCCGAAGGTGTCGGCCACCTGCGGCAGGATGCCGGTGGCCACGAACTCCGTGGTGCCGATCCCGAACGCGCCTATGGCCAGGGCCAGCAGTGCCAGGGGCATATGTCCTCCTCGGCCGCGGCGCACCGGTGCGATGCGCGGGGCTCGCGACGGAGGGCGGCCGTACCGCGCGGACAGGCGCGAGGGTGTGCGGGGCCGCCCGCGGTGACCGATGGGTCCCCGGCCGGCCGGCGGCGGGGGGTGCGGCCGGCCGGGCGGGGTGTCACCGCGCGGCGACGTTAGCCCGGCCCGTCGCCGTGGCCCGAGGGATACGGGCGTACGACCGGCGGCTTCGGCAACTTGCCGGGGTTGTAAGGGAGAAGACGGGAGGAGGCGGGAGGAGAACGGAGCGGACGGGAGAGGACAGGGGCGGCGGGCGGGGTCAGCGGACGGGGGTGCCGATGCCCGCCTCCGGTACCTGGAGGGTGGAGGAGAGCAGGCGCAGGGCCGCCTCGGACTCGGTGCCGACGCGGGCCGTGTAGGCGATCATGCGCTGGCCCGCCGCGCCCGGCACCAGCAGGCTCTGGAACGACAACTCCATGGCACCCGCCAGCGGATGGACCATCTCCTTGGTGCCGGCGACACAGGTCCGCACCGGATGCCGGGCCCAACGCTGCGCGAACTCCTCGCTGTTCAGGATGAGTTCGCCGACCAGCTCGGCGAGCTGCTTGTCCTGGGGATAGCGGCCGGCCACCAGCCGCAGGGAGGCCACCGCGAGCTGCGCCTCCTCGTGCCACTGCGGGTACAGGTCCCGGGTGCGTTCGTCGAGGAAGAGCATCCGGGTCAGGTTCGGCCGCCGCGACGGGTGTTCGGGCGCGTCGAAGTCCAGGTGCATGGCGAGCAGCAGGTGCCCCATGGCGTTCCAGGCGAGGATGTCGTTGTGCCGGTCCAGGACCAGGGCGGGGGTGTCGGCGAAGGTGTCGATGAGCTGGCGGACCCCGTGGTCGGCGCAGGCGGCACGCGGCGGCTGGGCGCGCCGGGAGGTGGCCGTCTCCGGCCGGGCCAGGTCCATCAGATGGCTGTACTCGTCCGGCGTCAGCCGCAGGGTGCGGGCGATGGCGTCCAGGACCGCGTCGGACACCTGGACCGTGCGGCCCTGTTCCAGCCGGGTGTAGTGGGTGACGCTCAGGCCGGCCGCCAGCGCCACCTCTTCGCGGCGCAGACCGGGCACCCGGCGGCGCTCCGCGAACTGCGGCAGCCCGATCTCCTCGGGGGTGAGAGCGGCTCGGCGGCTGCGCAGGAAGTCGCTCAGCTCGGAGAAGTCAGGCATGGGGTGTCCCTCCCGTGAGTCCGGTGCGATGGACCGTGCTCTCCGTCCAACGGGCGCGGGGTCCGTCTCCTTCCCGCCCTGGGTGGTCAGGATCTGACCACCCAGGGCCAGGCCCGTCAGCGCCAGGCGAGTCGGTTCTGGGGTCTGGGTAGCTCCCGGCCCCGGCCGCAGGATTCCTTCCGTCGACGTCTCCCGGCGTTTCGGCGTCCCGGAATCTCAGCGTCTCGAAGGGGATCTCATGTCTGTTGTGGATGGTGTGGTGGAGGGGTCGGTGGGGTCTGGTGCGGGGGGTGGTGGTGGTTCGGGTGGGTTGTCGTCGCGGATGCGGTTGACGTTGGTGGTGTTGCTGGTGGCGCAGTTCATGCTGGCGGTGGATTTCTCGATCCTGAACGTGGCGTTGCCGGTGATCGGGCGGGGGCTGGGGTTCTCGCTGGGGAATCTGCAGTGGATCGCGACGGCGTTCGCGTTGTGCGCGGCGGGTTTCACGCTGTTGTTCGGGCGGGTCGCGGATCTGTTCGGGCGGCGGCGGCTGTTTTTGGGCGGTCTGGCGGTGTTGGGGCTGGCGTCGTTGGCGGGCGGGCTGGCGACCGGTCCTGAGGTGCTGATCGTGGCGCGGGTGATGCAGGGGCTG